>UQPZ01000005.1 GCA_900543145.1 uncultured Ruminococcus sp.
TCGCGTGATCGCTCCTGACGTCGCTCGAATCTGCAAAAATAAAATACAGTGCCGCCGCAAGTCATCAGTTATTTAGCCGCAAGCCTTTTGACAAGCTCCTCGTCAGGCGTAACATAAAGCGTACGGTTGTTTGTAAATATAACCATTCCTGGTTTTGCTCCGTTTGGCTTCTTTACATACTTTATCAGCGTATAATCCACGGGAACCTGTGACGAATTTTTGCCCTTTGAATGATAAGCCGCAATTACCGCTGCTTCCTCCAGTGTTCTGTCGGGAGGAGTTTCTCCGCCGCAGGAAATAACGGTATGCGACCCCGTGATTCCCTGAGTATGAAGCCATATGTCCAGCTTATCGCTGTCCTTGCAGGTAAGCCTGTCGTTCTGCTTATTATTTCTCCCTACCCTGATCTCATATCCGTCCGAAGATACAAACCTTATCGGCGGCAGGCTCTTTGGAGGCTTTCCCTTTATCTTTGAAGACTTTACATACCCCTGCTCCGCAAGCTCCAGCCTAAGCTGTATAATATCCGTTTCGCTGTCCGCTCTTGTAAGAGAATCGAAAACTGAGTCTATATATTCAAGCTCCTCCTCCCCCTGCTTTATAAGTCCTATCAGCTTTTTCTCCGCAGTATCCGCTTTACGGTATTCCTTGTAGTATTTCTGCGCATTCTGAGAAGGAGTAAGCCTTTTGTCAAGAGGAATTTTTATGACAGGACAGTCCGGCTCGTAGTAATCTCCGACCTCTGCCGTTCCCTGTCCCTTTTCAAGGCAATAAAGATTCGCCATAATCAGATCGCCGTATTTTTTTAGCTTATCACGTCCGGCACATTCCTTCAGCTCCTCACGCTGATTTGCAGTTCTTCTCGCTATTCTTTCTGAGGTACTTACAAGCATTTTAAAGAGATCCTGCGCCCGCTGCTTCATTCTCGCCGTTCTGTCCCTTTCGGAAAAGAAATAATCAAGCACTACGCTCGGAGATCCAAACTGCTTTGTTACCATAAGAGCGCCGTACTGATTTACTGCCGTAAAACAAAAATCCTTCAGCAGTCCGTCCTTTGTTTTTAATACAGTATACTTATTTTCTCCGTTTCTTATTTCAGCGGCCGTTTTCCTGAGGTAAAATTTAAGCCTGTCAAATTCCTCGTCAGTCATATCCTGTACTGCGATTTCTGTTCCCCGGGCAGCAAAATACTCCGCTTCTCTTGCAAAGACAGGAGAGATTCCCTCTATTGCTTTCATTAATGCCTTAGACAGACTTAGCTGAGGATACCTCCCTATCTCCGCACATATATCCTCCGCTTCAGAATCAAGCAGCGAAAGCTTAGGTTCTCTGGGCGGCAAAGTATACGCCATACCCGGAAGTACCATTCTTACTGCGGACATATCCTGACCTACACGCTTTATACTGTCAATTATTCTTCCTTCGGAATTTATAAGTATAAGATTCGAGTGCCTGCCCATTATTTCAGCCGCAAGCGTCAGCCGGCATATATCTCCCATCTCGTTGGCGGAATCAAAATCAAAATAAAGTATCCGCTCAAACCCGTCCTGTCTGATGTCCACAAGCTTTCCGGACGACAAATGCTTTCTCATAAACATACAGAACATTGGGGGAGTTTTCGGATTTTCTATCTCTGCCTTTGTTACATGAACTCTGGCAGTTCCCGCTCCCGAATTTAAAAGCAGCTTATATGCGCCATCCTTAGTCCTTATCCCGAAAACAAGCTCCTCTCTTGAGGGCTGATGTATCTTCTCTACACGTCCGCCTATAAGAGGTGAAAGCTCGTTTTTTACCAGTCTTAAAAATACTCCGTCAAGGGCCATAATTTTTTGATCTCCTTAAAATTCATATGATAAAATATCTTTGTTGCTCTCAGCCACAGAAAACTCAGCCTGCGGAAATTTTTCCGACAGAATATTTTTCATATATCCGCAGAATATATTTTCGGTATGAAAATGACCGCCGTCGATTACGCATATTCCTGCATTGTGAGCGTCTGTAAATATATCATGCTTTACGTCGCCGGTTATTAAACAGTCCGCCTTTTTGGACATAGCACTTCCTAAAAAACTTCCTCCGCTGCCTGAGCAGACTGCTATCCGTGACAGCATACGGTCATCTCCCAGATCATTATATCTTACAACCGTATTGCCAAGCGCAGATCTGACCCTTGCCGCCATAGCTCTGCAGGAGAGCGGCTGACGATCGCAAACATATCCGATAGGTGCTCCGTTTTCCACAGCAAGCGGTTCTTTCGGCACAAGTCCAAGCTTCTCGCACAAAATATCGTTCATCTTAGCCGAATCGAAATTCGTATGCGCCGAAACCGCAGAAATTCCTGCCCTGCAAAGCTTGACCGCAGGATTATTCTCATCAAGAGTTTTCAGTCCCCTGAAGATCACAGGATGGTGAGTAATGATCAAATCAGCCTTTACCCGCTCAGCCTCGGCAATAATTTCATTTGTAATGTCGAGAGCAATAAGCGCGCGCCTTACCTCACCGCCGTTAAATAGCACATTAAGACCACTGTTGTCGTAACCCTCCTGCAAAGAGTACGGAGCGATCTCGTCTATGTAATTGTAAATATCCTTAGCTGTTATCATTCTGATCCTCCTCTTTTTTCGGGTTTCTGTCTTTAATTAAGGCATTGAGAAATTCGTACAATCCTATCAAAACGGCAAATACAACTAGCGGAATACCTGAAAACAGAGCTAGTCCCATATGAGCCTCGCTGAGATAGAAACTGAATACATTACTGTACTCCTTTGCCGTCTCTTCAGTTCTCATCATGTCAAGGTATCATACGGAAATTTTTAATTTAAGAACCTTGGCGGTTTCGATCATTTTATCTCCTTCGGATTTTTTCCCTTCCGAACGGAGCATTCCCCTGCCAGCCGTTTCAAGCCTTTCAGCCTGACGAAGCAGATATTTTTTTCCGTCCTCGGTATCCGCAGTAACCATTCCTGCGTAAAGATAAGCCGTATCGCATTTATAATCAGGAGCTCTGCCTATGTAAACCGCCTGCATGACCGAATAGACAAAACGTCCGTCCTCACAGGGAATTTCTCTTATTATCCTGAAGCCGTTATCATAAAGCCACTTTCTCAGATGATCCCACTTTGTCATAGGCTGAAGAACTAGATTTATTCGGTTTTCCCTGATCCATTCCGCCCTGTCTATAATTGAAGCAATAAGCTCTCCGCCCATTCCGGCTATGACAATATCTGTAACTCCGTCGGGGCATATTTTGTCCAGTCCGTCGGATAATACCAGCTGTATCTTATTTTCAAGTCCAAGTCTTTTTACAGTAGCCTCAGCGGCTTTAAGCGGCTTTTCGTTTATATCGCAGGCTATACAGATTTCACATATTCCCTCAGTAATAAGATAAGCCGCCAGATGACCGTGATCTGTACCGACATCTACAGCCTTTTTTCCGCTGCAAAGCTCAGCGCAGGCAAGAAGTCTGCGGTCGTTCATTTAAATCTCTCCCGAATTACAATATATCAAAATACGCTGTTTCAAAGTCATAAGACCATGAACAGCGTACCCTGAGCATAAATAAAAAATTTAACCGCCGATATGCGCGTTAAGCTTTTCGATCATACTTTCAACGTCAACTCCATGAACCTCACAAGCCTGTTCAAGAGTTTCCCCTCTGGACGAAGGACAGTAAAGGCAGTGCATACCCATTTCAGTAAAAAACTTTGCAGTAGTTTCATCATGATCCATAATTTCTCCGATAATGGTATCCCTTGTTACTTTAAAAGCCATTTTTAATACTCCTTTCATTTAAACTGCTTATTTATATTATAACCAATTTTTCGGCGCAATGCAATAGTTATTTTTAAATTTATACAGAAATCAGTTTTTGTTTTTACAGTTATTATTTTGCCAAACCAACGAGTTCTTTCTGTCTTTTACCAGCCGTATAACAGTAATAAAACATAAAGACCATATTATTCCCTTTAAAATTGATGTCAAAAAACAAAAAGAGCCGCCTTAAAGGCAGCTCAAAGAGTCTTTATAAAAAGATTTCTTCTGAGAAATTAGTTCTCTCTCATTTTTGCAAAGCACTCGCTGCAGTAAACAGGTCTGTCCTCGTTTGGCTTGAAAGGAATAGTAGCCTCTCCGCCGCAGGCAGCACAGGTAGCTGTGTACATCTGTCTTTCGGTTCTTGAAGAGTTCTTTCTTGAATCACGGCAAGCCTTACATCTCTGAGGCTCGTTTTCAAAGCCCTTGCTTGCGTAAAATTCCTGTTCGCCTGCTGTGAAAACAAATTCGTTTCCGCAGTCCTTGCATACCAATGTCTTGTCTTCGTACATGATTTTATACCTCGCTAAAATTAAAATGTGCCCTGGTCGGACTTACACCGACATCTTTGTAAAACAACGCTCTGTAATTAAGCTACCCGGCCATACAATACAGAATAATTCTTTTTTGCTATCTCAAAACCGCTTTAAGTTTTCGCCTAACCCTCTGCATTGCGTTGTTAACCGTCTTAACGGACACACCTAATTTTAATGCTATTTGATTATAAGCCAAACCTGATAAGTAAAATTGAAATACGCGCCACTCCAACTCTGAAAGAGCTGAATAGATTTTATTGAAAATTTCATTCATGCGTTCTTTTTCAAGAACAATATTCTCGGGAATATCCGCCGGATCGTGACCTGACGCTTCATCGTCCTCTCCGGAAATCTCCTCCAAGCTTGCTTTGTCCTTATTGAACGCCGAAATCATTCTGTTTCTGATACACGTTATAGCGTAGGTTGCGAACTTAACCTCCTTTTCAGCATCAAACGTCTGAACAGCCTTCATAAGACCCATCAGACCCTCCTGAATAAGATCGTCGTATACGCCACCGACAAAGGAACCTGCCCTTGCCTCAATAGTGCAGATATATCTTGAGATCAGCGAAAGCGCCGCCTGCCTGTCGTTGTTCTTAGCCATAACGGCAAGCTGTTCATCGGAACACTCAGCATAACCGCCGTTTCCCAGCTGACTGTTATCCATCAAACTATATCCCACCATTCGCACTATATGATGTAATAATATAATACCATATCAGAACCCCGCTGTCAAGTGATTTTAAAATTTAAATTAACATTTCGGCAAATTTGTAATATCCTACACATTTGAAGCCTGTTTGATAGTAATTTTGACTAACCGCATAAAAAAACAGGAACGAGCAAATACCCGTCCCTGTTAAAATAACCAAAATACAAATATTTATACCTGAAAATATTTAGCCCTGCCTACAGAAAAAATATCTCCTCCGAAGCAGTCATCTGCTACAATAAGCGGAAACTTTTCAACATAAAGCCGTTTAACCGACTCACAGCCCAGATCCTCAAATGCGATAACTTCACATGATTTTATACAATTGCAGGCCAATGCGCCAGCTCCGCCAACTGCGCAAAGATATATCGCCTTATTGCGTACTATAGCTTCCCTTACCTCTGAGGAACGCTCGCCTTTCCCTATCATTGCGCCTAAACCCAGATCAAGCAGTCTGGGAGCGAACCTGTCCATTCTGCCCGAAGTAGTCGGCCCACAGGAACCGATCGGCTTTCCATCAGGCGCAGGAGTAGGCCCTGCATAGTAAATAACCGCGTTTTCAAGCTCAAAGGGCAGTTCTCCGCCCTCGTCAAGAAGCTTCATGAAACGCTTATGAGCGGCGTCGCGCGCAGTATAAACCGTTCCCGTCAGAAGAAGCTTATCTCCGCACCGAAACTCCTCAGCACGTTTTTTCAGTTCCTCCGCCCTGACTTCTATAAGCTCAGCAGTGTCAGCCATCGTCTTCAACCAGATCAAGACCCTCGTCGATAAGATCTCTTGCAGTATTTACAGAGCCTATGCTTGCTCCGTACAGGTCATTAAGCGAAGTAACAAGCTTCTGTACCGTATCGCTGAGTGCGGTAAACTCCGTCTTGACAGAATTTCTGAGCCCGGCTGATTTCTCTCTGATAACTCCGGCTTCGTTGGTTGCGTCTGAGATCATTTTATCAGCCTTTGACTTAGCTTCATATGTAACCGATTCTGCCTCTGCCTTAGCATTTGAAGTAAGCTTTTCAGCCTCAGCTTTTGCAGAAGAGGTTACGGCTTCCGCCTCGGCTCTTGCAGCGGCAGTCATAGCGTCAGCGCTCTGCTTAGCGGTCTGAAGTGTATTGTTAGCCTCAGTCTGAGCGTCAGTAACAAGCTTTTCAGCCTGAGCATTAGCGTCGTCAAGGATCTGGTTCTGAAGCTGAGCAGCTTCCTCTTCCATCTGCTTAGCCGCCTTTTTAGCCTCTGTAACTACCTTATTTGCGGTATTTTGAGCTTCAATAAATACGCTTCCGAGATCAAATGCGGGAGCAGCTCCGGTACCTGCGTTAGCTTCAGCATTTTCAAGCTTCTCCTTGAGATCCTCTATCTCATTCTTCTGCTTTTCAAGCTCTGCGTCCTTCTCAGTTATCTGCTGTTCATAGTCTGCGATCTGAACCTTCATGGTATCGGTAGAAGCCATCAGCTCGGCAATTTTATTCTTAGCCTCTTCAACCTTTTTCTCAAGTTCCTTCTTGCCCTCGAAATCACCCTGAGCACCGCCGCCGGTTTTTTCAAGCCGCTCGATAGTTTCCTGCTGATCGGCAACCTGAGATTCAAGATTGTAAATTTTAGAGTTCAAATCATCTACATAAGCCAGAACGTCCGATTTATCGAATCCGCCCATACGGACCGTTCTTAAATATCCATTACTTGCCATAATTCATTACCTCCAAAGATAATTAAAGTTCAATAATATTATACTATATTCAAGACTTATTTTCAACTGCTTTCCTGTCATTTTTAAAACTTTATAATGTTTGACTAAATTCCGACTGTTTTTTTGGGTATTTTGTCAAAACTTATTTCTGTAAAAGTCTTAATAAATATCCTTATTTTTTTATTACCCAAAACCAAAACAACTCCTCATAAGTCGGCGTGACTTTTCAATGCTAAGTCCCCGAACCTGCATGAAATGAGGCTTTTCTCAGAATATAGTGATCACTTAAATCAAATGATAGTTTTTGTCCGAATAAACTTGTTCATTCGTCCATCTTTCGGGAAATCCTGTATTCATACGCATTTTCGGTATAATTGGCAGCTGAAACATACTGGTATCGACATTATTTTTATTATATCAAAAATTCAGCAAAATTTCAAGTGAATTTTATCCAAAGCTTTCTCTTTTACTTGGATTTCCTTATAAAGCTCCGCTATTTTTAATCCGATCATCTTTTTCATAAAAGTCAGGTAGCTTCTAACCAAACCACCTCCATTAAATATATTTTCCCCATAAAACGCTTTGCCTGCAAAAAAAGGACGGATACAACGATCCGCCCATTGAAAATACTTACATATTAACTTATTTCATCGGCAGCCGCTGACGCTTATAAGCAATTCAAAGCTTCAAAGCAAGCTTAGCTGTTTTTGGTTTGCCGAAAACTAATTATTTATTTTTAAAGATATTGAAGATGTCGTCATAGTAATTCGGGTTGTCGGCAGCCTTTACCCCCGCCTTATGCATAGCCTCTGCGTCAGCCTTGGCGTCGTCTGAAGCTGCACTGAAATTTGCTGAAAAAGCAGCCTTTTTAGCATTGCTGTCGGAATCCTTTTTGCTGCCGTCAAAATCAGCGGCGATAACAGTTACATAAACCTCATCGTTAGAATCGGAATCATAGCCGTTGCCGAAAATGATCTCTGCGTCGGGATCTACAGCCTCGGTAATAGCATTTGTAAGCTCGTCGATCTCATCAACTACGATATCCTCAGACATTGTGATATTAACAAGCAGTCTCTTTGCTCCTGTAATAGACGTCTCAAGAAGATCGCTTGAAATAACCTGAGCAACAACGTCCTGAACCTTGTCCTTGCCCTGTCCGTGTCCGATAGCCATATGAGCAAAACCGGCATTTTTGATTATTGTTGTAATATCTGCAAAGTCAACGTTTATTTCATCGTGTCTTGTAATTATTTCAGCTATTGAAATAACGTCGGTCTTTAGTACCTCGTCTGCAAGAGCGTAGGACTGACGCATAGTAAGCTTCTGATCTCCCGAAAGCAGATTCTGGTTAGGAATAACAATAAGAGCGTCAACGTGCTCCAGCATTGCCGCAATTCCCTTTTCAGCCTTATCCATTTTCTTAGGGCCTTCAAACTTGAAAGGCTTTGTAACTACCGCAACGGTAAGCTTCTCCATCTCCTGAGCTATCTCAGCAACTACAGGAGCAGCGCCGGTTCCGGTTCCGCCGCCCATTCCGGCAGTAATGAAAACCATATCGGCGTCCTTGATGACCTCTGCTATCTCATCTCTGCTCTCCTGAGCCGATGCCTCGCCTATCTCAGGCTTTGCTCCGGCGCCGAGACCGTGAGTAAGCTTTGAGCCTATCTGGATCTTTTCGGTTGCCTTAGAATTCTTCAGCGCCTGAATATCTGTATTAATAGCTATGTAATCAACGTTTCCGGTAATACCTGCGCAGGCTATACAGTTAAGAGCATTGCCGCCGCCGCCGCCAACGCCTATTACCTTGATCCTTGCACCCTCTACCGGCGCTTCAACATATTCGTATGACATAATTGACATCCTCCTAATAGCATTTTATAGCGTAATATCCATTATTTTAACAGTCAGCTTACGGCATAAAACCGCATAATTCCCCATAGATATAGATATATTACTATATTATCACAAAACACAGCAAATGTAAAGCAGTTAATTGAACGCTATCTGAACATTTTATTAAAAATATATAAATCAGAAATATTTCCTGTAAAATCAAGGATTACTGCCATATTTCAGTTTGATTCCCGTTATATCCGTTATCTGAATATCCGTCCTGCCAGCCTTCATATACGCCGGTACTTCCGCTTTCCTCCCATGACTGTGAGCTGTCGGAATATGAATCTGCGTCCCCGGAGCCGTCATACGATGTATCTCCCGCCGCTTCGGTATTTGCCGCTTCCGCATCCTGCGAAGATGAGCTGTCCTTTGAGCTGTCAGGAACAGAGCTTGAATCGCTCTTTGGAATAGCTGATATACCGCTGTTCATTCCGTTATATCTCAGTGTGCCCTCATAATTATCGGAAAGACTTTTATCTATAACTGCCTTTATATATGTAAGCTTGTAATCAATATCCACAGAACTTCCCAGACGTATTTCAATTCTGTTGTCATAGATCATTTTAATATCTGTTCTGTCCGAAAGGTCGATAACGCTTATATCCTTAAAATCCAGAGTCTTCAGCTCGCTCACAAGCTGTTCAAGTATCTTTGTCTTAAAAGCGTCCTCCGACTCAAGAACTTCTCCCGGAGTCAGACTTTTAAGTTCAAAGCCTTTTACAAGAGTAAGTTTGCTGTCTAACGCAGCGGAAGCTTCCAGTATCCTGTCGGAACCGGAAAGAATATAGTATTTTCCCTTATGCTCGATCTGAGCCGCCTTTACAGCTTCAGTAACGTCTATAACAAGCTCGGAGGGGTATTTGCGGCTGACCTTAACATCATCTATATAGACCAGATTTTTTTTAAGCCTTTCAGCAACTGCTCCCGTATCGGTTCTGATAAGGTTTACGCCGCTGTTTACTCCCCCGACTGCAAGTATCTGCTCATTTGTATAAAGGCTTACGCCCTCAATACTGATTTTCTTTGCGTTAAAAAATACGGTAAGGCACAAAACAAGAACGATCACTGCGGCAAGAACAACGGCAAGCGCATAGTAAGTGTTAAGATTGCTTCTGCGCTTCCTTCTGTTGACCTTTACACGCTGTCCGTTTATAAGCTTATATTCGCCGTCGTCCTGCCGGCTTTTTATAACGTCCTTCATTTTTTCGCTGCTGCTCCCTTCGATCTTTCAGACTCCGCAAAACGGCTCATAAATAATAAAATCAGCTGCTTTCACGCCTTATAGACGCACCTATCAGGCTCAGCTGCTTTTCGATCTCCTCATAACCCCTGTCTATAAGCTTTACATTGGTAAGTACGGTTTCTCCCTCTGCCGCAAGCGCCGCTATTGCAAGCGCCGCTCCTCCTCTGAGGTCTGTCGCCCGAACATTGGCTCCGTACAGCCGCTTTACACCCTCGACGACTGCCACCTTGCTTTCCGCTTTTATATCGGCTCCCATTCTGACAAGCTCGTCAACGTGACGATAACGGTTTTCAAATATGTTTTCTACTATAACGCTGGTTCCCTGAGCTTTAGTCAGCGCCGCCATGATAATTGCCTGAGCGTCGGTAGGAAAGCCGGGATAAGGCATAGTCCTGATAGTTTTTACAGCTTTCAGCGGCTTCTTGCTGCAAAGATATATACGGTCCTCATAGGGATATATCGTACATCCCATCTGCTCAAAGACAGGAATTACAGAATCTATATCCTGACTTCTGGCGTTTTTCAGGCTTATCTCACCGTTAGTTACCGCCGCCGCCGCAAGCAGAGTACAGGCGGCTATCCTGTCGGGCATAACGCTGTATTCACAGCCGTGCAGGCTTTTTACTCCGGTTATATAAACTGTGCTTGAGCCGTATCCGCTGATCCTTGCACCGCAGGCATTGAGAAAGTTGGCCAAGTCGGAAATTTCCGGTTCTCTGGCCGCATTGTAAATAACAGTATCTCCCTTTGCAAGACAAGCCGCAAGCATTATATTCTCAGTAGCTCCTACAGAGGGAAAGGAAAGAGTTATTTTAGCTCCCTTTATTCCTCTCGGACAGGTACAGCTTAAAACTCCGTGTTCCTCCTTTATTGAAACGCCCATCTGCTTCAGGGCTGAAATATGCATATCTATCGGTCTTGGCCCTAGCTCGCAGCCTCCGGGAAACGAAAGCGAACATTCACCGGTTCTTCCGAGAACAGCCCCGAGGAAAACTATGCTAGACCTCATTTCTCTCATCAGCTCGTCTGGAACGCTGCTGCCCGTAAGCTCATAGGATCTTACGGTTACCGTATTGCCCTGAGTCCTGCATTTGCAGCCAAGACAGGTAAGTATCCTACAGGCGGCAAAAACGTCCGAAAGCCCGGGACAGTTATGTAACACAACCTCTCCCCTTGCAAGCACACACCCCGCCAGAAGCGGCAGCGCGCTGTTTTTCGCCCCCTGAACTTCAATTTCTCCGCTTATACGCTTCTCTCCCTCGATCACCAGCCTTTGCATAAAGCTTTCTCTCCTTTTCAAAGAAATTCACCGCCAGCGAATTAAAATCATCTGACTTTACATATAATATGCAGAATTTCCTATACTGGTGAGAAAGGTCAAACAGCGTTCTAAACGGCAGTTATTGCTCTAGTATAAAGGACGAAGCGTTTGAAACAGGCACAAACGCCGGTATACACGGACAGTAAAGAGATTTTCCTATCTTCTTCTTCATACCTGAGGTTTTAAGAACAAGACTAGTGACCGCTTCGTCAAACTGCAGATCAGTCATTGACGCCACATTTACGAGAACCTCTACAGTTACCGGCTCGTTTGAAAACGGAGGAATAATATCTCCTCCGCTTTTCTCAGGCGAAGCATATATAAATCTTTGCTTATAGTCGCTGTCTGCCGAAACAATATCATATCCGGGGATTTTCAGCTCAAAGGGCGTCATGTTCTTTATATTAAGGGATACTTTACAGATACGGTAGTTTTCGCTCAATTCTGAGGATAAACCCTCCTCACTGTAAACCGATTTATTTTTCAGAATATCCTCCTTAAGCTCAGTAAGACCCATAGTCTGAAAGATATTTCTTTTTTCGGCTGAGCTTTCATCGGTATTGTTTGTAACTACCGGAGGAAAGAAAAACAGCACGACTGCTGCCGCAATAACGCAGCATGCAATTATCTTCGCCATTCTTTTCTTGGATACATAGCGCTTTCCTACTTTTACACCTATATTGTTTGCTTTCCTGTTTGGATCGGGCTTAGGGATAAAATCGTCGGGATCGTCCTTTTTATCCTCTTTATTGGGAATATCCTGAACCTTTCCGGCTTTTGCAAAGGTAGGAGCAGTAACCTTGTCAAAATCGTCGAATGAGCCTGTACTTTCCGGCTTCTTTGTTATAAAACCGTCCTGAAGACTGTCCAGCTTATCCTGATCCGGAAGCTTCAAACTGTCCATTGTATTTTTGGAGCTGTTCATTTTTCTATCTTCTCCTTGTCCGTTGTTTTTACTTTCTGTATCAATTTTCAGCGCTTTCAATCAGCGGTCTCAGAGTTCTATATATCCTGTCTGCGGTATCGGGGATAAACAGCCTTGCCGCATTTTCGGACAGCCTTTCAAGCTTAGACGGCTCTTCAATAAGCTCTTTTACCTTATCGGTAATAGTGTTCTCAGTCAGATCCTTCTCCTCGAAAACATATCCTGCTCCCGCTTTCTGAAGCACCATTCCGTTATAATACTGATGATTTTCAGCTACCGAAGGCGACGGAATAAGAATAGCTCCCCGTCCTACTGATTCCAGCTCTGTAAGAGTGCTTGCGCCGCAGCGGGTTATTACAAGATCCGCAGCCGCCATACACAGTGGCATATCTATATATTCCTTTATAATAAGCCTGCGGTTGTTCTTCACCTTTATCCCGTCAGCTTCCAGCTCGGAAATATAATTTGAATAACCCTTATACGTTCCGAAGGAGTGGATATGATTTACCTTGACGCCGCTTTCCTGATACCATTTAAGAAGTCTTGCTACATTTTCGTTCAGGACTCTGGAACCAAGGCTTCCGCCCGCTGAAAGGATCACGATCTCATTATCTGCAAAGCCCAGCTTATGCCTTGCATCTGATTTTGATATACGCTCAAAGGCTTTTCTTACAGGAAGTCCGGTAACCTCCGCCTTATCTTTTACAGACGGATCAAGATTCTTGGTATCCTCTACGGTCAGCATTATTTTGTCCACATTTTTGGACAGAAGCTTCGTTGTTACTCCTGCGAAGGCATTCGCTTCGTGAATAGCGGTCTTTATTCCCAACTGAGCGGCTTTCCTTACAACAGGACCTGAAACGTAGCCTCCGGTACCGATAACAATATTCGGTTTGAAATCGTTTATTATCTGCTTAGACCTGCTTCCTGTACGGCTTAGATACCACACCGCTTTTATATTGCGCTTTACGTTCTTAAAATTCAGCTTTCTCTGAAAACCCTCGACCTTAATAGGCTCGAATCTGTAGCCGGCCTCGGGAACAAGCTTTGCTTCCAGCTTTTCAGGATTCCCTGCAAAGCAGAACTCCGCGTCCGGATAATGCTCCTTTATTATTTCGGCAATTGCCAGAGCGGGATTTACATGACCCGCAGTTCCGCCTCCTGCAAGCAGTACTCTCAGCATAAAAACAAACCTCTCTTATTCAAGTATTCGGGTTATTTAGGCGTTCTCGCCTGTCTTGAGATATTCAGCAGTATTCCCATTTCCGCAAGCTGTATAAGCAATGCGGTTCCGCCGTAGCTGAAAAACGGCAGTGAAATTCCCGTGTTAGGAAAAGCGTTGCTCGCAACCGCAATATTCAGCAGCGCCTGAGAGCCTATCTGCATTGTGATACCCGCTGCAAGCAGCATTCCGAAACGGTCCTTTGCTCTCGAACCGATATAAAAGCCTCTTATTATAAACATAAGAAACAGTATTATTACGACCATTGCCCCTACAAATCCAAGCTCCTCACAGACTACAGAAAATACAAAGTCATTCTGAGATTCCGGGAGATAAAGGTACTTCTGTCTTGATTCTCCGAAACCGAGACCGAAAAGTCCGCCGGAACCAATCGCAAGAATAGACTGATAGGTCTGCAAAGTAGTGTCGCTTGTATCCGATGTCGGATCCTGCCAGCTCTTGAATCTGTCAAGAATATAGTTGAAATCGCCGGTAGCGAATATTTTATACAGGACCAGTATTACTCCTGCCGCTCCGACGCAGGCAATAAATATCCAGAAGGTTTTCCTTGGCATTCCGCTGACGAACATCATGGTTATTCCGATAATTCCCACAAGCAGCACCGCAGACATATGACGCTGAAGAACCAGAACTCCCGCAACCATTCCGAGTATGATCGTAAACGGAAGCACACAGTATTTCCAGTCCTTGAACTTCGGAAAGTTGACTGACATTATATATGCAAAAATAATTATGAAGCCGATCTTAAGCAGCTCCGAAGGCTGGAGCTGAAGCGAGCCTATGTAGATCCATCTGCGGGCGTCAGCAGTTTCCACTCCGAAAAAAGCCGTATAAAGCGTAAGCAGCCAAGTGACCGAGAAAATTATATATGCCATTTTTGTATTCTGGAAGAAGTGATAATCCAGAAAGGACATAGCGAACATTGCCACAAGTCCGAGAACCCCGGCAAATATCTGTTTTTTTACATAATGATAGCCGTCGTTGTATTCTGAAAGACCCCATGCGTAGCTTGCCGAAAACATCATTACTATCCCGAATACGAGAAGAACCAAAACCAATATGAAAAACGGCTTGTCGATCTCGCTTTTTATAAATCTGAAATTTATTCTTTTTCTTGCCTGCGCAATGGGTTGTCCGGCAGACCCGCGGCTATCCTCTCCTGATGCGCCGCTGTCTTTTACTCTGCCTTTGTCAGCCATGAAAACAACCTCCCTTTGTTCTATAATTTAGTGCTGTAAACCGAAAACGCCGCCGCTCCGGCTCCTCCGATAAGTGAAATAAGCGAGAAAACAGCTATTATTCTGTAATCGCTCCAGCCATTCGCCTTAAAATGCGCATGAAGGCTGTTTCCTTTAAATACAAGCTTTCTGTTTTTCCTGAATACAAAATACTGTATCAGAGTACAGACCGAATCAATAATAAAGCCTATACCCGCCAATAAAAACAGAAAATGAAGCTTTGATAAAATAACCGCAGACGCCATTGCTCCGCCCAGAAAAAGCGAGCCGCTTTCGCCTATATACAGCTTTGCAGGCGAAAGATTCCAGATAAGGACAGCCGCCGAAGCTCCTGCCGCACAATAGGCGTAAAGCTGCCCCTCGGCGTTCCCGGTAATATTGCAGCAGCAGGCTGTTATAAGTGAAAAAACTGCGCATACAGCCGGACAAAGTCCGTCACAGCTGCCGGTGGTATCTCCCGCAAAGCAGTCGTTAAGCTTAACTGCATTTACCGCCCCTGTCATCATCAGTCCCATAAGCGGATAGTAAAGGTATCCGAAATTTATATATCCCATACGGAACGGAAGCAGTACCTCTCTTGTTTCGTCCCCCTGAAAATAAAGAACCAGCAGAAAGCCGGCGCTCATAATAAACTGAGCCGCAGCCTTATGCCGCATTTTAAATCCCAGCGCCGCCCTGCGGCAGTCCTTTGCATAGTCTTCAGCAGTCCCCACAGCCGCCAGCAGCAGACAGTATACATATGCCGCCGCGATCCTCTTACCGCTTCCGCTTTCTCCGAGACTGTAGCCTGAAGCCAAAACGCTGGCTCCAAGGAACAGTCCGAGACCCATTGACGCCGCAATTATTATCCCGCCGAACTTAGGCTCTGAACCGTCCTTTTTGAACCTATCGCCTAAACAGAATTCCAGCTTTCCGGTTTTAAGCTTTCTGAAATAGGGGATAAATATCCTGCCGAGCATATATACGGCACATATTTCTATCGCAAGAATAATTATGATCTTATTCCAGACCATTTACGACCTCTTCAAGCCTCATGCCGCGGCTGCCCTTGACCAAAACGGTATCTCCCTTTTCAAGGATCTTCTTCAGATATACTGTAAGCTCCTTTCGGTCTGAAAAAAGCCGACAGCTGTCCTCCGAAAAGCCTGACTGAACTGCACCCTCTATATAGTACGCCGAATTTTCTCCATAACAGAGAAGCATATCGGCGTCAGAAGCCGCAGCGTATTTTCCGACCGTTCTATGATATTGCCTGGAGTTTTTCCCAAGCTCAAGCATATCGCCAAGAACCGCATATTTTCTGCCGTCAGTATGAGTCTGAGCCAGAACCGCCAGACTTGCTTTCATAGAATCGGGAGCGGCATTATAGTAGTCAAGAATAAATTTTATCCCGTTTTTTTCAGTAATATTCTGTCTCATGCCCTCAGGTCTGTATTCGGCTATTCCTCTGACTATTTCCTCAGGCTCGATCCCAAGCTCAAGGCCTACGCAGAAAGCCGCAAGAGCGTTTTTAACATTATGCTCTCCGGGGCAGTTTACGACCGCACTTATCCTACCTCCCGGATAGTTTACCGTAAACGATACCGAGTTTTCACCGTTTTCAATTTCCGCCGCAAATACCTGGCAGTCCTTCTTTTTTACGGAATAGTAAACCGTTTTTCTCCCGCCGTGTATCTCCGCTCCAGCCAGAAACTTGTCGTCCCTGCACAGGATTAGCGGCGCTCCGTATTCAGCACCGTCAAGTATCTCAAGCTTTGCTTTGAGAATATTCTCCTGAGTGCCGAGATTTTCAATATGAGAAACCCCTATATTCGTTATTACGGCGCAGGTCGGACAGGCGCACATAGAAAGCCGCGATATTTCTCCAAAATGGCTCATTCCCATTTCTATGACCGCCGCCTCGTAGCTTCTGTCAAGTCCGAAAAGCGTCTGCGGAAGTCCTATTTCGTTATTGAAATTCCCCTGCGTTTTAAGCGTTTTATACTTCCTTGAAACTACGCAGGCTATCATATCCTTAGTGGTAGTTTTTCCAACGCTTCCGGTAATGCCGATAAGCGGTATATCGAACTTCCTGCGGTAAAAGTTAGCAAGATCCAGCAGAGCCTTTGCAGAAGAATCAACTATAATGCATTTTGCTCCCTCTACCGGTCTTTCGGCAATCACTGCGGCAGCTCCCAGCTTCATAGCCTCAGCCGCAAAATCGTGACCGTCAAACCTTTCACCTTTAAGGGCGACAAATACTGAATCTTTCGTTATTTTCCTTGTGTCGGTTGAGATTGCACTGACCATAGTGTCAACGGGAAAGCCGAAACTTCCATCGACAGCCTGTATAATTTCAGCCAAGCTCATTTTCTCCATATACGTTTGCTCCTTAACTATGCCTTTTTGCAGTAATCTTCTATTCTTTATTTAAGCTTCGCAAGGGCCTCGGCAACTACCTCGCGCTCATCAAAATGTATCTTTACTCCTCCGGCAAGAATTTGATAATCCTCATGACCCTTTCCGGCAAGTACGATAATATCATTCTTCTCAGCGTTTCTGACCGCCCAATAAATAGCCTCTCTTCTGTCGCATATTTTTATGTAAGGCGTGTTTTTACCCTCAAGTCCTTTTAAAACATCGCTTATTATCTCTTCCGGATCTTCGTTTCTGGGATTATCCGAAGTAACGATAAGAAAATCAGCGTTATCTGCTGCCGCCGCCGCCATTAAGGGACGCTTTGTAGCATCGCGGTTTCCTCCGCAGCCGAAAAGACATTTGACCTTTCCGCCCGCGCTTTCCTTTATAGCAGACAGAACGTTTGCCAGAGCGTCGGGAGTATGCGCATAATCGCATATGACTGTAAAATCCCTGCCGGTAGGAACTACCTCAGCTCTTCCCCTTACTCCCTGCATTTTATTCAGCGCCTTTATTACGCTTTCCGTATCAAAACCCAGCGTTTCGCAGCAGGCGATAACCGCCAGCGAATTTGAAACGTTGAAAAGTCCCGGCATTTTAAAATCAACGTTATGCTTAGTCTTTCCGTCGCAGAAAACATATTTTACGCCGCTTGCTGAAAGCAGAATATCCTCTGCGTAAAAATCTGCCTTTGATACAGCCGAAAAAGTCCTGTACGGACATGAGATCTCTCTGATATATCTTTTTCCGTATTCATCGTCGATATTTATTATCGCCTTATCGGAAATTTCAAAAAGTATCCTTTTTGCCTGATAATAATTCTCCATCGTTCCGTGAACATCAAGATGATCCTGAGTAAGATTTGTGAATACTCCCGCTGTAAAACGGCAGGGTCCCAGACGCTTCTGTTCAAGTCCCTGCGAGGACGCCTCCATTATTGCATATTCACAGCCTTTACGAACCATATTGTCAAAAAGCTCAAACAGATCGTAAGGCTCGGGAGTAGTTCTTGAAGTAGGATATATCTCGTCGCCTATCTCGTTCTGACAGGTACCTATAAGACCCGCCTTGCACCCCAGCGCAGAAAGAACCTTTTTCATTACCGTAGTTATAGTCGTCTTTCCGTTAGTTCCGGTAACTCCCACAAGCTTCAGCTTTTTTTCGGGATGACCGAACCACGCCGAGCAGAGCATAGGATATGCCGCTCTGGTATCTTCAACTATTATCTGCCTGTCAAGACCCAGATCACGCTCAGCTACAACAACCGAAGCGCCCTTTTCAAGCATTTCAGCAGCTGCGTTGTGACCGTCGAAAACTGCGCCTTTAATACAGACGAACATTCCTCCCGCTTTCATTTCGGTTCTTGTATCCGAGGTAATACAGGTTATTTCAGTATCCGGCAGACCGGTTTCAGCCACACCTTTTATAAGGTCGTACAATTTCATTATTATCAGTCCTCTTAAACTATAGAATATCGCAGAATTACTGCGAGCCTACCGAGCTTTGCTCAAACGTCACCTTTACCGCAGTACCTACGGGAACGTTTGCGCCCTCGGAATAATCCTGATCGTCCTTGGCTAGAGCGCCTTCTTCATATGCAGCGCTTCCCTGAGGAGAAAGGTTTAGTCCGTAGGCTTCAAGAGTATTTTTAGCCTGTTCCTTAGTAAGGCCCTGAAGATTAGGCACTACGACCGTATCCTCCGTATAGCCCTCCTCAGTATACAGAACCACCGAGCTTCCTCTTTCAACAGAAACCGCCTTAGGAACCTGCTTCAGCACACTGTCGCCGGAGCCTTGGAGCTTTACTTCAAGTCCGAGATCCTCAAGAGTTTTCTTAGCGCTGTCTATTGACGTATATTCAACGTTCGGAACGGAGACCTGAAGCTTTTCAAGCTCCTCCTCAGTATATTCCGGGAAGAATCCCATATAAGGAAGCACCTCTGAAAGCACCTCTACGCAGATAGGTGCAGCGACCTGAGAACCGTAATATTTTTCTCCGGTAGGATCGTCTACCATTACAAGCATTATTATTTCGGGATCGTCGGCAGGAGCAAATGCGCAGTAGGAAGCAACATAGGTATTTCCGGTCGAATCAACGTCTATCTTCTGAGATGTACCTGATTTTCCGCCTATACGGTAGCCCTGTATATAACAGTTTGAACCCTGCTGACCGTTTACTACTCCCTCAAGGATCTCCCTCATAGCAGCAGAGGTTTCCTCTGAGATAACCTGACGCTTTACAACAGTATCAAAATCCTTGACTACATTTCCGTTTGAATCTACGATCTTATCCACGATCTGCGGGGTAACGAGATACCCTCCGTTAACGCAGGCTGAATAAGCAGTTATCATCTGTATCGGAGTAACCTTGTTTGTCTGTCCGAAGGAGGACGACGCAAGCTCTACGCTTCCCATTCTTGACAGCGGCATATAGATCGAGCTTGCCTCTCCTGGAAGGTCAATACCGGTTAGCTCCGTAAAGCCGTATGCCTTAAAATATTCGAAAAAGCCTTCAGTTCCCAGACGCTGACCTATCTGAACAAACGCCGGGTTGCAGGAGTTGAGCATTGCAGTTGCGAGATTCTGAGAGCCGTGATCATATGTCGCCCAGCAATTGAAGTTTCTGTCGGCAACGGTAATGCTGGTATGGCAGGAGAAGGTATCCTCAAGTGATATTGCCTTTTCCTCAAGCGCAGACGAACCGGTTATTACCTTAAATACCGAGCCGGGGAAATAAAGCTCAGATATAGCCTTATTCTTCCACTGAGTAGACCAAGCGTTAAGCTGAAGATCACTGTATTCCTGAGAATCGGGATCAAGCTTTTCAAGCTCTGCCGCCATTTGATCGCTTGTTATCTGGGCAGGATTATTGGGGTCGTAGCTGTAGCTTGTCGCCATAGCGTAGACCTCTCCTGTCTTAGGGTTCATTATGATCCCGCAGGCACGCTCGTTCGGCTTGTTTTCATCGTAAGCCTTCTTCAGCGCTCTTTCAAGATGATACTGAATATTAACGTCGATATTAAGCTTCAGCGAATCTCCGTCCTGAGCGTCGTAGCTCTGCTTATATCTGTACGGTATCTCAGTTCCGTTTCTGGCGGTAGCGGTTACGACCCGTCCGTCAATCCCCGAAAGATAATCGTCGTAATATGACTCAAGTCCGTAAATTCCGTCTCCGTCGTAGCTGAGATGTCCTATTACATTTGAGGCCAGCTCGTTCTGAGGATAAAATCTTTTGGTTGACGGATCGCACCTTATACCGTCAAGACCCTCCTCTGAAAGATAATCCTCTATCTTATCGGCTGTGGTTTTTTCTACGTTCTTTTTGATAATAACATACCGTGAGCCTTTATCGGTACAGAACTTTTCAATTTTTGTGGTATCCATTTCAAGTGTTGACGCCAGAAATTCCACCAGATCAGCAAAGCTGTCATCGGTCGATTTTGCCTTGTCCAGCTTTTTCTGATAGCCGGCTCTTTTATCTGCGTCATCTTCGTCTGCCACAAGCTTCTGAAGCTCCTGAAGCCGCTCATCTTTTTTGTCTAGATAATCGTTCCACAGCATCTGCGGATCGCAGTAAACCGTATATACAGTAGCGCTTTGTGCAAGCACCTGATCGTTTGTATCATAGATAGTTCCTCTTGAAGCGGGAACTACCGTACTTTTCAGCTGCTGAGAGTTGGCAAGCTCCTGCCACTTTTTTGATTCAGTGACCGATACTTTAAATATACAGATTATTATATAAGCAACCAGAGCAATAATTACAAGATTTATCCAAAGATTTAGCCTTCGCTTCATTATTCTGCTGGGCTTGTCAGTCATATTTTGCCTGCCTTTCCTGAAATGCCTTTTCTAAAGTATGAGTAATTCATTGAAGAAAACAGTCTTGTCCGCCGTTTTCACAATAAAAAGACAAATTTCATCATTAATTATAATAGAACAAGAAAGCTAAGTACATTTTACTGTCCCTAACTTTCCCCGTTAATATTCTATTGGACTACGCCCCGATATATTCCAGCAAGTCTGAGAACCAGCGCTTGATTTTAACAAATATGTTTGTATCCTCCGGAGCGACTACCTCTGCAACTGTATCGCCCTCTATTTCAACGTACTCTATCTGGGATTTGTCCAGTTTCTGAAGCCCCAGCTCGTTTTCAGCGTATTCCTCAACCTTTGTAAGTCCTGTTTTCTGAGCCAGCTCAGATTCAAGACTTATATTTTCGTTTGTAAGCTGAGTAAGCTGAGCCTCAAGCTCCGACTGCTGAGTATAAAGGCTTGACAGCTCCACTCTTCCGTATATCATCGAGCAGAACAAAGCCAATGCAGCAACTGCTGCTCCGAGAGCCTTGATACCGCCTGCTGTTTTTTTCTTCGCAGGATTTACGCGGTGCTTTATCTTACGGGGAGCCTGTATCTCCTCCTCGTCATATACGCTGTAATCGTATGCCAAGTTATTTATCTTAGCCATTTTTAACTTCACCTCTTACCGCGTATATACGCAGTATGTATTTTTACACGTCAATTATGTTATAGCTTTTCAATTATACGCAGCTTTGCGCTTCTGCTGCGGCTGTTTGCGGCAAGCTCTTCTTCGCCCGGTTCTATAGGCTTTCTGTTCACAAGCTTCCCTTCAGGCTTTCTTCCGCATACACAGACAGGGAATTCCGGAGGACATATACAGCCACGGCAGAACGAAGCAAATCTCTGCTTGACCAGCCTGTCCTCAAGAGAATGAAATGTAATTACCGCAAGTCTTCCTTCGGGATTAAGACAGCCGAACGCCGTATCCAGCGCTTTGTCAAGATGACCAAGCTCGTCGTTTACCGCGATCCTTATCGCCTGAAAGGTTTTCTTACAGGGATTTTTCTCCCTGCGCACCTTCTGCGGAACCGACCCCTTTATAATCTCCGCCAGCTGACCGGTAGTTTCAATCGGCGAATTTTCACGTCCTTTTACAATATTGGCGGCTATGCTTCTCGCAAATTTTTCCTCGCCGTATTCAAATATGATCCTTGCAAGCTCCTCCGCGGAAGATTCGTTCACAATATCCTTTGCCGAAATACCTTCGCCGCTCATTCTCATATCAAGAGGAGCGTCGCTGTGATAAGAAAAACCTCTTTCAGCATTGTCCAGCTGATAGGAGGAAACGCCCAGATCAAGCAGTATTCCGTCGGCTCCGGTTATTCCCAACTCCTCCAGAACCGTATCCATATCAGAATAGTTTGAACGAATTACCTCGGCTGGATATCCCGCAAGCCTTTCAGACGCAGTCTTTACAGCTTCAGGATCACGGTCGAGAGCAATGAGCCTTCCCTTTTGAGGATCGAGCCTTGACGCTATCTCACGGGAATGACCCGCACCGCCTGCCGTACCGTCTACATATATGCCGCCGGGCTTTATTGCAAGTCCCTCTATACACTCGTTAAGCAGCACTGAAATATGCTTAAACTCCACTAAAAATCAAGACCTTCCAACGCATTCATAAGCATTTCGTCGTCAACGCTGCTGTTAAGCTCGTCCCATTTCTGCTTATCCCAGATCTCGCACCTGTCAGAAACTCCGGCTACAACAACGTCCTTTTCAAGTCCTGCCATCTCGCGCAGGGCAGGAGGAATAAGTATTCTTCCCTGCTTATCCGCCTCGACTTCACTGGCGTTTGCCATAAAGCTTCTCTGAAGATTTCTTCCCTGTGCCATAGGAAGAGCCTTAATTTTATTGGCTCTGACCTCAAAATCCTCAAGCGAATAAACAAACAGACAGCCGTCAAGACCTTTGGTAACGATGAACCTCTCGCCGATAATTTCACGCAGCTTTGCAGGAAACGTCATTCTTCCCTTAACGTCCATACTCTGATTATACGTTCCTTTAAGCATACTTGTCAGCAAGCTGTCCACCTCCTTATTACATAATGCATTGAAAAGCTTTTAAAGCTTAGGGTCTTTTCACCACTTTTTTGCACTTTTCACCGCTGTGTCTTTATTATACACTATGCATAAAGAAATTGCAACTGTAAATTTCGCCAAAACTCAATAATTAAAACGTAAATTGCCTGACAAACGCCGTCGAACCGTATGCTTTTAAAGCGTTTTTTTGTAATATTCAGTCGAATACAGGTTACTGTTTTGTAACTTATGAATAAAATATTTCAAGAAAATTCTTCCTGATGCAGCCATATCCATACGTTTTCTGCAAACTCCGGCACTCGCTGCTTCTTTAAACCGTCTTTTGTATGTTATTAATTATAGCACAATATATAGTATCGGTCAACAGTTTTTTTGAAAAAAACCACAATTTTATCAGGTTATTTTTATGAGTTCAAAAAAATGTACTCCTTTTTACGCTTCGTACCACATAATGTAAATTAGGTTACAAATATTATAGTTAAATAAAATAATTATTACAAAAGGAGTGCTGTGATTTTGTTTTTAAACTTTTTGTTAACAATACAGCTTTTCATTGTAATAATTTCGGCTGTATTTTCCCTCTGACAAAAAACGCCTGCATACCGGTCGTATCAAAACCGGCACGCAGGCTCGCCTTACCAAAAACAATTATTTATTTGCAGTACTTTTCTATATAATTATCTATACAGAACTGAACGATCTCAATAGCAGTCTGGGCGTCCTTAACGTCGTCAATAACGGTATCCTTGCCTTCAAGCTGCTTATAAACCGAAAAGAAATGCGACATTTCGTCAAAAATATGCTTGGGAAGGCTGGAAATATCCTTATATAGATTATAGGTAGGATCATTTTCCGGTATGCAGATTATTTTTTCGTCTGCCGCCCCGTTGTCAAGCATTGAAATAACGCCGATCGGATAGCACCTTACCAAAGACATAGGAACAAGAGTTTCCGAGCAAAGCACCAAAACGTCAAGCGGGTCGCCGTCATCAGCAAAGGTACGCGGAATAAATCCGTAATTTGCAGGATAATGAGTTGAAGTATACAGTATTCTGTCCATTTTAAGCAGTCCGGTTTCCTTGTCAAGCTCATATTTTACCTTTGAGCCTTTAGGTATCTCGATCACTGCCGTAAACAAATCTTTAGTTATCGCCTTAGGCGAAATATCGTGCCATATATTCATTTATCAACGCCTCTATTCGTATTAAATTTACTGTTCTTCAAGAGTATCAGCCAGATACATTCCCTCAGGCTCAAGATTTACAGGTATATCATATACTGTTTCACCGTCTTTTTCAACGGACGCACTCGTACCGGGTGTATCCGCAGAAAAATTGTCCCAAAGAGTTCTGAAATTCTTTTCTTTTACTGCTCCCAGTTTTTTGAAAACAGGTTCAAATTTTTCACAGCTTCCGTAAACCGAAACGACCTGATAATTAAGACAGTATATCTCCTCTCCGCTTGCGTGAGAACCAAAGCCGAAACGACATATCCCGTCGTTTACAAGCAGTTCTCCGTAGCGCCCCATTATAGCTTGGGCAACAGGCAAAGTACAGTTGTCAAGATAATACAGATCATAATGAAAAGGATCCGTCTTATTTTTTCTCAGGACTTTCTCTTGATCCTCGCCGCAGGGCAGCTCAATAAAAAAGAAAACCGGCTCGTCAAGCCTTTTTATCAGAGAACATACAGCACTTTCAATAAGCTCTGCGCTTAAAACGGCAGAAATCCCGTTTTCATCAGTATAATAAGCAGAATGAATCCCGTCAAGATCCTCCGCAGTAACTCCCTGTATAAGCTTAAAGCTCAACTCCGTTCTCCTCCGATTCAAAAACTTTTATATGGTTATTATACACCGAATTCCTTTCAAAAGCAACCGTACGGTAAAATTATCTGCCTCTCTGCTGAATTATTTCCGCCATTTCACCTACGTTTTTCATTCCTGAGACCTCGCCCATTGTAAAACGCATTTTAAACTCGTCCTCAACGGCGCTTATAAGCGTAATATGTTCAATAGAGTCCCAATCGTCAATATCGTCAGCAGTCGTTGAAGAAGTCAGCTGTATATCCTTATCGTCAAAAACATCCTGAAAAACTGACTCCAGCCTTTCGTAAATCTCCTTCGTGTTCATATAAATTCTCCTTTCAGTTTACCTTTATTACCTTATTCCTGACGGAATATTCCGTTATATCAAGCTCCCAGACAGTAACGCCCTGCGGATCAGCGGAAACAGGCGAAAAGCCTAAGACATCTGGATATAAGTCCTTTACCATTTTATTTTTGGCAGAGGGGATATATGTTCCTTTAAGCTTTGAGATTCCCTGAGCCTTTGCCTGAGCCGCCAGTGCGTCAAGCATTGCAAGCTCCATATCTCTTTTCAGCACACGGCAGCTCATAAGCCAAAGCTCGATATTAAGAGAGTTTCCGTCCTTTTCTCCGACTATGACCGATACTACCCCATTATCCCCGAACTTATCTGTCAGCTTTCCGTAAAGAGTAATATAGCTTTCGTTTTCTGATATATCCTCAAGCTCCGTCTGAGTATAGCGCCTCGTAGTCAGATTAAACTGGTTGCTCTTATTGGTAAGCTGAGTTATCCGCTGGATATAAACCGGCTTGAACGGCTGTATTTCGGCGGTCATTTCAAGACTAAGCAGATAATCCTCATAGGATTCAAATCTTGCCAGAGAATTTTCCCTTGCAATATTCGCCTTATACATTTCATTTCTTTTCAGATCGTCGGCAGAAAGGCTGGTGACCTCAAAAAATCCTGAGCGGTCAATCGTTTTTATGTAATCGGACACATCGTTTATTTCAGGAACGCTTACGCTTGTCTGTGACCGCACTATTTCCCTCTCGGCAGGGTTATCGTCAGCAAAAACTATAGCCTCCGGAAGAATATTCAGCTGTGCCGCCGTATCCTCAAGATTTTTATCCTTAGGCTCCCAGTTCGCCTTAATAATTATAAAGTCGTCAGGAGAAACCGATCCCTCAGGGTGAGAAAGTCCGGCAATCGCATTTTCCTCTTCATTCTTTGAGCATACTGTAAGCAGAACTCCCATATCCTTATATGACCTTATATACTGCTGAAACTCATAATAAGCCTGAGCCGTTCCGTTTTCCTGGCCGATCTCCAGATTTTCAGCTCCGTCGTCACCGACTATTCCGCCCCACATAGTATTGTCCAGATCAACGGCTATACACTTTTTATTCTTACCGAAAACAGATTTTATTATATTTGCAGTCTGAAACGCATATTCAGGAACAGCCTCAAGGCCCATGGCGTATTTGTACATATACCAGTATTTCAAATCATACCATTTATCCAGCCCGTACGCAGCGGAAAGCCAGTTTATATCGTTTATATAGAAGCTTTCATGCTCCGCTGCATAATCGTAAAGCTTCATATTGAGCCTTGTGATAAAGTTTACCGTTCCGTGATGATCGTACGCCTCTCTGCTTCCCATGAGCCTGAAAAAAGGCAGCTCAAAGTTATTCTGAATTATAGGGCAGCGGAATTTTTTACTGAGAGCGATCCACATCTGCTCCAGTCTGCTGTATCTTTCTTCCAGAAGGGAGTCCGTTTCCTCACGGGTCATTCTGATATTCAAAGAAGCTTCAAGATTACGGTATGTTGTATGAATAAAAATAATATCGGGGTCAAAGCTATCAAGCTCAGAGTTTCCGAAAACTGCGTCCTGCCAGTACTGAGCGTATTCCGACTGATAAAACTCCGCTTCTATACCAAAGTTGAGCAGAAAAAGCTCCATGACCGAAACTATATCGCTTGTCGTAGAACCGCCCAGAACCGCTATCCTTTTTTTCAGTCTGACTGACCCGTCCGAAAGCAGCTTCTTTTTAAGCGACCTTTTCTTTTTAAGAATATAAGCCGAGTCAAAAGGATACTCAAGTTCTCTCATAACCATACGCACTCCTTTTTCTTCATAATCCAAAAGCGGCTGTCCCGCAGAATCGCCGAACAGCCCGCAGTATTTATTTTTCGCTGTATTCTACCGCCGCACGGATAAAATCCTTGAACAGCAGCTGAGCATGGTTAGGACGGGATTTAAATTCCGGATGGAACTGAACTCCGACAAACCACGGGTGAACATCTGCCGGAAGCTCGACTATTTCAACAAGCTTTTCATCGGGAGAAAGACCCGCAAGCACAAGACCCTTTTCAGTAAGTATCTTTCTGAACTCGTTATTAAATTCCCAGCGGTGACGGTGACGCTCGTAGATAAGCGGTTCATTGTATATTCCGGCGCATCTCGAACCCTCCGCAAGCTTGCAGGGATACAGTCCAAGACGCATAGTTCCGCCCTTTTCCGTAATATCCTTCTGCTCGTCCATTATATCTATAACAGGATACGGAGTTTCACAGAACTCAGTTGAATTAGCTCCCTTAAGCCCTGCACAGTTTCTTGAAAACTCTACTACAGACATCTGCATACCCAGGCAGATACCGAACATAGGTATCTTGTTTTCCCTTGCATATCTTATAGCCTCGATCATTCCCTCTATTCCTCTGTCGCCGAAGCCGCCCGGAACGATTATTCCGTCAACGCCCTTTAATATTTCAGGCGCGCTTTCTTCAGTAATATCCTCAGACTGAAGCCATTTTATATCTACCTCTGCTCCGTTTTCAAAGCCGCCGTGACGAAGCGCTTCCGCAACCGAAAGATAGGCGTCCTCAAGCTCGACATACTTTCCTACAAGACCGATAGTTACAGTCTTATCACAGTTCTTCACACGCTCTATCATTGCTTTCCAGCCGGTAAGGTCAGGCTCGCGGTTTTCAAGGTGCAGATGCTGACATACAACGTCTGCAAGTCCCTCCTCCTCCAGCCACAGCGGGACCTCGTAAAGTGACGGCGCCGTAAGATTCTGAATAACGTCCTCCGGACGGACATTGCAGAACAGACTGATTTTCTTTTTCATATCCTCAGGAATTTCCATTTCCGAGCGCAGAACCAGAACGTTCGGCTGGATCCCCATAGACAGCAGCTCTTTAACCGAATGCTGAGTCGGCTTTGATTTCAGTTCCTTAGAACCTGAAATATACGGAATAAGACATACATGGATAAACATTGCGTTATCTCTGCCGAGTTCTGTATACGCCTGTCTTATAGCCTCAAGGAACGGTGTGGATTCAATATCTCCTACAGTTCCGCCGATCTCGGTAATTACAACATCGGTATTAGTATCCTTGCCTACTCTGTAGAGCTTATCCTTTATCTCATTCGTTATATGAGGAACTACCTGGACCGTTCCGCCAAGATAATCCCCTCTTCTTTCCTTATTAAGTACATTCCAGTATATTTTTCCAGTAGTTACATTTGAATTAATGGAAAGATTCTCGTCAATAAAACGCTCGTAGTGACCGAGATCAAGGTCGGTCTCCGCGCCGTCGTCGGTAACAAAAACCTCGCCGTGCTGATACGGCGACATAGTACCGGGGTCAACATTAATATAAGGATCAAATTTCTGAATTGTAACGCTGTAGCCTCTCGCTTTAAGCAGACGGCCCAATGAAGCCGCAGTTATACCCTTTCCCAGCCCCGAAACAACTCCGCCTGTAACAAACACATACTTAGTAGGCATATACCTTTACCTCCGAACAGAATAAAATATATCAGACATTCCCGCAGAAAACGCTTTACAGGAACAAAATAAACCTTATATACTATCATACCAAATTATCCGAAAAAAAGCAAGAGGGTGCAGCAAAAAATATTGTTATACCTGAGAATTTTCCGTCCTTGTATCCGAAGCCTTATTCTTTACGTTCATCTGCATCATCATTTTCAGGCACCTCAGAGTCAGGCTCATTATAATCTTCATATTCAGCATCGTTCATATCCTGCTCATAGATCCTCGGCACAGGTGCTTTGAATTTATCAAACGGTTTTACAATAATTATATATTCGGCAGCAATAGCGGCAATTCCGACTATAACTAAGCCAATTATGACCGCCGTTCGTCCGAAATTTTTCTCCTTAGGCAGCTCTGCTTTCTTTTTTACCGCAGTATCAGAGGACGAGGATTCCTGCGGCTCTGATACTAAGACCCTGTAATAGCTTTTCGTACCGTCGCTGTGAGTAATTATAAGATCAGTCTGTCCCGCTTGAAGAGTTTTAATTTCCCCGTTCTCAACAAACGCGATCTGATTATCAGATACTGCCGCTTCTTCTATATCTGTAATTCCCAGATATTCAAGCGCTGTCGGCTCATCAGAACGATCAAGCTTTATTTGGATAAAGCTATCCGGATCTGCTTCTGCGTCGGCAGGCTCTGCGCTGCGGTAGGTAACGATACCGTTCTGTATAACATTTGCAATGGGCAGCAGATTTATATCCTCAAGCGACTCCACTGAAACATAAATAACACACGAGGTCATAGTCTTATCCTTTATCCTGAACGTCAGCGTTGAATACGTTCCGTCGTACTGTGTTCCTGCGGTATTCATATATGTAAAGGTATATTTTCCGTCGGCACTGCTGTCAACCGGTATACCTCCGATCGCCGATTCATTTATCTCTGAGCCTTTCAGCTCCAGCAGATCGCTGTCATATTCAACATTTATCGTCGCTCCTGAAAACAGTATCTTCGGCGATATATTCAGCTTTACTTTAAAACGGAGATTTTCAATTTCTCCTACTTCAAGAGATACCTTTGTCGGCTCCAGCGTAGGAGTATCCTGCGTAAATATTTCAGTTCCAACAGTCGTTTCCGGCGGCGCCGTTACAGACTGCGGGTTCTCCGTCTGCTGAGTGTACAAAGGCTCGGTTTCAAGCGGCTCTGAAACGGAAGCTGAGGTCGCAGCAGACGTCTGAGTCTGCTGATATTCTTCAGTCTCCGGCTGAGCAAATACCGAAGCAGCCGAGACAGCCGCAACGCACAGTGCTGAAAGCAGAGCAATTAATCTTTTTATTTTCATGCAAACATCTCCTTAAATAATTGCCGAAAACAGATAAAACGACAAATCATATGAAAAAGCTTCGCCACTCTCCGTTATAGGAAAATGGCGGAATATTTATCTTCTTGTTCTGTAGCTGCTTCTGTTAGCAGACTTATGGCTGTACATTTTTTCATCTGCAAGCCTGATAAGCTCGTCTATATCGTCATACGAGTCGGTACATTTTACAACTGCGCCAACGCTGGCTTTTATTTCATAGCTTTTACCGGAATGCTTATTGAAATAATCGAGATATTCTTTAAAACGATTTCCGTAGTTTTCCTGATATTCCTCGCTTACATTGCAGCCTGCCGCAATAAATTCGTCGCCCCCGAATCTTGCACAGATCTCCCCCTTGACAGAAACAGAATTCAGTGCTCTTGCGATCGTATTGATAGCAAAATCTCCTTCAAGATGTCCGTAAACATCGTTTATCTCCTTTAGACCGTCTACGTCGATCGAAATTATCATAACGTTGTTTACCTTGTTATTCTGAAGCGTTTCCCTGAGGATACGGAAAAATCCTCTTCTGTTGTAAAGCTGAGTCATAGAATCGCGTATATACATATTTTCAAGCGTTGATATCATTTCTCTCATCTGTGACTGCTGCCTTATAGTTTCCAGAGAGTTAGACAGATGCATAGCATAAGAAAACCACTCATATTCAACATAGCTTGCTGCGTGTTCCTTTACTATATAGCCTACCGCCTTATTATTTACATGAAGAGGAGTAAACAGCAAGGAACGGCATTCGTTAAGCTCCTCCTCCAGCCTCGGAAGAAGCTCCTTGGTTTCAAAAGTTTTATTCTGACCCTGAGAAAAGCCGTTCTTAAAAGCTATAAGCTCCATTTTCTCAGGATATTCGCTCAGACCGGAATTATTATACTCATCATGATTGGTGAAAAAGCCTTCCCGAACGCACACCCACATTTTCTTAGTCCAGGTATTCATGATATCCTGCTTTAGCAGATCAATAGATTCGTGGACAGCCGAACATTCCACAAGTCTTGAATTCATTCTGCAAAGCTCCTGATTGAAGCTGACAGCAGAATCAAAGCTCTTTACATATTCATGATGATATTTATTAATATCCTCTGTTTTATTATTTTTACAGCCGCAGCTACCTCCGTACCTAACTTTGCAGGAAAATTCATAGACCTTATCGGAAGCTGTTCCGTTTATCAAATCATAAATAACCGATATTACTTTTTCAGCCGCCTCCTTATAGCACATTCCGGCTGTGGTAATGACCGGAGTATGATACCTTCCCTCTTCAAGTTCGTCGATACCCGTTACCGAGACTTCTTCAGGAACTGAGATCCCATGTCTTGTCAGCTCGTCTATGACAGCCATTGCCATTACATCGTTGGCACATACAACGGCGTCAAATTCCATTCCGCTTTCAAGCCATTTTTTCACTACAGGCTGAGTAGTTTCATCCCACCACATACCTTCGCCTACGCGTTCCTGCTCATATCGGATACCGTATTCTTCAAGCGCACGCCGGTATGCCTCGGTTCTTGCTGCTGATATCTTCTGTGAATTATCCCCCGCCATAAAATTTATTCTGCGGCGTCCGTGATCTGCTATAAGATGTTTTGTCAGACTGTAAACAGCGCCGGCATCATCAAATATTATACTGCAGCAGCCTTGTTCGATTCCGTCAAAGCTTATTACAGGTACGTTATTAGCTTCCGCTCTTTCGATAAGAGAACTTAGAGTGCTTCTGCTCTTTATCGTATCAGTGAGTATTATAAGGGCGTCAAGCTTTTCAAAGTTGATCAGCCTGAAAATGTTTTCTTCTCCGAGGTCATACGCAGATCCGCTGAAACTATCGGAATAGCAAGTAAAAAACATCAGTCTGAGCCAATCGGTCATACGCATCTGATCCAGCAGATAATTACATATTTTAGACTGATATTCCGTTCCGACTCCGGCACAGCATATTCCCACGGTCTTTTGAATATTCATAATCTCTCCTTGTTTTTACAGACATAGTTAATTTTAGAAGCGGCAAAAACAGAGCTTTCCGTACAACGAAAAGCCCGTAAACATTTTATTCAATAGTTACTTTCTTCATTACCTGCGGTTCAACAGGACGGTCACCGAAGCCTGTCTTAACCGAAGCTATCTCATCGACTGCGTCCATGCCCTCTATTACCTTTCCGAACGCCGCATACTGTCCGTCAAGATGAGGTGCGTCTTTATGCATAATAAAGAACTGAGAACCGGCGGAATCAGGATCCTGTGAACGAGCCATTGAAACGACTCCTCTCGTATGCTTCAGGTTATTAGGAACTCCGTTAGCCAGAAATTCACCCTTAATGCGCTCCTTAGGCCCTCCCATTCCCGTTCCATCGGGACAGCCGCCCTGTATCATAAAGCCTTTGATGACCCTATGAAATATCAGACCGTCATAAAAGCCTTCCTTTACAAGCTTTTCAAAATTAGCTGCTGTTATGGGAGCAGTTTCAGGATAAAGCTCGATCTTTATTTTCTTTCCGTTTTCCATTTCAATTACAACCATTGTTATTTGTTCATGCTTTTGATCTCAGGCAGCATAGACTTTCAGCATGAACTCCTCCGTTTCATAAATTTATATTTTATACCTGCCGCCGACTATTTTGATTTTGGAAGCTTCCCCTGCCTGTTAAATTCCAGCAGCTGCTTGAAATACTCAGATTCAGGTGACAGCTTCTTCTTTGAGAACATATTATTCTTTACCATATCCTCACAGTATATATAATCTCTTTCACCGTTATTATTTACACAGTATATTCTGTCAACCACTGCAAATTCACCGTTTTCGTCATATCTGTTCTTATCGAAGCAGCAGAACATATCCCTTGCCATCAGATCGCAGAGCTTGAGTATTTTCGCATAATTGTCAAGCGCCGACCACTTTTCAAGCTCCTCATGAAAAAACTCCTGAACAGGCACATCGTTAACTTCCATTTTTCTGATTATTCTTGCCAGACATATTGAAGCGTCCTGATCCGTAAGCTTATCAAGCCTGGCATTTTTATACTCAAGTATATAATCGTTCAAGGTTGCATAAAAAAGCTTATCGTACTGAAAAGGCTTACCTTTTCCCGAATATTTGATTATAGGGTTATCTGTATTTATCAACACTTTTATCGCTCCTAATAAATAATACTGTTTTCAGAAAATTATCTGTCTTTATATTTTTCAAGAAACTCGTTAGTTTTCGCAGCAGCCAGCTCGGCAGAGATCTCTTCTATTTCATCCTCGTCTTGAGAATCCGTTCTTGTATCAAGCTGAGTGCGAATGTATTCCTCAACTCCGCTCATAAGTTCATCTGGAACGGCTTCAATATTCTTGAAATTTTCGTCTTCAGTTACGTCCTTCGGAGAAGCCAGCTTTGACAGACCGCTCGAAACCTCTTCCTCCCCGACCGTTTCAATACCGTAATTTCTTTCCTTTACAGCCTGAGCCCGCTTCGCAGTTTCGTCAAGCATTTCGTTAACCTTTTTATCTATATCGCTGTCATCCGCAGAGTCAATATCCTGAAAATGAGTTTCCACATAACGCCTATGCTCGATTTCATACCGCTTTTCATATTCCTCACTGGCGGTAATGACCTCATCGCCGGCAACCGGATCAACGTCGTAATCTATATATGTTTTTACAGGCTTATTTTTCTGAGCCTCAAGTTCCCTTTCAAGCAGCTCCATTTTTCTGCGAATTGTTTCAGGGTCTATCGGAGCAGGTCCTACGGTTTCAAAATGCGGCTCATCATACTTGCTTTCTTTTACAACCACAGTTTCCGCTTCAGCCGTTTTCTTTTTTACCGGCATATTCCATATATCCTCCGGATCCACCTTGGCTTTAGGAACAGTCCTGATCTCTTCAGTTCGTTTTTTATGTCCGAATAATGCCATAAAAACTTCCCCCTTGACTTTTTTCCGATACCGGCAATTTGTTTACCGCATATACTATATCTATATAATTATACATCATTTCCAGATTAATTGCAATAATTATTATACATTTTTTCTGAGAATTTAGGCACTGATTTTTGTACGAAATTGAGTAAATTCATAGTTTTATTGTGCATTATTAATAAAATATCGACATATCAGTGGATAAAATTTGATATAATAAAGCATAAGTAAAAGAATATACTATTTTAAATAAATTTATTTTGTTATCAAATAAGGGGGAATTAATTTGCCGAACAAACTTGGCATAACAGCTACTGAACTGTTTGCGTGCAACCCTTTCAGAATTCTCGGCATACCTGTAAATTCTGCTCAGTCTGAAATAAATAAGGCATATACTTATATTATAAAGCTGAACGATACCGGAGATATAGGCAGCTTCACAACTCCGTTTGATTTTTCATCGCTTCCGCCCTTTACAAGAGATAGCGCTTCGGTAAAGAACGCATACGCTAAGCTTGCCAGCAATGGATACCGCTGCTTTGCATATGCCGACAGTCAGTTTACAGAAGCTCTTAACATTGATGACGTTGCACTTAACCTGCGGGATATTACCTGCTATGACTGTTTTCTTCGGTGCTATATGTGGCTTGTTATAAACGACCGTGAGTTAGAAGAAACTCAGCTATGGATACAGTTGGCTGAATACATAGATAAAATGATCTCATCCCCGCAGAGTATGTGGAAAAAGTATTTTGACGACAGATTTCCCGAAGAAATGATCGACACGGATCTTACCGTTTACAAGTCGTTCTATAAAACCTTCTGCGAAATAATACTGCTTCCTATCAAGGAGCTTGTAAGAGGCTCAATGAAATGCCGTACCGCACTGGACATACTTAAAGTAAAAGGGATAGATCCCAACGAGGAGTTCCCGTTTATAGAAATACCGCAGGCTAACGCACCGAAAAACGGAGAAAAGCCCCCCAAACTTAAGATCGCGCTTAAAGACGGCGATGAATACTTCGATATTTCCACAGGAAAAATGGTTTCATTTGAATCCGAAAGCGCCGCTGATATAGAAAACAACCAGTTTTCTGTTGCTTCCGCACCTATAACCGCCGAAAGGATCATTAGCGAACCCGAAAATGATAAATGCGGAGAAGCTGACGATAAATATGCTGTGCCTGTAAAACCTGCTAAAGAAGCTGAAACAGAAAGCTTTCAGGCGTTTTCCGGACCGGATTATGAGGACGAAGAAGATTACAGCGATAATAAAGGGTCTAAAATACTCAAAAAGCCTATTACCTTTAAAACCTATGCGGACGAAGATGACGAGGACGATAAGAACGCAGAAAACTCGTTTTCATCTATTCCTGTTCCGGGATCGGTCAGGACAAGCCAGCCGGCTCAGGTAAAAACCGCTCCGAAGCTTAAAATCAGGAAAAACCGCACCAGTCTGCTGGACAATTCAGATGTAAACGGAAATGATTCGACTGATATTATTTTGACTGACGAGCCGGACGAAGAAGGCAATCTTTACACCGAAGCGCTTATACAGATGCTCCGTGCCAACCGCAGCAAAAATCAGATGATGAAGGACGTGGATACAAGACACGTTTTCGACAACGGCGATAATCTTAACAACACCGCAGACGCCGGTCTGACTATGGACGATATCAATATGAAGAAATATGATTCGTCGCTGCTGGCTTCCCCATACGAATCTGACGATTCAGCAGATGTTAATAAGGTTACAAGGGAAGAAAAATTCCGCAATATTAAGATAGATGATATGCTTAATCCAACTCTAGGCGGAAAGTCCACAAGAGATTCTTTTGCTCCGGACGCTATCGAAGAATTTAAGAAGCAGAAGCAAAAGCAGAAAGCTTCAGTAAAATCTCTTGTTTCCTTATCGCTTATTCTTGCTGTATGCTGCATAGCATATGTATTTCTAAAGCTGTACGATATAATATAAAAATAAAAGCTGATCCGCAGTCTGGGTCAGCTTTTATTATATCCCGTTAATTTTTCGGAGAACCTATTTTCAGAACGGCAGCCTTTGTTGACATAACGTCGGAAAGACTTTTATTAAGTACAGTCTCAGCGTCCGACAGAACCTTATCGAGATTGGCGGCAAGCGCATTTCTTATATCCTTATCCTTTGCGACAGCCTGAGCTACTATTTCGTCAGCCTGTTCCTTGGCGCGTTTCAGCTGCTCTTTAGCTATTTCAGCCGCCTGTTTTATTATCTCCTGCTCGGAAACCAAAACCTTTGCACGTTCCTCAGCTTTTCTTATTATCTCCTCAGACTGCTTATTAGCCTCGGAGATAATATTATTCTTATCGCGCGTCATGTCCTTTGCGCGCTTGATCTCTCCGGGCATATTCAGCCTTATGCTGTCAATATACTCTCTCATCTGTTCGCAGTCTATCATTTTCTTATTTGAAAAAGGCACTGACGATGATTTATCAAGCAGACCATCCATTAACTCCAATATTTCTTCAACTTTCATTTTGTGACTTCCTTTCATTATTCCTTGTATTTCCGGCTAGACGCCGTGTAATAAAATCAAGTATCTCAGGCGGAACAAAACCGCTTATATCGCCGCCCAGACTCGCAATTTCCTTTACAACGCTGGACGAAAGATACATATTTTCACTGCTTGTAGTTAAAAACACCGTTTCGGCTTCAGAATAAAGCTTTTTATTTGCCAGAGCCATCTGAAATTCATATTCAAAGTCAGATACAGCGCGCAGACCCTTGACAATAGCACACGCTCCGGTACTTTTCAGATACTCAGCCAAAAGACCCTCGTTGCAGTCGACAAATACATTTTCCAAGTGCCTGGTAACAAGGTTTATCATTTCCATTCTTTCGGTAATTTTAAAGCTTGCGGTAGTTTTGCTGGCGTTGAACGAAACCAGAACTATGACCTTATCAAAAAGTTTTGAAGCACGGTTGATTATATCCAGATGTCCTACAGTAACAGGATCAAAGCTTCCCGGACAGACAGCAATTCTCATTATATATCCTCTTCCTCCGCGGGAACTTCAAATACTGTTACAGCGATCTTCCCGTATTTATAACGTTTTCTTACAGATAATCTCCCGTAGCTGTCGTTAAGCGTCAGTTCCTTTTCATGCTCGCAGACGACCAAACCTCCGACGTTCATTTTCTTATCAAGCTCAGGCAATGCTTTTTCGAGCAGACCCATTCTGTACGGAGGATCTAGCAGGGCTATATCAAATCCGGGCTTCGCAACCCTGAGATATTCAAGGCTGTCAATATTAAGCACTCTGGCAGACTGCATAAATCCGCACTTGCTGAGATTTTCTTTTACTATCTCTACAGCTTCCCTGTTTTTATCGGTAAAAACGCAATGTGAAGCACCCCTGCTCAATGCTTCAATACCGAGCTGGCCGCTTCCTGCAAAAAGATCAAGAACAGAAGCTCCCGGACAATCAAACTGAATAATTGAAAAAACGGCTTCCTTTACCATATCAGAAGTTGGACGGACATCAAGCCCCTCCATAGTTTTCAGCTTCTTTCCCCGCGCGGTTCCGGTAATAACTCTCATAAAAACGCCCTTGCCCAAAGCTCAAATATACTGTGAAACCGTTCGGCAAAGACTTCCTCCTTTTCCCGTAGGGTTCTATTTTTTTATTTTGCAAACCTCAATAACTAAATTATGTATTAATTATACTATAAATCATCAGTTTTGTCTAGAGCTATTTGTGATTTTTTTAGTCGAACTCTGTATTTTCATAAGTTTTCGCATAAAAAAAGAACTCCGAAACCGGAGCTCTTTTATAACTCTATAGACTAAGATTACTTCTTCTTAGCAACTACTATAGCAGCGCCTGCAAGAGCGATACCTGCAAGAGCAATACCTGCAGCAGCGCCTGCTTCAGGGTTCTTCTGAGTGTCATCAGATTTGCTTGCTGTTGTAGAAGTTGTGTTTCCTGAAGGCTTGGAAGTCGTCGCAGAAGAAGTAGGAGCTGTTGAGCTAGCGTCAGCTTTTGATTCGGTAGAATCAGCAGTGCTTTCAGCAGGAGCTTCAGCTAAACCTTCAAGTGTAAAAGTAACAGAAATATTTCCGTCCTGTGTAGGAATAGCTTTTTCGTCAATAGTGCTGTCGCCGTATGCGTTAATAATAGCTATCATAAGATAATCTGAATCAGACTTGAAATATACGCCGTCCTCAGGAGTATATTCAGTTCCGCACATATCAACCTTGATATCCTTTACTGTTACAACCTTATCGTTAACAACAGGCTGTTCATCATCGTTGTATGTACAAGGAATATCGGTAGTTACGATCAAATAATTGAACTTTGAAGTTGAAGCAGGATCTGCTCCTACCCACTCTATCTGATCCTGAGTTATATCGCTGTTATCAGATTCCTTAGGATTATAGGCTGTAAGCATTGACCAAGGTGAACCCATTCTTGAAAGAGTCTTTTCCTCGTTAAGGTAAAAACCGTCCTTATCTTCTTCAATAGTGTCATTGTGCTGATTGATCTTACCACTTGTAGCTATGGAAACAGTATATGTTCCGTCATAATCAAAAGCTACGTCAGTACACTCCAATGCAGTATCAAGACCATATGCTCCGCCCTGAACTCCAACAGTTTTAGCAGGAAATGCAGCTGTCTGATCCTCATCGTTAAAAATATTACGATAGTTCCAAGTATCATTTGACTGGAAAGCAATACCTGCGTTGTATGCAGAAGCAGAAACTGCGAAAGCAGTCATAGCAATTGCAGAAGCAGCCATGCCCGCAAAAATCTTTCTTAGTTTCATAAACATAAAACTTCCTTTCTAAATTAAGTATATCTATATTGTACTGTATTTTCCCCCATATTTCAACTGACTTATTCAACAAATTTGATAACGTTTTCTTATTTAAATTAAACAAAAACACAACTTATTATTTGTAACAAAATTCATGTCTTTATTTCAGCTTTTTATGCTGAAGCGTTCCGGTTATAAAAAGCAGAAGCCTTTTGGGAACGAGCCTGCCGGCAATAATTCCTAAGCTAAGTGTTTTCTCAGGAACGATTATCAGCTTACCGCCGAAAAGACCGTCAACCGCACGTTCAGCGCAATACTGAGGACTTATGCTTTTTACTGTAAATCTGCACCCGGCCACATTGTTGAATTCGGTATCGACCGGTCCGGGACAAAGCGCAGAAACCTGAACACGGCTGCGTCTTCTCCTGAGCTCCTCGTTAACGGCACAGGTAAGATTGACAGTATAGGCTTTCGTGGCATAATAAGCCGCCATCATCGGTCCGCCAGCCATAAGTCCCGCCGAAGAAGAAACGTTCAGTATATAGCCGCGGTCCTTTTTTCTGAAATCCTTCAGAAACAGCTTCGTAAGTATATGAACAGCTTTGCAGTTTACGTCGATCATCTTAAGTTCCATGTCAAGGTCGGTATCACAGAACTCTCCTATAGTGCCGAAGCCTGCGTTATTTACAAGCACCGATACGTTCATTCCCGACGTTTTTCTGTATAGCTCTATGCATTGCCTTTCATCGGACAGATCTGCCGGGATCACAACCGTATCGCCTTTCAGACGGTTTTTCAGCTCCGCAAGCCTATCCTCTCTTCTTGCGGTAATGATCAGATTATACCCGCGCCTGTTAAGCTCCAACGCTATTTCGCGTCCTATTCCTGAGCTTGCGCCGGTTACAAGAGCAGTTTTTTTCATAATAATAGCCTTTCTGATGCGGCAGCGCCGACGGAAAAGTCTGATATTACAGATTTTCCCTGAAACCTTCTCCGATAAGTACGTTTTCAAAGGCAAGCTCCTTGATCCTGCTTACCAATACCGCCGGGGATTCCTTCATTCCCTTTACAGCCCAGTCGATAATTACTCCGCAGAAACCGTGGGAATAATAATTGGCAAAGAACTCGGCCTTGCTTCTGGTCGCCATTTTCTTGACCGCATGATGAATAAATTTTACGAACAGTCTGTGCATTATCTTATAAAGATGTTTTTCAAATGTGCGGTCGGAGCTTTTAAGAGCGCTGCAGTAAAACTCCTTGTCGTTCTGCATATTTGCGAGAAAAGCCTCAAGGTTTCTTTCCCAGTTATGAAAACCGACTCCGCTGTTGAAATGAACAAACAGCTCATTATAGTATATCCAGCCAAGCAGCTCATATTTATCCTGAAAGTGATAATAAAACGACTGGCGGTTCAGGCCGCATTCTCCGGTAATATCTGATATTGAAATTTTTTCTATCGGCTTTTCTCTGCACAGCTTTTTCAAAGCGTCGGCAAGAGCGCCCTTTGTTACAGCGGAACTTGACATCTGCTTACCTTTCTCCAAAACCTGCGGTTACCCCTTAACCGCTTATGTCTTTAATCTTATTATAGCATTATCCGTCAAAAAAATCAATGAATAATTATATAATATATTTTTTCAGCCTCCTTTGATTCTTTCAATAACATCTGCGGCTGAAAACAGCGGCTCGGCTCCGTCCCTAAGCAGCGCTGTCTGTCCCTGATATTCGGGAGCGTAAATATCGGCAGGCGGAAGAACAAATATATCCTTGCCCTGCTCCGCAGCATGATATACGGTATTCAGCGCACCGCTTTTTGCCGACGCCTGTATACAGACGACTGCGTCGGAAAGCGCAGAGCATATCCGGTTTCTTACCTTGAAATTTTCAGGACAGGGTCTTTGCGTTGGAAAGTATTCTGAGATCACAACACCCTTTTCGCTTATCAGCTTCTTCTTAGCAAAAGAATTTTTAGGATAATCGTATTCTGTACCGCAGCCCAGAACTGCGGCAGTTTTTCCTCCCGAATAAAGCGCGCCCTCATGCGCCGCCGAATCTATCCCCTTTGCAAAGCCGCTTATTACAGCAATTCCCGCTTCTGCAAGCTCAGCGGAAATACGTCTGGCACAGCTTTCCGAATATGCGTCCGCTTCTCTTGCTCCTATGACCGCCGCAGACTTGTCAAAGCTTACGTTTTCAAGCCTGCCTTTTGTGAACAGAACCGAGGGAGGATTGCTTATTTCCCGCAGCTTCTGAGGGAAAGCGCTGTCCTCACGGCAGTAAACCTCGATCTGCTTTCTTCGGCAGTAATCGAGCATACCCTCAGCCTGCTCCAGAGAAGCCGAACTGAGCGAAACGAATTCCTCCTTAGACATATACCTCTCAGTTTCTTTCATATTTTTATAAAAGCTCTGAACGGAATCATACCTTTCAAGCATATCCCACTTTCTCGGATTGCAGGGAGAAAATCCGATAGTAAGCCACATATAGTACAGCAGACCGCCTGACATACGCCCGCCCCCTTTCCTTTTCTTTTATTGTATCATATTCTTTTATGTATTTCAACAATATTTAAGTACAATATACTCAAAAATCACAAAAACTGTTGCGGACTCAATAAAAGTATGCTATAATATCAGCAGTTAAATTTATGGCAGATATACTTGTCGGAAAGGACAGAATATGATAAAAGCAATTGATATAAGCGGCAGCTGGCAGCTGGCTCTAGACAAAAACTGCAGTGGCGTACAGCCGGATTATTCGGACAGCATAACGCTTCCGAACACTACCTCCAACGCCTGCAAGGGCGAATACAATCCAAAGCGTGAAACAGGTTTCCTTACAGATACCTATAAATTTGAGGGCTTTGCATGGTTCAGAAAAATTATCGAGCTTTCCGAAACTGAAAACAAAACGGTAAAGCTGTATCTGGAGCGTACCCGCATAACGACTCTGTATATAGACGGAATAAAGATCGGAACTCAGGAAAGTCTGTGTTCTCCGCACATTTATAATATAACCGATAATATCTCGGACGGAACGCATGAGATAGTTATCTGTGTTTCCAATGTAGGATATAAAACAAAAGGCGGACATCTTACCTCCCCAGATACACAGACCAACTGGAACGGTATTACCGGAAGAATGGAAATACAGCTGTTTGAGAAAGATCATGCCGAAAACGTAATGATATTCCCTGACGCTGCCGGAAGATCATTCCGAATTACCGCAGATATGACAGGTCATAAGAACGGAACAGCTTTTATATCAGCGCAGAGTTTTAACGGCGCTCTTATTCACTGCCCCCAGACCGCAGAGGGTTCCTATACCGACGGAAAGCTTGACTATACTTATAAGCTCGGAAAAGACGCCCTGCTCTGGAGTGAGCATGAGCCTAATCTATACAAGCTTAAAATTGCCGTCGGCGGAGATATTTACACCCAGACTACGGGACTCAGAGATTTTAAATCCTGCAAAGATAAGTTTGAAATAAACGGCGTAAAGACCTTTTTGAGAGGAAAGCATGACGGAATGATATTCCCTGAAACAGGGTTCGCTCCCACTGGCCTTGAAGAATGGCTCAGGATAATGCAGATCTCAAAAGACTACGGAATAAACCATTACCGCTATCATACCTGCTGCCCCCCGGAAGCTGCGTTTGAGGCGGCGGATATACTGGGAATTTATATGGAGCCTCAGCTTCCCTTCTGGGGCACTATTGCCGCACCGGGTGAAGAGGGCTATAATGAGGAGGAACAACAGTTTCTTATTGACGAAGGCTTCAATATGCTGAAAGCTTTCGGAAATCACCCCTCCTACTGCATGATGTCAATGGGCAACGAACTGTGGGGCTCAAAGGAAAGGATCAATGAAATAATAGGCGGCTATAAAAGCTTCGACAGCAGACATTTGTATACTCAGGGTTCAAACAACTTCCAGTGGTTCCCGAACGTAGTTGAAAACGATGATTTCTTTGTAGGAGTACGCCTTGCAAAGGACAGGCTCATAAGAGGTTCATACGCAATGTGCGACGCACCGCTTGGCCACGTTCAAACCGATAAGCCATCAGCCTTACACGATTACGACAGCGCCGTATGCCCTAATAGATCTGCCGAAAGCGCAGAAGCTTCAGCTGACGGAACTGTTCAGATACAGTACGGTACTACAATGAAAACCGTTAAAGCCAGCGAAGCCGACGCGGACTTTATACCTGAAGTTCCGATCGTAACTCATGAGATAGGACAGTATGAGACCTATCCTAACTTTGACGAGATAGAAAAATACACAGGCTCCCTTAAAGCCAGAAATTTTGAAGTATTCAGAGAACGTCTTGATGAAAAGGGACTTCTTCCTCTGGCAAAGGATTATTTTGAATGCTCGGGAAAGCTCGCCGTCCAGTGCTATAAGGAAGAGCTTGAAGCCGTTTTTCGCTCAAAAAGGCTTGCCGGCTTCCAGATACTTGACATTCAGGATTTCAGCGGACAGGGTACTGCGCTTGTAGGTATCCTTGATGCGTTTATGGACAGCAAGGGTCTTATAAGCGACAGCGAATGGCGTGAATTCTGTAACGACGCCGTACTTCTCGCAAGGTTTAACAGCTATACTGCCGAAGCAGGCTCGTCCTTCTGCGCAAATGCAGAGCTTTGCTGCTACAGACCCGGCTTTAACGGAGGAAAGCTTAAATGGAGCATTTCTGATGAAAACGGAAATTTCAATTTAAACGGCGAAACAGAATTCACCGCTGCTGGAAATTATACAGACATATGCAGTATAAGATTTGACCTGCCCGATGTTATTAATATTACAAAGCTTGTATTCAGACTTGAAATTGATGGAACGAATATATCAAACCATTACGACCTGTGGGTCATTCCTAAAAGAGAAAGCATTGATCTTAGCGGAGTATATATCTTTGAAAGCGTTGACAGCGAAGCTGAAGAGCTTCTCAGCAAGGGGAAAACCGTTCTTATCGTTCCTGATCTTTCAAAGCTCGAAAATTCGATCGAAGGCTTTTATTGTCAGGATTTCTGGTGCTATCATATGTTCAGGCTCATCTCTGAAATGATGAAAAAGCCTGAGCCTGTAGGAACAATGGGACTGCTAATAAACAACAAGCACAAGGCGCTTGAAAAATTCACATCGGAAAAGTGGTCTACTCCTCAGTGGTTCGATATAGTTATGAACTCCCGCTCGGAGATCCTTGACGATAATTATGAAGGCAAGAATATAATAGTTCAGACGATCGATAATTTTGAACGCAACCACCGTCTGGGCCTGCTTTACGAATACGAACAGCTCGGCGGAAAGGTAGTAGTCTGCAACTGCGATCTTGAAAAGCTTTCTCACTCTCCGGAGGGCAGACAGTTTATTTATTCAGTCATTGAATATGTAAAGCAATAACGGCTATAAAAACAGACCCTTTCATACTATGGAAAGCTCCGTAATATGAAGGGGTCTTAAATTTTATAAGCTCAAAAACAAACCGCAAAATATCAAAGCATAAGCTAAACGCCTTACATACTGTCAGGACAGGTAATTTTAAGCATATCAAGTATATTGCAGATAACCTGCTTGACCGCAAGCGACAGCAACGCTCTTGCCTGAAGAATGTTTTCAGGCTCTCCCATTATGCGGCAGTTGGTATAGAATTTATGATACATCGTAGCAAGCTCCACAGCGTATCTTGTGATCTTTGCCGGATCATAATTTTTTGCCGATTCGTCTATAACATTTGGAAGTGTAGCCATATACTTTATCAGCTCCAGCTCCTCCGGCGCTTTAAGCTCTGAGAGAACAGCACTGTCGGGTGATTTTATCTCAATTCCCTCATCCTCAAGCTTCCTGAGTACCGAGCAGATCCTGGCATGAGCATACTGAACATAGTAAACAGGATTCTGAGAGGTCTGAGAAACCGCAAGGTCAAGATCAAAATCAAACTGAGAATTAGGCTCACGGAGATTGAAGAAAAACCTTGCCGCATCAATAGGTATCTCATCGAGCAGCGTTGAAAGAGTAACCGCTTTTCCCGAACGCTTTGAAAGCTTGTATTTTTCACCGTTGCGAACTAGATTTACCATCTGCATTATGACCATATCCAGTCTTGCGGCATTGATACCCAATGCCGTCATAGCAGCTTTCATTCTCGGAATGTACCCATGGTGATCTGCGCCGAGAATATCAATAGCAGTATCATAGCCTCTGGTAACAAGCTTATTGTAATGATACGCAATATCCGGAACAAGATACGTCGGAACTCCGTTTGCACGGACAAGAACTCTGTCCTTATCGTCGCCCAGCTCGGAGGATCTGAACCAGAGCGCACCCTCCTGCTCATAAGTATAGCCACTTTCCTTTAGCTTCTCAATTATCTGAGCTACCGCACCGCTGTTATGAAGCTCGCTTTCCTTGAACCACCTGTCATAAGTAATACGGTATTTTCCCAGATCCTTTTCAAGATTCTCTATGTTAATAGGAAGCGCATAATCGCATAACGCCTGACGCCTTTCCGCGCTGCCGCATGATACATACCTATCACCGTAAAGCTGTGCAAAATTCTTTGCATGAACAATAATATCCTCTCCGAGATATGCGTCCTCAGGCATTTCCGTTTCAGGCTTGTAAAGCTGTAAATACCGAACCTCAAGAGATGTCTTGAACTTCTCGATCTGATTTCCTGCGTCGTTAACGTAAAACTCTCTTGCGACCTCGTAGCCTGCCTTTTCAAGCACCGAAGCCAAACAGTCGCCGATAGCTCCCCCTCTTGCATTTCCTATATGCATAGGTCCGGTAGGATTTGCCGATACAAACTCCACCAATATCCTTTTTCCGTGACCTGTCTGAGTCTGACCGTAATCGCCGCCCTCTCCTATAACGGAAGCTACGACCTCGGAAAACCACTGAGCAGAAAAGAAAAAGTTTATAAAGCCAGCCCCTGCGACCTCACAGCTGTCAAAATAGGTACCTTCGAGATAAAGCCTGGCGCATATTTCATCTGCAATTTTTCTGGGAGCAGTTCTGAACGCTCTTGCACATATCATAGCGGCGTTTGATGACAAGTCGCCGTTCTTCGGATCCGCAGGTATCTCCACGTTAAACGGCGGTATCGGCTCGGCAGGAAAAACACCGTCTGAAACACATTCGCCCAGCGCTTTCATTATAAGCTCCCGTACCTGCTCATGAGCTTCTTTTATAAGGTTTGACATCTTTTGTACCAATCCTTTCCTTTACTTTCATATTCTATAATCAGCGGTCATAATAAGCTAATGCCCTGCTATACTTCCTTTTGCTCCGCAGGCTTTACGTCTATTGATATAGCAAAGTCCCCGATATAGCTGGAATTTACATCTACAACATATTTAAATTCCAGACGGCCTCCCTGTTCAGTAACGCCGTTTGTTATCTCCTTGGCGTTTACTCCTACCATAAATGCTCCGTAGGGAGTTCCGTAATGACAATGATGCTTTTTACCTGTTTCAATAACAAGATTGGACGAAACTGCGCCCGTTCTTGTCATAACTATTTTCTTATTACCCGTAACCTCAAGACGGGTAACAGAACCGTCGAAGCCTGTAGCTTCCGTTTCATCGTAGGAAAGCACATAGCCGTCGGCGGTTTTAATATATTTACCCTGTGTAATCAGCTCAGTCTGCTCCGACTGCATTCCGTCGGTCTGAGTGCTTAAAAGCGATATTGTAACATCCTTCTTCAAATCTAACCTCTTCCGCCCGCAATTATAAAGCGAGACTGCATTTTGATATTTTTATATTTTTATTCTTGCCCAAAAATGCGTCTGCATTCTCGCTGAAAAGCTCGACGCTGTCAGTACAGTAAAGTTCCAGCATACCGTCTTCTTCCCTATCACACAGCTCGTCGTTATACGCAAGTATCTTCTGAGCGTGCTTAGCTGCCTCTGCCCCGGAGGATATAAGCTTGACCTCATCCCCCATCACCTCGGAAATCACATCTTTTAGCATTGGATAGTGAGTACAGCCCAGTATAAGAGTATCTACCTTTTCTTTGAGCATGATCTCGAGATATTCCTGAGCTATAAGCCTTGATACCTGACTGTCGGCAGATGTGTAGCCGTTTTCGACCAGCGGCACGAACATAGGACACGCCTTTCCGAAAACCTTGATGTCCGGCTTCATTTCACGAATAGCCTTGCCGTAACAGCCGCTTCGTATAGTAGCGGGAGTTCCGATAACGCCTATTCTTTTATTCTGAGTTGCCGCACATGCCGCATGGACTGCGGGATAAATAACTCCGCTGAATTCCGTTATAGAAGTTCCTTCAAAAATCGGAGTCGTCATAAGAACAGACGAAACCGTTCCGCAGGCGACAAGCACCATTTTTACATTATGCTGCTCAAGGAATCTTATATCCTGTCTGCCGTACTGAGCGATAAGCTCCTTGCTTTTGGTTCCGTAGGGAACTCTTGCGGTATCTCCAAGATAAACGATATTCTCATTAGGCATTAATCGCGACAGCTCCTTGACGCAGGTAAGTCCGCCGACGCCTGAATCAAATACTCCTATTGCCGCATTATTCATAATCAAAGTCCGCCCTTTCAAAAGCAAGCTTTATCAGTCTGTCCTCCTGCTCCTCCGGAGAAAGTCCCTCATGCTCCATAAGCTGAGGATACATACTGATAGGCGTATGCCCGGGCAGGGTATTTATTTCGTTAAGTACTACATCGCCGTCCCCGCATAGGAAAAAGTCCACTCTTGCAAGACCCTCGCAGCCCATTATTTTATATGCATTTACCGCAGTTTCCCGGATCTTTTCAGAAGCCTTGCTGCTTATATCAGCCGGTATTACCGTCTGAGATCCAGCGTTTTCATACTTTGCCTCATAGTCATAAAAATCGTTTGCTGCTTTTATTTCGCCTACGGCAGACGCAAACGGCTTATCGTTGCCCATTACCGCGCACTCACATTCACTTCCGATTATTCCCTCTTCAACTATAACTTTCTTATCGTGAGCAAACGCAAGCTTGATTCCCGCAATAAGCTCGTTCCTGTCCGAAGCCTTTGATATTCCTACGGATGAGCCGCAGTTTGCAGGCTTTACAAACATAGGATATGTAAGTCTTTCCTCCATTTCGTCACACTTTGAGGAAAGCTCGCTGTCAAGCTGACTCTCCAGAATCGTCACCCATTTAGCCGTTCTTATACCGTTAGCCTCCAGAACGGTATGTGTGATCTCCTTATCCATACACATAGCGGAGGAAATGCAGCCGCACCCTACAAATGGTATTTCAGACATCTGAAGGAGTCCCTGAACAGTTCCGTCCTCACCGTTTTTACCGTGAAGCACGGGGAAAACGCAGTCGACCTTAACGTTCTGTACTGTTCCGTCCTGTCTTATTGCCAGAAATCCCTTATGAAGCGGGTCGGGACTTAAAACGCAGGGAACGTTGTCAGGATGCTGCTCCCATTTTCCGCCGGGGATCTCATCAATACTTCCTATATATTTGAGCCAGTGTCCCTTTTTAGTTATGCCGATACAGGTAACCTCGTATTTATCCTTTGGTATGCTTTTTATAACATGAGCCGCCGATACCAATGATACGTCATGCTCATTTGATTTGCCGCCGAAAATAACAGCTACTTTCAATCTTGACATATATTTCATCGCCTTCCGATAATCAAATCTAATTACAGCACGGATATTATATTATTATACCATAAGCCATAATAAAATGCAATATTTTTCACAGCTTTTACACGAAAATCAATTTTACCGGTCAGAAACAGAAACAAGTTTTAAAGTTAAGCAAATAAAATTGTTTTTCCGAACAGCCTCTGCGGAAGTTTTAAAGCAAGCTGATCATTCCATTATCGCTTTTAATTACAAAAAACAATCATAGAAATTTCAATTCGGCAACTTCATCAAAATTAAGCTTTCCTCCGAATATATCCAGCGCGCTGCCTACAGTAAAATCTATCCTGCCTTTTCCTATTCTATTCAGTGATCTTATATCATCAAGCGAAGCTATCCCTCCCGCATAGGTCACGGGAATACCGCAGGTCTTTCCCAGCAGCTCGGCAACCTCCTCCTCGATACCCTGCGACTTGCCCTCCGCGTCTACCGCATGAACGAGAAATTCCGAGCAGTATTCGGACAGATCTGCTATGCTTTTTTCATCAAGAACTGTATCGGTAAAGCACTGCCAGCGGTCGGTAACGATATAGTAGCTGCCGTTTTTTTTTCGGCATGACAGATCAAGCACTATACGAGATCTGCCAACCGCTCTTACCAAACGGTTCAGATTATCGAAATTTACTGTACCGTTTCTAAAAACATAGCTTGTAACAATAACGTGGCTTGCTCCCCTGTCAAGAAAACCTGCTGCACTTTCCGCAGTTATCCCTCCGCCTATTTGAAGTCCTCCCTCAAACGCTTCCAGCGCCTTATACGCCTGAACGCAGTCGGCTTTATAATATTCTGAGCCTTCGGGATTGAGCAGAATAATATGTCCTCCGTAAAGTCCGCGTCCTTTGTAAAGCCTGCCGTAATAGGCTCCGTCTTGACGGGATACGAAATTTTCCTCTGCATAATTATTCTTATCTGCAAGAGTTCCGCCTACTATCTGCTTTACCTGTCCGTTATGTATATCTATACAAGGACGGAATTTCATATAAAATCATGCCCTTTCTATTGAAAAAAAATTATTTCAAGTCCCGCTTTGCCGCCTATTTCTTTTATATACATCTCAAAGCCGCCGATCTCCTGTTCTAAAGGTCCAATATAGCTTTTATAAAGCTCCGAATCCTCTGACGGGTCAAAGTAATCTCCGTCTGTACCGTTTATAACTGCTCCGGTTTTTTCAGAAAAAACAACGTAAAGCTCTTCTCTTTTTCTGTCAAGACAGTCGGAAGCGGCTTTTTTCAGTTCATCACTGCTGTTTATACGCACAGCTGTTCCCTCCGAATAGGAATAATCCACGCTGTCAGCTTTTTCAAGATTTGAAGTATCCCATACATGACCGCTGTTTTTCATATATTCTTCAGTCACATTAAAATAGCTGTGAGTAACAAGCCTTCCGCTGTAATCGGGAACAGGGTCGTCCCATGTAACGTCTGTATAGTACCATACGTTTTCTATCTTAACCATATTCCACGCATGCTCGTCTCCTTCAATATCCGAAGCGCTTATCGTTAGACAGGGTATCTCCAGCATATCCATAAACATCTGAAACGCCGTGGTATATCCCTTGCATATCGCCTGACCGTTATACAGCACACCATAAGGATTATCGGAATTTTCATTGTATCCTCCTAGTATCCCAAGAGCCTTTTTATCATAGGTGCAATTATATACTATCCAGTCGTGAACAGCAAGCTCCTTTTCAAAATCGCTCATATCCTCTGCTATTATTTCGTCAATAACCTGTACTGCCTTATCATATATCTTACGATCGAGATCACCCAAACCGTCCGGACTTCCGTTGAGATACGCCTCTGAAACAGCAGATGTATCGTAAATTATATCGGTTTTATCGATGTCAGAGCTGTTCCCGCTGTCTGACATTGAGCTTTTTTCCGATGTGTGCATTGACTCCTGCGAACCGAAGATCCTAGTTTTCCCGTCCGAACTGCCGGCAGTCTTATCATATACGGCAAGAACGGCAAAAGCCGCTGTAAGCACCATTGCGGCAGTAAAAACAACAGTGGCAGATCTGTTCATAGTTTTGCTCCTTAAATTTCTATTTGATTTTCTAATTATACCTTATAGCTCCGATGATGTCAAGAAACAGGAGCTTTACTAAGCTTCGGACAGAACAATTAAATTACGGCGAAAAGATTGGTTTCCCATGCCGGATAATACGGATACTGCCTCATATACAGCTTATACTCAGACCTGATACTGTTGATAAGCAGGGGAATATCAAGTATATCATAGGCTCTGTGGTATAAAGCTGTACAAATTTTAGGACTGTATTTACTTATAGTCCCCGCACTCCCGTTAATAGCCTCTGCATCTGCTCCTTCAACGTCGTATTTTATATATGTGCATTCACCGCCGTCTAGTATGCTGTCAAGAGATCTTGCATATACTGACACTCCTTCTGAGGAAAGCTTAGACTGACGTCCCGAGCCAGACGTAAAGCGGACAGCCTCGTCTCTGATCCAAGCTGCTGCATTATAAAAGCTGATATTGTCACGTCCCAGAAGATTCTTTACGCACTTTCTGAAATTCCTGCGATTCGGTTCAACAGCGTAAATTCTGCGGTATCCTTCCGCATATTTAAGAAATTCATTTACGGTATCTCCGGTATAGGCTCCGAGATCGGCATATATCTCGTCGTCCGACAAACTGAGTATATTGCTGAAGGCTTCGTCGGGAAAGCTGAAGCAATCATCAAGAAAATCAATATTACCGGTTATTTTAAAAGAAAGTATATTTTCAAAAACCTTAAGAGAGCGTTTGTCAGCCAGCAGTCCGGCAATTTTTTCTGCATCGCCGAATCTTGATAAAAACGCATCCTTTGAAAAAACCGTTTCTCCGATCACAGGAGTATCCGGAAATACCAGCGTATATTTTTCTGACAGACTGCGTATTCTTTTCATGACCTCCGGTATATCAGTTCCGAAAGCGGCAGCAACACAAAAATCTCCGTACTCAAGCTCAATATCCGAAAGTCTGCGGACCTTAAACCCTGCAAACTCATTTTCTCTTGCAAAGCCGTCGCTTGCAAATATTCCTCGGCACTGTATCCCGTATTTATCAAATTCCCTGAGTACCTTTATACAGCCGTCGCCCATTCCGTATATGAATACAGGACGCTCTGCTTTTCTCAGCGCTTCGTACCATGGCTCAAGCGCCTCAAATCGGTTTCTAGTAAACATTTATGACCCTCCGTATTTAGAGCTGTAAATAAAAAGACGGCAATAAAATGCCGCCGTCTTTTAATTATCCATTGAATCGAAATCGTCAGCGTGAATATCGAAAGGTCCTCCCTCCGGACCGATCATATCGCGGCCTCTGATATTATACTTATCACGGTTAAGATTGATCTGCTTATCAAGCATTTCCAGGAATCTTCTCGGCTGTTTTACCGAGATCACCTCTTTTACCGGGGTATCTACGTCCTTGACGTGCATAATTACCGACCCGCACTTGAATATTCTCTGTCCCAGGGGAAGTACTAGCTTTTTGTCAGTTACCCGATAAAGCTCCAGTTCGTCCTCAACGATTTTCAGAAATCCCTTGCGGGTAATAAACTTGCTTTCGGTAAGAAAATATCTTGTGAACGATATAGGAAGTCCGAATAAAGTTCTCTTTTTATCTGTCCATAGATATTCAAAATCATTTTTACTCATATAATCGCCCGTAAACCGTATATAAAAAGCTTTCGGCAGCTACGGACCCCGCCCCCTTTCATAACGGGAAAACGGCTTCTGCCGCAATCCTTTTAAACATTTTATCACTTTACAAGAAATTAGTCAAGTACCGTTCAGCATAATATTACGCAAATCAATCTTTGTTTTTCCCGACTGTAACTTAACGGTCAGCGGAAGGCGGCTTCTATTGCTGACATTACCTCGTCTTTCACTTCAAGAACCGACTCTTTGCCGTCCTTGAAACTAATCCTTACATGATACTTTCCGTTTCCGGGCTGTCCAATAATTTCATAGCCCTCAGCAAACCTCTTATTTATCGGAGCGCTTTTAAAAAAAGAAATGTTTATTACTGCCATTGATCCCGAGCTGATAACATCTTTGCCCTTGTAATCTCCCGAAACAACAAAATTTTCTGATTTCATATTATTTTTCCTCCTGTAATTTATTTTATTTAAGAGTAATCTGCTTGCAGCTTACGCATCCGCCCTGATCTTTTATAACGCTCAAAATCCTACAGACAGGTTTTATCCTCACTATTTACTTTCTCAAAGTCCCTTTGCCTTACTGAGAGTTATTCCGTTGTCCCCAAGCGGAATTTCGTGATCAAGGCCGACGAACCTGCCGTTTTCCTGCCACAGAACTTCCTTCACAAATTCATACTTCTCCTCGTCCCATGTCACAAAATCGTCCAGAACCAGTCCTCCGGTATCTCCCGAATTTGCATTAAAGCACCAGAAGGTATGATGTAGTTTATTTTCCTTTATCAGACGCCGCATACAGGTCATCCATTTCAGGTTCGGCTCTCTCATAAAACCTCCCCATTCTCCTATCAGAAGCGGAGCGGTATTTTCCTTGTAAATATATAACCAGTTGTCGAGCCAGCAGTCCTTAATTAGCGAATTAAAGTCATATTCCCCTTCAAACCACGGCTGCTGATAAACCGTGGGCCCGTAATCGTGAGGAGAATACACAAGCTTATTCTGATATTTTCCCAGATCGACCGGATAATCCCTTACTCCTCTAAGATTTCCTCCCCACCAGTTGAAATAGTAATCATTGCTGTCAGCCGAAGAATAATCTCCGTTAGTTCTTATATTCTTGGGATATATCTCGATACCCTCAACCATTATCAGTACATTTGGATTTTTGGCAAGAACCCTTTCAGCAGCCTGCTCTGCAGTGTATTTCCAGTTATTTGCGTCCTTTGAATCGTTCCAGATCGCAGCGTTATCTCCCTCGGCAGGTTTTCCGTGAGGTTCGTTTTTCAGATCAAAGGCTACTACCGTGTCATTGTCTTTGTATCTGTCCGCCATATATTCAAGCGCTGAATAATAGTCGTTTACTGTTACCTTATCGGTATACCAAAGATTTACATTGTGACCTGAAGCGTCAGTTTCCGCTGAATGAATATCAAGCATGACCTTTATGCCGTTCTCCTCTGCAAGCCTGATAAAATAATCAAATATCTCCTGGCTGTTCATCTGATTAAGATCAGGATTATAGGCGTTGTTGTAATTTGCCTTAGGAAATTCGCCGTCAGACCACTGATTTATAAGCTCCGCAGAGATCGGCACTCTTATAAGATTGAAACCGTGATCGGCAATAGCCTCCACGCTTGAAACAAGCTCCGAATTCCACAGTCCGTCAAAGGTATTTGTTCCGGTATTATAACCGAACCAGTTTACACCTGTTATCCAGACCTCTTTTCCGTTCTTGTCAAGTATTTTATTCCCGTCTGTATAAAGCCAGTCATCACCCTGCTTCGCTGCTTCAGAACGTTTCAGAAGCTCTTGAGTATCCTTGTCGGAGCCGTTGGAATTTTGATCCTGATGTCCGCTGTTCTGCTGAGAAGCCTTGCCTTTTTTAACTGCTGCGCTTTTGCCGTTGAGCTTTGCCGATATTATCTCAAACTTTCCGTCAGTTCCTATATTTGCGCCTATGCTTATACTGCCGCCTGCCGCTATTTCCTTATTGTAATCTGCGGGAGTTACAGTCAGCTTATCTCCCTTGACCTTATATGTACCGTTCCAGCCTTCACAGCTTTTCAGACCTTTGATTTCAAGCTCTAAAGTCCAGCCATTTATTTTTTTATCATCAGAATTTTCGATTCCGATCTCAACGCCGGTCATTGTAACGCCGCCGTTTTCCCAGCTGTTTCCGCCGCTGTACTTTATAACGATCCCTTCCTCAGCCTTGCTTTCATCAGTTAATGATGATTCCTCTTTAAACTCAGACGATACGTCAGCTTCTGATACATTGCTGTCCTTGTCGTCTTCGGAGCTTTCGTCAGACTGAACGGAAGAACTCTCAGCAGCCGAGGACGCTTCATCATTTTTATCCTTTCCCGTATTGGTAACGATAAGCGCTGTCACAAGTCCGATTATAACAATTCCCATGCCTATAAAGCCGAACAATACTTTCTTGTTCAGCGGCTTTGCGGCAGCACTATCCGATTCGTTGTTCTCGGGTAAATTCTTATTTTCATTATCAGCCATAGCAATATCCCCTTAATAATTTCAATAATTTAATTATACAATATGATATGCGCAAATGTCAATAAGACAAACCCATATAAATAAAAAAATACGGCGAATCGATAAAGACCGCCGTTATCTATTCAGCCGCTGTATTTGTTAAGAATACCGTTTATTATATTACAGGAAATTTCAGATATAGGGATAATCGGCTCGGAGGTTTCCTCATATTCCCCGATCTTCTTTTCAAACAAGCTTACATCATGCCATTTACCGCATTTAAAGCCAGCAGAACGGTAGGTGCCCAGAAGTCTGAAGCCTGACGATAAATGAAGCCCTTCGCTTTTTTTATTTGGAACGGTTACTACGCCGTATACCGTTTTAACTCCCTGTACTTTCAGCAGCTCTGTAAGTGCCGAATACAGCTTTTTTCCCAAACCCTCTGAAGTATTCTCACGGCGTATATATACCGACAGCTCTGCGTTCCACTGATAAGCCGCACGTTCCATATGCCTGTGTGCATAAGCATAGCCTATCAGCCTGCCGTTTTCCTCACAGACAAGGTAAGGATAGCTTGTACCTATATCCGTTATGCGCTGTGAAAATTCCTCCTCAGACGGCAGTGTATACTCAAAAGTTACCGGAGTATTTATATACTGAGCGTATATCTCAAGCAGTTCTCTGCTGTCGCTCTTATCGGCAGATCTGATCTTCATCTTCATATACTCCTTATATTCAAAAGACCGCCGCAGTTAATAAAACAGCAGCGGTCCGATTCATTTATTTGCTTAATTTGCTTTCACGGTAAATAATATCCTCTCTCTTAGGACCGTTCGAGATCATGGTTATAGGGAAGCCGATATGCTCCTCAACGAACTCTATGTATTTTCTGCAGTTTTCGGGAAGCTCTTCGTATTTCCTAATACCTCGTATATCGCATTTCCAGCCGTCGAGAACCTCCAGCACCGGCTTAGCCTTTTCAAGCAGCTGAGTAGTCGGAAAGTCCGTAGTTACCTTTCCGTCTATCTCATAGCCTACGCATACGGGAATTTTTTCAAGATAGCCGAGAACGTCAAGAACCGTAAACGCAACGTCGGTAGTACCCTGGATCCTGCAGCCGTACTTTGAAGCCACGCAGTCGAACCAGCCCATTCTTCTGGGTCTGCCTGTCGTAGCGCCGTATTCACCGCCGTCGCCGCCTCTTCTTCTCAGCTCGTCGGCTTCCTCTCCGAATATTTCGGAAACGAAAGCTCCCGCACCTACAGCAGAGGAATATGCTTTTACAACTGTAACGATCTTCTTGATTTCATAAGGAGGAATGCCTGCACCTATCGCACCGTAAGCCGCAAGCGTGGAGGACGATGTAACCATAGGATAGATCCCGTGATCCGGATCTTTAAGAGATCCAAGCTGTCCCTCGAGAAGTATATCCTTTCCGTCCTTCAGAGCGTTCCATAGATACAGAGATACATCGCATACATAAGGCTCGACCATTTTCCTGTATTCCATAAGTGTTTCAAAAAGCGAATCAGGGTCAAGCGCAGGCTTATGATAAAGATGTTCAAGAAGAACATTTTTTGTTTCGCAGACCCTTTTCAGCTTTTTCATAAGATTTTCTTTGTCAAAAAGCTCCTGAACCTGAAAACCGATCTTTGCGTATTTATCCGAATAGAAAGGAGCGATACCCGATTTGGTAGATCCAAAGCTGGCTTTCCCTAGACGTTCTTCTTCATATTCGTCAAAAAGAATATGATACGGCATAACCATCTGAGCCCGGTCGGAGATCAGGATCTTAGGCATAGGAACGCCTTTGTCCACAACAGACTTAATTTCGTTGAAAAGAACCGGGATATTCAGCGCAACTCCATTGCCGATAATATTTGTCGTATGATCATAGAAAACGCCTGACGGAAGCGTATGAAGTGCAAACTTACCATAGTTGTTTACTATAGTATGACCTGCGTTGGCGCCGCCCTGAAAACGGATAATTATATCCGATTCCTGAGCCATCATATCGGTAAGCTTTCCCTTACCCTCGTCGCCCCAGTTTGCACCTACGATTGCTCTTACCATGAAATTTTTCCTCCTTGCAGAAATCAAAGCAAAATTAGCGGTATTATCTATAATAACCGAAAAAGGAAACAATACCGCTAAATAAGTATATCACAAAACTTTCCTCTTGTAAATAGCTTTTGTGACAAAAATTAAATTACGTTGTCTGACGATTTTGAGCATAGGGATAATTCCCGTATTATAAAAATTTAAAAATACTCTTGACAAATGACATTTTCCGCTATATAATATCACTTGAGCAATTTATTGAATAAAAGCATAAAAGCATTAAATCTTTAAATTGGTATTACATAATCGGAAAGGTTGTATAAAATGATTGCAATGTGGGCGGTACTTATAATCTATCTGCTTATAATGGTGGGAATAGGCTGGTATTATAAGAAAAAGAACGACAGCGTTTCGGAATTTGTGCTTGGAGGGCGCACATTAGGGCCGTGGTTTACGGCCTTTGCATACGGTACTTCATATTTTTCCGCGGTAATTTTCGTAGGCTACGCCGGAAAATTCGGCTGGGCTTACGGTGCGGCTTCTACCTGGGTAGGAATAGGAAACGCCGTTATAGGCTCTCTGCTGGCATGGCTTGTACTAGGAAAGCGCTCAAGAATAATGTCCAAATCCCTTGAGGCTAAAACAATGCCTGAATTTTTTGAAAAACGGTACAACAGCAAAACGCTGAAAATAATATCGGCAATGATAGTTTTTGTTTTTCTTATTCCCTATACAGCTTCAGTATACAACGGCTTGTCAAGGCTGTTTGAGAAGGGCTTCGGTATCCCGTATAAATACTGTATTATAGGAATGGCTCTTTTTACAGCCGTTTATGTTATAATGGGCGGCTATAAGGCAACGGCTATGAATGATTTTATCCAGGGTATCTTCATGCTGATAGGTATAACCGCGGTTGTGCTTTCCGTTCTGAATATAAACGGGGGACTTTCAGCTTCAATGGATCTGCTGGGGAATATTCCGTCATCTGACGGCAGTACGGGAAAATACAGCAGCCTTTTCGGACCTGATCCCATAAACCTTGCCGGAGTAGTTATTCTTACGTCCCTAGGAACATGGGGACTGCCTCAGATGGTCGGAAAATTCTATGCGGTAAAGGACGATAGATCAATAAAAACAGGCACTGTGGTTTCAACTGTATTCGCTCTTATCGTAGCGGGCGGCTGCTATTTTCTCGGAGGATTCGGACGTCTTTTTGTAAACGGCGCTGACGGCGCTCCCAAGGGAGGATTTGACGCAATTATCCCTCAGATGATGGAAAAGCTCCCGCAGCTGCTTTTCGGGATAGTAATAGTTCTTGTGCTTTCCGCTTCCATGTCAACGCTTTCGTCGCTGGTTCTGACTTCAAGCTCGGTTCTTACCATTGACCTTATTAAACCGCTTTCAAAGAAAATGAGCGAAAAGAAAGAGCTTCTTATTATGAGGATACTTATCGCCGTTTTCCTTGCAGTATCGGTAATTCTGGCAATAATAACTCTTGAAAACCCGCAGACCGTTATCTCAACGCTGATGTCGATCTCCTGGGGTGCGCTTGCGGGGGCTTTCCTTGCACCATATATGTACGGTCTTTTCTGGAAAGGCGTTACAAAGGCCGCCGTTATTGCCTGCTTTATAAGCGGTGTAGGAATTACTGTAATCCATATGTTCTATTATACTTTCGGCGGCAGAACAGGTGACTTTTTCGGTCTGAATCTAGCTTCGCCCATCAATGCAGGAGCGTTCTCAATGCTGTTCGGACTTGTACTTGTTCCGATAGTAAGCCTGCTGAGCCGAGGAAAGAAAAAGGATAAGGAATATGCAGACGAAGTATTCTCATGCTTCAGCTGTTCGGAGGAATAAAAAAGCAAAGCCTGACATTTAAGCAGAAATGTCAGGCTTATTTTATGAGTTTAATACATATTCTCCGCTTTGGATACGGCTTCTATAAGCGTAAGTCCCGTAAAGCTCTGCGCCGGAAAAAGTCTGCCGCTCTTTTTATCGTCAACAAACGCGCCTACAACTATCCCCGGTATACAGCTGTCAACGGAGTTCGGAGCATTAGGCCCTCCCAGATCAGTCCTGCACCAGCCGGGATCGGTAATATTCATCATTACGTCCGTACCCTCTATTACCGAGGAAAGATCCGTCGTAAACTTATCAAGCGCAGCCTTGCTGGCAGAATATCCTGCCTGCTCCGGCTCATTCTTTATTCCGCTCGTAGTATTTATTATTCTGCCGAAACCACGTTCGATCATCTTCGGCAGAAAGTGATAGCATATCATTGCAGGAGCAATAGTATTGATCAAAAAGCTCTGTGTAAAATCTTCGACAGGCGTTTTGAAATACTCTGTACGGTAAGCTATCTGAACTGCGGCGTCGTTGAATACTATATCCACCTGAATACCGCTTTCATCTATTTTTCTCAGCATTTCCTTTACCGAATCAATATCAGAAAGCTCCGCCTCAACCTGAATTGCCTCTGAACCTATAGCAGTTACTTCCTTATAAATCGGTAACGTATGCTCGAGCTTCCTGCTGTGAAGTATCAGATTTGCGCCGTGATTAGCCATAAAAACTTCGATCTGCCTTCCTATTCCTCTGCTTGCGCCTGTTACCAGCACCCATTTTCCTTTTACTTCAACCATATCAACAGCCATACGGAATTTACAGCTTAATAATCGTAAAAGCGGTCCGTATGGCTATACCTCCGTTTCCTTTTCCGCCTTAACTCAATATAATTACTTTGCCGAATTATAAATATTTATCATATCCTGTTTATCAAGAATTTTAAATCCGCCGATAGTTCTTTTTCCGAAATGACTGCACTTTTCTGCCAGTTCACTGATCATATTGTCATTAAGCTCATAGCCCAGCTCTTTTACAGTCACAGGCATATTAATGCTTCTGAAAAAGTTCTCGCAGGCTGATATTGCCATTAGAGCGGTTTCATTAATATCAGCTCCGCAGATACCGAAAACGTTTCTGCCGAATCGGGCAAACCTGTCCGGATCCTCCGTATAAACATATCTCGCCCAACTGCCCCATACCGCGCACAGTCCTGCACCATGAGCACAGTCGAACATTCCGCCCAGCTCGTGTTCAAGCTGATGAGTTGCCCAGTCGCCGCCGCCTCCAAGACCTGTAAGATTATTATGAGAAAGACTTCCCGCCCACATTATTTCCGCTCTTGCGTCATAATTTTCAGGCTCGTCAACAAGTCTTTCGGCATTACGGATAACTGTTCTCATAAGCGCTTCGGCAATACTGTCGGTAAGCTCCATAGAATCGCAGCCGCCGAAATACCTCTCCATAGTATGCATAAGAATATCCGCCGCTCCGCTTGAAGTCTGATATGGCGGAAGAGTGTAGGTTAGCTCAGGATTCATTACCGCAAAAACAGGACGGGAACACTGAGATGAATATCCTCTTTTGAGCCAGCCGTTTTCATTTGTAATTACGCTCGAATCGCTTGTTTCACTGCCTGCAGCGGCAATAGTCAGGACGCAGCCTACCGGAAGGCATTTATCGGCAGTCCTCTTTCCATCGTATAGCTCCCATACGTCAAAATCACATACCGCACCGTATGCAATAGCCTTTGCCGAATCTATAACGCTTCCTCCGCCTACCGCAAGAATAAAATCAATACCCTTTTCTCGACAAAGCTTTATCCCCTCATATACTAAAGAAAGCCGAGGATTAGGCACAACTCCGCCCAGACTTTCATATTCGATGCCTGCTTCCCTCAGCGATCTGAAAATACGGTCCAAAAGACCGCTTTTTTCTGCACTTTTTCCTCCGTAATGTACCAGCACCTTTTTACAGCCCTGTTCTCTGACAAGCTCGCCTGTACGCTCGTCAGTATTTTTTCCGAACACTACCTTAGTAGGTATATGAAATTCAAAATTATTCATATTGACGCCTTCCCTTTCTGTTATATCTATTAGCTTAAAACGCTTTTTACCGCATCTTCCATTGCCTCAATTACCTTATCGCACCAATGATCGAATTCGGCGTCGGACTGCTGACACTCCTTATGGCTCAGCACATATTCAACCGCTCTTTTTACTCCCTGATCAAAGCGTATCTGAGCGTTAAAGCCGGGAACAAGACGCTTCAGCTTCGCATTATCAAATACTACCGAATTTGCTTTATCGCCTATAAGTCCTCCCTCAAAATCATACGAGCTGCACTTTGCAAGGAAATCCGACGGCACATAATAAGGCTTGTATTCAACCCCGAGAGCGTCGGCAAGAGCCGTATATATCTGATTCCAGGTCAGCGTTTCGTCAGAGGTTATCTGAACCGCTTCTCCTATTGCGTGAATATTTCCTATAAGTCCTGCAAAAGCCGCGGCAAAATCGTCGCAGTGAGTCATCGTCCAAAGAGAAGAGCCGTCGCCGTGTACTATTACAGGCTTGCCCTCAAGCATTCTTTTGACTACCTGCCAGCTTCCTCCGTTCCCGTGAACTCCTACAGGAACAGAACGATCGCAGTAGGTGTGGCTGGGTCGTACTATCGTTACAGGAAAGCCGTTTTCACGATACATTTTCATCAGAAGATCCTCACAGGCTATCTTATTGCGGGAATACTCCCAGAATGGATTTGCAAGAGGAGTTCCCTCGCTGATAATATAGCTTCCCAGCGGCTTCTGATATGCCGAAGCTGAGCTTATAAAAATATACTGCTTTGTTTTTCCTGAAAAAAGCCTGAAATCACGCATAACCTGTTCAGGCACGAATCCGATAAAATCGGCAACGCAGTCAAAAGACATTCCGTTCAGCAGCTCAGCTGCTTTTTCCTCATCGCCTATATCACAGCAGATATGCTTAGCCCCCTCTAAACCGACGTTTCTCGAGCCGCGGTTAAGCAGCCATACCTCTTCCCCCTTTGAAAGCAGGAGCTTTGTTATAGCTTCGGAAATAGTTCCTGTTCCGCCTATAAATAGAATTTTCATAAATGCACTCCTCATGATAAAAATCTTAAAAATTTACAATATAAGTATAGCAAGACTTGCAAAGTTATGCTATAATCATTACAGTTAAAAATAGTACGAATCTATACACAAGAAAGGAATGACAGCTATGCAGGAGCTGTTTGAATACAGCGATAAGCTCAATTCACCGTATGAAGCATTTATGTTCGACACAGATAATGAAAACTTTCCTGTCCGCTCTCACTGGCATTATTTTGTAGAGATAATATATATACTTGAAGGCTCTGTTATCGTCAGCAGCAAAAATATCAGCCATACTGCCGAAACCGGAACGCTGGTGGTTTTTCATTCTCAGACGGTTCATTCAATTTATCCGGACAACGGAAATTACTGCAGATATGCCGTACTGAAATTTGACGTTAACCGCCTTAATATATCAAACAACTATTCCCCCAAGCTTTCTTATATACTTTCGGCCGCAAAGGACGACAGCAATGCCGATATATTTTTCCGTTCTAAAGAACTGACCGATATTCCCGTCAAAGAATTTTTTATAAGCTGTATACGCGAAATAAGAGATAAAAATTACGGCTACGATCTTATCGTACAAGCGCAGCTCTCCTCCCTGCTGGTTGAGCTTATAAGGATATGGCGGCAAAAGGGATTTGATACAAACCATATTTCCGTTAATCAGGTCGACGCCGAATCTATCCATACGATAACAGAATATATAGACTCTCATTTTGCAGATCCTTTGAAGGTTCAGACACTTGCAGATAAATGCGGTATGAGCTACTCATATTTTGCACGGCTGTTCAGGCAGCTATACGGGCAAAGCTGTAAAGAATACATTGAATTCATAAGAATATGCAAGGCTGAAGATATGCTGCTGTTTACAAATTCCGACCTGAACTATATAAGTCAGGAAACAGGTTTTTCAGATTGCAGTCATCTGATCAAGACCTTCAAAAAGCTAAAAGGGATAACTCCTAAGCAGTTCAGGCTGAAAATGAGGAGATAAAAAGCGCCTGTACGGAAGATAAAAATCCGTACAGGCGCAGTTTTCACCGCTAATTACTTAAAATATCTGTCGTAAAGACCCTTGAAGCCGCAGCCATGGCGAGCCTCGTCCTTAGCCATTTCATGAACCGTATCGTGAATAGCATCATAACCCAGCTCTTTAGCTCTCTTGGCGATCTCAAGCTTTCCTACTACAGCGCCGTTTTCAGCCATATATCTCAGCTCAAGGTTTTTCTTTGTTGACGGAGTTACTACCTCACCGAGCAGCTCAGCGAATTTTGCAGCGTGCTCAGCCTCTTCATAAGCCGCCTTTTCATAGAACAGACCGATCTCTGGGTAGCCCTCGCGGAAAGCTACTCTCGCCATTGCAAGATACATTCCGACCTCTGAGCATTCTCCGTTAAAGTTATCCCTAAGTCCCTGAACAACCTCTTCGTCAAGACCCTGAGCAACGCCTACCTTATGCTCGTCAGCCCATACAAGCTCTTCATCTGCCATTTTATTAAACTTTGAACCCGGAACTCCGCACTGAGGGCACTTCTCAGGCGGCTGCTCTCCTTCATAAATATAACCGCATACTGAACATACAAACTTTGACATAATATTGTCCTCCTCAATTTAAATTTTAATTTATTTACTTTATTATATAACCGACCGACTATATCGGTTTATGTTATAGCTTTCTTGCTACGATTAAAGTATACCACATAAGTGTACATTTGTCAACACTTTAATTATTACATTTTTTGCTGATTATTTATGCTTATATTTGTTAAACCTGCACAATAAACATATTATTTTTGAAATATATTATTTACAGTAAGAGTCAAGTTGATTCATATAGACAAATTCTAATTTATATGATAAAATATAATAGTGCTGATAATTTAAAATTAATATGAAAGGCCGGTGAAGATCCGCACATCCATATGCGGATATATTATGATAGATCTAAACAGTTCCCCAAAAGCGGTCAAGGCAATGGAGCTTTTTAAAAGCGGCTATAACTGTTCACAAGCAGTGATCGGAGCATGGCATGAGGAGATCGGACTTGATTTCAATACCGCCGTACATATTTCTTCAGGATTCGGCGGCGGAATGGGAAGGCTGAGAGAAGTATGCGGAAGCTGCTCAGGAGCATTTATGGTGCTAAGTATGAAATACGGCTATACCGATCCTAAAAATTATAAGGATAAAAAAAGATTATATGAGCTGATACAGAAATTTGCCGCAAGATTTAAGGAAGAAAACGGCTTTGATTCGATAGTATGCCGTGAGCTTCTGGGACTTTCGTCCGGCGCAAGCAGTCCTGCTCCATCAATTCGTACAGACAGCTATTATAAGAAACGTCCCTGTCCAGAACTTATAGGACTTTCTTCGTATCTTCTTACGGAGTTTATTTAATAATCACAGCTTTTAAAGGGCATAATAGCTTTAATATATTCTGCCGAAAGGATTGAAGCTATTATGAATTTAGACGCACTTTTCAACGGTTCAGCCGTACGGCGTTTTTTTATTATCTGTACAGGAGCATTGTTCTACGGCGCTTCTCTTGGACTGTTTCTTGCTCCTAACGATCTTGCTCCCGGAGGTGTGGGCGGTATCTCCATTATGCTCAACAGCTTTTTTCCGATCGGAGTAGGAAGCTTTACAATGCTTCTTAATCTTCCCCTGCTTGTCGTTGCTATTCTCAAATGGGGCTGGAAATTCCTGTTCAGTACAATAACCGCGATCATTATATCAGGTCTTGCAGCAGATGCCGCAGCATTTTTGGAGCCTGCAACAACTAATCCTATGCTTGCGGCAATTTTCGGCGGAGCTGTAATGGGAACAGGCTGTGCAGCCGTATTCCGATGCGGCTCAACTACCGGAGGTACGGACATCGTAACACAGCTCATAAGGCTTAAATATCCTCATCTGAAATTAGGAACTATTATATTGATAATAGACGGTTTTATTTCTGTCCTTGCAGGAATCGTGTTCAGAAGCTCTGAAAACGCTCTGTATTCGCTTCTGGCACTTGCCGTTTTTTCTAAGGCACTTGATTTTATATTATACGGTACAGATTCAGCAAGACTGATTATAGTTATCAGCAGCAAAAGCCAGGAGATAGCCGACGGACTTCTGCATAAGATCGACGTAGGCTGTACTATTCTTAACGGCGTTTCAGGCTACAGACATGAGGACAGGGAGATTATCTTATGCGCTATGCGGAAACAGGCTCTTCCCTCCGCTCAAAAATTTATTCTGAAAACCGACAGCAGGGCGTTTATGCTTGTAACAAATACAAATGAAATTTACGGTCAGGGCTTTAAGTCAGGCGGCTGATCTGAAAGGAACAATACAGATGGATCTCACAAAGTTCAAGGGTATAATATTCGATCTCGACGGTACGCTTGTCGACTCCTCTCATGTATGGAGCGATATTGATCAAAAATTCATGAAAAGGCGGGGTATCCGAATACCAGACGATTATTTTAAAAAGGTCTCCTGCATGAATTTCAGCCAGGCGGCCCGGTATACCATTGAAAGGTTCGGACTAAGCGAAACTGCCGAAGACATAATCGAAGAATGGTATTCAATGGCAGAGAACGAATATGCAAATAATGTACTCATAAAGCCCGGCGCAGACACGTTTCTGCGCTACATAAAATCAAACGGAACTAAAATCGCACTTGCTACCGCCTCATCTGAGCCATTGTATTCATCTGCACTGAAAAACAACGGCATATATGACCTCTTTGACTTTTTTGCTACTACAGAGCAGGTCAGAAGAGGCAAGGGATTTCCTGACGTTTATGAGCTGGCAAGCAGCGGTATATCCTTAAAGCCGGAAGAATGTGCCGTATTTGAAGACATAGTTGAAGGAGTTCGAGGGGCAAAGGCAGGAAACTTCACCGCCGTAGCCTGCCTTGATAAACACTACGCCGCAGATTGGGAGGAAATGAAGCTCATTGCTGATTTTTATTTCAGTGATTACAGAACACTTATAAGATAACAAATCAACGCATATCCGTATATACTGACGGATATGCGTTTTCTGATTTTATCTGCTGCTGAATTAACTCTATTCTGTCATACTTATTTTCCTCTGATAATCACTTATATAGCCGCTTAAACGATCACCGCAGAAGTATTGGAATTTTACTGCTTTTTGTTCTAGAGCCGATACTCTTGCTGCATATTCGGAAGTTTCCTCCAGCCGTTTAAGCGACGTATCTATGGGAAGCAAAGCATTTTTACAGCCTGAAAGTATCTCCCTCCCCCTGCCGTTGAACGCAAGTATCCTGATATACGGAACCTCCCTTATATCTGACCTTTTTACTCCAAGCGCCAGATACAGAACAATACGCCTGAGCCTTGCCATAGTAATGTTTCTGCTTTTGCACAGAGTGAAAAATTCTCCGAGCGTTAACGGCATTTTTTTCATTACAGCCGTTATCCTGTCCGCAATACCGGCACTTACGTCGGGAATTTCAAGCAGACTGCTTCTGTCAGCGCAGGAAAGACAAAATAAGACCTCCCTGTCCATATTATCCATATAGTATGTGATTTCAGGAACACAGCCTTCAGGAATAAAATCAGAGACCTTCCTGCCTTCTTTCAGCATTTCTCTGACAGCCGAAGCTGAAGCGAAGCTCCCCGAAGTGAATGAGTCATGATGACCAACAGCCTTTCTTGCCACGGGCGAAAGCTCAATATCGGAAGCAAGCGACTCCGCAGCTTTTGCATACTCGGAGGCAAGAATACTGTTAGGATTAGAAAGAGCTTCCCCTACCTTTTCGCCGTACTCAATACGAGCCGCCTCGCATACGGCAAGGGGATAGCTTTTTCCGGCGGCAAGCAGTTTCTTGACCAATGAAGAGTTTTTTAGCTGTTTAGACGCCTCAGCCGCTTTTTTCAAAACAGCTGTATCCTGTATCTCGCTGCCGAAGGACAGTCTTTTTACAACGCCCTCTCCAAGGGAAGCAAGAAGCTTCACAGCCGAATAAGCAAATACCTCTCCGTTTGAACAGGAAAACGGACACGGCAGCTCTATTACCAGATCTGCTCCGTTTTTTACAGCGGTCTTTGCACGGAAGTATTTATCCGCCGCTGCACATTCCCCTCTCTGAACTGCGGCTCCGCTCATTACTGCAACGATATGCGTTGCCCCGTTTTTTCTTGTCTGATCTATAAGATACTTATGACCGTTATGAAACGGATTATATTCCGCAATTATTCCTGCAGTCAGCATTACTGTTCCTTTCGCATACAATGTATTGAACCGAAAACGTTTAAAAATGAATAAAAGAACGTATTTAAAATTGTGCAAAATGCATATTTATGAGAAATCCACTTGAAATCAAGCGGTATTACTGTTATAATAATACTATATGATAACAGGATAAAAGTCAAGTCCGGTTATTTATTTTTATTTGAGAGGGGATTTTTATTTAATGAAAATCTTAGTTGTAAACGCAGGCTCGTCTTCGCTTAAATATCAGCTGCTGGATATGACCGACGAATCGGTTATAGCAAAGGGAAACTGTGACAGAATAGGCATCGACGGTCATGTTTGTGCAAAAACAGGCGACGGAAGAAGCTTTGAAGCAAACTGCAGCTTTCCTACCCATACTGAGGCTTTTGAAAAGCTTGTAGAGATCCTAACCTCAGGCGAAACAAAGGTAATAGATTCTATGGCGGAAATTTCAGCCGTAGGCCACAGAATAGTTCAGGGAGCAGAGGTTTTCAAGGAGACCTGTATCGCTACCGACGAGGTTATCGACAAGATAGATTCTCTTGCCGAGCTTGCCCCTGTACATAACCATCCTCATGCGCTTGCGCTCCGCGCCTGCAAAAAGGTGCTTCCGGAGGGTGTTCCTCAGGTCGTAGTTTTTGATACCGCTTTTCATTCCACAATGCCCAGAAAGGCTTTCCTTTACGGTCTTCCCTACGAATGCTACGAAGAACTTCACGTCAGAAAATACGGCTTCCACGGAACCTCGCACCGCTATGTTTCTTCTGAACTTGCAAGAGTTATGGGCAAGGATATAAAAGATCTGAAAATCGTTTCCTGTCATCTCGGAAACGGTTCGTCGATCACCGCTATAAACGGAGGTATTTCTGTAGATACATCTATGGGCTTTACCCCTCTTGACGGTCTGGTTATGGGTACCCGTTGCGGAGCGGTAGACCCGTCGGCAATCGAATTTGTAGAAAAGAAAAAGGGCTTTACTCCGGATCAGATGACTGAATATATGAATAAGCAGTCAGGCTTCCTCGGTCTTTCGGGTATCGGTTCAGACAACCGTGACATTACAGCTGCCGCTGAACAGGGCAATGAAAGAGCCAAGATAGTCGGAGAAGTCTTCTGCTATCAGATCAAAAAATTCATCGGTTCATATGCTGCGGCAATGAACGGTCTTGACGCTGTTATATTTACCGGAGGTATAGGAGAAAATGCTCCTGACGTCCGTGAACGTTCATGCTCTAATCTGGATATTCTGGGAGTTGAAATCGACTCTGAAGCTAATAAGGTAAGAGGAAAGCTTACAAAAATATCTACAGAAAATTCAAGAGCTCAGGTCTGGGTGATCCCTACAAATGAAGAACTGCTTATCGCAAGAGATACTCTGGCGCTGGTAGGCAAATAAAAATCAGAGCTTTTACGGCGGTTAGGCGGATAACGCAGAACCGCCGTTTTTATTATGCTCCTATGCCGTGTAAAAATTCCCGTGAATGTTAATACGCAGTTAATATTAACTGTGTATAATTATTTATAGTTAAAAAGCTTTGAGAGGAGGTATGTTCCCCGCAGGGAGCATAATAATCTTATAATGAGTAAAATCAGCAAAAGCGGAGGAATGATCTCCGGAGACGATTACGACTACGAAAAGGCAATTGCCGAAGACGAGCGTTCAAAACGTCTGGAGGAAGAAAACGCATACCGATCAGCTGCCGAAGAGCAGAAAAAAAAAGAACGCCAGGAGCGTGAAGAACGTGACAGACGCATAGCTCAGGAACATATAGAGCTTATGAAGCTTAAAAGCGGCGTTATAGAAAGATCTGAGATCATAAAGGAGGAGCATGAAGCTAAGAGAGAGCTCCACGGAGCCGAAAGGCTGTCAAACTTCTGGTATCACAATAAGATATGGATCATATTTATTGCGTTTCTTCTTGCTGTAGCAGGATATATTACCTACGATACTATTACAAGGGAAAAACCTGATATAACCGTTATGATGATCGCAGACAATGGCTTGCAGCTGCGAACCGAAGAGCTTGAGGCTTTCTTTGAAAAATATACGGACGACCTGAACGGTGACGGCAAAGTCCATGTATCCGTTCTTGCGCTGCCTCTTACTTCAGGAAGCGCCGATACAATGCAGCAGGGCTATCAGTCTAAATTCTTAGCTCAGCTTCAGTCCTCAGAATGCATAATGGTAATAACCGATTCGAATACCAAACCAGATTTTCAGGAGATAATGAAATCAGATCTGTCAAATGATTTTCCCGATAATCCTTATATTGACGAAAAAGGACTTTCTCTTAATTTTAAGTTTTTGGCGGAAGAGCTGAAATACGAATATCTGCCGAATGACGTTCATTTATGCTTGCGGATACCTATAAAGACTGTGAGCGACTCCCTGGAGGAAATGAAGGAGAGCTATAATAAAAACTTTGAGATATTTTCCCGTATAGCTGAGGATCTGGCAAAAACGGCAGAGGAAACAAACGATCCAGGTCTTCCTACAGAGCCAGTAAAGAAAAATTCTACTTCACAGTCTAAAACCGAATCAGAATAAGTTTAAGCCTCCGGCTCATTAAAGAACCGAAGGCTTTATTTTTTTACTAGATCAATCTCCGAAAGAAATTCCTATATCCTTTGCGGTTTTAACCAACTGATCGTCTTCAGGAACAAATTTGGTTTTTCCCGCAACCTCTGAAAGCGGATTTTCCGATACGACATCATCTATCATAGCTACAGCATATCCAAATTTCCCGTCTGCTATAAGCTCGGCGGCGTGAACTCCGAACTTAGTCGCAAGTACCCTGTCGTAAGCGGAAGGACTACCTCCCCTCAGCATATGCCCGGGTACGCAGACTCTTGTTTCACAGCCTGTCTTTTCCTCGATCTGTCTTGCAATACGATTAGTAGCGGTAGTAATTCCAGCTTCAGCTCGAAGCCTTGCCCGCTCCTTTTTCTTCAGCTTAGCTTCATCTGTATCAAATGCACCCTCGGCTACAGCAAGAATTGAAAAGTCTTTTCCCGAACGGTTTCTTCTTTCACAGGCTTCGCAGAGCTTGTCAATATTATACGGTATCTCGGGTATAACTATCATATCCGCTCCGCCGGCAATACCAGAATAAAGAGTTAGCCACCCCGCCTTATTGCCCATTATCTCAACGACCAAGGTACGTCCGTGTGAATTAGCCGTGGTATGAAGCCTGTCGATTACGTCAGTAGCAATATCAACAGCGGTGTGAAAGCCGAATGTAACGCTTGTTCCCCAAATATCGTTGTCAATAGTTTTGGGAAGACCTATTACGTTCAGACCCTCCTCAGAAAGCAGGTTAGCGGTTTTGTGAGTTCCGTTGCCACCTAAGGTAAGCAGGCAGTCAAGCCTCTGCTTTTTATAGTTTTCCTTCATTGCCTTTACCTTATCCACATTGTCCTCGCCGACTACCTTCATCATTTTAAAAGGCGTGCGCTTTGTTCCGAAGATCGTTCCGCCGGTAGTAAGGATACCTGAAAAATCTGATCTTGCCATTTCCCTGCACTGGTTATTTATAAGGCCGGAAAAGCCGTCCTGAATACCGATTATCTCTACGCCGTCACCGAACCGCTCATAGCAAGCTTTGGCAACGCCCCTTATAGTAGCGTTAAGTCCGGGACAATCTCCCCCGCTTGTCAAAATTCCGACTCTTCTTTTCATAGTTATCAGGTTCCTTTCGGTTAATATTTATCGTCTTCATCGTCAAGCACTATTTTCAGTTTATCGTCACTGTTCAAATCGTCCTCTTCTTCGGGATATACAAACTGATTTACGGGCTTTTCGGTTTCATTCAAACTGCTGCTGTCTGCTTCCTCAAACTCACTGTCGTCGTATTCATATCTTGCGCCAGAGGTATGAGATGTTTTTTCATCAGCAAGCCTGAATTTTGCTATCATATTTTTAAGTATCAAAGACTGCTCCGACAATTCTTCGCTTGCGGAAGCAGAGCCTACCGCCGTAGCCGTATTAGCCGCAACTACCGCTGAGATCTGATCGACTCCTGTATTTATCTGAACTATAGCTTCTGCCTGAGCCGCAGAAGCGTCGGTAATATTCTTTACGAGCCCCTTTGTAGTATTAGATCCGCCGACTATTTTATGCAGCGATTCTGCAGTCTGCTTTGCAAGCTTTGAACCCTTGCTGACCGCAGAGGTCGAGTTTTCGATCAGCGCCGCAGTCTGCTTTGCCGCTTCAGCCGAACGCGAAGCAAGTCGTCTTACCTCGTCAGCAACAACTCCGAAGCCTTTTGATCCCTCTCTTGCCGCCTCTACAGCTGCATTTAGGGCAAGAATATTTGTCTGGAAGGATATTTCGTCTATTACCTTTATAATATTTGCTATTTCTGATGACGCTGAATATATCTGCTCCATAGCGTCAAGCATCTTTGACATATCCTCGTTGCAGCTGTTGATAGCCGTAGTATTTTCAGCAACGATATTATATGCATTCTTAGCGTTCTCCGAGTTCTGCTGAACCTGCTTTGAAACGTCGCTTAGCGTAGCTGAAAGCTGCTCTATCGCACTTGCCTGCTCCGTTGAACCCTGAGAAAGCGCCTGAGCCGAATTTGAAACTCTTACCGCGCCTGAATTGACCTGCTCTGACGAGGTATTTATCGAAGCAAAGGTTTCGGAGAGCGATTCAAATATCTCATTAAACGTACTTTTTATTTTAAAGAAATCGCCTTTGAAAGTACCTTCCATACGGTGGCACAGATTTCCTTCAGATATCTGAGTAAGAGCCACAGTTATAAGATTTATATATTGTCTCAGACAGACTATTGTTTCCTCAAGCGAGCTGGAAAGAATACCGATCTCGTCCTTTGAATACCATACGTCTACCGGATCGGTAAGATTTCCCTGAGCAAGCTGACGTATACGGTTTGTAGTAGATATTATCGGCTTTGAGATAGTTTTTGCGAAAACTATTGAAATTATAACTGTAACCGCAAGAATTGCCGCTCCAAGCAGCAATATATTTTTCAATGCGTCCGAGCTTGTACTCATAAAGCTCTTGGTCGGACAAACAACTACCAAAGTACCATCAAAATAATTTGTTTTAGAAAAGCCGGCAATATATTCTACACCGTCGTATTCAAACTCATCGGACCCCTGAGGCTTATCTGCAGCGTTTGAAAAACAGGCGGCCATATCCTTATATGTATCGTCTGCCCGTGCAAGGTCTACCGGATTAAATCTGCTTATAGCCTTCTGAATATCCTTATGAAGAACAGTTTCTCCTGAGGAATTTATAATATAGGCATATCCTGAATCAGAAAATGAAATTCCTTCTACTACACTGTTTATAAGCTCTGCGTTTACTGCCGCCGCCGCAACAAACTCTACGTCCGAGTCTGACATAACAGGATAAAGAATTCCAAAATACATTTTATTTTTGACCGTAACTATATCCGTTACTACCGTATCCTTCCTGTTTACCGTATGTATAATATCTTCTGGAGCTATTACGTCGGCGCTGGCTCCGCCGGTAGTTTCAAGCATATCGCCAGAGGTGCTGTAAACCGCAAAAGAAAAATTCTCAATATCATCTGAAAGCTTATCAGTAAGCTGTTCAATTCGCTCCTTATTGCTCTGCGCCTGATAAAAGCTCCGCGCTGCCGCTACGTTACGGAAATTCTCAATATAGCCGTCAACAGCGTTGTTAAAGGTTTCCGACGCCTGTACAGCAAGAGGATATATTGTCTTTTTCAACGTATCCTCGGTAGATCTGTTTATATATGAAACTGCCACAACGCTCAGTATTATCGTTATTCCGAAAGAAAGCGCCAACAACGATACCATTAATTTAGAACGGACTGTTTTCAACTTTATTCCCCCTGTTCAAAGCTTTACTGTATAATTTCATTATATCAGAATTGCACAAAAAATTCAATAGGCTGGCTTATATTTTTTTGTACTTTTACAAAACGCTCAGGCATACTATAATACAGGAAGAAAAAGCCTGAAATATACTTAAAGCGGGGAGATATGAATTGTTCGTAAGTATTAAACTAAGAAAAACCGGGTGTGCCGTAATAATCCTTACTCTTATTATCAGCATTGTATCAGTAGTATTCATACCGTCAGAAGTTACTGCTCAGGAACGGGAGGGAATCAAGGTCCCGATAATAATGTATCACAGTATTCTCAAAGACGAGGCTATGTGGGGAGATTACGTTCTGTCGCCGATAGAGCTTGAAAAAGATATAGTATATCTTAAAAATAACGGTTATGAAGCGGTTTTTGTCAGTCAGCTCATAGATTATGTTGAAAACGGCACGGAACTTCCCGAAAAACCGGTCATTATATCTTTTGACGACGGAGATTACAATAACCTTACCTATGTTCTGCCGCTTCTGAAAAAATACAGCTTCAAGGCGACAATTTCTATTGTAGGAAAATATTCTGAAATAGCCTGCGAGGAAGCTGAGCCTTCTCCCTCCTATTCGTATCTGGACTGGGAGGATATAAAAAAGCTTCATGAAAGCGGATATATAGAGATCGCCAATCACACCTATGATATGCATTCGCTTGAAGGACGCCAAGGCTCAACTATGAATAAAGGCGAAAGCTATGAAGATTACCGTCAGGCGTTTTATAACGACGCATTCAAGACCCAGCATCTTCTGGAGGATAACTGCGGATTTTCTCCTGAGGTTTACACCTATCCCTACGGATTGAACTGCGACGCTTCAAGACACCTTGTAAAAAGCTGCGGATTTAAAGCCAGTCTGGGAGTAGAAGAAAAAATGAATTATATATGCCGCGGCGACAGCGACTGTCTTTACGATATGTACCGATATAACCGCCCCAGCTATATAAGTACGGAGGAGTTTATGAAGCGTGTACTGAACTGACCTAAGCTGCTGAATATGTTTCCTGTAATTGCCTGATTATGCAGAACCATGTTTTTTATTCTTTTAACAGTTGACGAATTATGCAATTTGTACTATAATAAGAGTTGTCAGCTGCAAAAGATGTTAAAGGACAGGTGATTATATTGAAATTAAAGCGTTTATGCCGTGTTCTGGTATTCATAGCTTCCGCGGCGGTTTTGTGCTCGCTGTTCAGCATAACCGCCTTTGCGAAAAGCTCGGCGGAATTTTATATACCCGACGGAGCCGTTCCCGCAGGAGAAGAATTTGAGGTAACGGTTAAATTTACTTCTGATAAAAATATAGATACTGTAGAAACCAACTTCGTTTACGACGATTCAGCAGTACGTTTTGTTTCAGGCGACGGAGCAAGCGGAGGAGGAGGTATACTTACTGTTAAGGTTCCCTCAAGCAAAAGTAAAGAGCTTTCGGTTACGCTGAGATTTACTGCATTAAAAAAAGGCACATCCGAAATGTCGCTTTCAAACTGTGCTGTAAGTTCTCAGGACTTTTCGCATTTTGATTATCCTACCGCATATGCTAGCATTACAGTAGGTAACAGTAACGGTACGGTAACTACAGTTCCCCCATCAGACAGCGCCATTGATTCCTCTCAGCCACCAGCAACCTCTGCTACAACCGCTACAGATGAAAACGGCATACCGGCTCAGGGTATACTCACTTCTCTGACGGTATCGGAGGGTAAGCTTATTCCCTCTTTTTCATACGATATTTACGATTATGTAGTTAAGGTCGACAACTCAGTGGATTACTGCGAGATAGAGGGCGTTACCGCAAGTCCGCTTGATTATATATGGTATACAGGAAGCAAATATCTTCAGGTGGGAGATAATATAAGAACGATAACAGTTACCGATAATGACGGAAACGAGCATACATACACAATAACTATCCAGCGAGCAGGCGAACCTGAAGCTGCTTCGCAGAACGAAACTGAAACTCATACTCAGGCGGTCACATCATCAGTTAGAAAAACTACGGCAGATAAGCCTAAAAACAATTTGGGAGCGTTTGATAAATACAAGCAGGTTCTTATTCCGGCGCTGGGTATCGTAATGTTCGTTCTTATTCTCGCGCTTGTTATTCTTATAGTCTGGCTGAGAAAAAAAGCAGAGGAACGCAGAGAGCTTAAAGAGGAAGAAAAGGCACGCAGAAAACGCAAAAGCATTCAGACTAAAAAGAAATAGGCTCTAAAATTTATAATAAATAAACGGCTCTCCGTAAAATAAGCGGACAGCCGTTTTTCTGTATCTGTATTATCTGCTTTTAACAGCAAAACGCTTCTGCTGCCCAACGGCGTCAGAAGCGTTTTTATTTAAATTCAGCTTATTCCCATTTCCAGTTTCTTATCTCCGGAAGATCAAGTCCGTATTCCGCAATATACTGCTTATGCTCTACTAGCTTATCCATCATCTGCTGATACAGATAAGCTCCTGTATTGCCAAGCTGAGGAAGTCTTTTGATTATTTCAAGAACAAGATGGAAACGATCTATCTCGTTCTGAACTCTCATATCGAAAGGAGTTGTTATAGTTCCCTCTTCATTATAGCCGCAGACATACAGATTTCTGTTGTGTCTGTGGTAAAGCAGCTCGTGTATAAGCGTAGGATAGCCGTGGAATGCAAATACTATAGGCTTGTCCTTAGTGAACAGAGCATCGAAGTCGGCATCTGAAAGTCCATGGGGGTGCTTCGACTGAGGCTGAAGCTTGAACAGGTCAACTACGTTGATAAACCTGATCTTTACTTCGGGCAGGTTCTTTCTCAAAATAGTGACTGCGGCAAGCGCTTCAAGAGTAGGAGTATCTCCGCAGCAGGCAAGAACAACGTCAGGCTCCTGCCCCTGATCATTTGAAGCCCACTCCCATATACCGATACCCTGTGTGCAATGCTTTACAGCCTGCTCCATAGTCAGCCACTGCTGTCTTGGGTGCTTTGAGGTCACCATTACGTTTACATAGTTTTTGGAACGTATGCAGTGGTCGAAACAGCTCAGCAGACAGTTAGTATCAGGCGGCAGATACATTCTTACAACATCTGCCTTCTTATTGGCAACGTGGTCTAGGAAGCCGGGGTCCTGATGTGTAAAGCCGTTGTGGTCCTGCTGCCATACGTTAGATGAAAGAATGTAGTTTAGCGACGCGATCTTGTGTCTCCAAGGCAGCTCTGATGTTACCTTGAGCCATTTTGCATGCTGTGAGAACATAGAGTCTACTATTCTGATAAACGCTTCATAGCTTGCAAAGAAGCCGTGACGTCCTGTCAGCAGGTAACCCTCGAGCCAGCCTTCGCACATATGCTCGGAAAGCATTGAGTCCATAACTCTTCCGTCTGAAGCAAGATACTCGTCGTTATCAAGCTTATCTGCATTCCAATCACGGTTTGTAGCCTCGAATACTGCTCCCAGACGATTGGACATGGTTTCGTCAGGCCCGAAAATACGGAAGTTCCTTGTTTCTTCATTAAGCCTGAAGATATCCCTTACAAACTTGCCCAGTTCTATCATATCCTGAGCTTCAACAGAACCGGGAGCAGGAATATCAACGGCGTAATTCCTGAAATCCGGAAGTCTGAGGTCACGCAGCAGAATTCCGCCGTTAGCGTGAGGATTAGCGCCCATTCTTCTTTCGCCCTTAGGACATAGCTCTTCAAGCTCCGGAATAAGCCTGCCGTTTTCGTCAAACAGCTCTTCTGGCCTGTAGCTGAGCAGCCAATCCCTGAGCTGTTCCAAATGCTCAGGCTTTTCCATAGTCATAGGAACCTGATGAGCACGGAATGTACCCTCGATCTGATTTCCGTCAACCGTCTGAGGACCTGTCCAGCCCTTAGGCGAACGGAAAACGATCATAGGCCACATAGGACGCTCTGTTACGCCGTCCTCACGGGCAGCCTTCTGAATTGCCTTGATCTCCTCGATAACGGTATCAAGAGTTTCAGCCATAAGCTTGTGCATTGTCATCGGGTCGTCGCCTTCTACAAAGTAAGGCTTCCAGCCGCAGCCCTCGAAAAACTTCTGAATTTCGTCATGAGAAATTCTTGAGAAGATAGTCGGGTTTGAGATCTTGTATCCGTTAAGGTGAAGAATAGGCAGTACTGCTCCGTCAGTCTTAGGATTAAGGAACTTATTTGAATGCCATGCCGTAGCAAGAGGACCTGTTTCAGCCTCGCCGTCACCTACAACGCAGGTAGTGATAAGATCCGGATTATCAAAAACAGCTCCGAATGAATGAGCAAGCGAATAGCCAAGCTCGCCGCCCTCGTTTATTGAGCCGGGGGTCTCGGGAGCAACGTGTGAGGAAATTCCGCCCGGAAACGAGAACTGCTTAAACAGCTTCTTCATGCCCTCGGTATCACGGGAAATATTAGGATAAACCTCGGAATAGGAACCCTCGAGATATGTATTCGCAACCATGAAATTTCCTCCATGGCCGGGACCTGATATATATATCATATCAAGGTCATATTTTCTTATAACACGGTTGAGATGAGTATAAATAAAATTCTGCCCGGGAACCGTACCCCAGTGGCCTACGATTTTTTTCTTGACATGATCCATTGTGAGCGGCTCACGCAGCAGCGGATTGTCCAGCAGATAAAGCTGACCTGCCGAAAGATAGTTTGCAGCGCGCCAATATGCATCCATTTTTTCTAATAGCTCGGAAGAAATATTAACTGTGTCTGACATTCCTATACCTCCATTTATTGTGCGGTAAATAAATTCAGCCGAAAACGAAAACGTTTTCACTAAGAAAATTATAGCATAGCTTTCTTTTAATTTCAAGAAAAATATATGAAAATAGGTGAAGATTTTATACTTTATGCAGCAAGATATATAAGCCATGTGGCAATAAACATAGCTGAAATCATTAAATACAAAAGAATAGATATTCCGTTTTCGTTCGCCGTACTATATGAACTTTATTAATAACGTTTTGAAAAGGCGCTAAGCTGCTGATATTCCGGCGCTGAAAATTTAACGCCGTTTCCTGCTGCGATTTGTGCAGATATAAAACACGCTGTAAACCAACGCCCCCAGAACTCCAGATATAATATCACCCATAGTATTGCTGTTACCTCCCTGCATATTAAGTCCCAGAGCGGTATCGGCGGTAAATTCGTATATTTCCCAGAATCCCGCACAGGCGCAGGAAAAGAAGAACGCAAACAGAAGCTTCAGCAAATTATCCTGAGTCGCTTTGCGTTTACGGAAAATATAGCTTATAATGACTATTCCCGCCTGAGCCAGCAGAATACCGCTCAGCATATGCACCAGCTTATCATAAAAGCCAACGGTTTTATAAAGATTTATTACCGAGCCGAGCGACGCTGCGAAAAAGTGAAAAATCATTGCAAGAGAATAAAAGCCTGACGAAAATCTGAACGCTGCGACGCTTATTACCGCCCAAGAAGCATAAGAGCCTATAATTTTCGCAGACGTAGTTTCAATATCAAATACATACGTTACTATAACGCATACAGTAAGAGCCGCAAGTCCTGCCGCAGAGATCAATGCCTTGCATTTTAATGAGTTTTTTCTGTTATCAGTCATTTTAACACTCCTCAGTTTTAATAATACTATTGATTATAACATATATTTGAGAAAAATCAAGGGTATCGGGGAGACTGAAGGCAGAAATTATTTATCGTTTTATACAAATAACTGCCGTACATTTTAATCAAAAAGGCGATTGATTCTAATTAATATATGTGTTATAATATCTAACAGTATTAGATATTAATTTAGATAAGGTGATCATAATGGATTACAGCGGACTTGTTCAGCAGCTTTTTGAAGCATTGAAGAATTCTTATTACAGAAGCCCCCTATTTAATTTCAGCGAATTTTTTCAGGGCGAACTTAAAATGCTTAATTTTCTGGACACAAGCGAAAGCGACAATATAACTCCATCTGAGCTTTGCAGAGCATTGTCTGTGACCAGCGCAAGAACAGCAGCTGCTCTTAAATCAGCAGAAAAAAAGGGATTCATAAGCCGCCGCATATCCGAAAGCGACAGGCGTAAGGTAATCGTCAGCATAACAGACGAAGGCAGGTTTTACGTTGAGCAGAAAAGAAGCTGTCTTATAAACGAGCTGAAGTTTCTGCTTGAACGTCTTGGAGAAAGTGATTCCGCAGAATTGGTAAGAATAATAAAAAGGCTAACGGAAATATCCGAAAACCGCAGTATAACGGGAGATGATGTATAATGAATATGCACGAATTTTATATGGGAAAGGTTTTTAACGCCTACGATTATTTCGGAGCGCATAAGGAAAACGGAAAAATGATATTCAGGACTTTTGCACCGGCAGCAGCAGGAGTTTCTGTAATTGGCGAATTCAACGGCTGGAAAGAAGAGCCTATGAAAAATAACGGAGGAGTTTTCGAGCTTTGCTCAGAATCCGCCGATTTTGATCAAATGTACAAATACGTTATCTATTCGTCAGACGGAGAACGCAGGGAGCATTGTGATCCTTACGGCTTCGGAATGGAACTTCGTCCTGCATTCGCCTCAATAACCAGAGATCTGGACACATATCATTTTACAGATGAAAAATGGCTTGCTGAACGTGATAAAAATTACAACAAACCAATGAGTATTTATGAGGTGCATTTAGGCTCTTGGAAAACGAATCCCGATGATGAGAACGGCTGGTATACCTATGATAAGATCGCAGATATGCTTATAGAGTACGCTGTTGAAAATCATTTTACACATCTTGAATTTCTGCCTCTAAGCGAACACCCTGCCGACCGCTCATGGGGTTATCAAAATACAGGATTTTTCGCACCTACTTCACGCTACGGAACTGCGGCTCAGCTTATGGAGCTGGTTGACAAATGCCACAATGCAGGGATCGGCGTCATAATGGATTTTGTTCCGGTCCACTTTGCTCTCGACGGCTATGCCCTGGCAAAATACGACGGCTCATATCTTTACGAATACCCAAGCAGCGATGTTTCAATAAGTGAATGGGGGACCTGTAATTTTATACACTCTAGACGTGAGGTCTGCTGCTTTATTCAGTCCGCAGCTGATTACTGGCTTGAAAAATACCACTTTGACGGGCTTCGTATGGACGCAATAAGCAGAGCCATCTACTGGCAGGGAGAGCCGGCAAGAGGCGTAAACGGAAATACTGTGGATTTCCTCAAATTCATGAACAGCGGTTTAAAGCACCGTCACCCTACGGCAATGCTTATTGCCGAGGACTCTACCGCTTTTCCCAAGATAACCGCACCGGCTGAATACGGAGGTCTTGGCTTTGATTATAAATGGGATCTCGGTTTTATGAACGATACATTTGATTTTTTCCGTACTCCGCCCGACGAACGCCCTGCTCATTATCACAAGCTGACCTTTTCTATGGCGTATTTTTATAACGAACTGTATCTTTTACCGTTTTCTCATGACGAAAACGTACACGGAAAGGCTACGGTAATACAGAAAATGTGGGGAGATTACGAGGATAAATTCAAGCAGGCGCGCGCTTTTTATATGTATGTTTTTACACACCCCGGCAAAAAGCTGAATTTTATGGGGGGAGAAATTGCCCAGTTCCGCGAATGGGACGAAACAAGGGAACAGGATTGGGATCTGCTAAAATATCCTGCTCACGACAGCTTTCACAAATACATAATAAAGCTGGGAGAAATCTATAAATCTTATTCCTCGCTTTATGACGGCGATTATGATATGGCATCGTTTAAGTGGCTTATAGTTGATAAAGCGGAACAATGCCTTTACGCCTATGAGCGTATTAACGGGAAAGAATCGGCAGTATGCTGCTTCAATTTCTCTGATAAGCCCCAGAAGGCTGTACTGTGTTTTGACGAATCGTTTTCACTTAAAGAACTGCTGAACAGCGACTGGGATATCTACGGCGGCACAACAGAAACTCCAAAACGCTCAGCTGCTTATAAAAGCTCTGATTTTGATGATAAACACTCTGTGGCATTGACACTTTCTGCATTCAGCGGAAGAATCTTTATAAAAACAAAAATTAAGGACAAGGATAAATATGTTAGAATATAAATTGAGGATAGTAAAATTATATAATGGTGAGGAATTTTTGACAATTGACTTTGAAAATGAAAAGTATGAAATACTATCTACATTTTTAGAGGATGATGTAACACCTTTTGAAGAATGGATAAAAGAGGACTTTGACGCTGTTTTAAGTGGACAAGCAGAATATCGTGAAAATAATGGCAATGTTTGCGGAGTGGAGATAACAGCAAGTACGACCAAGATATTCAATAATTTAGCCGAGGACGGAATGGGAAACTGGTGCGAGGTAGACACAAAGGAACTGCGTCAATTGATAGACGAGTGGTGTGAAAAAGTCAGAGAATTTAAAGCGAAAAAGAAAAAAACTCATGAGAAAAACTCTGGTTGAAGTATTTACACAGATGTAATTAGATACATATATGATTTGCGACAGACTACATGACATCGGAGCTTAACCTGAATCCGTCGCAGAGGATGATAACAGGAATAGCTTCCGGAGTGCTGATGGATTATGGTCTTAATAAGGCTGATAATTACTTTAATTGGTCGGGATTAAGACAGAAGAGTGATCTAAGTTATGTTGGTAAGACGGATGTAGACGATATAAATATAGCTGAGATGCCGGATGGGGTTAAGGATATACAGAGTACAATAAAAGAAATAAATGATTATAAACCTCCTAAAGGTGGTGGAGGGATTACATCTATAATAAAAATTGATGAAATTAAATACACTTTTGGTCACGGTGGCAGACATCTTGAAGGAACTGGGTTATCAGTAGATGAAGTTAATAATGCTATCACGCAAGAACTATCTAAAAATCCATTAAATTGTGGACAGTTTTGTAAAAGACAATTTAATTTTAAGGATGTAACAATTGAATTTTCCGCATTTGGTGTTTCAGATAAAATAATTAATATCGGTACTTATTATATAAAATAATATAAGGGAGGATTATATGATAAATAACAAATTGTTAACAAACCAAGAGAAACATTGGCTTAGTTTTATGCAAACTGGTGACAAAGAAGTAGATAATATATTAGAGTTACAAATTAACAATGCAGTGATTAAGAGACATTATGATAAATATCTTATATTTATTAAATTTTCAATTCCTAGTAATATTCAAAAAATAAATATAGAAAATGGAACCCCAATTGAATTAAGAGTATTCAGAGATTCAAAGCCACCTGTTCAAATGTTTCTGCATATAAAAGATAAATATATTACCGAATTAGAAATTTTCAGTGCAGATTCATCTGAGATTAGTGGATTGGACGCAATAAATAATTATAAATTATTTTTAGATATTAAAAGGTTAAATGAAAATGGAAATGTATCTAAATAATAATGAAAAGATAATCTCAGCCTTTCCGGAAGGAGTAAAATATGAAATATCAAATTAAAGAATTATATTATAAGGGAAGATTAGATGATATTGTATTTATATTTGAGGATAAAAAATGTGAATTGCTAAGTACCTTTTTATCTTCAGACGTAACACCTTTTGAAGAATGGATAAAAGAAAATTTCGACATGGTAATAGAAGGAAAGGAGAGCAAGCGAGAAATAGCCGGTAATGTATGCGGAGTGGAAATAACTTTACAAAAAACAATGATCTATGATATGCTTGCCGAGGACGGAATGGGAAACTGGTGCGAGGTAGACACAAAGGAACTGCGTCAATTGATAGACGAATGGTGTGAAAAAGTCAGAGAATTTAAAGCGAAAAAGAAAATTGAAAACCAGTCAGACGCTGACTAACTCTGTATACTAATACCTAAAAAAACAAATCAGAAAGACGTTTCACCTCAGGATGTAGTAAATGCAATAAATGAGGCGTATGAAAATCGTATTTATTTAAGCGGAAATAAATATACAGGTATGACAAAAAGCGGAATGGAAATAGAAATGTTTTTAGATAAAAATAATAAAATTCTTTCTACATATCCATTACTGGAGGATTAAAAATTATGTTAAAATATACTTTAAGAGTAGTAACGTTGAAAAATAAAACTATGAAAAAAGAACGGTTATTAATCGATTTTGAAAATGAAAAATACGAAATGTTGTCTACATTTCTATCTTCTGAAGTTACACAATTTGAAGAATGGATAAAAGAGGACTTTGACGCTGTATTAAGTGGACAAGCAGAATATCGTGAAAATAATGGAAATGTATGCGGAGTGGAGATAACAGCAAGTACGACCAAGATATTCAATAATTTAGCCGAGGACGGAATGGGAAACTGGTGCGAGGTAGACACAAAGGAACTGCGTCAATTGATAGACGAGTGGTGTGAAAAAGTCAGAGAATTTAAAGCAGAAAAGAAAAAAACTCATGAGAAAAACTCTGATTGAAGTATTTAAACCATTTCTCGCCAGTCGTGAATATGCAGATACTCAAAATCAATCTCTGTACCGTCGTTCTGATGAGCAAAAGGATTTTCCTCATCGGTTGAGCCGTCATACAAAACTGGGAACATTCCGACACTATGCGCACCATTTACGTCTGCATACACGCTGTCGCCGCAAAACCACACTTTGTCAGCAGAAAGTCCAGCTTTTTTGAGTGCGATTTCAAACAAAATTGAATTAGGCTTACGAATAAAATAATCGCTTGAAGTCATAACAAACTCAAATTTATTATTTGGCAATAGTCGGTTTAACCGCTTTGTGAGAGTTTCACCCGACCACCAAAGATTGCTGATAACTGCCGTTCTGATACCTTTTTCATTAAGATAGTCAATCAGTTTGTCAGCATCAGGCATAATCGTACCGATTGATGCACTATCCCAAAACACAGTTTCCATTTCCGTTGAAGTATGAGAAAACTCTATACCAAGATAGTCATAAAGTGCCTTATTTGCAATCTGTCCACTGATTTCATATCCGTACTCACGCACTTTGGCAACATGCTCACCGTAGATAATCTCTGCTCCTTTTCTTATATCCTCAACGATACAATTATGAGGATTTTTTATAGCGAATTTTATAAGCTCCGCATTACCACGGTCAGAGGTCCAATCAGGCTCATATAAAAGTGTGTGTCCATAGTTAAAAAATAAGTCTTGTTATAGCGTCAGCCGAGGAAGGCGTAGCAAAGCCCGGCAAGAGAATTTTTCTAAGAGCGTTGGATCGTGCGGAATGTATATCCGAAAATGCTTTTATGATTGGGGTCAGGCTTGACAATGATATTGAGCCTGCTAAAAAGCTTGGAATGAAAACTATATGGGTTAGACAAGGCTTCAGCGTATATCAACAGCCTATTAATGAATTTCAGAATGCGGATTATGTTGTGGAGAAATTGCAGGATATTTTGGAGGTGCTGAAATGAAGACACTTACAATTTGCGGCAGTATGAGATTTAGTGATGAGATGAAAGATATAGCTTATTATCTTGAAACTGAGGATAATTGTGATATTTTACAATGCGTGTATTGCCCTGATAATATTAAGCCCAATGATGATGAATTGAAAACACTTGAAAAAGCTCATTATAGAAAGATTGATTTAAGTGATGGAATTTATGTTGTCAATATAGAAGGAAATCATATATCATTGTGGGGAGGTGCTATTATGACAAAACCCGAAATGTTATATATTGCATGAGTCCCCGGTTTTCAAGACGGGACTGCGTTCCTAAGCTCTGATTTGCAATTATGCCTATCTAGCAGCCGTACTCCGATAAAGCCTTAAGAACACTTTCAGCTTTGGGATAGGGCTTTTCATCCTCTGTATGCCAAGGTGTTTTCGTAAGTCCGAAAAAATATATTGCTTCAATATCACCCTTGAGATTCTGTTTTGCAAAGAAAAAACGTTTCTCGTTGAACTGCTCAAAGGTAATGTCCGTTTCTGTGATAGCATCTCTGATTCGGTGGTTATAACATTCTGTTTCGTCTATCAGCGCTGAGCCAACATCGAAGAACAGACATATGGATTCATTCATTACAATTCCTCCCAAAAAACTATATTATATCAATTTAAATACAGCACATAACCCTGATATTTCAACACAAAACCATTCCTCATATAATATATCTAATAATTTCATTTTGCCTTACTGATCCTTACTATAAAAACCCTCATATAATTATCACAGAAAGCCTAAACGGAGCATCCGAATTCGGCTGCACTTTTATATTGAACTTTTCCGAAAATTGTGGTATAATACCATTACGAAATCGTAAAAAGGAGAACAGCTCATGCTCATAAACAGCAATAAAACAAATGTGAAAAACATAAAAAGGAAATCAATAGGCACTCACTTTTCAATGTGCGTCCAGCCTGCATTTATCATCGGAACAAACAATGAAGACGGAACATATAATTTTGCGCCTATTACTTGGGTAAGCGTTACAAATGAAAAAGATAATGATTATTTATTGGTTGTCAGTATGTTCGGAACAAAACGGACTAAACAAAATGTCATCAGAACAGGTAAGCTAAGCGTTAATTTAGTAAGTACAGATATGCTTGAACTTATGGATTATTTCGGAACACATCACGCTAAAGATGACAGCAAAGATAAATTTTCTTACAATGTTTGCAGTGGCGAAGTTCTAGATGTTCCTATTCTTGATGCAAGCCGTTGGATATATGAATGCGAGGTAATTAAATCTGTTGATACGGGAGAGTCAACCACATTCTTCTGCAAGATTATGAATATTCAGGTTGATGAAAATATTATGCTCCGAGATATTTTTGATGTAGATTTAACTAAGCTTGACCCTGTTATTTATTCAGGAATGTATCACAGTATCGGTAAACTGCTGGGAAAAATCGGAGATTTTTCAAGATAATTGTAATATATGTATGATCCGCAACCGTGCAAATTCGATTGCGGCTATGCTTTTATGTTGAACTTTATTAAATTTTATGTTATAATTGGAAACAACACATAACCCTTATATTTCAACACAAAACCGTTTCTCATATAATATATCTAATAATTCCATTTTGCCTTACTGATCCTCACGCTAAAAACCCTCATATAACATAAAATTTGCATTTAAGATGATCGACAATAGAGTAAATTATAATTTCTTCCGAAAACAGAAAAAAGTCATGTCCAAGGTAAATCAAAAATATCGGACAAGACCTGTTTTCGTATAAATCAAATTTTGTCTTATAATACAAAATGCCGAAAAACCTGCACCTACAGAATTTTTGGCATAAAAAGCAACGCAGTTTGAAAATTATGATTCAAACTGCGTTAGGCTTTTCATTATGGTGACCCGTACGGGAATCGAACCCATGATTCCGCCGTGAAAGGGCGGTGTCTTAACCGCTTGACCAACGGGCCTTGTGATATGAGAGCGTTGTATGAATGGTAGCGGTAACTGGATTTGAACCAGTGACACCCTGGGTATGAACCAAGTGCTCTAGCCAACTGAGCTATACCGCCTTAACCGCAGCCCTCATAGCGACTTAATTATTATACACTATAAAATTGGGCTTGTCAACAGTTTTTTATAAAAAAAATGTTTTTTTAGCTTTTTTGTTTACTTGGCACAATTTCAAGGCACACCTATCAGCTGTTATTGTTTGCTGCGACAATATATTAATGCCCTAATATTATATAAGTTATTCCTTTAGCACTCTCGGCAGAAGAGTGCTAATTTTCATCTGCTTTTCACAAAGTTATGACACAAAAAACATAATACAGAACTATTATATAGATAACAAAAGAAAGGTGATACCAATGTATAATAGATAACACTTAAACCAAAATAAAATTATTAATGTGTATTATAAGAAGGAGGAATTTATATGTTTGGACTTACGCCGTTTGAAAGAAAAAGCTTTGACCTTTTTGACGCTTTTCATGACTTTGAAAAGGATTTTTTCGCAGGTAATATGCCGATAAATTCTTGCAGAACAGATATACGTGACGATGGAGATAAATTTGTGCTTGAAGCTGAGCTTCCGGGATTTGATAAAAGCGATATAAATCTTGATATTAACGGAAATTACCTGATCCTGTCAGCAGAGCATAACACCGAATCTGAAGACAAATCAAAGAATGGCAATTATATTTGCCGTGAACGCAGCTTCGGCTCGTATCAGCGCAGCTTCGATATTTCAGCCGTAAAAGCAGATGAAATAAACGCCGAATATAAAAACGGTGTCCTGACAGTTGCGCTTCCTAAGAAAACCGAAAGCTCGCCTGGCATTAAACGCCTTGAGATCAAATAAATTTTACAGCCTCCGCACCGTAGAGATGCGGAGGTTTTTGCATTTGATATAATGTAAATCGTTTACCGTCATGTGTTTTTTGTTTAAAAGGGAAAACTTTAAGGAAGAAGGTTTAAAATCTTTGCCTTTCTTAATATTTTATGATACAATATATTATAGAAGTTAAAATAATTCTAATAAAACGGAGGATTTATAAATGAACATCGCTGTCGCCCAGTCCGGAGGACCAACCTGTGCAATCAATGCGTCGCTTGTCGGAGTTTTCAGGCAGGCTCTGAAAACCCCTGAAATTGACGCAGTATTCGGATCTATTAACGGTATTGAAGGAATCATAAACGACGAACTAATAGATCTGAAACTAATAATTAAATCAAATGAGGATATGGAGCTTTTAAGGCAAACTCCCTCTACCGTACTCGGCTCCTGCCGCTATAAGCTTCCCGCTTCGGAAAAGGACAGCGCTGTTTATGAAAAAATAATGTGCTGCTTTGAAAAGCACCGTATAGAGGCATTTTTCTATATAGGCGGAAACGATTCTATGGATACCGTTATGAAGCTTTCCGAACATCTCAAAGCTGCCGGCTCCTCCGTAAAAGTTATTGGCATTCCTAAAACAATCGACAACGATCTCCCTGTTACCGACCATACGCCCGGCTTCGGTTCGGCGGCAAAGTACGTTGCTGCAACCGTTCAGGAAATTATTCGGGACAGCTCGGTATATTCAATTGAATCTATCACCATTGTTGAAATTATGGGGCGTCATGCCGGCTGGCTCACAGCCTCTACCTGCGTACTGCGCGCCAACGGAGAAATTGCTCCGCACCTGATCTATCTTCCGGAAAGAGAATTTTCAGTTGAAAGCTTTATTGAGGACGTCCGAGCAATGCAGGCAAAGCATAAAGCCGTTGTTATTGCGGTTTCAGAGGGCGTTGAAATATCGGAAAAGGACGGAGATTTCCGTTCAGGAGTTACAGACAGCTTCGGTCATAAGTATCTTTCGGGAATCGGCAAGGCATTGGAACAGATACTCCGAAAAGAGATCGGCTGCAAGGTACGGTCTATCGAACTGAACGTTATGCAGCGCTGCTCCTCTCATATATGCTCGAAAACCGATATAGACGAAGCTGAGGAAATAGGCTCAAAGGGCGTTTCCGCAGCTCTCAGAGGTGAAACGGGCAAAACTATGGTTTTCAAAAGAATTTCAAGCTCTCCGTATGTCGTCACAATTGAATCCACCGATGCTTCCAATGTTGCAAACAAGGAAAAGTTTTTCCCTGAAAAATGGATAAACAGTCAAGGAAACAATGTTGCAGATTCCGCTATTTCCTACTTTCTTCCCCTAATACAGGGCGATGTTAAAATTGCAATGCGAAACGGAATGCCGCTGCATTTTAAGCTGTAGTCTATTTTAGATCATATCGTCGTTTAAGGGCTTATTAAAAACGGCTGTATGAATTTATTCAGGTGATTTTATCAATAAGCCTGTACCCACAGCCCTGAAGTTATGATATGCTGTTATTTTTACGCATTTTTATTGTGCAAAGTGTACGAAAAAGGCTGAGAAACATTGTGCAAAAATCTCTGTCAAAAATATAGAAAAAACTATAGTAATTTATGAAATAATCTGTTATAATAGAATTGTTACCGTATGATAGGCTTGTAATGTCCTGACAGCTTTAATAGGATTGTCAAGGTACTATAAAAATACGGAATTCAAATTTTTTTTGGAGGTAGATACCAATGGCAAATAAGTATTGTTACCTTTTCTCCGAGGGTAATGCTAGCATGAGAGAACTCCTCGGCGGTAAGGGCGCTAACCTTGCAGAAATGACCAATATCGGTCTTCCTGTTCCTCAGGGTTTCACGATCACAACCGAAGCCTGCACACAGTATTATGAGGACGGTAAGCAGATCAATGATGAAATTCAGGCTCAGATCAATGAGTATATCGGCAAAATGGAAGAAATCACCGGAAAGAAATTCGGCGACAAGGAGAATCCTCTTCTAGTTTCTGTACGTTCAGGTGCAAGAGCTTCAATGCCCGGCATGATGGATACGATCTTAAACCTCGGTCTTAATGAAGAGGTTGTAGAGGTTATTGCTGAAAAGTCAAATAACCCAAGATGGGCATGGGACTGCTACAGAAGATTTATTCAGATGTATTCCGACGTAGTTATGGAAGTCGGCAAGAAATATTTTGAAGAGCTTATCGACGAAATGAAGGCTAAGAAAGGCGTTACTCAGGACGTTGACCTGACTGCCGACGACCTCAAGGAGCTTGCAGGTCAGTTCAAGGCCGAATACAAGGAAAAGATTGGTTCAGACTTCCCTTCAGATCCTAAGGAACAGCTGATGGGAGCAGTTAAGGCTGTATTCCGTTCATGGGACAACCCGAGAGCTAACGTTTACAGAAGAGACAACGATATTCCTTATTCATGGGGTACAGCTGTCAATGTTCAGTCGATGGCTTTCGGAAACATGGGCGACGACTGCGGTACAGGCGTTGCATTTACCCGTGACCCTGCTACAGGCGCCAAGGGTCTGTTCGGAGAGTTCCTGACAAACGCTCAGGGCGAGGACGTTGTTGCAGGCGTTCGTACACCTATGCACATCTCCGAAATGGAGCAGAAATTCCCTGAAGCTTTCGCTCAATTCAACGAGGTATGCAATACTCTTGAAAATCACTACAGAGATATGCAGGACATGGAGTTTACAGTAGAACACGGAAAGCTTTTCATGCTCCAGACAAGAAACGGAAAGAGAACAGCTCAGGCCGCTCTGAAGATCGCCTGCGATCTCGTTGACGAAGGTATGAGAACTGAAGAAGAAGCAGTTGCTATGATCGACCCGAGAAACCTCGATACACTGCTTCACCCTCAGTTTGACGCAAAGGCTCTTAAAGCCGCAGTTCCTATGGGCAAGGGTCTGGGCGCTTCTCCCGGAGCTGCCTGCGGTAAGGTCGTATTTACAGCAGAAGACGCTGAAGCTTGGAATGCTAAGGGCGAAAAGGTCGTTCTCGTAAGACTTGAAACTTCACCTGAGGATATTACAGGTATGAAGGCTTCACAGGGTATTCTTACAGTAAGAGGCGGTATGACTTCACACGCTGCAGTTGTTGCCCGCGGTATGGGAACCTGCTGCGTATCCGGCTGCTCTGATATCGTTATGGACGAAGCTAACAAGAAGTTTACTCTCGGCGGCAAGGAATTCCACGAGGGAGACTATATTTCCATCGACGGTTCTACAGGTAACATCTACGACGGAATCATTCCTACAGTTGACGCTACTATTGCCGGTGAATTCGGAAGGATCATGTCATGGGCAGACAAGTACAGAAAGCTCAAAGTAAGAACAAATGCCGATACCCCTGCTGACGCTAAGAAGGCAAGAGAGCTTGGCGCTGAAGGAATCGGTCTCTGCCGTACTGAGCATATGTTCTTTGAAGCTGACAGAATCGCTGCTTTCAGAGAGATGATCTGCTCCGATACAGTTGAAGAAAGAGAAGCTGCTCTCGCTAAGATCGAGCCTATGCAGCAGAGCGACTTTGAAGCTCTTTATGAGGCACTTGAAGGAAATCCTGTAACAATCAGATTCCTTGATCCTCCTCTTCATGAATTTGTTCCTACAGAAGAAGCTGATATTAAGGCGCTTGCTGACGCTCAGGGCAAGTCCGTAGAAACGATTAAGGCTATTATCGCTTCCCTTCACGAATTTAACCCAATGATGGGTCACAGAGGCTGCCGTCTTGCGGTAACTTATCCTGAAATCGCAAAGATGCAGACAAAGGCTGTTATTAAGGCAGCGATCAATGTTAAGAACGCTCATCCCGACTGGACTATTGTTCCTGAAATAATGATCCCGCTTATCGGCGACGTTAAGGAGCTTAAATACGTTAAGAAGGTTGTAGTTGAAACTGCTGACGCTGTTATTGCAGAAGCCGGTTCAGACCTCAAGTATGAAGTTGGTACAATGATCGAGATCCCGAGAGCCGCTCTTACAGCTGATGATATTGCTAAGGAAGCTGACTTCTTCTGCTTCGGAACCAACGACCTTACGCAGATGACATTCGGCTTCTCAAGAGACGACGCAGGCAAGTTCCTTGACGCTTACTACGACGCTAAAATCTTCGAGAACAATCCGTTTGCTAAGCTTGATCAGACAGGCGTAGGCAAGCTTATGGAAATGGCTATCAAGCTTGGTAAGCCTGTAAATCCGAAGCTTCACATCGGTATCTGCGGAGAGCACGGCGGAGATCCTACATCTGTAGAGTTCTGCCATAAGATCGGTCTTGACTATGTATCCTGCTCGCCTTTCAGAGTGCCGATCGCAAGACTGGCTGCTGCACAGGCTGCTATCGCTGACAAGAAGTAATTCTTAAACAGGATAACATAGTGCTGTAAACAAATTAACCTCCACGGCTTTCTGGCTGTGGAGGTTTTTGATGTTTCGGAATCCATATGAGAAAGTGTTAGACAAACACACAAATTTATGATATACTGAGCATAAAGCGGAGAGTGTTAAATGAACTATAAAGCTATCTTTTTTGATCGGGACGGTACGCTTACATATTTTGATAGCAAAAAGGAATTGTGGCGTAACAATATTATTAGCGAATGGAGCGGAAAACCTTTTGTATTACCATATGACAAAATGATGAAACTTTTTGAACTTGCCAGCGAAGGAAGAACACCTTGGTATAGAACCGTTGATGATGAACGGGAGTTTTTCAAAAAGTTTTACAAATATTTACTGATCGGCGAAGGCGTCAAAGAGGATATAGATAGCCGTTCTACATTATTGTTTAGTAAATTGTGGTGCAATAGAGACCGGGTTCTGTTTCCTGAAACGATTGAAGTGTTGGAGTATTTTCATAGTCACGGATATAAAATGGGCGTGATTAGCGATACCTCTCCGTCTCTTGAATATACCTTGCAACAATTAGGAGTTTCAAAATATTTTACATCATTCACCGCAAGTTCATTAGTCGGGGCAGGAAAACCAAGCCCAGTCATTTTTAATGCAGCTTTGAATGCACAAGGCGTTTCGGCAAAAGAAAGCTTATATGTTGATGATTATAAGCCGGAAGCCGACGGAGCAAGAGAACAAGGCTTCACTTCTTTTTTGATAGATAGAAGCGGCAATAATTCTGATAAATGGAGTATTCAAAGTTTAAAGCAGTTAATTGATTTTGTGGAGAAATAATTATGATGACAAATCAAATCGAAGATTACATAAAAGAAAGCTTAATTGATGAAGCTAAAGCATTGGCTTTAGAATTTGTCGATTTTTCAAGAAATAACAATATAGAATTTTACAAGGACAATAGTTCTTGTTGGAAAGATAAAATATATTATTGGCTTAAATTCAAGGGCGAATGCGTTGCTTTCATAGCCATAAAAGATCCTGACGAGCCTAAAAATCTTTGGACTGTTTGGTCTAATGATAGTACAGCTTTTAGCAACGACATTATGGATGATGAAATCAAGAACAATGCTTGGAATCATATTGATTTCTGTGCTCATTGCGGTTCTTGTAACGGCGGCAAAAATAAAATCATCTTCGGAAAAGAATTTAACGGAGTGTGTGGTTGCACATTTAGAGTCGATAATCCACAACGAAGCGATTTACCTTTCTTAAAGGAAATGGTGAAACTATGTAAATTGTATATTTCCAACCATGATATAATTAAGCACGGTTGAACAGACCTATAAATCGGAATTTGACCAGATATATTTGATTGGGCATAATTGGAGGGTAATACTATGAAACATTGTGGAACACAACAAATTCAAACATCTCGTCTGCTGTTAAGACCATTTACAGATGGGGATTGTGATAATATGCTAAAAAATTGGGTATCCAATCCTCTGGTACAGACTGAATACGGCGAACCTGTTTATACAACTCTTTCAGAAGTAAAACAACTCTTAGATAAATGGCAAAAGAATTATTCTAATTCTGATTTTTACAGATGGGCAATCATAGAAAAGAAAAGTTTGGAAAACATAGGGCAAATCGCCTTTTGCAGGGTTTATTCCGATTGTAAAACCGCAGAAATCGAATACTGTATAGGCGAAAGTTTTTGGGGCAACGGATATGCAAATGAAGCATTATCTGCTGTTATCGACTATGTGTTTTCCAATACAGATTTTCACAAACTTGAGGCTTATCATCGTATAGAAAATATAAAATCAGCAAGAGTATTGCAAAAATCGAGTATGCATATTACAGATGCTGTTCAAAGGTTTGTCAGAGAAGGCACTTTACCCAAAGGTGAGGTTTGTTATTGCATTACTAACGATTAGATAACTTCCAGTTTGTAGGTCAGATTAAAACAGAATATTTTACATAGCAGTCAAGAAAAAGCTTGGCTGCTTTTTGCACAAAAAATTCCCGCCATCATTTGATAGCGGGAATCACACTGGAGGCGCCACCCGGATTTGAACCGGGGATCAAGGTGTTGCAGACCTACGCCTTACCACTTGGCTATAGCGCCTTATATGGAGCGGATTACGAGGCTCGAACTCGCTACCTCCACCTTGGCAAGGTGGCGCTCTACCAGATGAGCTAAATCCGCATATTTTTATAATTACGATGGTGCCTCCGGACGGAATCGAACCATCGACACGGGGATTTTCAGTCCCCTGCTCTACCTACTGAGCTACAGAGGCAAATACCTAAAGCACTCAGCTTTGTATGCTTTAATACAGTATATGCAATAGATTTAAAAAAATGAATGGCGACCTGAATGGGGCTCGAACCCACGACCTCTAGCGTGACAGGCTAGCGTTCTAACCAACTGAACTACCAGGCCATAAAGCGAATGATACTCATTCGCTATGGTGGGAACAACAGGGCTCGAACCTGTGACCCTCTGCTTGTAAGGCAGATGCTCTCCCAGCTGAGCTATGCTCCCGCATTTTTATCGCTTCAAGCGACGATATTAATTATACACTATCTTTTGCTATTTGTCAATAGGTTTTTTGAAATTTCTTTTATATTCCCGCACAGATTTATTATCAGCCCGAATAACCTAAAAATCCCGGCTCGGACTGATAATTTTTCTGCGGCGATTTAATTTTACTCTTACCTATAAACCGTATCTTTCAAGTACACTCTTTTTATCGCTTAGATCCAGTGTTCTTATTTTGCTTCTCAGCGGAAGAATGCGCGGCGGAGCAACTGATATTTCGTCTATTCCCATAGCCAGAAAGACCTCGGCAAGAGAAAGGTCTCCGCCAAGCTCTCCGCAGATCCCTACCCATTTTCCGTATTTATGAGCATTATCGCAGGCTGTTTTCATCAGTCTTAAAAGCGCCGTATGATTATTGGGGCAATAGCTTTCAAGCCGCATATTCTGCCTGTCCATTGCCAATGTGTACTGCTCAAGATCGTTTGTACCTATGCTGAAAAAGTCAGCCTCAGGAGCAAGCAGGTCGCTTAAAACCGCAGCAGCAGGAGTTTCTATCATTACACCTATCTCAATATTGTCGCTGTAAGGCTGTTCTGACGCTCTCAGCTGTGTCTTAGCTTCTTCTATCAGGACTTTAGTTCTTCTTATCTCCCCAACATCTGTGATCATAGGAAGCATTATTGCAAGCTGTCCATAGACTGACGCCCGTAATAACGCCCTCAGCTGAGTTTTAAACATCTCGGGCCGTTCAAGGCACAGTCTTATAGACCGCAGTCCGAGAGCAGGATTTTCTTCCTTTTCAAGTCCGAAATAACTGATATTTTTATCAGCGCCTATATCCATAGTACGGATTATAACTCTCTTTCCGTTCATCTGCTCAAGAACTCTGCGGTAGCTGTAAAACTGATACTCCTCGTTAGGAGAGTCATTGTTTTCGAGATACAGGAACTCGCTCCTAAACAGACCTATCCCTCCTGCGTCGTTTTCAATTACGCTGTCCAGATCGGATAGACCGCCTATATTTGCATAAAGCTTTATCTCAGTTCCGTCAAGAGTAATATTCCTCCTGCCCCTGAGCCGTTTCAGAAGCTCTCTCTTTTTTGCTTCCGCTGTCTGCTTCTTATCCAGCTCTCTGCGAGTCTTATCGTCAGGCTCTATATACAACATACCGCTGTATCCGTCAACCATAGCTTCACAGCCGTTATAGCTTTCAAGAAGTCCCTTGCCTATACCGATCACAGCCGGAATATTCATCGTTCTGGCAAGTATTGCAGTATGTGAATTGGAAGAGCCGTAGCAGGTACAGAACGCAGCTGCCTTTGATTTGTCGAGCCTTACCGTTTCCGACGGGACCAGATCGTCGGCGCATATGATAGATTTTTCATTAACACTGAAATTGTTCTCCGATTTATTCTGGATATGTCTTATAAGCCTGTCGCATACGTCCTTTACATCTGCGGAACGTTCTTTTATGTAATCGGAATCCATTTCGCTCAGCACCTGTGAAAAGTCTCTGGCTGTCTTTGCAACGGCGTAATCCGCATTGTAATGATCACGGGCAATTAGATCTCTGACCTCTTTCTCAAAATCAATATCCTTGATAATCATCTGCTGTATAAGAAAAATTCCTGCGTCATTTTCACCGACTTCTCCGACAGCTTTATGATAAAGCTCGTCAAGCTGTGACAGCGCACAAGATTTAGCGTATTCGTAACGCTGAAGCTCCAAATCAGGATTATCGATCTTTCTTTTCTGAACTACGCTTTCGTCTCTGCGGTAAAAAGCTATCCTGCCGCTTACTATACCTCCGAAAACCGGTTTACCCTTCAGCTTGATCATTACTTTTTCACTCCTTCCGATTACAGGTCAAATATTTCACTTTTAATTTATATCATATGTTATATATATTATACCATTTTATCAGGATAATTCAAGGAGTTTTTGTACAATTTACATATCTTTAATAAACAAATAAATAGGTTTATAGCTGAACAAATTAACTGCATAGTCGATAAATCAATATCCTACGGTGTCGCCAATAGAAAAATCTTGTTGATTTACCCTTCAAGAAAAAAATGCATGCGAGATTGTCAGTATGTTAGATTTAAAAAAATATTTAATAAGTTAAATTTGGTGTTGACATTTAATATACTATTATGTACAATAAGAATATGGAGGAATATATATGAAAAAACTTATTTTTACAATACTTTTTGTTTCATCAATCTTAAGCGCCTGCTCAAAAAACACTGAAAATCCGGTGCAAAGCTCAGCTCAATCTGCAAGAGAAAACACAATATCCTCTCAAACGGCTGAAAATGCATGGGAAAGCGTAATTGACAAACCGGGTAATGAAAACGCAGAGATCGACCTAAGCGTTGATTTTGACAGCTACGATAACTTTATTGATTCTGAAAAGCTTAGGGAATATCTGAAGAATAGAGGTCTGAATGAAAATCAGATTTCTGATCCGATCTACGACAAAGATAAATTTTCTATTGACAATATAACGCTTTATGAAAGCTGCTCATATTTCTCCTTTACCGAGCTTAGCACTAAAAAATCAATAACCGTTTGCCTTGCATTTACTCATTATGACAGCTTTGATTCTATGGCAGAATTTTTTGATGCTGATCTAAATGATCCTACAGCTTACAACTCTGCGGAAAACTGGGGGGCTGACAAAGAAAAGCAGGTATATGCTATAAAAAATGAAAGAATCAGTCTGTACAGACTGACCGGAAAAGGACTGCTCTACAGTATTTTCTCCGATGATCTGTCAGATGATGAGCTTTACGGCTATATTGAAAAAATAAAGTTTTAATAAAAGCGGCGGGATCCTTTATTTCAGAATCCCGCCGCTGATTTATTTCACAGTTTCAACCTTGATCAGATTGGTAGTTCCGCTCATTCCCAAAGGAACTCCAGCAGTTACAACGACCAGATCGCCGTGCTTAAGATAACCCTTATTTAAAGAAACTTCAATAGCATGGTCGATAAGCTCGTCGGTATTTGTTTTCTCATCTATAACACCCGGCTGTATACCCCAAGACATATTCATCTGACGGCAGGTCGTTTCGTCAGTAGTAAGACCGATAATAGGACAATCGGGACGGTATTTTGAGAGCATTCTCGCCGTTGTTCCTCCCTTTGTGACCGTAAGGATAGCCGCCGCCTTCAAGTCATGAGCTGTGGTGACAGTAGCGTGAGAAATAGCCTCTGTTACCGTTGAGCTTTCAGAGTCGCCCCTCTTTTTAAAGCGCCCTATATAATCTATATCCTTTTCAGTCGTTTCAGCAATAAGCGCCATAGTTTTGACAGCCTCCATAGGAAATGCGCCTGCGGCTGTTTCTCCCGAAAGCATAATTGCGGAGGTACCGTCATATATAGCGTTGGCAACGTCAGTTATCTCGGCACGGGTAGGACGCGGATTAGTGATCATAGATTCAAGCATCTGCGTAGCAGTTATAACCTGCTTTCCGGCATTGTAAGCCTTATGGATAAGCTCCTTTTGTATTGCCGGAATTTTTTCAAAGGGTATTTCTACTCCCATATCTCCCCTTGCAACCATTATACCGTCCGCTGCGTCGAGGATCTCGTCAATATTCTCTACTCCCTCCGAATTTTCAATTTTAGCTATGATCCTCGGGTTGAACCAGCCTAAGCTCTGCGTAAACTTTCTGAGGTAAATTACATCTGCACCAGTTCTTACAAACGAAGCGGCAATAAAATCAAAGCCCATTTTTGCCCCAAATTCCAGATCAGCCATATCGGCATCGGAAATATAAGGCATTGAAAGCTTTACGCCGGGAACGTTTATCCCCTTATGATCTGAAAGCTTTCCTCCGTGAATAACCTCGCAGACAATGTCCGTATCTGATACAGATTTGACTGCAAGCTCAATTACGCCGTCATTTATAAGAATTTTCGAGCCTACGTTAACGTCCTTTGGAAGATGTTCAAAGGTGATGGATGCGATCTTGTCCGTACCCTCTATATCTCTTGTAGTAAGCGTAAACTCATCTCCGGTTTTTATATTAACGGGCTTATGATCCTTAAAATCACGCAGACGTATTTCCGGACCCTTCGTATCCAAAAGCGTTGCCACATTAAGACCAAGCTCTTCACTGAGCTTTCTGACAGTTTCAAAACGCTGTCTGTGAACCTCATGGTCAGAGTGTGAGAAATTAAACCTTGCTACGTCCATACCTGACTTCATAAGCTCCCGCATTATATTTTCATCGTCAGTCGCAGGACCTATAGTACATACGATCTTTGTCTTTCTCATTTTATTCCCAACTTTCAATATTTAATTCTACATTAATTATAACCTACATTTTGGGCTTAGTCAATAGAAATAATTCCGCCCGAAAGTAAAATTTAAGTAAGAGACTAAAAGCTTGGTTTTTCGGCAAATACTTATTTTAAACAAGATCTCCGTTTGAATCAAGAGTCATAGCATTATACACAACCTTTAATTTGAATTTAAGCAAATATTACAATCCATCATAATATACATATAAACACTCTTCATTTTATGCATATTTATTGAAAATACACTTGACAAACAGAAAAAAATGCTGTATACTTTAATACATAAAAGCGCCAAAAGATAAAAGCTTTAAATCACAACATCAAGGAGTTAAATACAATGATAGTTATTTTAAATTCAACAGCAACGAAAAACAACGTTCAGGAGCTTGTTGCCGAGCTTCATTCTAAGGGTCTTAAAACAAATCTCAGCGAGGGTTCTCATACGACGATCGTCGGTATTATCGGAGATACTACCAAAATTGATATTGATACTCTGAAGGGTTCATCATTTGTTGAGGACGTTAAACGTGTTTCTGAGCCGTATAAAGCGGCTAACCGCAAAATGCACCCTGAGGATTCAATGATAAAAGTAACGGATAACGTTACGATAGGCGAGGGTATTTTCAATGTAATTGCAGGCCCCTGCTCCGTTGAAACCGAGGAACAGATAATAGAGGTTGCAAAAGACGTAAAAGCAAGCGGCGCTACGCTTCTGAGAGGCGGCGCATTTAAGCCGAGAACCTCCCCCTATTCATTTCAGGGACTTGAGGGCGAAGGCCTGAAGCTGCTGCTTGAAGCAAAGAAGGAGACCGGACTTCCTATCGTAACTGAAATAATGAATCTTGTTCACCTGGATATGTTCAGCGACGTAGATGTTATCCAGGTCGGCGCAAGAAATATGCAGAACTTCGATCTGCTTAAGGTCCTTGGAAAGTGCAGAAAGCCTATTCTCCTGAAACGCGGACTTTCCAGCACTATCGAGGAATGGCTGATGAGTGCCGAATATATTATGGCAGGCGGAAACCCAAACGTAATTCTATGTGAAAGAGGAATAAGAACCTTTGAAAACTCAACCAGGAATACGCTTGATATTTCCGCAGTACCTATGCTTAAAAAGCTTACGCATCTGCCGGTTATAATAGACCCGAGCCATGCCACAGGTCTTTCATGGATGGTAGCGCCTCTTGCCAAAACTGCAGTTGCTGCCGGCGCCGACGGTCTTATGGTAGAAGTGCATAACAACCCCGCTAAAGCTCTCTGCGACGGAGCGCAATCCCTTGACCCGAAGCGGTTTGATGAATTAATGAAGGATATAAAGCGCAGAGCAGCCTTTGAGGGAAAAGCTTTAGGTAAATAAAACTTATTTGCAAAATAATAAAAATGCGAACTCAGACCGCTGCCTGTGTTCGCATTTTTACTTCTGAATACCAATAAACTGTACCTTTTATTTATCCTTATACTTCTCTACAGTATTTTCAACCTTATCCACACTGTTTTTTTCGGTAATTTCCACCTTATATGAATAGCGTTTACTTTCACCGTTCTCCTTAACTTCAGTGGTCTCAATAAAATACAGTAGCTCTTCGCCTCTGAAAAAATATTCAGCCGAAAAACCCGTAACCTCTCCGCTTTCAGCGTCAGCTCCTATTTTTTCTGCGTCGTAGATATGAACGATATGGGTTACTCCGTTCTCTTCCGTTACCTCTGCGCTTGTTACTGCCGCCGGAGCAAAAAGTATCAGACCCTCGTCAGCCTGGGGGTGAGTAGCATCTCGGGTATACAGATTAAAATTCTTATCGCCTTTTTGAACATGGCTGTACTCTCCGTTCTCATAGGAAAAACTCTCTGCTCCGTTATTGAACTGGGCGTACTCTGAGTTTTCGCTTTTTCCCTCGTAAGAATACATCAGTATGTCCTTTTCATCGTATTTAAACGTAAAAGTCTGTTCGATCTCTCCGGTTTCGGTATTTGTCATTATTACCTTTGCGCTGTCAAGAGCCTTATATTCTTCCCTTGCCTTTTTTATCAGCTCGTCACCGTCTACGCTGGGATTTAACGAACATGAAGTTAATATCAATGCGCTTAACGCTGCCGCAGCAGCTATCCTTAATACAGTAAATTTCATTTTTCTCTCCGGCCGCCTTATAATCCCTTGCAGGTCTTTGCGTATACGATAAGTGCCGCAGGGATAGTAAATATCTGAGAGATCGTAGCGTTTATAACAAGTCCGAGATTGAACTTGATAACGTAAAGATCTACCGCAAAGCTTTCAAGTCCTACTCTCTTGCCCCACGCAAGCCATCCTACATAGGCTTTTCCCTTACATACATACGCAATAAACGCTCCCAGTATAATCCCCGCAAGCATAAAAAATATAAAGGCAAAGGTCTTTTTGAAATTCTTCATTTTTATATTCTCCGTAACCGGCCTGTCCGGCCTTTATTTAAATTGAAAACAGGCGAACCAAGTCCGCCTGAATTTTTCATACTCAAAGGACCTCAAAGAAAACTACTTTCTCCTTGAAGTACCTCTTCTTTTATTATCCATAACGTGCTTCAGATCGGAAAAACGTTCCTCGCTTACGCTTTTGAATTTACTGAGCATATCTTCAAAATCAGCATTTCCCGAACCCGACCTGGAATCATATACAGGCGGCGGATTTTTTGAGAAATCCTGCGGCTCTTTATCAAAGCTCTTTTTTCTCGGCGCATTCTGACTCTGATAGCCGCCGGGTCTGCTCTGAGAATTCTGCCTGTTCTGTCCCCCGCGCTGATTATTGAAACCGCCCTCTCGCGGCTTTCTCGGCGGAGCAGGCAAAGCCTTTTTTATAGACAGACTGATCTTATTATCCTCGCCAAGCGACAGAACCTTTACCTTAACGGTCTGCCCCTCTTGAAGAAAATCCTTGATCTCACTTACAAAGGTGTTCGCCACCTCTGAAATATGAACCATTCCCGTAGTATCCTTATCAAGCTCTACAAAAGCTCCAAACTTTGTGATACCGGTTACCTTACCCTCGTAAATCTTTCCAACCTCAAGCTGCATTTGATTTTGTAATCCTCTCTGAATTTAATATTTTTTACCGCTTTCCGCGGTCTGAAAACTATGATCCAACTCCCCGAATAATACAGCAAGAGACTGATACCATAGGCAGAGCAGCATAATTTATCCTCATTTACCGTATCAGATATGTATGCTATTTTCCCTCTACTACATAAAATCTTCTCTCGTTCGGATAAGCATAACCAAGTCTTTCAATAGCTATGCGTTCCATATATTCAGACTCATCGTCCGCACTGAGAAGCCTTATATATTCATCATTCTGCTGTTCGGCTTCAGTTATTTTAGCTGAAAGCTCTTCGCTCTGCTTTTTCAGCTGGGCGATCTGAGCCTGCTGAGAAATAATATTGAATACCGAATAGATGATCAGACAGAAAACGGCAATAGTGGTAATGATCTTCACCAGACCGGCCCTTTTTCCGCCTTCATCTGCCGCTTCTCTGCTGTGCCTGTTTCTCGACGGCATTTTACCACGCTTCCTTTCTTTAAACTATCCTCACATCTTTTCATACTACTCATAAATATTATACACCATTAAAATCTATACTTTCAAGACCTTTTGTACGTTTTTTTTACTTTTATGAAATTTTGGGTACTTTTTCACAAAAGCCGACTTAATAAATAGTGCAATTTTAGCAATAAATCCTGCCGCAGAAGAGATAAAAATACGCCAGATAAAGCTTGTAACCGCATTTACCGCAGAAACTACTATATTCCCCAGAACTATACGTTCAAGCAGCGCACCTATTGCCATTCCCACAAACGTAAAAAATCTCAGCTGTCCTGTCTGGGCCGCTCCGAAAATAAAATATATAAAGCCGAAAAACAATGCGTATACAAAATCTTCGATAAAAAACATTGCCTTGTTATGCTTGACAGCCGTTCTGAATACTCTCAGGCAGTCGTATACTGCCCCAAGACCTGCTCCGGCTAAACAGGAAAGCAAAAACACCTGAGTTTCAGCCGCAACGCCCAGCTGCATAGGAGTCATATAAGCCACCTCACTTGAAGATCTTTCCGAAAGCCGACAGCTTTTTCTTTCTGTCCTTATCGCCGTATATAAGTGCGCATATATCGCCCTCTACAGACAGATCTCCGCTTTCGACGCTCATTTCATTAATGTGAAGATCAGTTCCCTTTATCGTCAGTTCTCCCAGCTGAGTGAAAAGCGCTATCTCTGTTTCGTTAAAACTGTCTACGTCCGTTACTCCCGACAATACAAGATGCGAGCGGTTTTCCAGTATAACGTTATGCTTACCCTGAATTTCAGACATATAAATACCTCCCGTTAAATTATTCCGTATTAATTTATATGTCTGAATATATCTGAAAATTCTGGAGAATTTATAAACGTTTTTTCAGATTATAAATATTCGTAAAAACCCCGTCCGCCTCAGGATACAGCGGACGGGGTTTTATCAGCATACGAAGCTGCCGTTTTTGTAATCTACCGTTATAACCGAATCAGGCTCGACCTCGCCTGCAATGATCTTTCTGGCTATAAGCGTTTCGATCTTTCTCTGAATAAATCTTTTCAGCGGTCTTGCACCGTAATTCGGATCAAAGCCCTGCTCAATGACAGCGTTTTTAGCAGCGTCGGTGATCTCAATTCCTACCTGCTTATCGGCAAGGCGCTTTCTCAGCTCGTTTATCATAAGGTCTGCGATCTTCAGTATCTCAGCCTTCTGCAGCGGCTTGTAGTAAATAATCTCGTCCAGACGGTTTAAAAATTCAGGTCTGAACTGGTTTTTCAGCAGCTTATCTACCTGTTCTCTGGCTTCCTCTGAAATCTCGCCGCTGTCTGTAATTCCGTCAAGAATGTAAGGTGAGCCTAGATTAGAGGTAAGAATTATTATAGTATTCTTGAAATCAACGGTTCTTCCCTGGGAATCGGTTATCCTTCCGTCGTCCAGCACCTGAAGCAGAATGTTGAATACGTCCGGATGAGCCTTTTCAATCTCGTCCAGCAGAACTACGGAATAAGGCTTTCTCCTTACGGCTTCTGTAAGCTGTCCTCCCTCCTCGTAGCCAACGTATCCGGGAGGCGCTCCGATAAGACGGCTTACGCTGAACTTCTCCATATACTCCGACATATCTATACGGACAATATTTTTCTCATCGTCAAACAGCGACTCTGCCAGCGCTTTTGCAAGCTCAGTCTTTCCAACTCCTGTGGGGCCGAGGAACAGAAACGAACCTATAGGCTGACTGGGATTGGCTATTCCGGCTCTTGAACGCATAATAGCTTCCGTTACCTTTTCTACCGCTTCATTCTGTCCTATTACACGCCTGTGCAGAATATCCTCAAGGCCAAGCAGCTTTTCACGCTCGCCCTCCATAAGCTTTGAAACTGGGATTCCTGTCCAGCGGCAGATTATCTTTGCTATCTCCTCATCGGTTACCTTATCTCTCAGCAAGGTATTGGAGGTATAGCTTTTTTCCGCATTGCGTTCCTCCTCCTCAAGCTGCTTCTGCAATGACGGAAGCCTGCCGTACTTAAGCTCGGCAAGTTTATTCAGATCGTAGCTGCGTTCGGCCTTTTCTATTTCGGCGTTACAGGCCTCAATTTCCTCTCTCAGCTTCTGAACCTTGGAAATTGCGTTCTTTTCGTTCTCCCACTTGGCTTTCATCTCATTAAACTGCTCACGCATTTCCGAAAGCTCCTTTTGAACCTCCTTTAAATGCTCCAATGCAAGCTTGTCGGTTTCCTTTTTAAGCGCCGCTTCCTCAATTTCATGCTGCATTATCTTACGCTGTATCTCATCAAGCTCAGTCGGCATAGAATCCATCTCGGTACGGATAAGCGCACACGCCTCGTCAACCAGATCTATAGCCTTATCCGGCAGGAACCTGTCGGAAATATACCTGTTTGACAGCGTAGCGGCGGCTATAAGCGCCTGATCCTGAATCTTTACGCCGTGATATACTTCATAACGTTCTTTAAGTCCTCTTAGGATCGAAATAGTATCCTCAACGGTAGGCTCGTCTACAAGCACAGTCTGAAAACGTCTTTCAAGCGCAGCGTCCTTCTCAATATACTGACGGTATTCGTTAAGCGTGGTCGCGCCGATACAGTGCAGTTCACCTCTTGCAAGCAGCGGTTTAAGCAGATTTCCTGCGTCCATTGCTCCGTCTGTCTTTCCCGCTCCGACGATAGTATGAAGCTCGTCGATAAACAGAATTATCTGACCCTCGCTCTTTTTGACCTCCTGCAAAACAGCTTTAAGACGCTCCTCAAACTCTCCCCTGTACTTTGCACCTGCTACAAGCGCTCCCATATCAAGTGAAAATACCTTTCTGTCCTTAAGATTATCGGGAACATCGCCCCTTACAATACGCTGAGCAAGTCCCTCGGCAATAGCGGTCTTTCCTACGCCCGGCTCGCCGATAAGCACAGGGTTGTTCTTTGTCTTCCTAGAAAGTATCCTTATAACGTTTCTTATTTCGTTATCTCTTCCGATAACAGGGTCCAGCTTTCCCTCTCTTGCCATTTCCACAAGCTCCTGCCCGTACTTTTTAAGCACATCGTAGGTTTCCTCGGGATTCTGGCTTGTAACCTGTGCGCTTCCCCTTACCTCTTGAAGCGCCGACAGAAATTTAGATTTAGTAATATTAAATGCTTTGAGTATTTCTCCCACCGCTTTATTGGGAGCTTCCATAATTCCAAGTACGATATGCTCAACGGAAACGTACTCGTCTTTCATTCGTGCCGCCTGCGCCTCCGCTTCTGCAAGAGCCTTGTCAAGCTCGCTTGAAATATAGACCGAACCCTGCTCTCTTCCTCCTACCTGAACCTTCGGAAGAGCATTTACCGCATTTTCAGCAGAGTCTGCAATACTCTGAGGATCAGCTCCCATTTTTAAAAACAGCTGAGGAATAAGCCCGTTTTCCTGCTTCAGCAGTGCAAACAGCAAATGCTCCTGATCGACTGCCTGATTGGAATTTCTTGAAGCAACGGACTGAGCCTCCTGCAATGCCTCAAGCGATTTCTGTGTGAATTTCTGAATGTTCATAAACTTAACCCCCTTATTTCAAATCAAACCTTAAATAACTGCTACGCCTTTACTCAGATAATCCGAATAAAGTCCTCCTATTTTCCTTTCCGCCGTCTGAGGTGAATCGGAATCCTCAAAATATATTTTAACAGCAGAATCTATCATATTGATATATCCGCCTATTGAATCTGCGATCTGAGTATCGGAAAGTCCGCTTCCGGACGGAGCGTAAAACTCCCGTGAAAACGACAGCTCCGAAAACTCCCACGGCACGCCTCCGACAAATATTCGGGAAAGATACTTATCCTCCACCGACTTCCAGAGCTTAAAGAACTCATGAAGCGTCTGTATCAGCCGGCTGCTCTGAGTTCGGAACGAGATCCTGAGCTTTCCGACTGCTCCCTCAAAGGAACGGTAAAGCTCAATGCTGTACTTTATCGTCGGCTTATACTTGTATTTAAGCGGACTCTTTATTGACAGCATAGCGTCAGACGGCTGATCCAACAGCTGAAATCTTCCGTCCATAAGCTTTTCTATCCTTGAAAAAATATCCCTCATTCTCATTTCGGGAGTCAGAAGCGATACCCTTTCCGCCAATATCTGATTTATAAGATTTGACCTGCTTGTATTCATTGAATAAGCAAGCTCGTCTATTGCCTCAACGACGTCGTCCATAAGTACCAGACTGTATACGCTTTTCTTCATTTTTACATCATCTCGTTTCCCTTTACTGCATTATTCTTCTCTCAACTATAGTAATTATTCTGTTGTCCTCTTTTTATTGTTCAGCTTTCTATATACTATTATACCATATTTATATAACTTGTCAAGGCAATTATATAATAAGTCCCGCAAATTATATAGCTGCATAAAAAAGCCGCCCAAATAAAGACGGCTTATGTGCATTATTTACATTATTTTTTCTTGTCAAACCAGACCCTTACGTTAAAATCGGCGGAACAGGCAGGGCATCTTGTAGAATGTCTGCCCTTAACCCTCGGAAGCCTTAAAACCTTTCCGCAGTTCGGACAGCGCTTGAAGCAGTAGGTTTTATTCTGCATTGCTCTGCTTTTACGCTCCGAAAACCAGCTCCTTACACCTGTAAAAAGCTTCTGAAACTTTATATTTTCGCTCATTCTTTTTACCGTATTTCTTGACATTACACGGTAAAACGTAAATACAAATACGGCTATTCCAAGAATATAAAGCAGCCACGAATGAACAAACACATTTATGAGCATAACCGCTATATACAATACAGACAATCCGTAAAACAAATTGTCCGTTCCATATCTTCCGTACATAAACCTCGCTATTTTCTCTCTGAAATTCATCGCTGTTCCCTCGCCCTGATTTCAGGACGCGGCTCCTTTCTGTGGATTTATTCTAATAATTACGGGGCAGTCCTATCCGACTACCCCGTTAAAAACTATCCGTTTAATTCCTTATAATACTCGTTCTGTTTCTCGTAAACCGTTTCCGGAGTATAGCGCTTGATCGCCTTTTCATTTTTGGTAAAGCTTATTGCTTCGACCCAATCGTCAAGCTTTGTCTGGAATTCATCGCCCTTCATTTCCTGAAGAATAGTATCCTTCTTTTCCTCTGTATAATCGGTTCTCTCCGAAACGTCGCCCTTTATTATAATATAATAAGCGCTGTCGTTTTCATACGCCGCCGCTTTCCCCACTTCAAGACCGTTTACTTCAGTAAGCAGCTTTCCGTAATTGCTTTCAAGGTCTTCATCTTCATAAGAACCATAGTTTACCATTGTTTCATTGGGATACGGATCCTTCTCTTCGGAAGAACTGTCCGTTTCAGAAGAATTTCCGCTCTCTGCGGCGCTTTCAGACGAAATATCCGAAGAATCAGCGCTTTCCGCAGATGATGTATCCGAAACCGACGAGGTATCGTCCGAGCTGTCTGAACTGTCAGCAGCGCTGCTATCCGCTGCGGAGCTTTCGGAGCTGTCCGAACTTTCCGTACTGCTGCTGCCGTTCTGAGAAGAAGACTGCTCCTCTTTATATTTATTATACTCGTCTATAACCTGATCGAACTCTTCAAAGGAAAGTCCCTCTGCCTTTTCAAGATATTCGTCTCTCAGAGCAAGATTTTTCTCATTCTCGGTTTTCTTTGTTTCCTCGTCCTCAGAGGTGGATTTGCTTATGGATATAGTTTTATAACGAAGGTAGTTTTCATTTACATAGGTCTGAATCTGATCGGCAGATACCTCTTCTTTTCCGCCCTCGCCGTAGAAGTAATTAAAAAGCTTTTCACGCTTCTTAGTGCAGAGATAAACCTCCTTCAGGGACTCCTTGCTTATACCTTCCTTTTCGTAAAGATCTCCCTGATTATCCCATGAATCGTTGACATTTGAATTGATTTCTTTAAGTTCGTCGGAAGTAAGCTCAAGACCGAACTCTTCAAACTTCTTTGTTATCGCAACATATTCCTTGGTATTTTTGAGAGCCTGCTCGGAAATATATTCCGAAAACGGCTTGCCCTCTATCTCCTGGCTGAAATAATCCTCTGTAACTCCGCCGTTGTAATAAAGCATAGTTATCTGATAGGACATTTCATTCAGCATATAATCAATATAAATTCCCGCGCGTATCTCCTCATTATCAGCCTTTATCGTATAGCTGGTATCGGAACAGCCCGCAGCTGAACAGGCAATAATTGCAGCGGTCAGCAAAGCGGCGGTTTTTTTGAATCCTGCCATATTTATATACATTCCTTTCGCGAATATTCTTGATCCAAAGCGGACGATCCGCCTGTGAGTACACCTTAACTTATATATTATACAACGTTTTTTCAGATAAGTCAAGTATTTCTGCTCAAATAAGAATGACACGATACAAGCGGCTTTGCATTACATATAAGCTTAAACTTCAACGGTGACAGAACCGTGAAAGCTCAAGAATAATCTGATGAAAATCAAATATCCTCCGTATATGAAAAACAGAGGATATTAAAGATCTTATTCCGCAGAACTGTCAGCAGCTTCAGAACTGCTTTGAACAGCCGAGTCGTTTTCACCGTCAGCCGTGCTTTCATCTTTCAGTGGGATATTATAGCCGTTTTCATTTTTTTCTCCATAGGTGGACATATATACCTTAGTGAATTTGATTTCCGCAGCCGGCTGATAATTCTTTCCGCTTTCACTGTCCGGAACGTCCTCGTCAACTATCTCAGAGGAATTTATTTTGTCAAGAACCTCCCAGCCGTCATATACCTGACCGAAAAATGTATACATCTGAATATAATTGGGAACACCGCCGTACTGCTCAAATATCCCGCTTACCCGCTTAAAGCCGTTGGCGTCTTCAGAATCGGAGTTCTCCCTCAGCTCGCCTATATCAACTGCGTCGTTAAGCACGGTAAATACGCTGCCTGCCTTGCTTTTGCTGAATGTCCCCCCCTGTTTTACCAGCGAGCCAAGCGTTCCCTTCAGCGGAAGTACATTCGGCGAAACCTCAAGCTTAAGCATAGTAACATCGGTATTTTCGTCAGCCATTCCGTCCTTGGTTTTGCTGCCGCCTATAAATCCGCCTGTAACTCCGCCGCTTTTAAGCAGAGTACATACATAGGTATCGTTAAAATATCCGTCGTTTACAAGCTTCTCAAAAAACTCGCAGTATTCCGGCGCTTCGTCCTTAAACAACACAGCCTTGAATGTTCCCTCCGTAGTTTCAAAAACAGCTACGGGCGCGTCGTCCGACGGTTCTTTAAGCTGAATAAAGTCAGATTCCGAATAATCTATTGTTTTATTCTTGCCCCCTGCAAAAAACATTATAACGGCAAAGACCACAACAAAAATCACCGCTATCAGCGACAGCTGAAAATAGGTTTTTGTTTTTCTTTTTCTAAATGGGTCGTTCATTGAATTGTTTCCGTTCATTTTAAGTCCTTTCATTTTAACGGTCCTGCTGAAAGCGGAGCGTTCTGATATTACTTTTTGGTTATCCTTGTACCCTGTCTGGTTTCCTCAACAATATAGCCGAGCGATACGATCTTATCCCTGAGTGAATCTGCAAGAGCAAAATCCTTTGCCTTTCTAGCCTGCTTCCTCTGCTCGGCAAGCTTAGCTATCTCCTCCGGAAGTTCCTCAGCGTCTGCGGCTGCAAGCCTTTGTGCGGCTTCTGTCAGCCCGAGAGAAAGCACCTTGTCAAAATCCTCGATAAGCGCAAGCTTTGTCGCAGCGTCAGCCTCCGATTTAACAACGTCGTATAAGGCGGTAATCGCGTTAGAGGTATTGAGATCGTCGTCCATAGCGGAAACAAAGCCCGCTCTCAACCTTTCAAATTCAGCCTTATCTATATCTCCCTTTTTCTCAGGCATAAGCGCGGCTATCCTGGATATAAGCTTATTGTAGGCGGCTTTTGCATTATCCAGATTCTCATATGAAAATACCAGCGACTTCCTGTAATGAGAAAGCAGACAGAAAAACCTGTATATCATCGGTGAATAGCCTTTCGATTCCAGAAGCGAAACCGTAAGAAATTCTCCTTTAGATTTTGACATTTTTCCGCTGTTTGTATTCAGGTGGTGTACATGAAACCAGTAATTGCACCACTTATGACCCGTATAAGCCTCAGACTGTGCTATTTCGTTGGTATGGTGAGGAAAGGCGTTGTCAATTCCTCCGCAGTGAATATCGAGATACTCCCCAAGATGTTTCATTGAAATACAAGAACATTCTATATGCCAGCCCGGGTAGCCGACTCCCCAAGGCGAATCCCATTTCAGCTCCTGATCGTCAAACTTGGATTTTGTGAACCAGAGGACAAAATCAGCTTTACTGCGCTTATTTGAATCCTCCTCAACTCCTTCTCTTACGCCTACTGCCAGATCCTCTTCTTTAAAATCGCTGAAAACATAGTATTTTTCAAGCTTAGAGGTATCAAAATAAATATTTCCTCCCGCCTCGTAAGCATAGCCCTTTTCAATAAGGCTCTCGATTACTTTGATAAACTCTCCGATACAGCCGGTCGCAGGCTCTATTACGTCGGGAGTTTTTATATTCAGCTTTTTACAGTCCTCAAAGAAAGCGTCCGTATAAAACTTTGCTATTTCCATTACGGTTTTATGCTCGCGCTTTGCACCCTTGAGCATTTTATCGTCGCCCGTATCTCCGTCCGAGGTAAGATGGCCGACGTCGGTAATATTCATAACCCGCTTTACGTCCAGACCCGAATAGCGGAAATACTTTTCAAGCACGTCCTCCATTATATAGCTGCGGAGATTTCCGATATGAGCATAATGATAAACCGTTGGACCGCAGGTATACATTGCGACTTTTCCCGGCTCATTAGGCACAAATTCCTCGATACTGTGTGTGAGAGTATTATAGATATTCATATTTTACCTCTTTCCTTATAGCTTTCCGTTTTTATATTCAGCAAATTATTTCGTTCAATTTAATTAATTCAGCTTTCTTTATCTAATTCCCCTACCCTTTTCTCAAGCTTTTCAAGCCTTATCCTGTAAGCGCAAAGCTCGGTCGCAACAGGGTCGGGTATGTGTATCTGGTCGAGATCCTGACAGCCAGCTCCCGTTTTCTTTCCGTTGCGCCTTACTATCCTTGCCGGAACTCCTACCGCAGTACAGTTTGGAGGAACTTCCTCAAGCACAACCGCGTTAGCCGCAATCTTTGCTCCGTCGCCTACCTTAAACGGGCCGAGTATCTTTGCCCCCGAACCTACCATTACGTTGTTTCCCAGCGTAGGGTGTCTTTTGCCGTGATCCTTGCCTGTTCCTCCAAGCGTTACCCCCTGATACAGCAGACAATTATCTCCTATCTCAGCCGTTTCTCCTATAACTACTCCGCTTCCGTGGTCGATAAGAAGTCCTTTTCCTATCTTTGCGCCCGGGTGGATCTCGATCCCTGTCAGAAATCTTGCAAGCTGTGAAACAATCCTCGCAAGTGTTCCGTGCTTTCGTATATAAAGCTGATGGGCGGCTCTGTACATTATAACCGCATGAAGTCCCGAATATGTCAGAATGATCTCCAGTGAGCTGTGAGCCGCCGGATCGCGGTCCTTAACTGACTGAATATCCGTCTTTATATTATCAATAAACGACACGATCATCTCTCCTTTCATATTTTAGTTCTCTAAAAGTTTATAATCTGATTGCAAGCTTATCGGAATAAGCTTTAAAAACGGAATTGAAAAACATCTCTGCCGTACTGCTGCCGCCGCACAGGCTTAAAGAATACGTAATTACAGTGCTTGTCTGCCGCAGCGGTATGCTTTAATATAAAATTTCTCTTATATGGATCATCCGAAGGAGGTATATTCCCAAATTGCATTACGAAAACCTCCAGACTGAGCTATATATCAACAAGGACTGCCTCCGAACCATGCCTTAGCACAGTTCCAGGAGGCAGCCCTGAGCTGCGGTTCCACTCCGATTTTTTCCGAACACATAAAAGCATTCGGACTTGAAATCTTTAACGCAGAATATACGGGGCGCGATACTGAGGCTTTTGACCTGTTCCCGAAAATAAATACGCCCTGCTGGCAGCCGCACTTCGCAAAGTGTGCCATGAAGCCTTTCACCCGCCGGCTTCTCTCTGCAATGACAACCGCAATGCTACTCTTGCTGTTACGCATTTGATACTCTTCTATTGTATGAAATATATTTATTAGGTGTTACTACTTGCTTGAATCTATATACGACCAGTAGCCTTTAAGATAGATCCCGCCTGAAATAACGGTCAGCACGGCGGATATCCATATAAGTATCTCATTGATAATAAATATATCCTTATCAAATCCGCTGTATCCTACCAAAAACATGACTGCAATAAGAGCAAACATTGTAAAGGCGGTTTTGAGCTTTCCCCATATTCCGGCGGCAACTACAACGCCTTCGTTTGCAACAACCAGCCTGAGTCCCGATACCATAAATTCTCTTGCCAGAATAATCACGACGGCTGCCGGGTCGATCCAGTCAAGATATGTAAAGCAGCACAGCGCCGACATTACCAGCATTTTGTCAGCAAGAGGATCGAGAAATTTTCCGAAGGTAGTAACCAGATTATGCTTTCTTGCCAGCTTACCGTCAAACCAGTCGGTAATTGAAGCAAGCGCAAAAACCCCAAGCGCAATATATATATTATACGGAATAGAGTCTATAAGCAGCGCCGCCATAAAAAGCGGTATAAGACAAACCCTGAGTACTGTAAGCTTGTTTGGTAAATTCATCTGTCCAATCTTTCCTTTCTATCCTCCGAAGCCTGCCGGCGGATAACAACGACGCTCAGACGCGCGCCGGAAAACAAATTTAATAAAAGCTGTAAATATCAACTGAACTTATATTCTTGTGCCGATAAGATCGTAATCCAGCGTATCGTCAATATGAACGCTGACATAATCGCCCTCACGAAGCTTTGTATCGCTGATAAAGAAGATCTTTCCGTCTATTTCGGGCGCATCGGCAGCGCTTCTGCCGTACCAGCATTCCGCATAACGGTCAAAGCCCTCAGTAACTACCTCTATAGTTTTGTCCAAAGCCTTTTCATTGAGAGAATCAGAAATAAACATCTGCTCCTCCATTATAAGCTCTGCCCGTCTTTCACGTATCTTCAGCGGGATCTGATCCTCCATACCGGCAGCCGGAGTTCCCTCCTCTGCGGAATATGCAAAACAGCCGAGCCTGTCAAAACGCATCTCTCTGACAAATTCGCACAGCTCCTCAAACTGCTCGTCGGTTTCCCCCGGAAATCCTGCGATCAAAGTTGTTCTTAGCGTAATACCAGGTATTCTTCTGCGTATTTTCTGAATAAGCGCCGTAAGCGTTTCCCTGTCGCCGTGACGGTTCATTCTTTTGAGTACCTCTTTATTGCAGTGCTGGATCGGAATATCAAGATACTTTACAAGCTTTTCCTCTTCGGCTATTGCGTCCAGCAGCTCATCGGTAATTCTTTCGGGATAAGCGTAAAGAGTTCTTATCCACTTCAAGCCGTCTATCCTGCAAAGCTCTCTTAAAAGCTTAGCAAGCGACGGTTCACCGTATATATCCTCCCCGTAACGGGTCGTATCCTGAGCTACGACTACAAGCTCTGTAACTCCGTTTTCCGCAAGCCACTTCGCCTCGGAGATAATATCTTCAAGCTTCCTGCTTCTGAAGCGTCCTCTTATAGACGGTATAGCACAGTAAGTACAGCAGTTATCGCAGCCCTCGGCTATTTTGATATAAGCGTAAAACGGCTGAGTCGAGATAATCCTGCCGCCCTCAAGACAAAGACCGCATTTATCTCCGAAATCGGTTATGCTCTCCTGTCTTTCCAGAACCTCCCTGATAATACTGCAAAGCTTATCGTTAGAGCCTATACCGATAACGGCGTCAAGCTCCGGTATCTCATTTAGAACCTCTTCACGGTATCTTTCCGCAAGACAGCCGGTGCATATTACCGCCTTTATCCTGCCCTCCTGCTTCAATGTACAGAACTCGAGAATAGTGTCAATAGCTTCCTGCTTTGCAGATTCGATAAAACCGCAGGTATTGACGATAACCACATCGGAAAGAGCGGCGTCCTGAACGATCTCAAAGCCTTCGCTGCGGAGGCTGTAAAGCATATGCTCGGCGTCAACCTGATTTTTCGGACATCCAAGGGATACCATTCCAACTCGTACAGACATTAAAACAATCTCCAATCAAACCTTAAAACGTTACCGCCGCTGATCTCCGGCGTTTCCTTCAGAATAATCTATTATATTATCGCACTTTTGATAACAAATGTCAAGTGTTTTATGTCGTTTCACAAGGAAGTCGATTCTGATTTTTGTTTGAACAGGTATACCTGGTAACTATTTTGTCGGACAAATTAGTTTGAACTGTTGTTTTCCTGCTACACGTTAAGGAAAAGACAGAAAAATTATATTTTTATTACAGCGAAAAAATTTACTGTCAAGTTCTGCGATCCAGCCACTGCTCGTCGAGCCAATCTATACGGGAAAGTATCCAATTTATCAGCTCATATGAACAGTCTGTCGCCCATTCGTCCGTTTTGTTAAGATCGGACTTGTACTTTTCCAGTATTTGCGTTTCCTCTGAAATACAGTTTTTAAGCACATCGGAGTTCTTCATTTCAGTCCATTTCTCCCTGACCGAGTTCAGAAACCAATCCTGCTTTATAAGCAGGATAAACCACGGATTTGAACGGTCGCCGTACTTGTCGGCAAAGCTCTGGTCACAGAACCCTCCCGCATAGTATTTTCCGTCAGGGGAATCGCTGTACGCCCAATTGAAATCCCACGGCGACGTAAAGGTAAGCTTAGGACACCTGCTTTTTTCAGAAAAATCCACGCAGAAATAAAAGCTTCCTTCTCCGCAGTCGTAATCGTGGACTATTTCATATAGTATATACATATCAACAGCAGATCCGATATCCATAACTGCTCGGACTGTTTCCTCCGCACTTTCATACTGCGACTCTGTCAGGTCGAAGTTTTCATCAAATGTCAGGTAATTTCCGTTCTCGCAGGCTTCGTAAACTATTCTGAAAAGATTATCGGCGTATTTGTCTATAAAATCTATCTGATCCTGAGAGTACAGATCGTTCTTGACCGAATATTCGGCGGGAACGAACTGCCTTGTTTCACCGTTTATATCAGTTACGGCAGCCCCGCAGTAATCCATCGTTATATAGTAATTATCTGTATCGGAAGCTGCATAATTATCCATTTCAAGATAATATCCTGTATCTGTCCCCGTATATCCCTCCTCCGGCTCGGTTACGTCAACGCGGTTTTTATTGATCTGACACTGCTCGCAAAGCAGATATATACCCTGAAACTCCTCGTTTACATATAAATGCACAAGCTGTGAATCCGAACAGAAATACTTTCCGTCCATGATCGCCCTGCCCATTCTGAATGCTATATCGTTTCTTATAAGATCCCAGTCGGATTTAAGCAGCACCCAGCTCCTGAATTCAGCTCCGCCGTTAAGTCCCAGCATATTTGTTTTTGTATCGAACCTTATTCTATAGGGAACGGTATTATTAAGAATCTGGTTTACATCACCGTAGTATGCGCTGGAATTTCCTCTTACCCTTATCCCCGCCGAAGCCTCGTCTATAGTCAGCTTATCTTCACAATTGAAAACATCGACAACGCAGGGAATATACTCCTCAAGAGATACTATCTCCTCCGAATCCCTTGTAGTAACGCTTATTATCGGGATCTTACAGTTTTCCGAAACCTTTTTATTAAAGTCCTGCTTAATAGTTTTATCTATTCCGAATTCCCCGTAGCTTGCCGGTATCTCGTTTACAGGCTGCTTTGAAGTAACCGGAAGAGTAACTGCGGGTTCAGCGGCAGTCGTTACAGCTGCCGATTTTTCCTGATTCGGTACTGACGAGCCGTCAGAGCTTTTTGCACAGCCCGAAAACACAAATACTCCGGCGCATAAGACGCATATCAGCGAAATAAATTTTCTTTTCATCAGTAAGCACTCCTCAACTAATTTATGACCGTTTATCAGCTGTGAATATTATAACTCGGCTTACACCGTTTGTCAATTGAATAAACATATTATAAAATAAATTTCTCAATAGTCACATTTATTTATGGCTTGATTTGTAAAAAGTGCTGATTCGCCATAAAAAGGCATTATTATGTATAAACATAAAATTTTTATTCCAAAGGCGCAATTTTGTACGATCCAATTAAAAACTCGTATAAATCTATTATAAATAATATTATATGTTAAATTAGAAGTATTATCTGTTATTCATTTTTTCTTGTTAATAAGCTATAATTATTTAGCGTAAAGAGGTTATTATTTTATTAACCTTGCATAAATTGTAAAAAATCAGCTTATAAACGAAAGGAATGAAATATATTATGAATCTAAGAAAACCGCTGTATATACTGACTGCCGCAGTATTGCTTGCAGGTTGCAGCAGCACGGACAAAGGCTCGTCTGCGGTTCAGACGGACAGCTCTGAAAGTGTAATCGTTTCCGAGGGCGGAACTGAAATCAAGCTCAACGACAGCGAGGTCACTTTTTCATCTCAAAGCGGAATTTATCCGGAGACCTTTAAGCTTGAGCTTTCCTGTGAAAACGCAAAGGCTGTTTACTATACTACAGACGGAAGCGATCCCAGAACAAGCGATACCAGAATAAAATATACCGAACCTGTGGAAATAGCAGACCGCAAAAACGATGAAAATACAATTTCCTCCGTTGATCCCCTCCTGTTTACGGGAAGCTATTCAAAGTATCTGTATAAAAAGAAAGCCTTTGAAACTACCGTAACGGCGCCTGAAAACTCGGCTGTGGACAAATGTACGGTAGTAAGAGCCGCCGCCGAAGCTGAGGACGGATCATATTCACAGGCCTTTACAGGCACCTTTTACATAGGTTCAGCCGAGGAGCATATCCAGGGACTCAAGGAAAGCTGCGAGGCTATGGGAACTGAGCTTGCCGTAATAAGCATAAGCATGGATCAAGACGATCTATTTGACAGCGAAAAGGGCATTTATGTAAAGGGAGATATTTTTGACAAAGCCTTTGAGGAATACCTTGAAAGCGGAGAAAAAATAGACGGCGAAACCGCCCGCCGGCTTGACGCCAATTACAAGCAGAAAGGCAGGGACTGGGAACGCAGCTGTCATATAGACTTTTTTGAATTCGGCACAGACAGCGCCGAGCTGACCCTGTCACAGGACTGCGGAATAAGGATACAGGGAAACTATTCACGCTCCGATCTTCAGAAGGGCTTCCGGCTTTTCGCCCGCAGAGATTACGGCGACAATAAGTTCAGGTATCCTGTTTTCGGAGAAGAACTTAAAAGCTCCTCAGGAAAAACTATCGACAGCTTTAAGACGCTTGTACTCCGTGCCGGAGGAAACTGTGCGTTTACCGCGAAATTCAATGATACATACTGGCAGGAGCTTGTAAGCAGTCTGGACTGTACGACTAAAGCCTCGCGTCCGTGCGTAGTTTATCTCAACGGAGAATACTGGGGACTTTATGTTCTTGAAGAAGATTACTCAGACAACTACTTTGAGGATCATTACGGAGTAGTAAAAGAGAACATTGCGGTTTACAAAGGCGACGCAGAAAGTCTTAAACTCGGATATGCCCTTGATGAAGGAACTCTGCCTGAGGGTGAAACTGACGAAAGATACTTTTTTAACGAGCTGAACGACTTTTTCAAAAATCATAAGGATCTGACACAACAGAGCGATTATGAGGAATTTTCCAAGCTTGTTGATATTGAAAGCGCAAGAGATTATTTCCTGGCTGAAATATGGATAAACAATAAGTGGGACTGGCCGGGCAAGAACTGGTCTATGTGGAAAACGACAGAGACCGACTCTTCCAATGAATATGCCGACGGCAGATGGCGGTTTATGTTCTACGATATGGAATTCGGAGGAGTAAGCGGAGAAAGCGACGCTTATGCAAATACCGTTAAAGACGACAATTACAAGCCGCAGGGGCTTCTGGATAAGAGCACTAACAATCCTGCCGTGCTCTGCTACGCTTATCTTATGACAAACGAGGATTTCAGAAACGACTTCAATTCACGGCTTCTGGAAATGTCGGAGGGCGTCTTTGAAAAGGATAACGCAATTAAGCTGCTTGACAGCTATACAGCTGCTTACGAACCGCTTTTCGATCAGTTTTTTGACAGGTATCCCGGCTCGGGAAGTACCGATAATGCAGTAAACGGAGGCTACGCTTCTGTTGCCTGCATAAGGGATTTCCTGAACAAGCGTGGAGATAATATCCAAAAGATAACAGATTGGATAAACGAGCAGTATTCGTAAACAAACAGGAATGTTCAGAAAGGAGAAACGCTCTGTAAAAAAGAGCGTGTTATATAAAAATGGCGCAGTACCAAAGCGTTTTTAAGCGCTATGAGCTAAAATACAGGCTGAGGGGCAGTCAGTATGCAGATTTTCTGTAGGCTGTTTCAGCTCTTATGACGGCGGACTGTTACGGAAGAACGACGATCTGCAACATATATTTTGACACTCCCGATTTCAGGCTTATAAGAGCTTCCCTCGAAAAACCGATATACAAGGAAAAATTAAGGCTGCGCACTTACGGAGTGCCAAACGAAGCTTCTCCGTCCTTTGCGGAGCTGAAGAAAAAATACAAGGGGATCGTATATAAGCGAAGAATATCCCTCCCCTACCGAGAGGCCTACGGCTGGCTCGTAAACGGAGGACCTCCGCCTGAAGATCAGGTCGCAGAAGAAATACAAAAATTCATTGAATTTTACGGGCGTCTTATTCCTGCGGGCGCGCTCTTTTATGACCGAACCTCATATATAGGAAATGAAGATCCTTCGCTCAGACTTACGATAGACGAAAACGTCAGATGGCGGGCCGAAAATTCAAGTCTTACCGAAGGGGATCATGGAAAAAGCCTCTTCGGAAACAGCGAATACATAATGGAAATAAAAATACCCGATTCAATGCCGCTCTGGCTGTCGCATATTCTGGATAAGCTGAAAATTTATCCGGAATCATGCTCGAAATACGGAACGGCTTATATATCAATGCTAAAAAGTAATACCAAAGGAGTAAATTTAAATGTCTGATTTGTTTTTAAGCATAATAAAGAACGGCCTGACCGCCGGAAGCTTTCTGATATGCACTGCCTTTTCACTTATACTCGGTCTTATTATGGCGTTTGCTTATTCAAGAAAAACGAGGTATACCCAAAGCTTTCTTCTTACGCTGGTCATACTTCCCGCCGCAGTACAGACGGTAATAATGCTTGTTAACGGCAACGTAGGTACTGGTATTGCAGTAGCCGGAGCGTTTACTCTGGTAAGATTCCGTTCCGTTCCCGGCAGCGCAAAGGAGATCTCAGCAATATTCATGGCAATGGCGGCAGGTCTCGCCTGCGGAACGGGCTATGTCGGAATAGCGTCGCTGTTCACTGTAATTATGTGTGCAGTTATGCTGATAACCGCATATACCAAATTCGGTACGCCTAAAGCCGAGGAAAGAAATCTTAAGATCACTATCCCGGAGAGTCTTGACTACAGCAGTATATTCGATGAAATATTTGCCGGATATACAAGCGCACACGAGTTGATAAACGTTAAAACCGCCAACCTCGGCAGTCTTTACAAGCTTGATTATATGATAGTTATGAAGGATCCTTTAAAAGAAAAGGAAATGATCGACAAAATAAGATGTTTAAACGGCAATCTTGAGATCAGCTGCGGAAGACCAGTAAGCAGCGAAGCTTCACTTTAAAAATCAACCGCTTTCTGAAAAAATTCAGAAAGCGGTTTTTTTTATTATCGTACTATGTTTCAGATAAAACAGCATTTATCTTTTTGATATATCTGCTATATTGCTTTCCGTTCAATGTGCTATTTTGTACAGAATGTATTTGATCCTACTAATATCGTTTACAGCGATTGATTAATACTTTAAGGTATGCAATAATATTTATTTTACGATAAAATGATCCCCTTACCGCTAGACAATATGCTCTGGAATAAGAGGATCATATTTTATAATTTAAGTCAATGGAATAGCAACGGTTATCTCCGTTCCCTTTCCTAAACTGCTGGTGATAGAGATCTCTCCGTTATGATATGCAACTATATGCTTTACTATTGAAAGTCCAAGACCCGTTCCGCCCGTCTGCTTTGATCGGCTTTTATCAACGCGGTAAAATCTTTCAAATACTCTTTCCCTATCCCTGTCGGCTATTCCTATCCCGTTATCTCTTACGGTAATAACAGCGTTGTCACCTTTTCTTGAAACCTCTACCCATACGGAACCGCCGTCATTATTGTATTTGACCGCATTATCCATAAGATTGAGAAGAAGCTCCGTCATATAGCTCTGATTTCCCTTGATAACTACATTATCACCCTTAACAAATACCGAAACCTTATGATTATACGCTTTATTCTGCAATATCTCCTCAACGTCCTGAGCAGTATGAAGAATATCGACCTCGTCGCTTTCGCTGTTGGCATGCTCCTCAATTTCCGACAGCCTGATAATATCGTTTATAAGATACAGCAGACGCTCGGCTTCCCTATAGATAGTTCCGCCGTATTTCTTAATATCTTCAGAACCGGTAATGATCCCGCCCTCCATCATTTCTCCGAAGCCCTTGATAGTAGTAAGAGGCGTTTTCAGCTCATGAGATACATTTGCTGAGAAATCATGTCTTATCTGTTCGCTCTTTATGCTTTCAGTAACGTCCGCCATAAGAATAATAATTCCGTAATCTCCGTTAAAGGCAGACTTATTTATAAACGTTCTGAAATAACGGTTCTTAACTGTAACTACACCGCTTGCCGAATCGCTTTCATCAAGCTTTTCAAGCAGCTCCATCAGTTCCTTATTGACCGTGAGATGAGTCAGCTTTTCATGTGAATGAGGGTCAAAATGCGGATTAAGAAGCTTAACTGCGCTTCTGTTTACCGAAAGCACTGTATGATCGGAATCCAGCAGTATCATTGCCTCCACCATATTGTCAGTAATAAGAGTTATCTTTTCCTTTTCACGTTTTAGCTTTGCAACGTTTTTGGAGATCCTCTTCATAAGCAGGTCGGCGTTTTTGATTATAGGCTTAAGTTCTTCATAGGGTGTATCCAGACCTCCGAGTCCGTCGCCGTTTATATCAAACTGGGTAACCAGTCTGTTTATAGGCTTTATAAGACTTTCCGACAACTTGATTGAAATGATCGTTGTTACAACAAAAATTCCCCCTGCAGCGCAGATTATTATCGGAATTACTGAAATAAAAATTGAAAGAAGATTGCTTCTTTCCCTAGCAAATCTTAAAACTCCCTCATCGTATTTTACTGCGTAATAATAAACAGTTTTGTCAAGGGTTTCAGAGAATCTTGTCGACTCTCCCATTCCCTCCTCCAGAGCCTGTTTTATCTCTTTACGATCAAGATGATTTTCCATTTCAGCCGGCTCTGCTTGATTATCATATAAAACATCGCCGTAATTATCAACATAAGTCAGTCTTACGTTATAATCCAAAGCATTTTTAAGACTTGCGTCAAGCTCAGAAAGATCCGCATTTTCCCCAATACTCTGAACAGCTATGTCAGCGGCGGCTTTAAGCTCGTCCTGAGCTGCGCTTTTATAGAAAGAATAGCTTATTCTGCCGATTATCAGCGAAAATAAAGACAGAGAAACCGCAACAACAGCAGTCATGACCCTGAAAATTTTTTTCTGCATTGCCCTTAGCCTCCCCGCTGTAAATTCAAAGCTTTGCTACCCGCACTTATATCCGACGCCTCTTACAGTTTTTATAATATCCCTGCACCCCGCCGCTTCAAGCTTCTGCCTCAGCGTCTTTATATGCATATCTACCGTTCTTGTTTCTCCTGCAAACTCGTATCCCCATACCATTTCCATAAGCTTGTCCCTTGTTACGGCGATAGACTGATTCCTCATAAGATACATCAACAACTCAAATTCCTTATAAGTAAGCGTTACCTCTGTTCCGTTATAAGTAACTATCCTCCGTGAAGCGTCAAGCGAACAGCCTCCGATTTCAAACACCTCGGACTCTCCGCCCTGCTTTGACGTTCGCCTTAATACAGCCTTAATTCTTGAAAGCAGCTCCATAACTCCGAACGGCTTTGTAATATAATCGTCTGCGCCGGATTCCAGTCCCCTTACCTTTTCAAGCTCGCTTGTTTTTGCAGTAAGCATAATAACCGGTATCTCTCTGAGCCTTGCTTCGCTTTTAAGCTTACCGAGTATAGTCAGACCGTCCTCGTCCGGCAGCATTATATCAAGAAGGATAAGCGACGGCGCTCCGCTTTTAAGTTCTTCATAAAATGGCTTAGCCTTGGGAAACGCCTTTACCTTGTAGCCCCCTGATCTTAGTGCGCAGGAAACCAGCTCCCGTATTCCGTCGTCGTCCTCGACGCAGTAAATAACCGACATAATATCAATCCTTTCAAAACCGATCCGTCCTCGGTCTATCCCTTTGATCAGAAATCCTTTTTCGGAAGCGCAAATATCTGCTGATACTTTTCAACCTCCGAATCAAAAGCCTCGCCGCTGGTCTTTACCGTTCTCAGATATTCATGAGTTTCAAAATTATCGTCGTTTACCTGAACAAGACATACCGCAATATTGGAGCAGTGATCCGAAACCCTTTCAAGATTCGTCAGAAGATCGGTAAAGATAAAGCCAAGCTCTATTGTACACATACCTCTCTGAAGCCTTTTAACGTGCCTGCTTTTCAGCTTTGTCCTGAGCTGATCAACGACCTCCTCAAGAGGCTCTACCAGATAGGCGCTGTAAAGATCCTGCTCCGTAAACGCCTTTACTGCCAGATCAAGAATTTCCTTTACCGCTTCACAGATCACCTTCAGCTCCTTGACTGCCTGAACTGAAAATTCAATATCCTTGTCATGCTTTTCCTTAGCCGTTTCCGCCATGTTCTTAGCATGATCCGAGATACGCTCAAAGTCTCCGATAGTATGCAGAAGAGTAGCTACCGACTGCGAATCCCTATAGGACAGATCCGTACTGGAAAGCTTGACAAGATAAGCTCCAAGTCTGTCCTCGTACATATCTACTGCGCTCTCCATGCTGCTTATCTGCTCCGCCTTGTCGTCGCTGTAATTCTCAACAAGCTCCATAGCAAGCAGAATAGATCTCCTTGAAATATCAGCCATATTAGATGCAACCGTCCTGCACTGCTCTATAGCGAAGGAAGGGGACTGCAAAAATCTTTCGTCAAGCAGCTTGAACTGATCCTCTGCGCTGACCGGCTGCTCATTCCTGCTGTCCTTTATAGTAAGGTATGCAAGCTTTTCAAGCAGCTTAATAAACGGAAGCAGAACTAAGGTAGTTGTGAAATTAAATATAGTGTGAACGATCGCAATATTTGCAGCTCCTACGGTATCGTTCATAAACGGAAAACTGAAAACAGCGTTAAGCGTATAGAACGCCGCCAAAAACAGAACTGTTCCGATAATATTAAAATAAAGATGGACCACAGCTACACGCTTTGCATTTTTTGAAGTTCCTATCGAAGAAAGCAAAGCGGTAACGCAGGTACCTATATTCTGTCCGAGGATTATCGGAAGAGCTGCGCCGAACTTTATAGCTCCGGTAGAAGAAAGCGCCTGAAGTATACCGACTGACGCCGAGGAGGACTGTATGATCGCAGTAAGCAAAGCTCCTGCCAATACGCCCAGCAAAGGATTGCGGAACAAAAGCAGGATATTGGCGAATTCCGGTACGTCCTTCAGCGGCTCAACCGCACCGGACATCATGTCCATTCCGAACATCAGCACCGCGAAGCCCAAAAAGATCGTTCCTATATCCTTCCTTTTTCCGTTTTTTGAAAACGTCAGAAATACAACGCCTATTACTGCAAGTACAGGAGAAAACGAAGACGGCTTAAGCATTTGTATCAGAAAGCTGTCGCCCTCAACTCCGGAAAGCGATAATATCCATGCGGTTACGGTAGTACCGATATTTGCTCCCATTATAACGCCTATTGCCTGATGAAGCTTCATTATTCCGGCATTAACAAAACCTACCAGCATAACGGTCGTTGCCGACGACGACTGAATAACCGCCGTAACGGTCATACCAAGCAAAACAGCTTTAAGAGGATTCGACGTAAGCTTTTCAAAGATCTTTTCAAGCTTTCCGCCTGCAAGCTTCTCCAGACCTCCGCCCATTACATTCATTCCGTAAAGAAACAGTGCAAGTCCGCCGATCAAAGTCAGTACAGAAAAAATATTCATACTTTACTCTCCTGATTTTACATTCTTACTTTTTATATTATCCGATTTTACAATAACTATTATAAACGGCAAATGTAAAATCCCAAACCCCTGAATGTAAAATCAGTGTAAAATCAGGTAAAGTATATATGAACGGCGCTCTACATTATTCTGTGTGATTTATGAACTCCGGTTATCGAAAACAGCACCCATTCCGCAACGTTTACCGCATGATCCCCTATTCTTTCAAAATATTTGGCTATCATAACCGTATCGACCGCCTGCTCGCCTTTTGATTTATCTGCCGCTATCTGCTCTATAACCTTGTTTTTTATCTGTGAAAACAAGTCGTCTATCTCGTCGTCGGAAGCTATAACGGCACAGGCAAGCTCTTCGTCGTGATTTACATAAGCGTCTATGCTCTGCGATACCATACAGGCGGCTCCCCTTGCCATCTGCGATATTTCACCAAGCTCCCAGTTCTTTTTCTGAGCAATAAGCGTAATATTAAGCTGTGCTATATCTGCCGCCTGATCTCCTATCCTCTCCATATCGGTTATCATTTTCAAAGCGGTGGAAACTCTCCTCAGATCGTCTGCAAAAACCGGCTGATACTGTAAAAGCAGCTTTAAGCAGAGTCTTTCTATCTCTCTTTCCGCATCGTTTATTTTAGTATCAAATTCTACCGTCTGTCCCGCAAGCTCCGTATTCTGCTCCTCCAATGACTTTACCGACATAGCGATTATCTGCTCAACAAGAGCCGCCATATTCATAAGCAGTATATTAAGCTGATTAAGCTGTTTATCAAAGCTTTCCCGCATTTAATTTTCCTCCTTATCCGAAGCGTCCTGTAATATAATCGAGAGTTTTCTGCTGCGACGGAGAACTGAATATCTTCTGGGTCGTGTCAGACTCCACGATCTCTCCATGCAGGAAAAACGCCGTTTTATCGGAAATTCTGGTCGCCTGCTGCATATTATGGGTTACGATAATTATTGTATAATCGTTTTTTATCCGCTGACAAAGTTCCTCGATCTTTATAGTTGAAATAGGATCCAGCGCTGAGGTCGGCTCGTCCATAAGTATTACCTCCGGCTTTACCGCCAGCGCCCTCGCAATACACAGTCTCTGCTGCTGTCCTCCGGAAGTGCCGAGCGCCGACTTTTTCAGTCTGTCCTTGCATTCGTCCCAGATCGACGCCTGCCTCAGGGAAGTTTCAACTATCTCGTCAAGCTCCGCCTTTTTCTTTATTCCGTGAGTTCTCGGGCCATAAGCGATATTGTCGTAAATTGACATGGGAAAAAGATTAGGCTTCTGAAATACCATTCCAACTCTCTTTCTAAGCTCGGTAATTTCTATATCCTTATAAATATCCTGTCCGTCAAGCCTGAAATCGCCTGTTATTTTACAGCCCTCTACCAGATCGTTCATTCGGTTAAGAGATTTCAGCAGCGTTGATTTTCCGCAGCCGGAGGGTCCGATAAATGCGGTTATCTCATTGTCGCAAACCTCAAGATTTATATTTTTTAAAGCCTGAAAATCTCCGTAAAACAGATCTGCGTTTTTTATATCAAATTTAATAGGCATATATCATTTTTCTCCTTTTGAAAGCTTTTTTGCAATAAGCGACGCCAGACCGTTGAGCAGCAATACCGTCGCAAGCAGAACAACTGCCGTTGCGCTTGCCTCGTTCATATGAAGTCCCTCGTTTGAAAGCGCATACATATGTATTGCAAGCGTTCTTCCGGAATCGAACAGCCCCGGAATTTTCGCTACCGTACCGGCAGTATATATCAGAGCGGCGGTTTCTCCTACGATACGTCCAACCGCAAGAATTATTCCCGAAAGTATCCCGCTCATAGCCGGTGGAAGAACTATTACGAAGATCGTCCTAAGCTTTCCTGCTCCAAGTCCGTAGCTGCCCTCCCTGAAGCTGTCGTCAACCGATTTCAGCGCCTCCTCGGTCGAGCGTATTATAAGCGGAAGCACCATTATCGCCAAAGTACAGGCGCCCGCCATCAGGGAAAGCTTCCATTTAAGAGCTAATACAAAAAACATATTACCGAAAAGTCCGTATATAATAGAGGGGATCCCGGCAAGAGTTTCCGTTGTAAGCCTTATCCATTTTACAAGCCGGCTGCCCTTTTTAGCATACTCTACAAGATATACTGCACAGAAAACCCCCAGCGGAGCGGCTATAAGCAGAGCGATCCCCACCATTTCAAAGGTAGTTATCACCGCAGGCATCATTGAGGCGTTTTCACTTGTATATGTCCATGAAAAAAGACTGTAATTTAAATACGGCACTCCTTTTATAACTACATATCCTGCTATAAGGAAAAAAATAGCTATCGTTATACCTACCGCTATTTTAGTAAGTACCGAAAATACGAGCGACATAGGGTGCGCCTTGTAGGTCTTCATTTTTTCACTCATAGCTCAGCGCTCCTTTTTCGACGTAATTACATTGAACAGCAGATTTATCAGCAGAATAAATACGAACAGCACTACCCCGGTTGCTATCAGCGCATCGTAATGAAGTCCGGTAGCGTAGCTCATTTCGATCACAATATTCGCCGTCATTGTCCTTACTCCGTCCAATACGCTTCCGGGCAGCCTGGGCTGATTTCCCGCTATCATAATTACAGCCATAGTTTCGCCTATCGCACGTCCTACGGCTAAAATCACGCTCGCCAGAATACCCGACCGTGCAGCGGGAATTATAACTGTACATACCGCTCTTTCATGAGTAGCGCCTAAAGCAAGCGCGCCCTCGTAATAGCTCTCCGGAACTGCCTTCATTGCGCTTCGGCTCATTCCTACTACCGTCGGAAGTATCATTATTCCCAGAAGTATCGATGCGGTAAGTATACTGTTTCCGCGTCCGCCTCCCCCGAAAACGTTTCTTATAAGCGGAACAATAACTATCATTCCGAAAAATCCGTATACTATAGAGGGTATCCCTGCAAGAAGGTTGATCGGCGGCATAAGCCATTTATAAAGCTTTTTAGGGCAGAATTCAGCCATGTAAACCGCAGTCATCAAGCCTATAGGAACTCCTGCTATTATCGCCCCCGCAGTAACGTAAAGGCTTCCTATTATCATAGGAAAAATCCCGAAGCTGGGGTTTGAATCCTGCGGCTTCCATTCAGTTCCGAAAAGGAACTCGCCTGCTCCTATTTCGGCTATTGCAGGACAGCCCTTTACAAACATAAAGGCGCAGATAAGCACTACCGCCGCTATTGAAACGCAGGCTGAAACAAAGAATACGCCGCTCATGGCTTTTTCGGCGATCTTATTTAAGCTGTGCCTTTTCGGCTTCTGATACGCCGTAAGCTTGACCGTTTTTGTATTCTCAGTATCCGTAATAATCACTCCCGACATTAATTGTTACGTTAAGACAACAGGCGGATTTTCATATAAGATCCGCCCGATCTGTCTTAAACATATTAAAACCGTATTATTTCAGGTCGTCCCACGAAGTGGTTTCACCGGTGTATATGCTTTTTATCTGCTCAACCGTAAGATCGTCCGTTTCATTGTCCTTATTAACGATGATCGCAATAGCGTCCTGTGCAATTACAATTCCGGTAACTCCGGTCTCCTCTGATTTAAGCTCTCTTGAAGCCATTCCTATATCGCAGGTACCCTCCTGAGCGTACTTTACTCCTGTAGAAGAGTCCGACTGCTGAACCTCTACCGTTACCTTTGAATTGACCTTTTTATACGCCTCGGCAAGCTTTTCCATAACCGGAGTTACAGACGACGATCCGGCAACTACGACCTTGCCCTCAGCGCCGTTTGAAGAGAACGCCTCGGCAGACTTGTTAACTGCAATATAATCCTTGCCGATTATCTCCTGCCCTTCCTTGCTCAGAATATAATTCTGAAAATCCTGAGCAGCTTCGGAAATTCCGCCTTCCTTGACTATGATATTAAAAGGCCTTACCAGAGTATATGATCCGTTTTCAACGTTTTCGGCAGCTGCCTCCGCTCCGCCGACCTTAACCGCTTTGACCGTATCGTTAAGCGAGCCAAGCGAAATATATCCGATCGCATTTTTATCTCCCGCTACCTGCGTAAGAACAACGTCAGTAGACTTGCATATCATGGCTTCCGCCGTAGTTTTGTCAGTTTTGTTTCCGTCGGCGTCTTTTTCCTCAACTCCGGTAAGTTCAATAAACGCTCCTCTTGTTCCCGAACCGTCCTCACGGGAGATAACAGCGATCGTGCTGTCCGACGAGTCGCACGAAGCAAGCATAGAAACCGAAACTGCCGCTGCTGCCAGCAGGCTGAAAATTCTTGTTTTTCTCATCATAATAAATACCATCCTTTTACCCTTATGCCGTATTTACGGCATACGCTCTTTCCGAGCTTTGTTGTTTTATTTGTATTCAGCTGATGTTATAATCATACTACCGCTTTGTAAAAACGGAAACCGACCCTTTGTAAAGTCTGAGTAAGAATTTGCAGCATGCCGGATCAAAGATAATGTCGGTACGGGGAGAAATCTGTAAACGTATTCAGCCGCATATTAATATATGAAACCATGTAAAATTTCTCAAACCGCTTGACAGCCGTACTTTGCAATGCTATAATGCAATTGATTTAATCTTTATTTTTACATTTTAAAGGATTTTACAATTAGCTGCAGGAGTTGTTTCACAATGAAATTTTCATATTCATGTACCAGAAAAGCGTGTTATACCGGATATATAACCCAGGCGGCGGTAAATAACCTCGTTCCATTGCTTTTTGCAGTTTTTCAGAAAAGCTTTGATATTTCATTAGCCCAGATAGGCTTTCTTGTCGCATATAATTTTGCGGTCCAAACAGCAATAGACCTTCTTTCCGCCGGCTTTGTCGATAAGATAGGCGTACGAAGGTCGATCGTTTCAGCTCATATCTTTGCGTCTGCGGGACTTGTGCTTATGGGAATACTTCCTTTTATAATGCAAAACGGTTATGCGGGGCTTATTTTAAGCTCAACGTTTTACGCAATAGGAGGCGGCCTTATCGAGGTTCTTGTCAGTCCGATAATCGAAGCTCTGCCAAGCGAAAACAAATCCGCCGGGATGAGCCTGCTTCATTCCTTTTACTGCTGGGGTCATGTAGCGGTCATACTGCTGTCTACGCTGTTCTTTAATTTATTCGGAATTGAAAACTGGCGTTTTCTGGCGTTCTTCTGGGCGGCTGTGCCTTTACTGAATTCTTTTATATTCGCCTGCTGTCCGCTGTGTCCGTTTGTTAAAGACGGAGAACCGGCAGGAATAAAAAAACTTGCAGCGTCAAAAATATTCTGGCTGTTCTTTATAATGATGATATGCTCCGGTGCAGCTGAACAGGCTATAAGCCAATGGACTTCATTTTTCGCTCAGAACGGTCTTAAAGTATCAAAAACTGCGGGAGATCTTGCGGGAGCCTGTATGTTTGCAGCGCTTATGGGAGCTTCAAGAATGTTTTACGGAAAATTTGCAGAAAAAATTCCGCTGAAAAAATTTATATTGTACAGCAGTATTTTGTGTATCGCAGGATATCTGACCGCCGTATTTTCTCCTTATGCTTTCCTTTCGCTCGCCGCCTGCGGTATCTGCGGACTTTCGGTAGGAATTATGTGGCCAGGAGTTTTCAGTCTTTCCTCCGAAAGCTGTCCTCAGGGCGGAACCGCAATGTTTGCGCTGCTCGCCCTTGCCGGAGATATAGGCTGCGCCTCAGGTCCTGCTCTTGTCGGACAGGCAGCCCAGCTTAGCGGAAGCCTTAAAACCGGGATACTCTGCGCCGCAGTTTTCCCTGTAATGCTGATTATCTGTATTAAGCTTGCCGGAAACAAAAGCTCCGCAGCGTCGTAAACGTAAAATAGACCTATCCAATGAGGTCGAAATATGTATGATACAAGGACAAAAAATATTTGAAAAGCTCTTGAAATGAGCTGTGAAATGTGTTATGATTTTAATTGAATAGTTTTAAATACGATCACACACGAATTCTGAAAGGGCATTTTTTATAATGGGACAGCAAAATAACAGCAGAGAACTAAGAAAAAAACGCGCCCGGGTGCAGCAATACACAATATCAGTGTGCTGTCTGGCGCTTATGATATTTATAATGATATGGATAGTAAACGTTGCGCTAACCGGCAGGAAAATACAGACCGGCGATTTCTCATCTTCACAGTCGTCGCTGTCCGAACAGGCGGACATTAAGGATTCATCAGTAAAAAAGGACGATTCAGTCAAGCCGGATCTCTCTGATAATTCCGACAGTTCGTCAGAATCCTCAGAAAGCTCCTCAGAATCCTCGGAAAGTTCCGCTGAGTCGTCGGAAAGCGATGCTTCTTCATCAGAAAAGGAAATAAAGGACGATTTTTCCGACGCTGTTTTTATCGGCGATTCAAGAACGGTAGGCCTCGGAATGAATACGGATCGTCCCAAAGCGACCTTTTACGCCTCTACGGGACTTAACGTAAGCAGTATAGAAACCAGCGAAACTATCCTTCTTGACAACGGAAACTACGGCACAGTATACGACGCATTAAAGCAAAAGCAGTTTAACAGAGTCTATATAATGTTCGGGATAAACGAGCTGGGATGGCCGTATCCCGACGTTTTCCAGGAAGAATACGAAGCTGTAATAAATAAAATCAAGGAGCTTCAGCCGTCGGCACAGATATATGTGCAGTCGATCCTTCCCGTATCTTCGCTTGCTCTTAATACTAATACGGTCTTTACAAATGAAAACGTGGACAACTTTAACCTTTACGTTCAGAATGCTGCGGCAAATACGAATTCTATTTATATCGACGTTGCGTCATGTCTGAAAGATGAAAACGGTGCGCTTCCGCTCGAAGCTTCAACCGACGGTATACATCTGATTCGGGAATACTGCATGATCTGGATGAATTATCTTGCTGAAAATTCATAAATTCAGAAATTCTATTTATAATATATATTAAAAAGGAAAGGAACTATAAAGTATGAAGCTGAAGAAATCACTGTGCGCCGTTATTGCGGCGGCAACGCTGTGCGCCTTAGGACTGACCTCCTGTGCAAATGATGAAAAGGTCACTGCCGAGGACGGAAATTCGACCGCTGCGGTTCAGACAGACGTAACAAAAAACGTAACTGAGATCGCGGACAAGCTAAGATCGGATATTGCTTTTGTTGATTCCCTTAACGAGCTTTCTCCTGAAATGGTTGAAAAGCTTATAGGAGTTTCACAGGACAAATATGTTTCAGGAAAGGTCTATATCGGCTCGGGAGGAGCTACCGCCGAAGAAATAGCCTGCTTTGAGGCTAACGACGAAAGCGCTGCCGCAGATATCAAAGCAGCTCTTGAAGCAAGGATAGCAGCTCAGAAAAAGGCTTTTGAAAACTATCAGCCTAAGGAAATGGACAAGCTTAACTCCCCTGTTCTTACCGTTCAGGGCAAGTATGTATTTATGTGCATTTCAGATGACAACGCCAAGGCGGAGGAAATAATCGGCTGAGACATAACTTTAAGGATCGGGGAATAAAAATCTATGCTTTTCAGTAGTACGACATTTTTATTTGCTTTTCTGCCGCTGGTTCTAATAACGTATTTTATCGTCCCACGTGTTTTAAAAAACGCAGTTCTGCTGATCTTCAGCCTTGTGTTTTACGCATGGGGCGAACCTGTTTATATAGTGCTGATGCTGGCATCTATAACGGTAGCTTACGTTACGGGAATTTTTGCGGACAAAAAACGAAAGCCGGGCTGTGAAAAAACGGCTTTTATATCTATGCTGTTCGCAGTTATATGGAATATCGGACTTCTTTTGTTCTTCAAGTACACCGATTTCTTCATTGTAAATGCCAACAGCCTGTTTAATTCAAGCTTTAAGGTTCTGGGGCTTACTCTTCCGATAGGAATTTCATTCTACAGCTTTCAGACTCTCTCGTATGTTATCGACGTTTACAGGGGCGAGGTAAGGTCGCAGAAAAATTTTCTTAATCTTGCGACCTATGTTTCTCTTTTTCCGCAGCTTATCGCAGGTCCTATCGTGCGTTATCAGACTATCGAGGATCAGCTCAACTACCGTAAGGAATCGCTCTCCCAGTTTTCTCAGGGTATCAAGCGCTTCGCCGTAGGACTCGGCAAGAAGGTTATTCTCGCCAACAATATAGGCGCGCTTTTTGCTGAGATCTCAGCAGCGCCGCAGGCAGAGCTGAGCGTAGCCGCAAGCTGGCTGGGAATACTTGCCTATACTTTCCAGATATACTTTGATTTCAGCGGCTATTCCGATATGGCTATAGGTCTCGGGAAGATGTTCGGCTTTGATTTTCTTGAAAACTTCAATTACCCCTATATTTCAAAATCAATAACCGAATTCTGGAGAAGATGGCATATCTCCCTTTCCACATGGTTCAGAGATTACGTTTATATACCTCTCGGCGGAAACCGCAAGGGAAAGCTGAGGCAGTGCGTAAATATAATGATCGTATGGTTTCTTACCGGCTTCTGGCACGGAGCTGACTGGAACTTTATCTGCTGGGGAATTTACTTCGGAATAATTCTTCTCTGCGAAAAGCTGTTTCTCGGCAAAGCGCTCCGGAAAACTCCTTCAATTGTCCAGCATATCTACGCTCTTTTGTTTATCATTATCGGCTGGGGAATTTTCGCCTTTGAGGATACCTCCAAGCTTATTCAGAATTTCAAAAATCTATTCGGTTTCGGAGGACTTGAGCTTTTCAACACCAAGACCTTCTTCTGGCTGGCAAATTACGCCATGACTTTTATTATTCTTATTATCGCGTCTACTCCTCTGTTCAGGAAGCTCGGGCAGAAGCTTACCGAAAAAGCCCCTGTTATTTACTGCTGCGTACTTGAACCTGCGGCGGTAGTAATACTCCTGACTGTTTCGACCGCATATCTTGCAAGCAACTCGTTTAATCCGTTTTTATATTTCAGATTTTAGGAGGCTGCTGAAATGAATGAAAAATCAAATAAGATCAATGAAATAGGATCTGATGGCAGGACAAGCGCTTCCTCTCAAAGCCGGAGGACTGCAAAGGCTTCAGATATCGTTATGTTCTCGGTTTTTATCCTGTTTATATTCGGCTTTTCAATAGCCGCCCTTATTACAAAGGACAGGGATTTTTCCGAGATGGAGAACAGAAACCTTGCGCAGAAGCCTGAATTTTCCTTTAAGAACCTCAAAGAAGGCAAATTTACCAGCGATCTTGAAAGCTATATCTCCGACCAGATGTTTTTAAAGGACGCTCTTGTATCTTTAAAGACCGACTGCGACAGGGCGGCTCTTAAAACCAGTCTTAACGGAATTTATTTTGCAGAAGACGGCTATCTTATCCAGCAGTACACGCAGGATATGGATCGGATCAAAGAAAATATCGGCTATATAAACGACTGGGCTGAAAATATAGACTGCCCTGTTGATTTTCTTCTGATCCCAAACGCAGTTTCCGTACTGAATGAAAAGCTTCCGGCAAGCGCCGTAAATGATGACCAGCTGGGCAGTATGGCGGCGGCAGCTCAGCTTCTGAGTCCTAAGATAAACCTATACACTCCGTTTCAGGAGCTTAAAGCTTTGTCAGACAGCGGCATTCAGGCGTTCTACAGAACCGACCATCACTGGACAAGCGAGGGTGCAAAGGCTGTTTACGACTGGTATATGCAGACCTCCGGACAAGCTGTTCCGATAGTTGATTACGATATTGAAACTATAGAAGATTTTTACGGCACTCTGTACTCAAAAGCGCCCAGTGCATTTGTAAATTCGGATAAAATGCATCTTTACAGCAATCCAAACGGAAAATACACCATCGAGCGCACAACTGAAGCAGCTGTGACTGACAGCCTTTACGACCGTTCATTTCTCGGCAAAAAGGATAAGTACTCTGCTTTTATGGGCGGAAACTTCGCAGAGGTAAAGATAAGCACCAACGCTCAGAACAAGGAAAAGGTACTGGTGCTGAAGGATTCCTATGCAAACGCATTTATGCCGTTTCTGGCCGACAGCTATTCGGAGATAACAATGATAGACCTGCGCTACTATCACTTTGCCGAAAATACGGTATCCGAGCTTATTGAGAAAAACGGCATTGACCGTGTAATACTACTCTACAACATGGATTTCATTAACTCTGACCAAAACTTCATCTGGCTGTCTTAGGTCCCGGCGCAGACGGCGCAGTTAGCGCAGTCGCTCCTGCGGACGGTAGCTTTTATGCCGCAGTTATGGTTTGCTAAAAAATATCGAAAAAAGTTATTTTGATTACGGTAAATTCAGTGCCTGCAATAAATTATAAACGTTCTGCTGACCATATCTGATGTTCAAGTGTTATTGGCATAATGCATATAATTTGCATGATAATTTTGTGCATTAATATGAATTTAAATTTGATTTAGACATATTTCGTTAATAGTTGCACATTTGCATGCAACTTTACCCCCTTTTTCGCCTATTAGTGAGGGGGTATAATTTATTTGTACGTCAGGCTTCCTCCCTGCCGGACTGTATTGCAAGTTTGATTTAACCTCCGACGATAACTTTCAGAAAGGAAATAAGCATGGACAAGTACAGGATCCTAAAAGAATATTTCGGCCACGATTCCTTCCGCGAGGGTCAGGAAGCTCTTATTGATTCTGTGCTTTCAGGACGTGATGTTCTCGGAATAATGCCTACCGGAGCAGGAAAGTCAATGTGCTATCAGATACCCGGTCTGATGATGGAGGGCGTAACGGTAGTAATATCCCCGCTTATTTCCCTGATGAAAGATCAGGTAAATTCTCTTATTCAGTCGGGAGTTAAAGCCGCCTATCTCAACAGCTCTCTTACCTCCGCTCAGTATGAAACCGCTTTGAGAAACGCAGTAAAGGGTATGTACAAGATAATCTATGTCGCTCCTGAAAGGCTATGCACCCAAGGCTTTCTGTATTTTGCCCAGCGTGTTAAGATCGCGGTGCTGGCAGTTGACGAGGCTCCCTGCGTTTCACAGTGGGGGCAGGATTTTCGGCCGTCCTACATAAAAATACCGGAATTTATATCTCAGCTTTCCTACCGCCCCGTTATCGCCGCCTTTACCGCTACCGCAACTCAGGACGTAAAAGAAGATATTGAAAAGCTTCTGACCCTTAAAGAGCCTTATACGTTGACCACAGGCTTTGACCGTGAAAACCTGTACTTTGAAGTACGAAGGCCGCAGGATAAATTTGCTGAGGTGCTTGAGATACTACGCCGCAATAAGGACAAAAGCGGAATAATCTACTGCTCTACACGTAAAAATGTCGAAGAGGTCTGTCGGCGCTTAAATGACGAGGGATTCCCCTGCACCCGCTATCATGCAGGACTTTCCGACGAGGAACGCAGAACCAATCAGGACGATTTTACCTGCGACCGAGTACAGCTCATAACCGCAACCAACGCTTTCGGAATGGGAATAGACAAGTCAAACGTTTCGTTCGTTATACACTATAATATGCCGAAGAATATAGAAAGCTATTATCAGGAAGCAGGCAGGGCGGGCCGCGACGGAGAACCGGCAGAATGCATTCTGCTGTATAACGGTCAGGACGTCCGTACAAACAGATTTCTTATCGAAAACTCCGACGACAATCCCGAGCTTGACGAGGAAACTGCTGCCGATATACGCTCCCGGGATCTTGAACGGCTTAAACAGATGACATTTTACTGTACGACCTCCGGCTGTCTGCGGGAATTTATGCTGCGCTATTTCGGCGAAACCTCCAAAGGCTTCTGTTCAAACTGCTCCAACTGCAATACCAATTTTGAAGATGTCGATATAACCGTTGAAAGCCAGAAGATACTGTCCTGTATTTACAGGCTTTCACAGCGGCATCTGGCATTCGGAGCGGCAGTTATCTCAGCTGTTCTGAAAGGCTCAAAAAACGCCAAGATAACTCAGTTCGGACTTCAGGACCTTTCGACCTACGGAATAATGAGCGGCGCTTCAACCGTCAGAATAAGACGAATCACAGATTTTCTTGAAGAAAACGGATATATCCGCCGAATCGGAGATTATTCCGTGCTTGCGCTTACCTCAAAGGCAAGAGAGATACTTTTTGAAAAAAAGACTGTTACAATGAAAATGCCAAAAGAAGCTCCGAAAAGCCACTCCCAGCAGACCGCAGGCGGAGTTTACGCACTGGATCCCGAGCTGTTCAGCCGTCTTAAAAAGCTTCGCCAAAAACTTGCCGCCGAAGCCAAAATGCCTGCATACATTATTTTTACAGATACCGCTCTGAGAGATATGTGCGTTCAGCTTCCCACAACTGCGCAGAAGCTGCTCGAATGCTCGGGAATAGGAAAAACCAAGCAGGAGCGCTACGGCAGTCAGGTTATTGAGGTTATAAAAGGCTATCTTGCCGAAAACCCCTCCGCCGCCTCAAGCAGCCCGAATGCATATCTTGAACGGCTTAAGGCAGGTAATACCGATGGGAATTTAATGTTCGGAATGATCTGCGATAACTGCTCAAAGCTTAAAGGCAAAGCTGAGGAAATGAGCCTCAGTCGTCTGTGCGACTGTATTTTTGAACAGCTTGGTATAAATGCAGATAAGGCTGTGCTGAAAACAGCTATTGAAAGCTGGCTAATAAATAACGGCTATCTTGCAAGAAAAAGCCCGAAGGCGGCAAATCTCTCCCTTACTATACTGTCTGAGGAAGCGGGAATAATTGAAGCTCAGACAGTTTCAAAACTGGGAACTGCATATACTGCCGTCAAATTTCCGAAAGCGGCTCAGGAATTTATATATGAAAATCTGCCTGAAATATGCAGAAGCAAGCAAAGCAGACCTGCTGCAGCTGTCGGCTCGGGAACAGATTGCTGATAAGGAGTACTATGAAAACTATACATATCGGAAACGTTGAAATAGAACAAACCGCCGCACTGGCGCCTATGGCGTCGGTAGCCGACAAATCGTACCGCCTTATGTGCAAGGAATTCGGAGCGGCGTATCTTGTAAGCGAAATGATCTCCTCCAAGGGACTTTGTTTCGGAGATAAAAAGACCGCGCGCCTTTGCGAAATAGAGGACTGTGAACGTCCTATGGCTTTGCAGCTTTTCGGAGAAGATCCTGTCTATATGGGAAAGGCAGCGTATCTGCTTAACAGCTTCAAGCCTGATATAATTGATATTAATATGGGCTGTCCCGTTCCGAAAATTGCAGGAAACGGCAGCGGCTCAGCGCTTATGAAAACGCCTGAAACCGCATTCAAGATTGCAAAAGCCGCAGTTGAAAACGCCTGCTGTCCGGTAACGGTAAAAATAAGGGCAGGCTGGGACGAAAACAGCGTCAACGCACCTGAGTTTGCAAAACGCCTTGAGCAGGCGGGAATTTCCGCAATAGCCGTTCACGGCAGGACCAGAAATCAGTTTTACAGCGGAAAAGCCGACTGGAATATTATCGCTCAGGTAAAAAAATCGGTGAATATACCCGTTATCGGAAACGGCGACGTGACCTCTCCTTCGGACTGCAAAGCAATGTATGAGCAAACCGGCTGCGATCTTGTTATGGTCGGCAGAGGCTCTTACGGCAGACCGTGGATATTTGACGAGATCCGAACCTATATCGAAACAGGAATTCTTTCGGAGGAAATATCCTTAGAAGAAAAAATGAAGCTGATGCTGCGTCATGCCAAGCTGCTTTGCAAATACAAGGGGGAAACTCAGGGCATGAAAGAAATGCGAAAGAACGTAGCGTGGTATGTAAAGGGACTGCCCGGCTCGGCGAAAATACGGGGCGAATGTGGAAATCTTTCCGCCTATGCCGATCTGGAAAGAACTGCCGAAGCAATCCTGTCAGGAAAGGGTGAGTAAAAATGGGGATACTTTACGTTGTCGGAACTCCTATCGGAAATCTGGGAGATATGACCTACAGAGCGGTTGAAACACTGAAAAGCGTGGATTTTATCTGCGCCGAAGACACAAGAGTGACCGCAAAGCTGCTGAATTATTTTGAAATAAAAAAGCCGTCGGTAAGCTATCACCGTCACAGCGGAGAAGAAGCCGCAATGCGGATAGTTTCAAGAATAGCGGCAGGAGAAAACTGCGCCGTTGTTACCGACGCAGGAATGCCCTGTATATCAGACCCCGGAGAGGATCTTGTAAGACTCTGCGCCGAAAACGGGATCAGAACGGAGGTCGTTCCCGGTCCTACCGCAGTCTGCTCTGCCCTTGCTGTAAGCGGACTTTCAACCTCACGCTTCTGTTTCGAGGGCTTCCTTTCAACGACCAAACGTCTGCGCTGTGAACATCTTGCCGCAGTTAAAGACGAGGAACGCACTCTTGTATTCTATGAAGCGCCGCACAAGCTTATCTATACCCTCAAAGATATGCTGGAATATTTTGGTGACAGAAAAATTTCACTCTGCCGCGAGCTTACCAAACTGCATGAGGAAATAATGCGGACTACGCTTTCTCAGGCTTTGGAATACTATTCATCGGTTACGCCGAAGGGCGAATTTGTTCTGGTTATTGAGGGAGCCAAAGAATCGGAAAACGATACCGCCGAAACCATAGAGGACGCGCTTTTGCAGGTAAAGAGCCTTATAGCAAAGGGCATGAGAGGCGCTGATGCCTGCAAACAGATTGCCAAAGCTACAGGCTTTTCCAAGGGCGAGCTGTATTCAATGCTGGTTTCGGGAGAATAAAATTTTGCCTGCCGTTTTTGAAAGGAAATATATATGCCTTCGGAAAGCTCAAAGCACAAAACAATATATACGGAGGAGTACATATGAAAAAGGTAAAAATCACAGTGCTAAAAACCACATTGGACAAAGAACTTGCCGCCGAGTACGGCGCTGAAAATCTGGGGCCCTGCCCGATGATGACCGAGGGGCAGGTATTCTACGCAGATTACGCCAAGCCGGAAGGACTGTGCGACGAGGCATGGAAAGCTATCTACCAGTACGTTTTCGCCCTTGCCCACGGAGCAGAAACAGGTCTTTTCTACTACGGCGACTGGGTAAGAAAGCCCGGCGTAGCGATCTGCTCCTGCAACGACGGACTCCGCCCGGTTATCTTCAAGCTTGAAGCAACAGATACTGAAGCTGAAATCAGCTATATACCTGTTAATAGATGAAATACTTTATAAAGTATATAAATTATATCTGAAATACATTATACGGTATTTGGAGGGAATATGAATATACTTATCAGAAAGGCGCTTGATTACGACTGCCCTGAGATACTTAATATAGAAAACGTCTGTTTTTCAGATCCGTGGAGTGAGGATTATTTTTTGAGAGAGCTTAGAAATCCGCTTTGCACAATACTTGCGGCTTTTGACGGAGATACAGCCGCAGCCTTTATAAACGTCTGGTATGTTGCCGGCGAGCTGACAATAAACAATATTGCGGTTATTGAAAGCTACAGACGTCGTGGGATCGCCGAAAGGCTGATAAATGCGGCATTCACGCTGTATCCGCAGGCAGAGCTTGCTTTGCTTGAGGTCCGTGCTTCAAATACCGCAGCACAAAAGCTGTACAAGAAACTGGACTTTATTCAAACGGGCATAAGAAAAAGCTATTACTCAGACCCGACAGAGGATGCTTTGCTTATGACTAAAACGCTGGGAGGAAAGCAATGAACGGCTTTACATTTGAACGGCTTAGTGATACAATAGAAATATGCATATCCGCCGAGCATCGCTTCGGCACCGACGCTTTTCTGCTTGCCGACTTCGCAGCCCCCAGACATAAGGATCTGGTATGCGATTTCTGTACCGGAAGCGGAATAATCGCCCTGCTTATGTACAGAAACTTTCAGCCTGCTCATATCGACGCAGTTGAGATACAGGATATAGCTCACCGGCAGCTTCAGCTTACGCTTGAACGCTCTGAAATAAGCTGTATAACTCCGATACTGGGCGATCTGAAGAACTACCGCTCTGAAAAGGAGCTTGACCTTATTACCTGCAACCCTCCCTACAAGCTTGACGGAACAGGTGCAAAAAACGACAGCAGGGCGGTTTCGATAGCTCGTCACGAAATGCTCTGTACCATAGACGATGTATGCTCGGCGGCTATAAGAAACCTTAAATACGGCGGCAGGCTCTGCATATGCAACCGACCCGAAAGGCTGTGCGATATAATGGTTTCAATGCGCCAAAACGGAATAGAGCCTAAGCGGGTAAGGTTTGTATCCAAAAATCCGTACACTGCCCCATGGCTTGTAATGGCTGAGGGAAGAAAGGGCGGAAACCCGTTCCTGAAGGTCGAGCCTCAGCTTTACACCACCGATGAAAACGGCGGATATACAGATGAAATGAAAAGGATATACAGACTGTGATAAGTAGGTGGAAAAATGAGCCTTGGCTTTTCCTATACAGGGTTGATATTTATAATTATGCTTTTTGTTCCCAATATACTATGGACTAAAAACAAGCCTAAGGATCACGATAAGTATTTACTTAAAGAAAATAAGCTTCTTCTGACGCTTGAAAGAACAGGTGAAGTTGCCGTAACCGCTTTAAGCGTGATCTGTTCCGACTTTAATCTGCGGAAGCTCTCTTCTTGGTCATTATGGCTTGCCGCCGCAGCAATATTTATGATAATGTATGAGGTATGGTGGATAAAATATTTCAGAAGCGATAAAGAGATGAAAGATTTTTACAGCTCTTTCTTAGGAATACCCGTTGCAGGAGCAAGTCTGCCAGTAACCGCATTTTTATTGCTGGGGATCTACGGAAAAAATATTCTGCTTATAATCTCAACGGTAATTTTAGGTATCGGACATATCGGAATCCATCTCAGCCACAAAAAGGAGTGTTAATAAAATGAAGATCTTAGCCATAGAAAGCTCCTGCGACGAAACTGCCTGCGCAGTTGTGGAGGACGGAGTAAAGGTGCTTTCAAATATAGTTGCAACGCAGATCGCCGAGCATAGATTATACGGAGGCGTCGTGCCGGAAATAGCCTCCCGCCGCCATGCAGAAAATATCTGGGGGGTAGTCAGTGCGGCGCTTGAGGAAGCAGACTGCTCCGTTTCGGAAATTGACGCAATTGCTGTAACCTACGCTCCCGGACTTATCGGCGCTCTGCTGGTAGGTATAAACTTTGCCAAAGGACTTGCAATGTCGGCAGGAAAACCTCTTGTTCCTGTTCATCATATTGCGGGTCACATTGCGGCAAACTATATTTCTCACCCGGATCTTAAACCTCCTTATCTGTGCCTTGTGGTTTCGGGAGGACATTCCCATATCGTAGAGGTGCTTGACTACACAAAATACCGCGTAATAGGCAGAACTCACGACGACGCCGCAGGTGAATGCTTTGACAAAGCGGCTCGTACTCTCGGCTACGAATATCCGGGAGGAAAATTTATAGACGAAGCCGCAAAGCTCGGCGATCCCGAAGCCTATAAGCTTCCTCACCCTAAGGTAGCAGGGTGCGAATATGATTTTTCATTTTCTGGACTGAAAACTGCGGTAATAAATCTCGTACATAACGCCGAGCAGAAAGGCGTGAAAATAAACCGTGAAGATATGGCGGCTTCTTTCCAGAAAACAATGTCAGAAATACTTGTGGGAAAAACAATGAAAGCGGCTGAAGCTCTTGGGTATACTACTATCGGACTTGCCGGAGGAGTTTCGGCAAATTCAGGAGTCCGCAGAGCATTGCAGGAAGCCTGCGATAAAAGTGGCTGTAAGCTTTATATGCCGGAATTTAAATACTGCGGCGATAATGCGGCAATGATAGGCTGTCAGGGATATTTTGATTATCTTGCAGGAAAAAGAGCCGACGAAAGCCTTAACGGCATAGCAACGCTCTCGCTGGACAAGTTATGTGAAGAGTGACTTAAACCAAAAATAAGAAAACTGATCTGAGGTACAAAAATGAAATTACTTGCAATCGACGGAAACAGCATAATGAACAGGGCGTTCTACGGAATAAGGATACTGTCAAATTCAAAGGGACAGTTTACAAACGCAATTACAGGATTTATGAATATATATTTGAAGGAGCTGGGGGAGGTAAATCCCGACTGCGCTGCGGTAGCCTTCGACCTTAAAGCCCCTACTTTCAGGCATAAGGCAAATGCGTCTTATAAAGCCAACCGCAAGGGAATGCCCGACGAGCTTGCCCAGCAGATGCCGGTAATAAAAAAGCTGCTGACCTCAATGGGAATAAAAATAGTAGAATGCGAAGGTTATGAAGCAGACGATATTTTAGGAACTCTGTCCCGTATTTTCGCCGAATCAGGGAACGAATGTTATATTCTTACAGGCGACAGGGACAGCTTTCAGCTTATAAACGATAAGGTAACAGTCCGCCTTGCTACAACAAAGGAAACTAAAATATATACTCCACAGCGTATTATGGACGAATACGGCGTTTCTCCGAAGCAGATGATCGAAGTAAAGGCGCTTATGGGGGATTCCTCTGACAATATTTCAGGCGTTAAGGGGATCGGTGAAAAAACCGCTCTTTCTCTTATCCAGCAGTGCGGAAGCGTAGATGAACTGTACAAAAATTTGGATAGTCTGACCTTGACCAGATCAGTAAGGGCAAAGCTTGAAGACGGTCGTCAGGACGCATTAGACAGCCGGTTTCTCGCCGAGATCTGCCTTGACGCTCCTATAGACGGAGCTCCCGAAAGCTATAAGCCGGCTGAGGGAAATCCGCAGGAAACCAAAGAACTGCTGACCGAGCTTGAAATGCTTAAGCTTATGGAAAGACTGAAGCTTACGGGAGAAGCTGCGGCTGCAAACCCTGTATCCTCCGAAGAAGAAAAGCTGAAATTAAAGGATCTTCCTAAGTTTGATATATCCGAATTAACTTCGGAAAGCCTTGACGAAATTTCCGTCGCTGCCTCATGCTTTGTATACGACGGAAAAAAGCTTGAAATACAATGCGGAAGCAATATTTTCTATACAGAAGACCTGAAGCTTTCTCTCGATTATTTTGAAAGCGAAGGAGAAAAAACCTGCTTTGAGGGTAAAACCGCCTACAGAACGGCGTTTGAAAACGGCAGGACGCTTAAAAACCTGGTTTTCGCCTGCGATCTTGCCGGTTATCTGCTCAATTCCCAGACAAGCGAATACACAATTGAAAATCTTTGCTCCGCATATAAGGTAATGTACCGTTCGGATATAGAAAATTACAGCTCAATAGCCAGCCTTGAGGCTTTAAGTGCCTGTCTGAAAAATCAGCTGGAGCTTACTGAAACTGACAGGCTTTATTATGACATAGAACTGCCGCTGTGCGAAGTCCTCGGCTCTATGGAGGCGGTTGGCGTAAAAGCGGATACCGAAGGAATAAAGGCTTTCGGAATACAGCTTTCCGCCGATATAGCTCAGCTTACCGCTCAGATATACGATTACGCAGGGCAGGAATTTAACATCGGCTCTCCGAAACAGCTTGGGAAGGTGCTGTTTGAGGATCTCGGACTTCCTGCAAAGAAAAAGACCAAAAGCGGCTATTCCACCAATGCGGAAGTTCTGGAAGGTCTTGCGGACAAGCACCCTATAATTCCTCTTATTCTCGAATACCGAACACTTACAAAGCTCAATTCAACCTATGTCGACGGACTTCTCAAAGAGGTAAAGCCTGACGGAAGAGTCCATTCTGTTTTCAAGCAGACCGAAACCCGTACAGGAAGAATATCCTCCACTGAACCGAATATGCAGAATATTCCCGTAAGAAAAGAGATCGGCAGAAATATGCGGAAATTTTTTGTAGCCGAGAATGGAAACACCCTCCTTGACGCCGACTACAGCCAGATAGAACTGAGAGTTCTGGCTTCGGTATGCGGCGATAAAAATATGCAGGAAGCCTTCAAAGAGGGAAAGGATATCCATACCAGCACTGCCGCTCAGGTTTTCGGACTTCCCGAGGACTTTGTAACGCCTGAAATGCGTTCCGCCGCAAAGGCAGTAAATTTCGGTATTATCTACGGTATCGGGGCATTTTCGCTTTCAAAGGATATAGGCGTTTCGGTAGCCGAAGCCAAGAAGTATATTCAGAATTACCTTGACAACTTTCCTAAAGTGTCCGAATTTATGGACAAAACAGTCGAGGACGGTATAAAGAACGGCTATGTTACAACTATTTTCGGCAGACGGCGCTATATTCCCGAACTTTCAGCCTCCAATAAGGTCATGCAGGCATTCGGTAAACGCGCGGCAATGAATGCTCCTATTCAGGGAGCAGCAGCAGATATAATAAAAATAGCAATGGTAAGAGTATACCGCAGGCTTCAAAAAGAAAAGCTGAACGCACGGCTGATTTTACAGGTTCATGACGAGCTTATTATAGAAGTTTCCCTTACAGACAAGGAAAAGGCGGCACAGATACTCAAGGAGGAAATGGAAAACGCCGTTTCCCTTGCTGTACCGATGTCCGTAGACGTAGGAGAGGGAGAAAGCTGGTATCTGGCGAAGGGATAAAGAAAACCGGCTTTATCAGCCGGCTCTCTTATTATTCTTCTATATATTTAAAATCCCCTTCAATTCCCCATTTTCCCAATGTATTTTCATCTATCAGGCAAGGCCCGCTTGTAAGACCGGTAAGTTCGCCGCTTTCATCGTATTCCCATTCAACGGCAAGCACAGTTGTTCCGGTTTCCTGATTTACGACCCTTACTGTTGATCCATTGGACTTTTTTATTATGTATGAACTAAACTCGGCATAAAATCTTTTGTTATTAATATATCCTGCGCCTCTCGTTGCTGTAAGAAACTGTTTTTCTAATGGTGAATATACAATACTTACATTGAGTATAAGCCAAAGTATTTCAAAACCCTGTTATGAGTGTACTGTCTTGATAAAACACGACCAGAGTCTGCATCAAGATGTCTCATACAGACGTCAACTGGAAAGTCTATAGAAGAATGATTGATAAGTTTATCATCTTCTTGAGACTGAGTTTCTACTGTTATGTAGATATCCATCATATCTACCTCTTTTTCTTATTTTAGTACTTTCTCTGAATAGTTCTTCATGAAGGAAAGACCACTGTACTGTTCTTGTAAGAGCTCTGTTGTAAGAGTTTCTCCAGAACCTGCAATATCAAGAGAATCAATGTATTCTCCGTCATAAAAATTTTGATTTCCAGAAACTTTTCTTATCTTTGAATGACTATAGTTTAACTCTCTGTAATCTGAAGAGACATCAAAAATTGTCTTTAGCACATAGTAACAATCTTTTGTTCTGTTTTGTTCAATATTCACTCCCAATGGAATAGATTTCCCTGAATCAGATATCTCAAAAGCGTGAAGAATTGAGACTGTGATCTCATCTCTGTCAACTGTTATCATTGAGTAGTCTTCAAAAAAGCTTTTAGAGTGTTCATCTATAGAGACAGCAGACCCTATTACTTCTCCTCTGTTTCCCAACTCAGTATCGTTAAACAGAAGAACCATACAAACTTCTGAAGAGAACTTGGAAAAAGCCTCTGGACTTGTAGGGATCTCCCAATAATTTCGTATAGAAGTTATATCATCATATTGAAGAGCATCTGTACCATAGTCAAGATTATATTGTACAGAGCCTCTAATCATGTGTACGGGAGAGACCTCAGGGTCTCTTTCAGATGATTGACTAGTTTCTGGCTGACTAACTTCAGTCTCTCCCTTTTCTGAGTTTTCAATGACATCAGTCTCTGAGGTTATCTCTGAAGATAACGAGCTATTGATAATGTCATCGCAGGGCTCTTTGATTTGAGTTTCTTGACAACCAACAAAGCTAAATGAGATCAAAAGAACAAGTAGAATTGGCAATAATTTTTTCATATTTAGTCCGCCTGCTTTAAAATTTATATTTTGCTAATATTATACCATTTTTATATTATATTTGTCAATAAATTTTCTGATGAACTAACAAAACTTGTAACAATTTCACAAAAACTATTGTGAAATTTTATCAAAGAAATGCTTGAAATTAAGGCGAAAATATGTTATAATTACTAATATCAAATGAATTTAAGGAGGCTATCAAATTGGAAGGACGCATTCAGACAATATATGCAGCAAAGAATAACAAAATTAAGATCGGAATTATTCCGGGTCATTTTGCTACAAACCATTCTCATGTAAATTACTATGTAGATATGACCGCTATCAAAACCAGCCACAAAATGGCTAAGGAAGCTGCCAATGAGCTTGCTACAACGTATACGGGAACTAATATAGATACTATTATCTGTCTTGAGGGAACTGAAATGCTCGGCGCTTTTCTCGCACAGAGCCTTTCGGAAAGCGGAATAAACAGCGGTTCGGATATTGCCGTCGTTACTCCTGAGCTTAACGCTAATAATCAGATGATCTTCCGTGATAATACTCAGAAAAAGATCTGGGGAAAACAGGTGCTTCTTCTTATATCCTCAGCCTCGACAGGTAAAAGCATAAACAGAGCTATCGACTGCTTACAGTATTATAACGGTCATCTTGCAGCTATCGGCGCGATCTTTTCGGCTATAAAGGAATCAAACGGCATTTCGGTCCACGCCATCTTTACAGCCTCCGATCTGCCCAGCTACGAAACCTACAGTCCTTCATCATGCCCGCTGTGCAGCGGAGGTCAGAAGGTAGACGCTCTGGTAAACAGCTTCGGATATTCAAAGATCTGATAAAAATTACTGTTAAGGCGGATCATTCCGCCTTATTTCTTGCATATTTAAAATAACGGAGGAAAAATAATGAGCAATTCAAATGAAAATTCCAAAGGAAATGTACTTGCAGGCTTCGTTCTGCTTACTGACGCCAATATGGACTGGCCGCGTTTCCGTCACTATCTGAAGGAGGACTGGGGAATAGTTTTTCAGGACGAAGTAAAGGATAACGCTATAGTTTTCAAATCAGACGATATGATGGTCGCCTGTTCGCTTATGCCTAATCCGGTTCCTGATAACGAAGCGGAGGAAAACGCCAAAAACAATTTTCTCTGGAAGGACGCTTCTGCACAAACCGCAAAGCACAAGGCTCACGTTATGTTGGCGGTAATGAACAAAACCGATGCACTTAAACAGTCGCTGCTGTTTGCAAAGGTCGCCTGTTCTCTGCTGAAGCTGAAAAACGCTATTGGTATTTACAAGAACCCTACTGTTTATGAAAAGAATTTCTACATACAGTTTGCTGAAACGATTAAGCAGGGCGAGCTTCCTATGCCTATACTTATATATACCGGAATGTATATAACCAAGGATACGCTTCTCTGCGGCTTTACCTCAGGACTCAGATATTTCGGCTATGAGGAAATAGAGGTAATTGATTCAATTGCGCAGCCGCCTGAGCTTTACAGCTTTATTCTCAGCATTTCGGAGTATGTAGTATCCTCAGGAGCGGAACTTAAAGACGGCGAAACTATAGGCTTTTCAGAGGAACAGAAGCTTCCGATATCCGTTTCCGACGGAGTAAGCGTTCCGGGACAGACTGTAAAGATAGGCTATATGACTGCTGAACTGAATGATCAGGTATAAATCAAGGCTGCCGCACTTTTTTGTACGGCAGCCTTACTGTTTTATTCAAGACTGTATTTCGCAAGCACTGCGGCAGACTGCTCCAGAAGCTTATCCGCTTTGCTGAGAGTATCTCCGATAGTTCTGACGTCAAGACTTCCGAGCATTTCCTTAGCCTGATTCAGAGCCTCTTTTCCTACCTCAGCCTGATACTGATAAATACCGTCAAGACGCTGACAAGCCTTGACCTCCAGATCCTGATACACATTTTTTATATCCTTGACGATATTTATTCTTATATCGTCGTAATTCTCAAGCGCAATATCTATTATATCGGTCTGTCTTTTCTTCTTGAGGATTATACTGAATACGGAAAGAGCCGCCGGCGGAAAGGTTTCGCTTGTTCCGAACAGCTTTACGTTCATAACAGAACGGGTAACGTTTTTATTCAGCGACATCATAAGCCTGTCGGCAGAGGTAGACTGAGTGACCGACGAAAGCTCCTGCAATCCAAGCTTTTTCGCAAGATCACGGCTCATCTTCTCAACTATACCGTTTATCCTCGCTCTGTGACATTCTATACAGGCCCTATAGGCTTCTCCGACCTTTTCCATAAGGAAAGAGTAAAAATACTTTTCTATATCCTCAGGCGAATAAATATCCTCGCCGTTTTCGTCTTTCTTCCTGCACTCCAGCATACTGAGCCTGAGCCTTGCGAAAAACTCGTACATCCACTGCTCAGCCTCCTGCTGCATTTCAATAACGCTTAAATGAAGCGCAGGCTTACATTCCTCAAGCGCCGACGCAAGCTGAGAGCACTGCTCGTCAAAGCTTCTGGTCTTTTCCTCCAGCTTTTTCTGATCCATTTCCGCCATTTCAGAAAACATATGGATCTTAGCCTTTGTTTCGTTTACCAGATGATCCAGCATTGTAAGGACGCGCTTAGTTCTTATAACGTCCTTCTGCATTATAATATCCCGCTTTAAGGAAAGCTCAAACTTAAAGAACTGAGTTTCATAGTACTCTCTTGTACCCTTATCGGGAAGTCTTTCGGCTCCCAGCTTTCTTTTCAGCTCATCTGCTCCGCTTATACCGTAAACAAACGCATTAGGCACTATCTGCTCTGCAAGCCTTGAAAAGCGGTTCATTATTTTATCTACATCCTGCCGACAGTTCAGAGCGTCTATCATATTGACAAGAACATACAGCATTCCGAAACGCTGCGGCTGAACGTGTCCTGCAAGAAACATCTGCTCAGTTTCCGAGAAAGGCAGAAGGCTTGAAGCCGCATACATAATTGCATCGGCGTTTACCAGATACTCCGCTACCTGCTTATCCAGATCGTCAAGATCGGAAAGCCCGGGAGTATCAACTATTCTCAGTTCCTTTAGTATCGGAGCGCTGTCCCGTATATCTAGGTAGGCTATTTTTGCCGGGAACAGCTTCATTTTGACCTCAAGCCTATCCCTTGTAATATCCGCAAATTCAAGCGGAATTCTCTGCCCGTTTTCAAGAACCGCTTCAACCACAGGCGTTTCGCCGTAGGAGATCTCATTTATCGTATAGGTTTCGGGGGAAACATTCGAGGGCGCAAGCTCTTTTCCGAGGAGTGCGTTTATTATCGTGCTTTTTCCTCTTTTAAATTCACCCAGAATAACCAGAGTAAAAGGCTCTCCGCACCTTTTAGCCACTATTTCGTCCCATTCCTTCAGCTCGCCTGTAAAATCCTGACCCAGGATCTTTTCAAGCTCTTTGTCGGCTATAAGGCTCTCAATATTTCCGCGAACGGCTTCGATATCCTTTCCGGCAGCCTTGTAATCGTAAATTTCCATACTACTGCCCTCCCGTTCCGAGAATTAATGAAGTTCGGACATCGCATATCTGACCGGTAATGGTATGAATATCCTTCTTGTCTATATCGCTTCTCCACGCAAACAGAGAATCGCAGGAAAGAAACTCCGCAGACGCCAGCATACGTCTTTCAAGCTCGGACAGTCCGCCGTCAGTTTTAAGGCTTCTTGCCGCCGTAGTATGATTAACGTTCTGAAGCTCATTAAGCTTGATAAAATCAATACCCTGCTGAGTTCTGCCGTAGAAATCTATATATCCCTTTTTATAAAGACCGCAGGATATATCGAGAAATCTTCCCGGCTCGTCAATACAGATGATCCCCGCTCTGTCGGCGGTTATATCGGCATACTTTACCCATTCGATAAGCGCACATACAAGCTGATTGCTTACGCTTTGCTTATACGAACGCTCAATTGGCTTATAGACGTTTCTGTTATAATTAAGATAGGTAAAAGCCCAGTTATATACAGCATGATTATTCTGGATCCTTCCCGCTTCGCAGCCGATAAGCAGCTGAAGCTCCTCCGCCGTACAAAGCTCCAGCAGCTTCTGGGTCATTACTATACAAGGTTCTATTATATCGCTTGCCACCGAATAGATCAGCGGCTTATCTACATCTTCCCTTACAAATACTATAGGCAGATTAAGTTCGAGTCTTTCGGCGCATATCTTAACAATATCGTAAAGCTCGGGATATTTCAGCGCACCTGCCTGATTGCACTTCATGAAAAGGTGCTTTGCCTCAGCTGAAATATCGCTCGAATTGACCGCCTTGGCAAGCTTTCCCCATCCTGCCAGTCCGGCTATCTTCTGTCTTACCGCAAAATCCGAATCAAAAGCATAGTCAAGCTGTCCATCGACTACATGATTCTGAAATGAACGTGTATATGCGTTAAGATATGAACGAAACCCCGTATCTATCTGCAAAAGCGGATTGACGGATTCCATTGAATCGCTCATTCAAGTACCTCCTTAATAATTTTTCCGTGCCGAAATGCCGATAACAGCACAAAAAACTAATTTTCCATTGCCTCAGAAAGCACTCTTCTGACTGCGTAAGCGTCCGAAACGATAGCGCTTGCTGATTCGGCGATCGCGTGCAGACGCTCCATTTCCCTTTCGGAGATACTGCTCTTTTCCGTTTTAAGATCGTTTAGGTTATCAAGGGTCTCCTGAGTATCACGGAGAATTATCTCTGTTTCATTTTCAATTTTGGTTTTAAGACCCTCGAAAGCCGAAAATACCTGACGGCGAACCGTTTCGGTAAAGTCGTTGTTAAGCTTCATTTCATGGAACTGCTTTTTTACCTGAGTTTTAAAGTTCGACTTATACTTGTCGATCCTCTCCTTTACCAGAATTTTATCAACTGCAAAGTTAGCCGAAAAAGTTCCTGCAAGTCCCGCAATAGCCATAAGACAGAGCGTTGCAGGAAGCGCGGCGGTTATTCCCAGAACTCCCGTAAAGAACATTGCGGTATAAAAGGTTGCATAAAAGCCTGCAAAGCCTGTAACTCCTCCGAGAAGCGCACCTTTGAAGCCAGCCTCGCGGAAGCCTATGAACAGACCACCTACTCCGAATGAACCCAGCGCAGCGCCTATTCCCTTATCTATTCCGCTGCCGTTTCTTGATACTCTTTCGGAAACGGTAAACATCTCCTGAATACGGGCTACAGACTCAAAGAACTCGTCTTCAAAGCCCTGTAAACGCTCGGCTTCAACGCTGATAGCGATATTTATCGAATTCTGTATCTGCTCGCAGATAAGCTGCGCTCTTGCTTCAATGCTTTCCTTTATCTTATCCGTAAGCTTCGCAGTAACCATTTTAAGCTGATCCTTTTTAAAATCGTCGGAGGACATCTGGAAGCTGTCTATAACGTCCATAGCCGCTTGCTCGATATTCGTCCAGTAGCTGTCAAGCACAGGCTGGAGATCCGAAAAGACCTTATTTGCGGCGTCGTTTATCTTAACAAATTCCTGACGCTTTTTATTCCTTATATCGTCTATTTCGCTTATAGCATTTTCATACCGCTCCATAAACTCGTCGTTCGCCATCATCAGCGCATTTTCCTGCATAACTACCGAGCGGAGTATTTCCGTTCCCGAATTTGTTATCTTATTCGCCAGTATCTGAAGGGCTATAACTCCCCTCTCCTTGGTAAGCATAGTTTCAAGAGCCTTTTCAAACTCAGGGAAATTGCTTTCCTCAAGAAGCTTCGGATCCTCTATTTTTTTAGCCGTAAGCGCCCTTTTAGCGTACAGTCCGATAACTCTCGGAGTTCCGATCTTTCTCTTGTAAACGGCAAACTCACGGCTGTCCTCACCCATTACCTTTTTCGCCTTATCCATTACATATTTTGTAATGCGGCTTCTTACGGTTTCAACTATCTTATTTTCGTCCTCCTGTGAAAATGTTCCGAAACAGTTCACTACGAAAATAATTCTTCCCACGTCGGACGTAAGCATTTTCTTTTCCAAAAAATCCTTTTCAAACTGAGAGAACGGCGAATTTGCACTGATCACAAATACTGCCGCGTCGATCTTAGGCAGGATAGACAGGGTAACGTTAGTCATCTGCTCGTCGTCGTTAAGACCCGGGGTATCAATTATATCAACATTATTGCGGCAGAAATCCGTATCATAGTAAACTGTCGCTTCCTTAACGGTTTCCGCTCTTTCCTCCGCCTCGCAGGTAAGCTTTGTAACATAGTTTTCAAGCTGATCGATATCGATCCTTTCGCTTGTGCCGTTTTTATATTCTACCTGAACGTAAGGCTCTTCGCTGTATGTAACCCTGTTAAGAGTAGCGGTTGCCGGCAGAACGTCGGCAGGAAGCACCTCCTGCCCCAGAAGTGCGTTAATAAGCGTGGATTTACCCCGCTTAAATTCTCCGACTATTGCAACCTCAAAATGATCGTCGTCAGATTTATCAATAGTTTCCCTTATAGACTGCGCTGTATTAACAAGAGAAATATCCTCGCTCAGCCGCAGCAGCTCCTTTAAATTTCCTGTAAGAGTCCGTACGGTTTCACGGTAGCCGGCGTAACTTCCGTAATCAATCTGCTTATCCATTTCAGACCTCCAAATCCCGAGCGTTAAGAACGGGTTATTTCATTTTGCTGACTAAATTTTTTTGTTTTTTCAAGCTTTAACCGCTTGTTTACAGGCCGGGTAAAGCTCTCGAAGAGCCTTCGCATAAGCCCTTGCTTAAAGCAACAGAAAACCGAACCTTGCTTTTAAGTTTTAATAGATTTCCGTACTGCAAACGCTGTTACAGCAGCAGAAAGGTAATATTTTAATACTTATTATTATATCATAATTGTTATTAAATAGTCAACAATTTATACAAAACAATCCGAAAAATTACCCTTTTGCACAAAATGAACCAGTATTATCAATGCACAATGCACAATTCCTGATAAGCTTCGGCTAAAAAAACTGCCGGACTTTATATCCGACAGTTTTACGAATTATCTCCGAAAGCTCCGCAGATCGGAATAACAATTTCCTCCCCGCAGTTATTTTTATTTATTACGCAGTTTCTTCCATGCTTCTTTCCGTAATAAAGATACTGGTCAGCAATTTTCAGTCCTTCTTCATAAGAAAGATCCTTACCACATTCACAGACGCCTATAGTTATCGTAACCCCGAAGGTATCAGCTCCGCAGCTGAAGCTCATTGCTTCAAGTTCGGAACGGATCTGAGCCGCGACCCTTGTACCGGCCTCTATACCGGTATTGGGGATCACGAAAAGCAGTTCTTCTCCGCCCCATCTGCAAACATATCCCTCAGACGGAACAAGTATACTCATAGCTTCCGAAATTTGTTTTAAAACCATATCGCCGTATGCATGACCGTATGTATCGTTAACTTGTTTAAAATTGTCGATATCTCCCATTGCAATTATATATCTGCTGTCAGCTGCCGCAGCATTTCTCTGTATCTGTTTGAAAAAGTCCATCATCGCACGTCTGTTGAAGAGCCTTGTAAGCGGGTCTATAGTCGCAAGCCTGCTTAAAGTTTCATTTTTCGCTTTCAGCTGATGCTGAGATATCTGTTTTGATATTTTATATATCGCGGCTATGCAGATTATCATAAGAAATGCAAAAAAACTGTTAAATGTATACAGCACTAGCTGCGATGTCTTATCAAAGTCAGGGTAAATAACGTGTGCGTCATCTACCGTATAAAATTTCAGAAGCATAAAAACGGTTACTATTACCGGAGTTATTATATACGGAGTCATTACCCTTTTAAACTCCACGAAAAACGGAACAGGAGCTATACACACAAGAAACATTGCAAAGCCGTAGCCCCAGCCCACATACACCGTTGCCGCAACAGCATGAACCACTATCTCGAACAAAGCTATGCACAGCATAGGCGTTACGTTCTCTACATTGAAAATCAGAAAAGAAAAACCCAGATAAAGCGCCGAACTGAAAAAATTGAAATACATCATTTCGGTAACGCCAATGTATCTAAAATAGAAAATAAAAACTATATGAACTATCAAGCAGCATATATCAGCAAATAAATACACATACTTGGGCGAGATATTGGCAAAACGCGTCGCATCAAATTTTACCGCTGATTTCATAGATCCATCCCCTTCTTAACTGTATTACCATGCTATTGGTTTTACCTGCGCTAATATATGTAATCTTACTAATATATTATACTATAATGCCTATATAGTTACAATAGTAATTGTAGACAAAAATCAAGAAATATTTTGTTAATAATTGCTCAGAACATTTTTACTGTGAAAAATATTTTATTATTATAAAAGGCGGTATTTCTCCGCATTAATAATATAAATATAATTAAATAAACTAAACATTATCTCAGTAAACCAATTAATATAAAATATATATTAATCTGCATTATCAATAATATTAGCTCCATAAGTAAGCGTCAGAAGACTGTCGCCGAGGTGAACGTTTTCAACTACTATATTTTCATATTCGATACTCAGGTCGTAATGCGAAAAGTTCCAGAAGGCTTTAAGTCCAAGACTGACAAGCTTATCAGCTATAGCCTGAGTAGTTGACTTAGGGATACAAAGCACTGCGACCGCAGGAGAATTTTCTTTGCAGAAGCTTTCGATCTCGTCTACATGACGTATTGTAAGGCTTCCCACACTTTTACCTACTATCTCAGGATTAATATCAAAAATACCGATAAGCTTACATCCTCTTGTTTCAAAATTTATATGCGTCGCAATAGCGCGTCCAAGGTTTCCCGCGCCGATAAGTATTGTTTTAAAGTTTTTATCAACTCCCAGTATCTTGCCTATTTCGCTGTGAAGCTCGTCAACGTGATAGCCGTATCCCTGCTGTCCGAAGCCGCCGAAGCAGTTAAGATCCTGCCTTATCTGCGAAGCGGTAAGCTTCATAAGCGCAGAAAGCTCTCTTGAAGATATCCTGTCAACACCTTGCTTTTTCAGCTCACCCAGAAACCTGTAATATCTGGGAAGTCTTTTTATAACCGAAGAAGAAATAGAACCGTTTTTTGCCATATCAAAACCACTCCGTAAAAACGCCATAAAAGGACGGATAAAAATCCGCCCCTATATGAATCAGATATTTATGCTTCTCAATAATTATCCTATCAGCCAAGCATAGGCTTTAATCTTTCGTCCACCGCCTTGAGGAAATCCTCAGTATTGACCTTTTTCTTGTTTTCAAGAGTTGAAAGCAGATAAAGATCGCCTGTCATAACGCCGTCCTCGATCGTCCTGACAGTTGCCTTTTCAAGACAATCAGCGAAATTAACAAGCTCCTCCAAACCGTCCAGCTCGCCCCTCTTTCTCAGAGCGCCTGTCCATGCGAACAATGTTGCTACAGAGTTTGTGGAGGTCTCCTCACCCTTGAGGTGCTTATAGTAATGACGCTGAACAGTTCCGTGAGCCGCCTCATACTCGTAAACGCCGTCAGGTGAAACCAAGACCGAAGTCATCATTGCAAGCGAACCGTAAGCCGTAGCTACCATATCGCTCATTACGTCGCCGTCGTAGTTCTTGCATGCCCAGATATAGCCGCCGTTTGAACGTATAACTCTTGCTACTGCGTCGTCAATAAGCGTATAGAAATACTCTATACCCGCAGCCTCAAACCTTTCCCTGTATTCATTATCGTATATCTCCTGGAAAATATCCTTGAAGGTATGATCGTATTTCTTGGAAATAGTGTCCTTAGTAGCAAACCATACGTCCTGATTTGTATCAAGTGCAAAGTTAAAGCAGGCTCTTGCAAAGGAAGCTATTGAAGAAGACTTGTTGTGCTGACCCTGAATAATTCCGTCGCACTCAAAGCTGTAGATCGTTTCTCTCGTTTCGTTTCCGTTCTTGTCAGTGCATACAAGCTCAGCCTTAGAGCCTTCGGGGCACTTCATTTCAACGTTCTTATAAACGTCACCATAAGCGTGACGTGCAATAGTAATAGGCTTTGTCCATGTAGGAATATACGGAGTTATCCCCTTAACGAGAATAGGAGTTCTGAAAACAGTGCCGTCCAGCATTGCTCTTATTGTACCGTTAGGAGACTTCCACATTTCCTTGAGGTTATATTCAGGCATTCTTGCGGCATTAGGAGTGATCGTAGCACACTTTACCGCAACTCCGTATTTTTTCGTAGCATTAGCAGAATCAACCGTTACCTGATCATTTGTTTCATTTCTGTGAACAAGACCCAAATCATAATATTCGGACTTCAGATCCACATAGGGCAGAATAAGAATATCCTTTATTTCCTGCCAGATAATTCTGGTCATTTCGTCGCCGTCCATTTCGACAAGGGGTGTTTTCATTTGGATTTTTGACATTTTACATTCCTCCTGTTTTAAAAGCTTAACTCAAAAAGAATCATCATAATAACGAAAAATAAGATATAGGGCAAAGCGAGAATCAGAATAAAAAGCAGCTGTTTTTTCACGCTCATCTTTTTCTGATTCAGGGGATTTATGCCGAGTTTGTCCGATATAAGCAGCAATAGCGCTATTATCAGTACAGACGAAATAAATCTTATTACGCTGTCCATTTTATTTTAGGCTTTCTCTTGTGTAGTCAAGCAGTCCTCCTGCAAGGATAATATCCTTTGTACGTCCTGTAAGCTCGCAGAGTACGGGAATTTCAGCGCCTGTGGTCTTGTTTACAACGGTAAGCTCTGTCTTATCAGCTTCTACAGCTGCTCTTACGTCTGAAAGCACAATTTCATCGCCCTGTGAGATCTTATCGTAATCAGCCTCGTTTACAAAAGTAAGCGGCAGAATACCGGCGTTTATAAGGTTTGCTCTGTGGATCCTTGCAAAACTCTTGACCAGAACCGCCTTGATCCCGAGATAAAGCGGAGCCAGCGCTGCATGCTCTCTTGAAGAGCCCTGTCCGTAGTTAGAGCCGCCTACGATAATCGACTTGCCCATATTTTTAGCACGTCTTGGGAATTCCTCATCGCATACCGTGAAGCAATGCTGAGAAATTGCAGGAATATTTGAACGCAGCGGAAGAATTTTAGCTCCCGCAGGCATTATATGGTCTGTAGTAATATTGTCGCCGACCTTAAGCGATACCCTGCATTCGATAGATTCGTCGAGCGGAGCGGTTTCAGGGAAAGGCTTGATATTCGGACCTCTTAGAATTTCGACCTTGTCCATATCCTCAACTGAAGCAGGAGCTTCAACCATATTATCATTAATTACAAAATGCTCTGGCAGCCTGAATTCAGGCATTTCTCCCAGAGTTCTGGGATCGGTAAGATAGCCTGTAAGAGCAGATGCGGCAGCAAGCTCAGGAGATACCAGATATATCTGACCGTCCTTAGTTCCCGAACGTCCCTCGAAGTTTCTGTTGAAGGTTCTGAGCGATACGCCCTTTGAGTTAGGCGACTGACCCATACCGATACACGGACCGCAGGCAGATTCAAGGATCCTTGCTCCTGCGTCAATCATAATTGAAAGTGCGCCGTTCTGAGCCAGCATATTCAGCACCTGCTTAGATCCGGGAGCTATAGACAGCGAAACGTCGGGGTGAACAGTCTTTCCTTTGAGTATATGAGCTACCTTCATCATATCCATAAATGAAGAGTTTGTACATGAACCGATACAAACCTGATCAATTTTCAGCCTGCCGATCTCCTCACAGGTCTTTACATTGTCAGGCGAATGAGGACAAGCCGCCATAGGAACGATCTCTGAAAGGTCTATATCAACGATCTCGTCGTAAACAGCATCGTCGTCGGCTTTAAGCTCACACCATACGTCCTCTCTGCCCTGAGCCTTAAGAAATTCAAGTGTTATCTCGTCTGAAGGGAAAATAGAGGTTGTAGCGCCAAGCTCTGCTCCCATATTGGTTATAGTTGCTCTTTCGGGTACTGAAAGGGTCTTAACGCCCTCGCCGGTATACTCGATCACCTTTCCTACTCCGCCCTTTACGGAAAGCCTGCGGAGAACTTCTAAAATAACGTCCTTAGCCGCGACCCACGGTGAAAGCCTGCCTGTAAGGTTAACCTTTACTACCTTAGGATAAGTGATATAATACGCTCCGCCGCCCATTGCGACCGCAACGTCAAGTCCGCCTGCTCCGATAGCGATCATTCCGATACCGCCGCCTGTCGGGGTATGGCTGTCCGAACCGATCAGCGTCTTGCCGGGAACGCCGAAACGCTCCAAGTGTACCTGATGACAGATACCGTTGCCGGGGCGTGAAAAATAAATTCCGTGCTTTTTGGCTACAGAGCCTATAAAACGGTGGTCGTCGGCATTTTCAAAACCTGACTGCAGCGTATTATGGTCGATATAAGCAACAGAACGCTCCGTCTTTACGCGGGGTACTCCCATAGCCTCAAATTCGAGGTATGCCATTGTTCCCGTAGCGTCCTGAGTAAGCGTCTGATCAATTTTTATTCCTATTTCCTGTCCCTTGACAAATTCACCGTCGACTAAGTGAGCCTTCAAGATTTTTTCAGTAAGTGTGAAACCCATTCAAAACATTCCCTTCACAATAAATATATGATATTATTATACCTTATTTCACAGGCTTTGTCAAGTTTTTCACAAATAGCGTTTACTATAATATGCGCCGCTTTTATAATAAAATCCGCTGTAATAAACACTTTGATTTGTAATTTTTTAAGCGTTTTGAATATCAATATCATTTACAGTTCCTTACCCCTCTGAAGATTCTCCCATATTTAAGCTGTTTTTTTCTTATTGCGCCATAGAATTCAATTTTTTCTATTATTAATTTTCCACAGTCTTGACAAATTTAATCGGAAAGTGTATAATTATGTAGTAAAATGCTGAAAGGCAAATATAGGAGGAATCAATATGGATAATGAAGAAAAGAAAAGCAAAAAGGGGTTAATAATCGGAATTATCGCAGCTATAGTAGTTATTGCAGCTATAGGGGGAGCCGTAGGAAGCGGCGGAGATAAAGACGACAGCTCATCAGGAAACGAAACAGGAAAAATATCGTCATCACAGACTGAAAGCAAAAAGGATACAGAATCAAAGGAAGAAAGCAAAGCCGCCGAGGAGTCGTCCGAAGCCGAGCCGGAAGCTCTGCCTACCGTAGGCGAATACGTTCAGTCGGATTCATGGAAAATTTCATTCCTTGACGCTAAGCAGTACGACAGCCTTTCTGACGAAAACAGCCTTCTTACAGATACGCCGTCTGACGGAAAGGTCTACCTTATCCTTTACTTTGAAGCAGAGAATGTTTCCGGAAAGGACGATCATCTCAATATGTTCTACTGGGAAGCATATGAGGACGGCTATTCGACAGATATGAAAATTGTTATCAACAAGCCTGACGGATACGATCAGTTTGCAGGTGATGTAGGAAACGGCAAGAAGATAAAGGGCTATCTTGCTTACGAGGTCTCACCCGACTGGAAAGAATTTGAGATCTCCTATAAAGACGGGATCTCGGTAGAAAATAAAAATAAGATCACATTTGCTGTTACTCCCGATAAGCTCAGCTGACGAAAATAAGTTCAGATATAAATAAAGACCAGACGCCTGCGATTTTAATTTCGTAAGCGTCTGTTTTTATTGAACCGTACTCCGAAGTAAAAACGCCGAAGTCCGCAGACGGATAATTCCTGTACTGCGGACTTCAAGCTATAATTTATAAGTGGGATGGGGGCAAATTAATTAAGACAACGCCGAATCAGTATCAGTCGTCCTGAAGAGCGTCATAGCCTTCCTCGCCTGTACGGATCTTGACTACGTTTTCAACATCGCAGACAAAAATCTTTCCGTCACCGATGTGACCTGTATAAAGGGCGGATTTTGCTGCATTTATCACCGTTCTTACAGGGACTCTGCATACTACTATTTCAGCCTTTACCTTAGGAAGAAGATTTGTTTCAACAACTGCTCCTCTGTAGTATTCCTGCTGTCCCTTCTGCATACCGCACCCGAGTACGTTTGTAACAGTAATACCTGTTACGCCGATAGATTCCATTGCTGCAATGAAATCCTGAAGCTTTGTCTGCTTAAAGACAACAACGACCTTTGTGATCCTTGAAGAATCGTCAGGGGCAGGGGTCGTGTAATTCTCAACAGTAACAGCCTTTTCAACAGAAACTACAGGTTCCGCTGATGAGTCAACCCTGATCACGCTTTTTGCGTCGTCCTTAGTATAGCCCAGCATATCACTGCCCATTGCGGGAGCAAAGTCGGCATAGGAAGAAACAAGACCGTGCTCGGTAACGTCCAAGCCGATGATCTCTTCCTGTTCGGAGGCTCTCAGACCGATCGTCTTTTTGATTGCAAAAAATACTATTGACATTGTAACAGCCGTCCATGCGCCTACTGCAAGAACTCCTAAGCTCTGTTTTCCGAGCAGTTCAAGACCGCCGCCGTAAAATAAACCGCTGCCGCTTATTCCGCTTGCGCCGCCGTTCTGAGCGATCGCAAATCCGGGAGCAGTATCAGTTGCGAAAAGACCTACCGCTATCGTTCCCCAGATACCGTTCATCATATGAACCGCAACCGCTCCTACCGGGTCGTCGATATGAAGCTTATAATCAAGAAACCATACGCCAAAGCAGACCAGCAGTCCCGAAACAATGCCGACTGCAAGAGCGCCGAAGGCGTCCATTACGTCGCAGCCTGCCGTAATTCCTACAAGTCCTGCAAGCGAAGCATTCAGGCACATTGAAACATCAGGCTTACCGTATTTCAGCCATGTAAATATCATACATACTACCGTTGCAACAGCCGGAGCTATAGTTGTAGTAAGGAATATAGAGCCGAGCATTTCAACTGATTTTGAAGCTGCCGGGTTAAAACCGTACCAGCCGAACCAGAGAATAAATACTCCCAGAGCGCCGATCGTAAGGTTATGACCGGGTATAGCGTGTACTTTGATTTCACCGTCAGAGGTCTTGCTGAACTTGCCGATTCTCGGACCAAGGATCTTGGCTCCAACAAGTGCGGAAATACCTCCAACCATATGGATCGCACAGGAGCCGGAGAGATCATGGAATCCTATCTGATAAAGCCATCCGTCTGCGTTCCAGATCCAGTGTGCTTCAATAGGATAGATCAGAGCGCTGATAACTCCCGAATAGATACAGTAAGAAATGAATTTGGTTCTTTCCGCCATAGCTCCAGATACAATAGTAGCTGCCGTTGCGCAGAACACAAGGTTAAATACGAAATTAGAAAAATCGAAATTTTCATATGCGGTGAAAATATCAAATCCGGGCTTTCCGATAAGTCCAATCACGTCTTCCCCGCAGAGAAAACTAAAACCGATCAGAATGAACATTACCGTACCGATACAGAAGTCCATCAGGTTTTTCATTATGATGTTTCCGGCATTTTTTGCTCTGGTAAAGCCTGTTTCAACCATTGCAAAGCCTGCCTGCATAAAGAATACAAGCGCAACGGCTATAAGAAACCAGATACCGAAGCCGACATCTTTTGCGGCGTCAATCGCTTGTTGAATTACGTTATCCGTTAATACTGTCATATTATTTTCCTCCCAACAATAACAAAAGAGGTGCATAAGATCCTCGGAACAATTGTCCCCGGGACTTATACACCTCATCGTGTATCTAAATATAATGCAGCGATATTACTGAATCAAAATAAAATATATAGAAGTTTATAAGAAGAGCATATATTAAAATATAATACTAAAGCTGTCTGAATTATTTAACGTAGAACAGCAGCTGACCATAAGTAGGATAAGGCCAGTACTTTTCGCCTACCAGCGTTTCGATCTCGTCGGCATAGGCTCTCAGTTCTCCCATAGCCGTGAATACAACATCATGGTAGTAATTTGCAAGCTCTTGAATATCCTCTATCTCATGGCACTTGACCATACAGTCCTCAAGCTCGCCCAGCTTCTTGTACATCTGGGTCGTAAGCGCAGACAGTCTTTTAACCATATCGGTTTCAAAGCCATCGTCCGCTCCGCAGTTCTTAACCAGCTCCGCAGTTTTTGCCAGTTCCTTAATATAAGTAAGAGCAGCGGGAAGGATATCCTTTTTAGCCATATCGATCATCGTAAGCGCCTCGATATTCAAGGTCTTGCAGTACTCGTCAAAAAGTATCTCAACTCTCGAATGGAGTTCCGGCTCAGTATATACGCCGTATTTTGTGAACAGATCAATATTCTTCTGAGCAACGAACGTTGGGATAGCTTCAGGCGCAGATTTCAAGTTCAGCAAGCCTCTTTTTTCAGCTTCAACAGGCCACTCCTCAGAATATCCGTTGCCATTGAAAATAATATTTTGATTTTCCTTTATAGTTTTCTTGATAAGGTCATCGAGAGCGTCCTGAAAATCGTCAGCATTTTCAAGAACATCGGCAAAGTCGTCGAGAACTTTTGCGGCGATCGTATTTAGCACGGTATTAGGACCGGCAGCCGAAAGCTTTGATCCGGGCATTCTGAACTCAAATTTGTTTCCTGTAAATGCAAAAGGAGATGTTCTGTTTCGGTCGGTAGTATCCTTGGGGAAGTGGGGCAGAACGTCTACTCCTATCTCCATCTCAACCCTCTTGCCCTCATATTTAACGCCGTTTACGATAGCGTCAAGAACTCCTGTCAGCTCATCACCGAGGAAAATAGATATAATAGCGGGAGGAGCCTCGTTAGCACCGAGTCTGTGGTCGTTTCCGGCAGAAGCAACTGAAGCCCTCAGAATATCCTGATAATCGTTGACAGCCTTGATAACTGCGGTCAGGAACAGAAGGAACTGTGCGTTTTCAGCCGGAGTTTTTCCGGGATCAAGAAGATTAACTCCCGTATTTGTCGAGATAGACCAGTTATTGTGCTTTCCCGAGCCGTTGATCCCTGCAAACGGCTTTTCATGCAGCAGGCATTTGAAGCCGTGCTTTCTTGCCGTCCGCTTCATAATTTCCATAGTAAGCTGGTTATGATCGGTAGCAATATTTGTAGTTCCGTAGATCGGAGCAAGCTCATGCTGTGCCGGAGCGACCTCGTTATGCTTAGTCTTAGCGTAGATACCAAGCCTCCACAGCTGCTCGTCGAGATCCTTCATATATGCCTGAACTCTTGTTTTTATCGTTCCGAAGTAATGATCCTCCAACTCCTGCCCCTTGGGAGCGGGAGCGCCATAAAGGGTTCTTCCGGCAAAGATCAGATCCTTTCTCTTTGAATACATTTCTCTGTCAACAAGAAAGTATTCCTGTTCAGGGCCTACGTTTGCAATTACCCTTGTCGCGTCTGAGCCGAATAGCTTTAATATCCTCAGAGCCGCCTTATTTATAACCTCCATAGATTTCAGAAGAGGCGTTTTTTTATCCAGAGCCTCACCGCTGTAAGAACAGAATGCAGTAGGGATACAAAGAGTATTGCATTTTATAAACGCATAAGACGTGGGATCCCATGCGGTATAACCCCTTGCTTCAAATGTTGCCCTCAGACCTCCCGACGGGAAGGAAGAAGCGTCAGGCTCACCCTTTACAAGCTCCTTGCCCGAAAACTCCATAATTACATGACCGTCCTCTGTAGGCGAAATAAAGCTGTCAAGCTTTTCTGCGGTAAGACCTGTCATCGGCTGAAACCAGTGAGTATAATGAGTACAGCCTTTCTCTACAGCCCAATCCTTCATTGCGTTGGCTACTACGTTCGCAACGTGAATATCAAGCGGATCGCCGTTGGCAATAGTCTTTTTAAGAGCCTTGAAGGTATCCTTGGGAAGCCTTTCTTTCATAACAGCTTCATTAAAAACATCGCTGCCGAAAATCTCCGGTACATTCATAAAAATTTCCTCCTGTATATTATATCTTCGCACTGTCCGTTCCGAATAAACGCGCCGGCATTTACATGCCGGTACAGGCTTTAAAAAAAGCGCTGTGGACTTAAACCGTCCACAGCGCCTTTGCTGTTTACATTTCATAGTATATACCCGAATCGCCGATTTGTCAATAGCTTTTGCTTATTTTTTTCACTTTCAGCGAATCAGCCAATAATAAAAAATATATTCTGGATCTTTTTAGTTAAATATGCCGATAAGACTATCTGCATAAAATACACTATATATCAATAAATTCGTCCTTACCCGATTTATCTGACCTTTTAACCTGCTTTTCAATATATCTGAGCTGATGCCTGCCAGAAAGACAGCTTATCAGATTAGCGACTCCCGCCGCAGCAAGCGCAATTCCCAGAACAGTAACCGCAATATTTACAGGAGCAAGAGGATTTATAATTATTACAAAGCCGAGAACTGCCGTTACCGAAGCAAGGATCATCGGCAAAACCCAGTCCTGTCCTGCACGTTTTATATCAAAGGCATTGGCAAGACTTACTATTCCGCTGAACAGCATATAAAAGCCGCAGCCGAAAGCTATTACTTTAAATATAAAATCAGGCTTTACAATAAGGAACAGGCCTATTGCCGCAAGAACGATACCGCGGAATATAAGCGAAGAATATTCGTCCTTTTCCTCTCCCTTTGCAAAGAACTGTATAAGACTTACTGCTCCGACGGCAAGAGCTATACCTCCTATAGTATAGCTTATCGCCTTGGTAAAAAAGCCAGGATCGGCAATAAGCGCCGCTCCAAGCACAATACATACGACTGACAGCAGGAGATAGTTTTTAAACAGCTTTTTCAGCATTCTCATAGGTTTTCCTCCAATTTTGCGGCTTCCCTAGCCTTTTTCAGCTTTGAAGCCTTAATTACCTTCAACCGCGAAAATTCCTCTCGCTCTTTTTCGTCCAGAGAGTCGGATATAAATTTAACTATAGCCTGGTTTCTAGGTATAATTATATTCTGAAGCGCGTTTGCACGCCGCTGAGTTTTCCTTATCGCCGCTGAAAGCCGGTATATGCTGTTTTCTACCTCGGCAAGCAGTACAGTTTTCTTTTTTACCTTGTCAAATGCGATAAATGCTCTGTCTAGCTGAGATGTGGTCTGAGAGAAGCCGTAGGTTACCTTCAGCGGCTTTTCTTCAAGACTTATCTGCGGCAGCTCCACTCCCATAACGCTTCTTGAGGTTATTGCCAGACCTTTTTCAACAGGAACGCATTCGGCATAAGGGGTTACAAGTCCAAGCGAGATATTGGCAAGCTGAAGCGCCGCATACGCCTCTATATAGGTTTCCTCTATAGAAGTCCTCAGCTCTCCCGCCTTATCTACAAGACCCATAAGCTCCCGTATCAGTATATTGCGCTTTCTGTCAAGCAGCTCATATCCGAGAGCCGCAAGCTGAAGCGCTTTCTTTGACGCAATAAGGTTTCCCTTGGTAGGAAAGACCTGCTGCTCTGCCATTTATCTCACCGCCGATCTATTGTTTAAAAATATTACAAAATAAAGAAAATCACCGTCAGCAGAATACCAAGTATCATAATAACCAACCCATTACGCTTCATCTTAGCAATCTCCTCTGGTTTATCGCGGTCTTCAGCCTTAACGCTTTTCTCAGGCATTAAAAACAGAATTAATCCGATCAGCGCTACTCCGCAGGTTAGTACAAATTTTATTATATCGTACATAGGCTTCCTCCATTAATAATTTAAATCAGCTGATTAATGTTATTGCTTTTTCTGCGCTGTAATATTTCTCAAGATGCTCCTCGTCTACCCTGTCAAGCTCAGACTTAGGCAGCGACGAAAGCAAAGCCCAGCCCAGATCAAGGGTTTCTTCTATCGTTCTGTTTACGTCGAAGCCCTGGTTGATAAAATGCTCCTCAAACAAAACGCCGAACTTTATATAAGCCTTGTCGGTTTCTGAAAGCTCCTCCTCGCCGATTACGGAAGCAAGCGCTCTTGCGTCTGAAACCTTTGCGTACGCCGCAAACAGCTGGTTTGCCACCATCTGATGATCTTCTCTTGTATAGCCTTCTCCGATACCGTCCTTCATAAGCCTTGAAAGGCTGGGCAAAACCGAAACCGCAGGATAAACTCCCGTCTGGTCAAGGTTTCTGTCCATAACTATCTGCCCTTCGGTAATATATCCGGTAAGGTCGGGAACCGGATGAGTAATATCGTCGTTAGGCATTGTAAGAATGGGTATCTGAGTAACCGAGCCGCCTGAGCCTTTTACGATCCCCGCCCTTTCATATATAGAAGCAAGATCGGAATATAAATATCCGGGATAGCCCTTTCTTCCCGGGATCTCTCCCTTCGATGAGGAAAATTCTCTGAGCGCCTCGGCATAGGAAGTCATATCCGTAAGTATGACCAGAATATGCATATTATGCTCAAAGGCAAGGTATTCAGCGCAGGTCAGCGCACATCTCGGTGTAAGTATCCTCTCTATTATGGGATCATTTGACATATTCAAAAACATTGCAACTCTCTGGAGCGAGCCTGTTTCCTCAAAGCAGCGCTTAAAATAATCGGCAACATCGTTCTTAACGCCCATAGCTCCGAAAACAATAGCAAAATCCTGACCGTTCTCATCGGCGATCTTAGCCTGCCTTACGATCTGAACCGCAAGCTTGTTATGCGAAAGTCCCGAACCCGAAAAAATAGGCAGCTTCTGACCTCTTATAAGCGTCATAAGTGCGTCAATTGATGAAATTCCGGTATTGATATAGTTTCTTGGATAGTTTCTTGAAACAGGATTCAGCGGCTTTCCGTTTATATCAGCATACTTTTCGGGGTAAATATCCCCCAGTCCGTCTATCGGCTTCCCTGCTCCGCTGAAAATTCTTCCCAGCATTTCCGTTGAAAGCGCAAGCTCCATAGGCTTGCCCTCAAATTTTGTCGTGGTATTTTTGAGAGAAAGACCCCTTGTACCCTCAAATACCTGAAGCACCGCTCTGTTCTCCGACGCCTCGACAACTCTGGCAAGCCTTTTCGTTCCGTCATCAAGGCGTATTTCCGCCATTTCGTCATAGCTTATGCCGCTTACCTTGTCAAGAACTACCAGAGGCCCGTTTATTTCGCTCAGTCCTATATACTTTAGATTCAATTACCGCACCTCCGTAAGTGACTTAAAGTCCTTTTCCATTCGGCTCTCATAATCGGCAAACATCTCCGGCTTGGAATTGGGAATATCGTACTTTATTTTTATAAGCTTTTCTACCCAGCCGCACTGAATGATCTTATCAACATCGGCTCCTTCCGAAAGCGCTTTTTTTGCAAGAGAATAGAATTTAAGAATAGCTTTCATCATAAGGTACTGCTTTTCAAGCGGAACAAAGGTATCTTCCTTATGATAGGCGTTCTGCTGCAAAAAACCTACTCTGACGATCCTTGCAGACTCGATTAGCAGCTTCTGATCGTCCGGCAGAACATCTGTACCCATAAGCTTTACGATCTCCATAAGGGTATTTTCTTCGATAAGTATATTGGATATTTCCTGTCTTACCTGCATAAAATCAGGAGCTACACTGCCGTTATAATAATCCTTAAGATCCTCCAGATACTCGGAATAGCTTGTATTCCAATTGATAGCGGGATAATGCCTTGCATAAGCAAGTGATTTGTCAAGCGCCCAGAAGCAGCGGACAAACCGCTTGGTATTTTGAGTTACCGGCTCAGAAAAGTCTGAACCCTGAGGAGAAACCGCTCCGATAATTGTAACTGAGCCTTCGCCCCCTCCAAGCGGTCTTACATAGCCTGCACGTTCGTAAAACTCAGAAATTCTTGACGGAAGATACGCCGGAAAGCCTTCCTCCGCCGGCATTTCCTCAAGACGGCCGGAAATTTCACGCAGAGCCTCCGCCCATCTTGATGTAGAATCCGCCATGATCGCAATATGATAACCCATATCACGATAATATTCGGCAAGAGTTATTCCCGTATAGATAGACGCTTCTCTTGCCGCAACAGGCATATTAGAAGTATTGGCGATAAGCACCGTTCTGTCCGTAAGCGGACGGTTCGTTTTTGGATCAATAAGCTCAGAAAATTCCTCAAGCACCTGAGTCATCTCATTGCCGCGCTCTCCGCAGCCTATATATACGATTATATCAGCGTCGCACCATTTCGCCAGCTGATGCTGAGTCATTGTCTTTCCCGTTCCGAAGCCGCCGGGTATCGCCGCCGTTCCACCCTTCGCTATAGGAAGGATCGTATCGACTATTCTCTGGCCAGTAATCAGCGGACGGTTTATCGGCAGTCTTTCCGCGCAGGGACGGGGGGTTCTTATAGGCCATTTCTGACAGAGCGTCAGATCCTCCGTCCCGCCGTAAATATTCTTTATTTTAACAACAGTATCGTTTACAGTATATTCGCCGCTGCCGGCACACCAGATAACCTCGCCGCCCTTTGAAAGAGGAGAAAGCATACACCTATGCTCTATTACAGGAGTTTCCTGACAGGTACAGTATATCTGTCCCGGTTCAAGCCTGTCTCCTGCTCTTACCTTAACGGTACAGGAATACTTCTTTTCAGTATCCAGCGAAGATACCTCAGCTCCGTCGTCGATAAACGCACCCGTAAGCTGCTCCAGTCTGCGGAGCGGTCTTTCTATTCCGTCAAAAATATTGCTTATTATCCCGGGGCCGAGAACCGCCGACATAGGCGCTCCCGAACCTGTTACCGGCTCTCCCGGCACAAGTCCCGTCGTACCCTCGTAGACCTGAATAGTGGTAAAATCCTCGGCAACTCCGATAACCTCGGAAATAAGCCTTTTTTTCCCTACATACACCATTTCCAGCATAGAAAATGATTTGGTATTCTTGACCTTTACAACAGGCCCGTTTATAGAATAAATTTTATCCATACCGAAATCTCCCCGTTATTCCTGTCCGACCGCCAGACCGGCAGTTCGACAGAAGCTCTCTCTTTCCTCCTCGACCGCCGAATCAAAGGTACAGTCGAGAACGACGTTTATCTCGTCAAAGCGTATGCTTACCCCGCCCAGCAGGATAGACGGACTAAGGCGTACCTCAAAACCGGAAGCCTTCTTCAGCGCTCCGGCATACTTTTCATCGCAAAGCGCCAGATCTATTTCCGCAGACTCGCCGGGATAACGCCGTTTTGCCGCATTTACCGCACTTTCCAGCCACTCAGCGTAACCGCCGCCGCTTCGGAAATCAGCCAGCTTTCTCTTTACGCTCTCAAACACCTTGTCCGAAAGCCCGCTTCTGTGCAGAAGAACCCTGCGCTGAGCTTCAAGCCTTGCCGCAGACGACTCTTTTGTAAGCCTCTGGCTCTCCTCCTTATCAATACGCTGTATTTCAGCCGCAGTTCGGGTGCGGACGTCGGCTTCAGCCATTTTAAGCCTTGCGCTTTTATCCTGACGGGCGTCGGAAATAATTTTATTTACCTTACCCTCCGCCTCTGTATAAACTGCGTCCTTGAACCGCCGCAGCTTCTGTGCTTCGTCTATCATTGTAAATCGTTCCTTTCAGGAGATAAATGCTATGAACGCCGGCTTACAGCTTTATACCGACCGCCTCTTTAAGATACCTTGAGATAGTATCAGATATTTTGGAGGTCGCATGCCTGTCCGGAATCTCCACTATCAGCGGAAGCTTTCTGCTTAGCTTATACCCGTAAACCTTATCCCTGCACTGCTTAACGGCAAGCTCGGTCATAAGGATCACTCCAATATCCTCCATATCCATTGCCTTATCGAGAGCCGAGCCAACCTCGTCGGAGGTATGAACTACTACTCCCTCTACGCCTGCAAGACGCATTCCTATCTGCGTATCTATATTATCGCTTATAAGATAAAACTTCATAATAAAGGCCCATGCTTTTCACGCAGGGACACGCCTCCCTTCAGCTGCATTATATGCCTTTAAATTCCAAGCGCAGTTCCCACATTGGAAATAATAAGTATTGCAATAAGCAGACCGTAAAGCGCGATACCTTCTCCGAGAACTACGAATATGAGCGCCTTAACAAAAGCCTTAGGATCCTCTGAAACTGCGCCAATTGCCGCCGGAGCGCCGGCTGCAACGGCAATACCCGAACCGATACAGGCAAGTCCTACGGCAAGAGCAGCTGCAAGATAGCCCAGACCTGCGCCTGTAGAAAGCGCCGCCATGATACTGCCCTCGTCAGCAGCTGCCGATACAAAACCGCCGAACGGAATAATGATACCGAGTCCCATAACTCCGGCAAACGTACAAAGATTGCCTATAAACGCACCCTTAGGTGATCTGCCGCTTCTAATCCTCTTGGCCATAATAATAAAAGGTACGCAAAGAAGCGCTACTACTGCAAGGGGCAAAAGAAATAATTTCAGCATAATAAATTCCTCCAAAAAATCATAATCATTTCAATATCAATCGACCTGCGAGGAAAACTTTATTCCAACAGGCTCGAAGGTTTTTCCGTTACCGTCATAAAAGCGTGAGAATATCTCATAAAATTCAAGCCTTATGATCTGGATCGCAACGATCATTCCCTCCATTACCATTACAAATGCGTTGCCGAATACCGCAACTACAGGCTGTGCAGCGGCTGCCGCACCGTCCATAAGCGTCATTACTACAAGCATCATTCCTGCGTGAGAGAGAACAAAGCCGCCGACTCTGAGAAAAGACATCGTATTAGAAACATAGCTCAGGACGTATTCAAACATTTCAAAGAAGTTTTCAACGATAAAGTTTCCGACAGTCATTTTCTCCTCGTCCTCAGAAAGCCTGAATTCCTTATATTTAACCGCCGCCGCAAATGGAACACGGCAGAAAACGCACAGTGCCGGAATAACTATAAGAAAAATAACGAATGGCTTTGACATAACGTGAATATCGAACAGCATAGTTCCGGCAACTCCTACTACTACCGAGCTGTAGAAAACCAGTCCCGCTATTCCGTTGCAGCCGAAAACCGCTCTCTCATAATCCTTTTGCTTAAAGCCTGCATAAATATTGATCATGATCGAAATAACGATCAGAGCGATTCCGATAGCTACCGCGGTCAGCAGTATAAAATCTGTCTGCTTAAAGATCCTGAGTGGAAGAAAGTCTATTCCAATGCTATCAAATACAGGATCCAGCAGCTCCTCAAAGCCGAATACCGAACCGTAAAGCGTTCCGAATATCATACTTGAAATTCCGACCCGCGACATCATTCCGCCCATCTGGGGTGACATTTTCCGCCCTATAAAAAGGCCCAGCAGAAAAACAAGCAGTCCCTGTCCCAGATCGCCGAACATTATACCGAAAAGAAGTGAATAGGTAACAGCCACAAAGCCTGTCGGATCGAAGCCGCCGTAATCGGGAAGCCCGTACATTTCAACAAGCATACCGAAAGGCCTTGCGAACCATGAGTTTTTAAGCACCGTAGGCGGAATAGAGGAAGCGTCGGCGTCGGGCGGCATAAATACCACTGAAACAGATCTGCTGTCCGATAACAGTTTTTCAAACCTCCGCTTTTCCTTTTCGGGTATAAAGCCCTTGATGTATATCTTATCGTTAAGCGCTCCCACATTTTTCCGAAGCTCAAAGGTATCGTGCCTGAACTTCAGCTTGGTAAATGCCTGCTGTATCTCCTTTTCATGCTCCGAAGCAAAATCCGAAAGCCGCTTGTCGAGCTCCTCCGCTATCCTTACATTCTCGTCTATTTCTGTGTTCAGATGCTCAAACGCTTCTGCTGCGTTTCCTGTAACAAAGTCAGGTATCATTATTCTTTCAAAATACATAGACCTGAATATATCGTCTACTATATCCTTAATATCATTAGGACAGAAATACATTCCCCAGCAAAAGCTTCTGTCCGAATCAAAAGGCACGAAGAAAAACTCCTGATCATAAAACTCAAGCTTTTCACGGCTTTCAAGGGGAAGCTTTCCTACTCTTACCGCAACGTGCTTGCAGCTGAATATCCTGTCGAATTCCTCGTTAAGACCTTTAAGATGATTAAGCTGAATGACTGCTCCCCTGCGCTCTGAGATTATCTGCATAGCATTCTGCTTTTTTGCGGCTATCTCCGCCAAAGGTTTTTCAAGTCTGTCACAGAAAGCCGAAAAATCAGCTCCGCTTTCAAGACCGCAGTCCGAAAAGTCTGTTTCCTCCAAAGCTATCCCCAGCGACGTCGCAATAGACGCCAGTCCCTTAAGAGGCACATCGTACGGATTTTTATCGCTAAGAAGCTTGAGTCCGCGGCTTTCAGACGCAGACGCAAAGGCAGGCTCCATATGAAAGCAGCCGCTTTCACAGCATTTGAGCAAAACCGTATCCAGCTCGCTCATAAGCCCGACAATAGTAACAAGCTCCATCTTTTCTATTGCCATTTCTTTTCTCCTCCCGGTGGAAATTATATATAAACGCATACGCATAAAAAATCAGCAGATTATCAGCTTTCCCTCCAGCATAGCCGGATCTACGTCGTATCTTACTCCCTCTATTATATGAACGATATTTCCTACCTCTATATCGCACAGCTTCATAAACGCATAAATCGTTACCGGAGCCGATGTCGATGCGGCTACAGTATGCTGCATCAGCTGATAGGCATAGGAATTTATCTTGGTTTCGATATGCTCGTACTCCCCCTGAAAGCTTCTGCCGTAGGTCATTTTCTCAAGACGAGATATCATTTCCTCCGGGGTATCGCTTTCATAAAGCCTGTTCATTCTGTTCTTTCCCGCTCCGGTAAAAGGAAGCTGACTGCTTTTTATCTGATCGGGAGTATATCCGAAGAACGCTTTAAGCCTGTATGCGTTTATAATGTTTATAATATCTATTTCACTGAATATAAGCTTGCGCAGCTTTTTTTCGTCCGATGAATAAAAATCCTTTTCAACATATCCTAAAAGACGCTTGTAATAGAATGTACGCAGCTTCAGTTCGCAGTCGGTATAGTCGGCTTTTCCGTCTTCATTCAGCTTTACTGAAGCCATTACCTTATAATAAGGCGTTCCTTTAAGCCTGCTCATCAGTTCTTTAAAATCCGCCGCATTTGAAAGCGAAAGCATATCAAGCTCGGAATGACGTATAACGTAACCGGGCAGCTCCTCCAAAAATTTCCTGTCAAGTCCTGAATTCAGAGCGTTTACAAGATTCAGCAGCTGCTCGCATTCTTTCTTCTGTATTATAAAATTGTAAAAAGGCAGCTTATCTAGTCCCTGAAACCTGCAAAGCCTTGCATAGGTATCAAAGTTCGCCTTGCTCAGAAGGCTTTCGAGAAAGCCCCTGTGAACCGTATTCGGATCTATATCGCCCAGAACCTCCCTGAATCTCGGAGATTTCCTGAGATATTCGGCAACCTCGGGAACGCTTCTCATGCTGACCATTTCATGATAATTTTCACGTTTCAGCATCGTGCCGTGGATCGCCCTTATCTTAGTTACCGTAGCATTGGTCGAATAACTCTCCAGCACCCGAAAGCTCCCTCCTTACATCGTCTGTGACTGTATTATTCTGCAATATTTATAATACTTTCAAATATTTTGTTTTCCCATATGACATGATTCTTTTCGTATAAGCAGTCGAGGGCGCTTATCTGTCCGCTGCATTGAGCGTTTATCTCTTCTGTCAGCCTGTTAATTTCGGCGTCTGTCTCAGCGCGCTTCTTATCACGGTGTCTGCTTATCTCATTCCCGGCTTCTTCGGCAAACCGCTTTTCCTCCTGCGACGCTTCTTCAATAATACGGCGTTTTTCCTCCTCGGCAGCTTTAAGTCTGTCCTCGGCAAGTTTGTCCGTATTGAGTATTTCAGCAATAATATCCATAAAATTCACCCTCTTGCGCCAAATATATATAACTATTGTACAACAATTACAAGTTTTTTTCAAGGATAGAAAGCAAAAACTTTAACTGCGGCAGACTTTTCGGCCAAATTGACTAATATTTCAATTAATAATCTTTTTTTTCTGTACATAAGCAACTAATAGTTTTTATATTTAATTATATAGCGGATAATTTGTGTATACTGCACATACAAACGGGCTGCCGTTTATTAAATTTGGCAGTTAATTATATCCTTTTCCCTTGACAAACTGCTGAAAACATGATATATTTGTATGTATCGCAAATACACTTGTTTGTTGGAGGTGGACTTATTTTGCCGAACAGTGAAAGCAGGCTGGTTGTGGTAAGCTCCGGAGTTTTGCCGGAGATAATCTCAAAGGTACTGGAAGCCAAGCGCCTGAGGGCCTCGGGTATTGCGGCTACATCTGCCGAAGCATGCAGAGCCGCAGGTATCTCCCGCAGCGCCTATTATAAATACAAGGATTCTGTCTTTAATTATGAGGAGCAGTTTACAAATAAAATAGTATCGGTCTACTGTCTGCTAAGAGATGAAAAAGGTGTGCTATCTTCTATAATTTCCAGACTTTACGAACTTAATACGAATATTCTGACGATAAACCAGAATATTCCTATAGACTCTGTAGCTACCGTTACGATCTCAGTAAGGTTTGAATATGAAGCCATGAACGCCGCTATTCTCAGAAGTGAGCTTGCAAAGATCGAAGGAGTAGTCGACGTAAAGATCATCTCAGGAGAATAAGAATATTATTAATGAATACAGGGTTTGTGCTGTTACACGAACTGCGTCTGTTTTTTCGTGAAAGGAATGGTATAATTTATGAGTAAGGTCGGAGTAATAGGATACGGTGTCGTAGGCTCGGGAACTGTCGAGCTTTTTGAAAAGAACCGTGAATCTATATCAAAAAAGGTCGGAAGAAACTGTGAGATCAAATATATCTGCGATCTGAGGGATTTTCCGGGAGATCCGTTTGAGGATAAACTTGTTAAGGACTTCAATGTTCTTCTCAACGACGAAGAAATAGAAGTAGTAGCCGAGGTCGTAGGCGGAGCAACGTTTGCCTACGAATACACCAAGAAGCTTCTTGAGCGCGGAAAAAGCGTTGTTACCTCAAATAAGGAGCTTGTAGCGACTCACGGAGCAGAGCTGCTAGCTATTGCAAGAGCGCATAACTGTAACTATCTTTTCGAGGCAAGCGTAGGCGGAGGAATACCTATTATAAGACCGCTGAACAAGTGTCTTGCGGGAAATGAGATCGAACAGATCTCGGGTATCCTCAACGGGACCACCAACTTTATTCTTACAAAAATGATAAGGGAGCAGATGGATTTTGAATCTGCTCTGAAAATGGCTCAGGAGCTGGGTTATGCAGAAAAAGACCCTACTGCCGACGTAGAGGGCCACGACGCCTGCCGCAAGATCTGTATACTAGGCTCTCTTGCCTACGGAAAGCAGATATATCCCGAAATGGTACATTGCTCCGGCATTTCCCATATAACTCTCGACGACGTTGAGTACGCCGAAAACGCCGGCTATGCAATCAAGCTTATTGGCTCGGTTAAACCTGCCGGAAAAGATCACGTCAGCGCTATCGTATGTCCCAGACTTGTTTCAAAAAGCAATCTGCTTGCTTCTGTAGACGACGTTTACAATGCAATTTCCGTAACCGGCGACGGAGTAGGGGATGTTCTCTTCTACGGACAGGGCGCAGGAAAGCTTCCTACCGCTTCCGCTGTTGTCGGAGATATAATCGACTGCCTCAAGCACCACAACAGAGTTCTGGCAATGAGCTGGGAGGACAGCAGAAGCAAGGATTACGTCGTTGACTACAAGACTCAGGAAACCTCAATGTACGTTCGTATAAAAGCCGAGGACGCAGACGCTCTCAAGCCTTCGATCTCCGAAATGTTCGGAAAGCTCATGTATATCGAACGAGCAGGCAGACCTGATAACGAGCTTGCGTTTATAACGCCTAACATGGTAGAGGCGGATATAGATACAAATCTCACCATACTTTCTCATTCCTGTGAGATAGCAAGCAAAATAAGAATGCTGTAATGATCAATTTAAAGAGGGAGCAATCCGAAATGACTGATAATTTATATCCTCTATTCACAGTAAGCTCTAAGCGCAAAATAATCTTCGACAGAATGATTTCCGGACGATCCGGTCTTATTCACTCGATCATTATAGTCTGCCTGATATCACTGCTTATACAGACCTCCATCTATATCGACAGCGTTGCAATAATCTTTCTGCTGATAGCTGCGGTGATTTTTGTACCTTATATCATACATGCGGTACTGATTATTAAAACTAAGCTGGGATATGCCGTATTTCACGAAAACAGTGCCGAAATAATCGCAGGCTCTCAAACTCACAATCTGATTTACGGCAGTGAAATTGAACTGAAGCTGACTGCGCATGTAATAATCGGAGGGGCTGTTATTTATTACACAGCAGAGATAATTTATAATCAGAACGGCGTTAATAAAAGAATATCTATGCTTACCGATCAGCCCGGTTACTTCAATTCTTTAAGCAGACTTTTCAGAATTAAAAACAGCGGCGTTAAAAGCACCGATGTTAAAAGCACCGATGTTAAAAGCAGCGGCGTTGATAATTTGCACAAGACGACTGTCGAAGCTGTCAGAGAAGAGGACAGACGAGTTGTTATTTCGCCCCCGTTCAAGACGTTAACAAAAGGTGCAAGAAGACTTTCCGTTTTTTTCAATATTATCTCAGGAATTTTATTTTTATTAATCATTTCGGTATACGGTTCTTTGTTTGCCAAAGGCTCGGTAAGCCTTCAAAGTGCCAAGGATCTTTTAGTTATTGTTATTGTGATCCTTATAATTTTTGCAGCGGCTTTTCTTATCAGACTTCCCGCCGGTATTCACTACAGCAGAAGAAAAAAGAAAACCGCCAGTGAAATCATTATCGCAGACGATCTGCCTCTCAGCGGAATAAGCGTAAACGGAAAGGTTTTTCCAAAAGAAAGCATAAGCGAAATATCCGTAATAAGGGCCGCTTCATCCGGCAGGCTTTATTTGGAGATCAAAACCGACAGTGTTCAGCAACAATGGCTTTTAGGAAAAGAAAACCCTGTAGATCCACAGCTGTTGAATGTTTTATCCGTTCTTTGCGGAGATAAGAACAGCCACGGTGCAGTAAAGAATCTGCTAGGGATAGACGTTCAGCTAAAACAGATCTAACATACCAAACGGGTGAACTGAGTTCGCCCGCTTTTCAGCTATAGCGGTGATTTTTCGATCAGCATAGCAAAATACTTATATACAAAACCTCAAAGGAGAATTTTTATGATCAAAGTCCAAATTCCCGCCACCTCCGCAAACCTCGGCGCAGGCTTCGACGCTCTCGGCCTTGCGCTTACATTTTATAATTACGTTGAAATGGAGGAGTCGGACAGGATAGATATTTCATCCGCCGACGGACTTGAGATCCCGACGGACGAAAAAAATCTCATATATATTTCCGCAAGGGATCTGTTTGAAGTATGCGGAAAGAAGCTAGAGGGGCTGAGGCTCGTTCAGACCAACAATATTCCGATGGCGAGGGGGCTTGGTTCATCGTCCGCCTGTATAGTCGCAGGACTCGCAGGCGCTAATCAAATTCTGGGGAATCCTCTTTCAACTGACGATCTGGTAGACCTTGCCGCTCAGATCGAGGGACACCCGGACAATACCGCTCCGGCACTGCTCGGCGGAATAGTTACCGCTGTTTTTGACGGAAGAAAGGTTCACTGGGTCAAGCAGGAGGTTTATACAAAACTGAAATTCGTCGCGATCATTCCCGACTTTGAGCTTAAAACCGAAAAGGCAAGAGCCTGTCTCCCAAAAGAGGTATCACACAAAGACGCAGTATATAACCTTTCCAGAGCGGCGCTGTTTTCCGCTTCGCTTCTGACCGGAAAATTTGAAAACCTCAGGACTGCCGTTCATGACAAGCTTCACCAGCCTTACAGAATGGAGCTTATCCCGCACTGCCGTGAGGTTTTTGATATTGCCTATACTCACGGAGCGTACGGAGCTTATATAAGCGGCGCAGGACCGACAATAATTGCTATAGCGGACGAGAAAAACACCTACTTTGCCGGCAAGATGAAATTTTCTCTTGAAAACGCAGGGCTTTCCGGCTGGGATGTCCGTGAATTCCGTATAGATAACAAAGGAACTGCTGTAACCGCCTCAGACAGCTGATAAGAAACGCTGAATTGCCGCCGGGAAATCATCTGCGTGTTCAGTGCAGCGGAGAACATAGTATAAAATTCGGCTTTTCCCTATTCATTAACTTGATGATCTCTTAAATCTGAGCACGGGATATCTATATGATACTTGCGATCGTGATTCTCCATGGTCTGAGGTATACAAAAAAACATACGAAAATAAAACGTTCTCTATAAAAAACGTTCATTTTGTTCAGCAGCATCTCTCAGCTGAAAAAAATACTGGCGCGTCCGCAAAAAACGGACGCGCATTTTCTGACATATAATCTTACAGTGCGTGCGGTTTTACAATTTATTATTGAAATTCGGCGCAATATATGCTATAATTAAATAAGTATAATCAGACGACCGTGTAAAAACGATCCTATATTCAAGTAAAGAACATGAAAATACCGAATGTTCAAACGAAAGAGGGTGCAGGTCTGCGGCGGACGGAATATTTCCGCAGAATACGCCGCAGACGCAGATATGAATAATTTTGACGTGATCATCGCAGGGTGCGGAGTTGCCGGACTTTACGGCGCTTACAATCTATCACGCAGTCTGAGGGTGCTTATTCTTTCAAAAAAAGAGCTGACCTTATGTAATTCTTCTCTTGCTCAGGGAGGTATCGCCGGAGTTTACAACAGCCCCGATGATTCGCCCGAAAAACATAAGCACGATACCTTTGTAGCGGGAGGCTTTGAAAACGATCCGATTTCGACAGACGTGCTCGTTAACGAAGCTAAGATAGATATAGCAAAACTTATCGAACTGGGAGTGGATTTCGACAAGCTTCCAAACGGCGACTATCACCGTACCCTTGAGGGCGGACATGGAATGCACAGGATCTTTCACCACAAGGACGCTACAGGCTTTGAGATCGAAACTACTCTGCTCAGAAACGTTCAGCAGCTTGAAAATGTAACGATATGGGAAAACGCCGTTATGTGCGACTGCAAAAAAACTGCTGCGGGATTTTCCTTTCTTGTCTTAAAGGACGGCGAATATACTGTATGCAATTCACACTGTGCCGTTTTCGCAACTGGCGGTATTGGAAGAGTTTACGAATATACTACAAATTCCGCAATAGCTACCGGCGACGGAATAACCCTCGCTTACAATATGGGCGCTGAGATAAAAAATCTAAGCTATATTCAGTTTCACCCTACAGCCTTCAACAACCGCCATACAAGAGAATGCTTTCTGATCTCCGAGGCTGTAAGAGGAGAGGGCGCATATCTTAAAAATTGCAGCGGCGAAAGGTTTATGCACAACTATGACAAAAGACTGGAGCTTGCTCCGCGCGACGTAGTTTCTCATTCAATTATTTTTGAAGCAAAGAAAACCGGCTCGGATAATTTCTACCTTGATATTACCCACAAAGATCCTGATTTTATCAAAAACCGTTTTCCAATGATATACTCCAACCTTTTGAAAGCCGGATATGATATGACCGAGGATATGATACCGATTTTCCCATGCCAGCATTATCTAATGGGCGGAATTAAGGTAGATACCTATGCAAGAACTACAGTTGACGGTCTTTACGCCTGCGGCGAATGCTCCTGTACCGGAGTTCACGGAAACAACCGCCTTGCAAGCAATTCGCTGCTTGAAGCTCTTGTATTTTCAAGAAGAGCGGCGTCGGATATTAATGAAAAAATAAAAGAATGTCCCAAGGCGTTTATACCTTACGACTTTGAAGTCTATGAAAATGCTCCCCACATACCTTCCGGACTCAGGACGGAAATTAGGAAAATCATGCAGACCGCTTATTTTGTAATGCCGGATATTCCCGCGCTGTTTTCAGGCTACGAGCGGATAATACAGATAAAGGAAATACTTGATTCAGGCCGCTTTAAAGCAGACAAGGATTATGTAGAAGCCAGGTCGCTTGCCACCGTTGCATACATTATTCTCGGCGAAGCTTTTAAGATTGCTTCTGAAAGCGCAGAGCTTACGCCTCAGCCGGTCTTTGATAAGCCTGACGAAAGCAGCGGCAGCTGACGCCTGAGGAAATATCTATAAATTAATGAGAGGATCTTTATTATGACTTTAATGCAGTTTCAGATAGACGATATTATAAAAAATGCGCTGCTGGAGGATATTAATTACATAGACGTAACTACGGATTATCTGGTTGACGAAAATTCGGTTTCAGCCGCTAAATATGTTGCAAAGGACAGCGGTATCCTATGTGGAATAGATATTGCGCTGAGAGTTTTTACCCTGCTTGACCCCGAAACCGAGTTTGAAGTTTATATTCACGACGGTGAATCTGTAAAAAAGGGCGATATTATAGCAAGGATAAAAGGCAGGACCAGAGCCCTTCTGAAAGGCGAAAGAACCGCCCTTAACCTTTTGCAGCATATGTCGGGTGTAGCTACTGCTGCAAATAAATGCGTAAAGCTTGTGGAGGGAACGAAGGCATCGATCGCCGATACAAGAAAAACCCTCCCGGGACTGAGAGTTTTACAGAAATACGCCGTTACCGTAGGCGGAGGAAAAAATCACCGCTATAACCTTTCAGACTGCGCTATGCTCAAGGACACTCACCTCGACGCTTACGGAAGTATGTCCGGAGCAGTAAATGCGCTGAGAGAAAAAATGGGGCATACAGTAAAGATCGAAGTAGAAGTCGGTGATTTGGAACAGCTTCGTGAGGCTCTAGATCTGGGCGTTGAAATAATAATGCTTGACAATATGAGCTGTGAAGATATGGCAAAGGCCGTTGAAATAACAAACGGCAGAGCGAAGCTTGAAGCCTCCGGCAACGTAACTGCCGATACGATAAGAAAGATCGCCGAAACGGGAGTAGACATAATCTCCCTCGGAGCGCTTACGCATTCCGTTAAGGCATTCGACATATCTATGAAAATAGATAAATAGCGCTTCAGCATATCACAAATTCACTTCCGAGATATGGATCAAAAAAGGGGAGAGTTTATGCGCAGAAAAAAGACAATACTTAACGAGCATAAATACAACAGTGAGCCTGTTAAACCTCAAAACTTCACGGAAGCAGACCCTATAACCGGATTTATGATGGAAAGCGCAGACGAAAGCTTTGAAAACGATATTGTCAAGCCAAACGAACCTGAGCCTGACAATTCGCAGAGCAGTATAAACAAACCGGCTGTTGCAGCTGTTGCCCTTATTGCAGCGGCTGTGATCGGATTTGCTGTACTGGTATATATTAAATAAAAATAAGGGGGAGTTATTATGTTAACAAGAAAAAACAAACGGAGCAGTATTTCATCTCTAATTTTATTGCCTGCAATATTTTTGGTCGTTGGAGTTGTTTTCCTTACGATAGGAATAGGACTGCGGATTTCTGATCAGAATAAAAGAGAAAGATGCACAGCAAAAACTCAGGCAGAAGTAGTAGATATTGTAAGCAGCACCGACAGCGACGGAACGACCTATGCGCCCGTATTCAGCTATACGGTCAGCGGACAGGAATACGTTAAGCAGAGAAATTCTTATTCCAATCCGTGCAATTATTATAAGGGACAGAAAGTCGCTCTTTATTATAATCCGAATAGACCTGATGAATTCTATGCGGACGGAGATAACGTATATAAGATACTTTTTTATGTATTCGGAGGTATAGGAGCAGTCTTTACAATTGTTTCCATAGCTATAATTACAACGTCAGTCAAGGCAAAGAAAAATACCGACAGCTTTGCACAGTCCATGCTGGAGGACGAAGCAGCAGACACAGAATACTTTGACAGCTCACAGCAGTGAAAGGAGCTTCTGAAATGGCAAGCATAATGGACGGAGAAAGACAATTTCATATTCAAACTCTCCCTGAGGAAGTAGGAAGATACGTTATTCTTCCGGGAGATCCGGGAAGAGTTCCGAAAATAGCGGCTTTGCTAGAAAATGCCGTGCAGGTAGCCCAGAACCGGGAATACAATGTATATACAGGATACCTTGACGGAGAAAAGGTTACTGTATGCTCTACCGGTATAGGAGGTCCGTCAGCCGCTATTGCAGTTGAGGAGCTTATCAAATGCGGAGCCGATACCTTTATAAGAATAGGAACCAGCGGAGGAATGGATCTGAAAGTAAGCGGAGGAGATCTGTGTATTGCTTCCGCAGCGGTCAGGGGCGAAGGTACGACTGCGGAATATCTTCCGCCCGACTACCCTGCTGCGGCAGATTTTAAAGTCATAACTGCTCTGGCACAGGCTGCCCAAGAGCTTTCCTCCAATGAAACCGGAAATATGTTTCATGTCGGAGTAGTTCATTCTAAGGACAGCTTTTACGGTGAAGTAGAGCCTGACAGTTCTCCTATGGCCGCAGATATAAAGCAGCGATGGGAAAGCTATCTGAAATGCGGCTGTCTTACCTCTGAAATGGAATGTGCGGCAGTCTTTGCAGTATGCACTGCCAGAAGAGTACGCTGCGGAGGGATCCTTACAGCTCTCTGGAACGTTGAACGTTCAAAGGCAGGACTTCCCGATAATATAACCTATGATTCCTCACGGGCGATCAAATGCGTTGTAAGCGCTTTAAGAAAGCTTATTGCCGCTGACGCAAAAGAAAAATAAGTTTATTAATAAAAAGCGGACTTCAGCTATTTACTGAATGTCCGCTTTTATATTGACGATCTTAAAATTTTGACCGTCAGATTTTAGAAACCTTATGGAATATTTTCTTGCCTTTTTTGATAATTACAGGCTCTGACAGATCCACCGTTCCCTTAGGGTCGGTAAATTTAACGTCGTTTACCGCAATTCCGTTCTGAGTAACAAGCCGCCTTGCCTCGCTGTTAGACGGAGCAAGACCGGTTTTCACCAGAAGGCTTAAAATTCCTATTTTTCCGTCCTCAAGCTCCGAATTCGGGATCTCTGTTGACGGCATATCAGCGCTTTCGCCTCCTGCTCCGAACAGAGCCTTAGCCGCTGCCTTTGCTTTTTCAGCCTCCTCCTCGCCGTGAACAAGCTTTGTAAGCTCATAGGCAAGCAGTTCCTTAGCCTTGTTATACTCTGCGCCCTCCATAGTCTTTTCCATTTCCTCTATTTCCTCAATAGGTACAAAGGTAAGCATTTTAAGGCACTTTATAACGTCGGCGTCGGCAACGTTTCTCCAGTACTGGAAGAACTCATAGGGCGAGGTCTTTTCAGGATCCAGCCATACCGCTCCCTTTTCGGTCTTGCCCATCTTCTTTCCCTCAGAGTTAAGCAGAAGCGTTATAGTCATAGCGTAAGCATCCTTGCCCAGCTTCTTTCTGATAAGCTCCGTACCTCCCAACATATTTGCCCACTGATCGTCGCCGCCGAACTGCATATTGCAGCCGTAATCCTGAAACAGCTTATAGAAATCGTAGGACTGCATTATCATATAATTGAACTCAAGGAAAGTCAGACCTCTCTCCATTCTCTGCTTGTAGCATTCAAAGGTAAGCATTTTATTTACCGAGAAGCAGGCTCCTACCTCTCTGAGAACGTCAACGTATTTCAGATCAAGCAGCCAGTCGGCGTTGTTAACTACCATAGCCTTGCCCTCTGAAAAATCAATAAAGCGGCTCATCTGCTTTTTAAAACATTCAACATTATGAGCGATGTCCTCCGGCGTCAGCATTTTTCTCATATCGCTTTTTCCGGAAGGGTCGCCTATCATTCCCGTTCCGCCGCCTAGCAGAGCAATAGGCTTATTACCTGCCATCTGGAGTCTTTTCATAAGGCAGAGAGCCATAAAGTGACCTACATGCAGGCTGTCCGCCGTTGGGTCAAAGCCTATATAGAAAGTCGCCTTTCCTGCGTTTATAAGCTCCTTGATCTCCTCCTCGTCGGTAAGCTGAGCGAGAAGTCCTCTTCTTTTCAGTTCTTCAAAAAGTGTCATTTTTTATTCCTCCAAGTATTTTATTATTTATTAAAATCGTTCCTTATAAAAGGTTCGTATTTTTCCTCAGATAAAAGAAGTCCGTATTTTTCAGGACGTCGGTAAGCGTTGCCATGAACCTCCCGCTTTCTGTATTCTCTTATATCCTCCAACGGAAAGTGCGCAAGGTAAATTCCCTCTTCCTCTCCCGCTTCAACAATAAGAGTATCTCTTGAGCCGTTTCCGTCCGAACGGTAGGCTATTCCGTCAAAGGCGGTGGAATGTCCGTTGCAGTCAGGCTGACCATACGGATAATTGCAGGTCGCTATCCCGATCATATTTTCATAGGCTCTTGCACGAAGCTGAGAGAGTCTGTTTATCTCCATCGGACAGGCGTTCGGAACAAGAACTATCTCTGCGCCTTTAAGCATAAGAAGCCTTGCGCTTTCAGGAAATTCCCTGTCGTAGCATATCATTGCTCCGATCCTTACCTTTCCGCTTTTCGTATCAAGGTCTGCGGTATAAAAATCATCTCCGTGACAAAGGGAGCTTTCATATCCGAAGTCACAGGTGTGTACTTTTGAGTACCTGAGAACCGAGTTTCCGGATCGGTCGAAAACCTCTGCTGTATTTCTGGGCTTAGGCTCGTGCTTTTCCAGATAAGTTACCGCTATTGCCATATCAAGCTTCTTCGCCGCCTCAGAAAATGAACGAACAAAGCCGCTGTCAGGCTCGATCGCAAATTTATTTGAAAACTTTCTAAAATCATAGCCTATGCTCCACATTTCAGGAAATAAAGCCAGATCTGCGCCCGCATTCTTAGCAATACGGCAGGCTTCAACGCCCTTTCTTATGCTGTCCTCAATACTTTCCTCCGAAAGCAGCTGAAGCAGAGCGACTGTGAAATAATTTTTACTGCTCATAAGTTTTCCCTCCTGACTTTAACGTCCTGTTTTTTCAGTTTTTCTAAAAGTGTCTTTTTTATTTCTCCTTATTATTTATATTATTGTTCGACTTAACTTTGATTTTTCGTGAGATTACTAAGTAAACCAATGTGTAAATCAGAATAATTATAAAAATCGGAATATCAAAAAGATGCTCCCACGAATTAGTAAGCAGTTCTTTTACAGCCGCAAAACCATAGTAAGTTCCGCCGAGTGGCATTCCAAAAAGATCTGTGGGTGAATAACCGTTGAAATATGCTTTGAACCAGCAAGCCAGAAGCAGCATCGCCAGCGTAAGCAGAAGATAAAAAACGCACCTTGCAATGCTTCTGCCAAGGCTTACACCGTCCTTTTTCCGCAGATAAACGATATAGACAAGCTCAAATATCACTGCCGCCCCCCAGAGCGCAGCAATAATATCAGCCCACGCACTAGCGGTAACATATGGAATTGCCGCCAGAAGCAATGGATATGCAAGAAACGAAAACGCAAAAATTATGCTGACTAGCTTCTTTTTAAACACCACGGTCACCCCCATAAACATTTTGCAGGACCAGGACAGCACTGAACAATACGTTTTATGTCAATATGAAAAACGCAGCCTGCGGCTTTGTGCGGCGTCGCCCTAGAAAAAGCTAAGCTGAGCATCCTCATATCCGCATTTATAAAAACTAATAATGTCTTTCATATTATAAAATATCCCAAGCCGATAGCACTCGGCAGTAAAAACATTCCATAGCCTTTTTGCGTTTGGCGATACGCATTCGTAGCTGTTGCCGCAGTACCGCCGGTATTTATCGGACAAGCCAGGAAAAAGTCCGTCAAGCTTTTGATAATAATGATCCCTTTGATTCTGCCGCAATGTCATTCCGAAAGCGGGATAAATTATTTTAACTCCGCATTCATAAGCAGTTCTCACTATACCGAGAATGTTATCTTCGGTATCTTCAATAAACGGCAGGACCGGCATAAGGGTTATTCCTGTTTTCAGTCCCGCCTCGGATAATTTCGCAAGCGCATTAAAACGCTCGCTTGAAACGCTGACGTTAGGCTCTATCTTACGGCAAAGCTCATCATCGCAGGTTGTGACGGTCATTTTGCAAAGCACGGGTGAATGCTCCGAGATCTGTCTGTACAAATCAATGTCCCTTGTTATAAGGTCAGATTTTGTAATAACTGTTGCGCCGAAATTATAAGCGTCGATAAGCATTAATGCCTTTTCGGTAAGCCGCTCTGTTTTTTCAAACGGATTATACGGATCGCTCATTGCTCCAGTGCCGATTATACCGGTGCGAACCTTGCGCCGAAGCTCGTCACGCAGAATTTCAATGCAGTTTTCCTTTGCCCTTACCGTATCGAAATCGTCTATACGGTAGCAGTCGCTGCGGCTGTCGCAGTAAATACACCCGTGGCAGCAGCCCTTATAAAGGTTCATATTATAATCGTTTCCGAACCAGCCGGAGGATTTGTTTTTCTGCAAAATAGTCTTTGCGGGTATCGTCAGCATAAAGCACCTCGGATATATCAGTATTTAATTATTTTAGGCTTTTCAGCATACTCGATCTTCTTCAGTTGGTCGAGATTCTTATCCAAAAAAGCTTATTTTTAAATTTCATCAGACATTTCAATGTAATACTCTAAAATTAAAAAGCCCTCCGACAAGCCTGAGCTTATCAGAGGGCGAATCTATCGCGGTACCACCTCGTTTTATCGGGATATTCCCGACCTTAACGGCTATGCACAGCTGCAAAGCCACACGCTTTAACGGACGCTCCCGTACCTCCCTTTGCGAAGTCCTGCTACGCTTTCTGAGGAAGTCTGCTCAAAGACGTATTCGCAAATCAAGCTTTTGTATCCTCGCACCGCCCGGATACTCTCTGAAACCGCATTGAAAAGCTACTTGTTCTTATCACCGCATTTTCTTATTAAAGCTAATATATCACAGTTGAGCCGTTTTGTCAACAGTCTGATACATTAAAAATGTTATTATTTTTCTCCGGCATTTTTCTGTTGGATAAGCAGATCCCTTATTTCGGTAAGAAGCTTTATATCATCAGGAACCTCGGCAGGCTTCTCTTCCTTAGGCTGCTTCGGCTTTTTATGAAAATTCCTAAGTGCGTTTACAGCCTTTACAAAGATAAATACGCAAAGCGCTGTCAGAAGAAATGTTATAACTGCTGTAATAAATCCGCCTAAATTTATGTATGGTTCGTTTCCCCAAGGGATATGGAAACCCAATGCTTTGAAGTTGACTCCCAAAAGGACAGTTCCGATAACAGGCATCAGAATATCGTCGACCAGAGAATTTATTATCGAGGTAAAAGCGCCGCCAACGATAACTCCGACCGCCATATCCAGAACATTGCCCTTTGATATGAATTCTTTGAATTCCCCGATAAATCTTGACATAAATCCGGATCTTTTTTCTTTTCCCATAATTAACATTCCCTTCAGTTATATATTTATGTATATTATAACACCGATTTCGTTTGAATGCAACAAATTCCTATGAAAATATTGCTTTTGCACAGCCGGAATATTTTTTTTATCATAGGGAAATATAATTTTACCGATGTTTTTCGGCAAATTAAATTTTAAGGAGTGTTTTATATGTCAAATCAGAATCCTAGCCAGGCAAACGAAAAGAGCAGACAGAACAAGCAGGACCCTAACTTCAAGCCTTTCCAGAATCAGAACAACAACAACCAGTTCAGCAATTCTCTGAACAACAATCAGAATAACCAGAACAATAACAACAACCAGAACAATAACCAGTTCAGCAACAGCCAGAATCAGAACAATCAGAATAAGCAGAACAACAACCAGTTCAGCAACTGCCAGAACCAGAATAACCAGAACAATCAGAACAACCAGAACAATCGCTAATTGTTTTGCTGAATATCCGCAGGGAAACCTGCGGTACATAACAGATATTTTTATTAATAAATTGTAAAATTACAAGCTGCGGTCTTGCAATTTGCAGATATATCTGATATAATATAAAAGCTGTATAAAACAGCGGTAATAAATTGAATTGTTTGGGACAGATTATGGGATATAGCCAAGAGGTAAGGCAACGGACTTTGACTCCGTCATTCCGATGGTTCGAATCCATCTATCCCAACCAGTAAAATTTGTCTCAACATTGGGGTATCGCCAAGCGGTAAGGCACCGGATTCTGATTCCGGCATTCCAAAGGTTCGAATCCTTTTACCCCAGCCATATTAATAACTCTAACGCAGTTTGAACCCTAAAGTCCAAACTGCGTTGCTTTTTATGCTGAAAAGTCCGTAAATGCAGCTTTTAAGCATTTTATATTATTATACTATATTTGCCGTATATAATAAAAAATTAAATTTAAAAGCAAAAAAACTGAAATCTCAACCCTTTAGTCCATTTTATCATTCATCTATTTTTTTGTCAGCGCTTGACAGCTGCATTCCGTCATCACCCGATGCTTGTTTATTTATATTAATACTATTGCCGAAAGCGTAGGATCAAAGCCGTCGCTGCCGGCTGTTTTTGTGCCGATAAATATATTGTCCTTCGGAAGAGATTTCGGATTATAGCCTGTGATCTCCTTAAATACCCTGTTAAAATTACGTATCGTACCGAAGCCGGTCTTCATAGATATTTCAGTTATTGTAAGCTCTCCTTGAGAAATTAGCCTAAGCGCTTCGTTTATCCTTACAGAATTTACATAATCGGTAAAGGTCATTCCCGAAAGCTTTCTGAAGTACTTTGAAAAATATGGCCTGCTCAGACACATAAATTCTGCGGCTTCGTCAAAGGTAACAGAGGAGTATCTTTCAGAGATCATTTCAAGCAGCTGCTTATATCTTGCATACGGCTGAGAATTGCCGGCGGTATCCGGAATTTCTGACTCTTCATTCTGATAAATACCCGCAAGCGTCTTTACAATTATACAGTCGCACACAATATTTGAATACAGCCGTTTGCCGCACATCTCCTCATATATTCCGTAGAAAACCTTATCAATTCCGTAGTTTCCCTTTATCAGCGGACTTTTAAGCACACGCTTTCCGAAAAACTCCGAAAGAAAATCAGGATCAAGCTTTATAACAAGGATCTCACTTTCTCCGCTGCCGGCAATATAATGCACATCTCCGCTGCTTACCCATACGCACTGACCAGCGCATAAGCTGTAAACACTGTTACTGGCAAGAACCTCTGCCGTACCGCTTTCAATATAGATCAGCTCATGCTCGTCGTGCCAGTGCAGCAGATTATGAAGATTTTTGTATTTGTGCAGACTTAAATGCTGGCTGCCGAAAAGAACCTTATGCTCATACTTGGCAATCATTCCCGCCACCTCCCGTAATCAAACCGATCGTTTTTCCGTTTAATATCAGTATATATAATTATCCTATCCTATAAAAGTATTTTAATGTAACTATTTATGAACTTTAAATTACCTTGGGTATTTTCAGCTGTAAAACACCGTTTAATAATTTTGAACAAATAATGTAGTTAATAAATTTCCACAACTAAATATAAAATGTCTTGCATATATTTATATGTTTTTATATACTGAATATATGCAATACATATAAATCCGTAGTCGATTGTTATAAAAAAGTGTGGAGGTTTTACAATGAAAAAAATAAAACGCGCAGCCGCAGGTCTAGCCGCATTGATCTTGTCAGTCTCAATGGCTTCCTGCGGATCGTCAGACAAAGACAGCTCATACGTTGATAAGGTCAAGGTTGAGGACACCAACGATATAAAAGCTATTCCGGACGGAGCAGAAAAGGAGCTTGAATGGCTGTCGTATTTCGATATCAATCCGACTAAAGCGGTGCCTGAAAAGAGAAGCGATCTGACCTTGTTTGAAAACAAGGGAGGCTCGATAAAATACTCCCAGACTACCTCGCTGGAGGTATATGAAAAGCTCGCTTCAAGACTTATGTCAAACGATCCGCCGGATATGTTCTGGTATGAAGCCTCAATGACCTTTCCGGCTAACTGCGTTAAGGAAATGTTCCAGCCTATTGACAGTTTGGTTAACTTTGACGATCCGCTCTGGAGCGGCGTGAAAAATATGGCAGATCAGTATACTCTGAATGGGAAGCATTACGTTGCACCCGTTAACTTCGGCGCCTGCTCCGTAATTACCTATAATAAAGATATGGTTGAAGCCGCAGGCCTTGAAGATCCGTATGAGCTTTACATGAAAGGCGAATGGGACTGGAATACCTGGTACGATATAATGGACGAATACGGTCAGGGTGCAAGCGAGGACGAAGAGCGCTGGGGAATAAACGGCTGGTTCGCACCGTTTATATTCCATTCAACAGGAGAAACCCTGATAAAGTATGACGCAGATAAGGACGAATATGTTTCAAATCTCGACAATCCTGCATTTGAACGCGCCTCGGGTGTTTTATACAATCTCAAGAAAAACAATTTGTACAATTCAGAATGGATAGGACAGGCAAGCGATGCCTTTAAGAAAAATGTCCTGTTTTACGCAATGGGAACCTGGGCGGCTACCGGAACTCACGGCCCTAAGGAGGATGACAGATGGGCTGTCGTACCTATGCCAAAGGATCCCAATGCAGATAAAATGTATACCTCAATTGACCTGAACGCATATATGTGGGTAAAAGGCTCAGAAAAAGCAGAAGCTATGAAATGCTGGATGGAATGTGCAAGGATCGTAAATACTCAGCAGACCTACATCGAAACCGAAAAAGAAAAGTTTATGCAGACCAATCCTTACTGGACGGAAGAAATGTACACCGCTGCTTTCAAGGACGTTATATCCGAAAAGTTTACCCAGATCTACGACCCTGGCTACGGAATTTCAACAACGCTGTCAGACAACGGTGCCGCTACGAATCCAACCAAGGAAGCCCTGATACCGTATATGTACACCTCAGTAATGAAGGAGGACGAAGACGGTGTCCAGTACACCTGGACTCAGCTGCGTGAAATGTACAAGGGTACGATAGATTCCGAGCTTAAAACCTTCAACGACGCATATCATAAATATGTAAACAAATAATATTTTTTCTCCTTTACATAACAACGGGAAACAAAGTGCTTCTTTGCTTCCCGCTGTTTGTATAATAAGCGAATCCGCAAACAAAAAAGCACTGCAAACGCTTTGTTTACAGTGCTTCTGGCGCGGATTGAGAGATTTGAACTCTCGCGCCCCTTTCGAGACCTACTCCCTTAGCAGGGGAGCCCCTTCACCACTTGGGTAAATCCGCAGGTAATATAAAAACAGCGGAAAAATTCCGCAAAAAATATATTGGCGGACAGGGTGGGATTCGAACCCACGGTACGTTGCCGTATCACCGGTTTTCAAGACCGGCTCCTTAAACCACTCGGACACCTGTCCAGATAATAAAGTATTACATACCGCCAACATGAAACGTAACACTTACTAATATGCTTACCTGCGACTTAAATATTCTATCATATTTTTTATTGCTTGTCAAGTCCTTTTTTCAAAAATCCAAAATAATTTTCCCATAAAACAAAAATCCCTGCGCCTTATTTTAAGACGCAGGGATAAGCTGTACCTATTCCTTATCCTTGCTCATTACCTTTACCATAACGGCTTTCTGAGCGTGAAGACGATTTTCAGCCTCTTCAAATATCTCATCGGCATGAGCCTCGAATACCTTTGCGGTAATCTCCTCCTCACGGTGCGCAGGCAAACAATGCTGAACCATAGCGTCCGCCTTTGCAGCAGCCATTATCTCATCATTTATCTGATAGCCCTTAAAGGCGATCTTACGCTTTTCGGTCTCCGCTTCCTCCCCCATTGACGTCCATACGTCTGTAAACAGCACATCGGCGTTCCTTGCCGCCTCCAGAGGTACATCGGTCATTGAGAATTTATTTCCGTATTGCTTTGCAAACTCAAGCACCTCTGCGTCCGGCTGATAATCCTTGGGACAAGCCGCCGAAACCTCCATTCCGACCTTTAGTCCGCCGACAATAAGCGAATTTGCCATATTGTTTCCGTCACCTATGTAGCACATTTTAAGTCCGTCGAAGCGTCCCTTGAATTCACGGATCGTCATAAGATCGGCAAGTACCTGACAGGGGTGACAGAAATCCGTAAGACCGTTGATGATCGGAATAGAACCGTATTCGGCAAGATCCTCGACTTCCTTCTGCTCAAAGGTACGTATCATAATTCCGTCGATATAACGGGACAGAACACGGGCAGTATCCTGAACAGGCTCGCCCCTGCCTATCTGAAGATCCCGATTTGATAGAAACAGCGCCTGACCGCCCAGCTGGTACATTCCCGTTTCAAAGGATACTCTGGTACGGGTCGACGACTTCTGGAATATCATTCCCAGAGTTTTTCCTTTAAGCAGATGATGCTCTATTCCGTTTTTGTTTTCGTACTTGAGCTGATCCGCAAGATTAAGAATCTCGATAATTTCCTCTTTTGAAAGATCAAGCATTTTAAGTAAATGTTTCATATAATTTCCTCCGTTATATAGTAGTTTCTATCAAATTTCCGTCGGGATCGAATATTACGCTTTCATAATATTCGTCGCCCGTAATTCTCGGCTGACTAATTATTTTATATCCGTCCTCTTAAAGCCTTGCCGACAGCATATCAACTTCGCTTTTTCCTCCTGCGGAAAATGCAATATGAGCAAAACCCGGATCCGATTGAGAAACTCCGTTTTTTGCATACTAAGCCTGCATTATTTCAAGGCATGCTCCGTGGGAAAACTCAGTTAGTAAGACAGCGATATGTTTTATTTTCATATCAGCCGCCAAGAACCTCTTTCAGTATCTCCATTCCCTTGTCTATTTCTTCATATGAAATAGTAAGAGGCGGAAGAAATCTCAGTTTAGCCTTTGCGGTAAGAATAAGCAGTCCCCTGTCAAGACATTCCCTGCATACCTCTCCTGCATTTTTTGTTTTGAGCCGTACTCCTATCATAAGCCCCAGTCCGTCAACTCCCTCAACCTCCGGAAGCTCAAGAAGCTTTGAGCGGAAATACTCCGCCTTTTTATTAACTTCATTGAGAAATCCCGGTTTCGTTACCTTATCAAGCACAGCGTTTCCTCCAGCGCAGGATATAGGATTTCCTCCGAAGGTAGAACCGTGAGTACCGGGAGTGAGAACGCAGCAGCATTTTTCATCTGCAAGGCATACTCCTATAGGAACTCCGCCTGCAAGGCCCTTTGCAAGAGTTACGATATTCGGCTTAACGCCGTAGTGACCGCAGGCCAGGAATTTTCCCGTTCTGCCGACTCCCGTCTGGACCTCGTCGCAGATAGTGAGAATATCACGTCTGCCGCATTCCTCGAAAACCGCGTCTACAAAGCTCTGCTCCAGCGGAATTACTCCGCCCTCTCCCTGAACGCACTCGAACATTACTGCACAGACCCTGCCGTCGTTTTCTTCAAGCTTTGCTTTCAGATCATCAATATCGTTGGCTTTTACGTTTATAAAGCCCTCTGCGAACGGAAAGAAATAGTTATGAAAAACGTCCTGCCCCGTAGCGGAAAGAGTTGCCAGCGTTCTTCCGTGAAAGCTGTTTACAAGAGTAATAATAATATTTCTCTGCGCTTCCCTGCCGTATTTGTCAAAGCTGTACTTTCTCGCAAGCTTTATAGCACATTCGTTAGCCTCCGCTCCCGAATTGCCGAAGAACATTTTATTATAGCCTGTAATATTGCAGAGCTTTTCAGCAAAGTCAGCCTGAACCTTAGTGTAATAATAATTTGACGTATGCTGAATTTTATGCGCCTGATCGCAGATCGCCTGAACCCAGTCCCCGTCGCAGAAGCCAAGGCTGTTAGTGCCTATTCCAGAGCCGAAATCTATATATTCCCTGCCGTTTTCATCGACAGCAGTACGGTTTTCTCCCTTTTCAAGCACCAGATCATACCGCCCGTAGGTAGGCATAACGTGTTCGTTGAACTGTTCTATAGTGTTCATTTTAATCAACTCTTTCTTATCCTTGTTTTAAAATATATTATATATCGAATACAGAACCGTCCGATACCTTAAATTCAGCTGCCGAGCCTGAGCTGTCTATCTTATCTGCCAGAAATCTTCTGAAAGCCTTTCCGTCGCCCTTTGTATATCCCGAATCAGCTATGCACAGAACAGTATCCTTATAGAAAATAATAACACAGTCATAAACGACGATAACTCTTGTTATACTGCCGTATTCTATTTTTCTGACCGTAACCGTGCAGGTCTGTTCAAGGTAATTATCAAAAGCCCTGACGCTCTGCGGATTTCCCAATGCAGTTTCTCCGCCCCTGCCGAATCTTCTTGTAAATTTGATCCTTGTTTCCGCAAAACGGTAAACAACAGCGGCAGCTGACAATGCGGCAAATATCCATGCAAGAAAGCTTTGCGCTATAAAAAGACACACTGCGGCGGCGGCCAAAGCTATAGGTATCAGAATCTTCAGAATATATCCGGACGTATATCTCTCAATTATCCTCAGATAATTCATAAGCTGCTTTTTCTCGGTAAAAACTGTGGTATTCTCAAAAGAAGCCTGTATTTTCATATCAATACCTCTCATACTGTTCATCAGGCGTTTATGTAAACTGTGTTCCTGCTCCCTCGTTGCTAAGCAGCTCGATAAGTATAGAATGAGGAACTCTTCCGTCTATGATCGAAGTTTTCTTTACTCCCCGTCTTACCACCTCAACACAGCAGTCTATCTTAGGTATCATTCCGCCGCTTATTATTCCTGTCTTTTTAAGATACGGAACATCGCTGACGTTGACCTGAGGGATCAGCGTAGAATCGTCGTCCTTATCCTGTAAAAGACCTGCTATATCTGTCATAAGTATCAGATTTTCCGCTCTGAGGCATGAGGCTATTCTTGCCGCCGCGGTATCGGCATTTATGTTATACGCCTGACCGCTGGCAGAAGTTCCGACAGTAGCGATTATAGGTACATAACCGTTATTGAGAGCGTCTATTATCGGCTTTGTCGTTACCTTTTTAATCTCGCCGACATAACCGAGATCTATATCGCCCTGAAGCTTTTCGGCAAGTATCATCTCGCCGTCGCACCCGCACAGTCCAAGAGCTTTTCCGCCGTGAAGCTGTAAAGCCGAAACCAGCTCTTTATTTACCTTTCCGCACAGCACCATTTTTACTATATCTATAGTTTCCTTGTCAGTATAGCGCAGACCGCCGATAAACTTGCTTTCGATACCGACCCTTTTAAGCATTGAATTTATCTCCGGACCTCCGCCGTGAACAAGCACTACCTTTATCCCTACCTCGCTGAGCAGAACGATATCGCTCATTACAGCTTCCTTCAGCTTATCGTCGGTCATAGCGTTTCCGCCGTATTTTACAACCACGATCTTATCGTGATACTTCTGAATATACGGAAGAGCGTCGATCAATATCTGACTTCTGATACTATTTGCAATTTCCATTTTCAACATCTTTCCTTCTTTATTATATATAGCAAACGCTGTTCAGCCTTTCCGCCGCATATGGTCTATTTGAGCAGCATATACGCCTTGTCTGCTCCGCTGATACAAGTATGAACTCCGACGACCCGTTCGCAGCTTATGTCGGACGTAGAATACAATACCGAACCGAGATCATTTCTGCCGCTCTTTACCTGTACATTAATAATAATGGCTTCCGACATTCTGATCGGATTCGGTATAAATATCGCAGTGCTCGGTCAATATGCGGTACGCCAGCTTGTAATTGCCGACATACTGTAAAATATACGTTACAGGGCAGTTCAGCTCGTCTGACAGCTTCCCACCTACCGATTTCATGATCCTGCTCCGATAATATATAGTTATAGTCGCCGTATTTTTTTCTTCCTTTTTAAGCTCTATATTGATTATATCCTCATAATTTATGTAGGAAGGCTTCTTAAAGGTAAAGTAAATAAGCCGCTTATCGGTAAGAGCGTAATAATAATCGGAATTTTTACCAAAGGTCAGAGCCAGTCCCACGACAATGAACGGAACTATAACTATCCAGAAATTGCTTCCTGAACTGTAGACCGCCGCAAAACACGCCACAGTAAAAACCAGTACCGCCAGACCCAGCAGTCTTGTTCCTGCCGTGCTTTTTATCTCGTTTTTTCCCGTCCAAAGTATCGTTTCCCCGTAATCAAGACATTCGCTGAACTTCTCCGAATAATCTCCGCTTTCATTCATAATAAAATCTTTTTCTTTCATAATAATACCCCTTTATTTTTTATTTTCTTTACAGCATCAGCTTTCAGCCTGCCGCTTCTGACCCACTAACCATTCCTTACCGCCGCTTTGCCCGCCCTTTCTCTCGTCAATATCTTTTACCGCACCGATCAGCTCAGCGGTAAGAACGTTTTTCCTGTGCCTACGTCTTACTACGACCTGTAATCACCGTTTATCTTAACATATTCATAGGTCAGGTCGCAGCCCCAGGCAGTGGCGGAAACATCGCCCTGTTTAAGGTCGATAAGAATTTCGATCTCGTCCTTTGAAAGGATTTCAGCAGCCTTTTCCTCATCGAATGCAAGACCAAAACCGTTATCGCAAACCTTTATTTTTCCTGCCTCTGAAGCGTAAAAAACATCAGCCTTAGTTACATCGCAGTCGGTTTCTGCATAGCCAGCCGCACAAAGTATACGTCCGCAGTTTGCGTCAGCACCGAACATTGCACATTTCACCAAAGGTGAACGGATAATGCTTTTTGCAACGATAATAGCAGTATCAAGGTCGGGTGCGGAGGAGCAGATACAGGTAAGCAGCTTTGAAGCTCCCTCTCCGTCCTTTGCGAGAAGTCTGGTAATATTCATCATAACAATATAAAGCGCCTGTTTAAAGCATTCGTAATCACTGCCCTCGCAGGTTATCTCTTTATTTCCTGCAAGTCCGTCCGACATAACCATGCACATATCGTTGGTAGACTGATCTCCGTCGACCGAAAGACAGTTGTAGGTTACTTTGACTACCTCTGAAAGCGCCTTTTGCAGCATATCAACAGAAATCGCACAGTCCGTAGTAATGAAGTTCAGCGTTGTAGCCATATTCGGGTGGATCATTCCGCTGCCCTTTCCCATTCCTCCAAGACGGCATATCCTTCCGTCAAGCTCAAACTCTACCGCGACCTCCTTTTTAAAGGTATCGGTAGTCATAATAGCCTCGGCGGCTCTTACGTTTCCGTCATACGAAAGACCCATAACAAGCTCGTTCATTGCGTTTTCTATCGGCTCTATCGGCAGTATCTGTCCGATCACGCCCGTTGAAGCCACAATTACCTCCTCAGGCGTTATGCCTAATGCTCCTGCTGTAAGACGGCACATTTTCTCCGCCTTTTCCTCGCCGTCAGGATTGCAGGTATTGGCGTTCTTGGAATTTACAATGACTGCCCTCGCCTTTCCTCCCGTTGCCGCAAGGTTCTTCTTTGTAACAACAACAGGTGCGCCCTTGACCTTATTCTGAGTATAAACCCCCGCCGCATTGCACATTACGTCTGAAACTATTATTCCAAGATCGTTTTTGCCGTTTGACAGCGGATTTCCGTTTCCGTCAGATACTGCTGGCTTTTTTATGCCGCAGTAAAGACCGTTTGCCTTAAATCCCTTCGCAGCGCAGACGCCGCCGTCTATATATTTGTATCCGTCAAAATTCTTCATTTTACAACCCTCGTTCGTTATTAGTATTGCTTCGTCTGAAAAACGTTTGAATAAACTGTTCTTTGCTTCGGCTTTATATTATTAACTGCAAACAGCTGTGAAACGGTAACAAAGCCGAAGCCCCGTTTCAGCATTTCAGGTATTATTATATCAAGCGCTTCTACTGTAGCATAATTATTTTCCATATCGTGAAGCAGGATAATATCTCCGTCTTTTACGCTGTCAAGTATTCTCTCCGCTCTTTCCTGAGCCGAAACTCTGTCCTCCCAGTCCTCTGCGCCTATTCCTGCGATAAACGGCAGGTCGATATTATCAAAAAGCTTATCGTTTACCGCAATATACGGCGGTCTGAAAAAACGTGGTTTATCTCCGATAACGTCGTAAATCTTCTGCGAGGTCGATCCAATATCATTTTTTATCTCCTCGGCGGTCATTTTGGTCATATCGGCGTGAGAGAACGAATGATTACCTATTTCACAGCCTGCGCAAAAAGCGTTTTTCATGACCTCTGCCGACTCAGGAACTATATTGCTTCCCACCGCAAAAAACGAACCGAGTATATTATATTTCAAAAGCTTCTCCAGAACCAGCGGAGTTATTGCCGTATTAGGGCCGTCGTCAAAGGTAAGCGCAGCAGTTTTCCTTGCGCTCGCAGCATAATTTTCGCCTTTCATCGTTCCAATACCTCTCTGATGTTATTCATTGAACCCTCATCATAACCGTATTTATCCATACCTTCGCCTGATATATCCCTTTCGGCTTCAGGAGCAAGCCGAGTAATCAAAGCGAGCCGTAACCTTTTCAGCTTCAGCCAGCTTATACGACCTTCCTGACGGACTGAAAACTCCGTATTTCACGACCTCATCCTCTATGACAACACAGAAATTCACATTAAACAGCAAAAAGCACAGCAAGGAAACTGCTGAATATACGGCAGGGTGACGGTTTATACTCCTGATTATCCAGTAGCCGTCGCTGTTATTTCTGAGCCTCAGCTTAAACAACTTTGCGAAAGCTCCGACAAGCAGCATAACGACCGCAAAGATCGGAACGAAATCAGATAAAACGATTTTCCGATAACAGTCATGATATAGTCGCCGACGGAAATAATCTCCGTCTGAATATTATCGGCTGCAAAAAACAGACCGAATATTACTGTAAGCGTAAGCGCAATAACCGCAACAGTTAGCATATCTGTCAGCCCAAAAAGCAATAATTACATATCAAGCGTTATAAATAGCGTATCAAAGTCCCTCAGATTCGTCAATCCCCAGCATTATATTCATATTCTGAACCGCCGCTCCGCTTGCTCCCTTGCCGAGATTGTCAAGTCTTGAGCAAAGCAGTATCTGCTCGTCGTTTCCGCAGACGAATATCTGCATATCGTTAGTTCCGGCAAGTGTATTTGCTGCTAAGAATCCGTCCGAAAGAGTTTCTTTGCCGCCAAGCTCCATAACCTTGACAAAACGCTGTCCCTCATAGTGAGCCGACATAATTTCGTGAATGTCCGCAGGCGTGTAATTCTTATTCAGCGCTCTTGAGATCAGCGGAACGGTTACGACCATTCCCTTGTAATAGTCGTCAACTATCGGGTTGAACATCGGCTTGTATTTAAGTCCGCAAACCGCCTGCATTTCCGGCAGATGCTTATGAGTCTGCCCCAACGCATACTGACGGGGGGAATACATTTCAGCAGTCTTTCCCTCTCCCTCCATTGCGGCGATCATTTTCTTTCCTCCTCCGCTGTAGCCCGAAACCGCATGAGCGGTCAGAGGATAATCCTCCGGAAAGACCCCCGCCTGAACCAAAGGATATACTAAGCTTATAAAGCCGCTTGCATAGCAGCCCGGATTTGCTACTCTTTTGGATCCTGCAATATTCTCTCTGTGCTCGGCCGAAAGCTCGGGAAAGCCGTAATCCCACGCAGGATCTGTTCTGTGAGCAGTCGAAGCGTCGATTATTCTTACGTTCGGATTTTCAGCAAGCCTTACCGCCTCGACAGCCGCTGCGTCCGGCAGGCAGAGAAAGGTAATATCCGATTCGTTGATAAGGCGTTTTCTCTCGTTTACGTCCTTGCGCTTATCCTCGTCAATAAGCAGAATTTCAAGGTCGGAGCGGTTTTCAAGCCTTTCGACTATCTGAAGCCCTGTAGTGCCTTCCTTGCCGTCTATAAAGATCTTTGTTTTCACTTAAATCATTTCCTTTTTTTATATTGCGATTCGTCAAGAATACTCTTGTAGCTTCTCTCCGAAAGCTGAGCCCTTGAAAGCTTTTTTGCGGTGCGTTCAGCCGATGTATAAAACTGCCTGCCTATCCCCGCTCCGAAAAACACTGCGACCGCAGTCATAACCAGAAGGTTGGGGTCAACGCTGTCAAATCCAAGCAGAAAATACGCATATACTGTAATCGCCGCTATAGGAAGTATAAAATACCATCTCAGACCATACCGTCTTGAATACCTGAACGACATATACAGCGTACCAATCGGATAGACAAAAAGAAATCCGAGAATATCCGGTATAAGCGAACGGCTGACTTCTGTAGAAAGATAATATATTCCGTATGCAGCCGCAGACCAGATTACAATGTGAACAACCGCCGCTGCAACAGGTCTGTTATAGTCTTTAAGCTTTTTCATCAAGCCTTGCCCTTACATATCCGATCTGCGCCCTGACGGATTCCGGAGCAGGTCCGCCTGCCGCCTTTCTCTGCATAACGCAGGTTTCAAGGCTTATAGCGTCGTAAATATCCTCATCAAAGGTGTCGCACAAAGCTTTGTAATCCTCAAGGGGCAGAGTTTCCAGCGTGAGGTTTTTCTCGATACAGGTATGAACCAAAGTCCCGGTAATTTTGTATGCGTCCCTGAACGGCAGACCCTTCTTTACAAGATAGTCGGCACAGTCGGTAGCGTTGATAAAACCCTTTGCTGCCGCATTTCTCATATTTTCGGGAATGACCTTCATAGTTTCGATCATCGGAATAAAGGTAGTTAGACAAAGCTTAACAGTATCGACTGCGTCAAAAATTGCTTCCTTATCCTCCTGCATATCCTTGTTGTAGGCAAGTGAAAGTCCTTTCATCATAGTGAGCAAGGTAGTAAGATCGCCGTATACTCTGCCCGTCTTTCCCCTGATAAGCTCGGTTATATCAGGATTTTTCTTCTGCGGCATGATCGACGAGCCGGTAGCGTAAGCGTCGTCAAGCTCTATAAACTTGAATTCCCACGAGCACCACAGCACGATCTCCTCTGAAAATCTCGAAAGGTGCATCATAAGGATAGAGATCGCAGACGCAAGCTCTATACAGAAATCTCTGTCGGAAACGCCGTCAAGAGAATTCTGAGTAATTTCGTCAAAGCCAAGCAGATCACAGACCAGCTGCCTGTCTATAGGGTAGGTCGTTGAAGCAAGCGCTCCGCTGCCAAGAGGCATAATATTTGTTCTCTTATATGTATCCTCCAGTCTGCCCAGATCTCTCAAAAGCATTTGAGCATACGCCGTAAGATGATGCGCAAAGGTAATCGGCTGTGCCCTCTGCAAATGCGTATAGCCGGGCATTACCGTTGTAAGATTTTTCTCCGCAAGCTTTATCAGGGTTTCAATAAGCTCTTTTACCAGCTTTTCAATTTCCTTTATCTCGTCCTTTAGGTACATTCTCAGATCGAGTGCGACCTGATCGTTTCTTGAACGGGCGGTATGAAGTCTTTTTCCCGCGTCGCCTATACGGGCAGTAAGCTCCGCTTCATTGAACATATGGATATCCTCGGCGTTAGGATCAAACTGAAGCCTGCCGGATTCTATATCCGCAAGTATCTCCTTCAGGCCCGCTATTATCTTCTCACTTTCTGATCTGTCTATAATACCGCATTCGCCAAGCATTTGAGCATGAGCGCAGGAGCCTTCTATATCCTGTCTGTACATTCTTGCGTCAAAGGAAATAGACGAGTTAAAATCGTTTACCCTTTCGTCAACCTCCTTTGTAAATCTTCCAGCCCACATTTTTGCCGACATTTCAATACCATCCTTTTTCTTGTAATTGTTGTGTATTTATTCTTTACGGTCAGCCTGCATAACGAGGTCACAGCGCAGTTATGAAAAATAATCCCGCAGCGGCATACGAAGCAGCAAGCATTTAAAGTGTTTTCTTTAAAATATGGGCAAAATAGCTCCTCCCGGAGTTATTCTGCCCTTACTGAAATTCAGCTGCTTTTATTCCTTTTCGTGCTGCTCAAGAAGCTTCTGGATATCAACACCGTTTATCTTCAGTCCGTCTATTTTACAGTCGTTGATTTCAACATTTGAAAGATCGCAGTGGATAAATTGCGAGTTTTTCAGATCGGGATTCTTAAACTCCACATTATTCATTATTGAGCAGCCAAAGCGTGTGCAGCTCATATTTACGCCGAGAAATCTGGAGTTTACCATATACATATCGGTAAAATCCCCCTCGGTCATGCTTATATTATTAAACCTCGCATTGTCCATATTTACGTCGTCGAAATCCGCACCCTTTAGATTTACGTTGCTGAACTTAGCTCCGCCCAGATTAACGTCCTCAAACGATGAATTCGGCAGGCTGTCGTAGGAAATTTCCACCTTCTTATCGAAAGCCGGTTCAAACGTTTTGCTTGCGTCTGACATATCAAAAACCTCCCTTTAATTGAATATACGGTTAATTGTTAACGGCTTAGCCGTATTTCGGATCAGCGTCTTTTCTGATCGAGCTTCGCCTTTACCTTTATAGGCAGTCCGAACAGATTTATAAAGCCTGCGGAATCAGCCTGATTATATACGTTATCCTCGTCAAAGGTCGCAACCTCTTCATCGTAGAGAGTATACGGAGAAGTTACGCCGGCGTTGATTATGTTACCCTTGTAAAGCTTCAGCTTAACGTCGCCGGTAACGGTCTTCTGGGTTTCGGTAACAAATGCGCTCATAGCTTCTCTGAGAGGAGTATACCACTGACCGTTATAAACGATATCGGCAAACTTGATTCCGAGATACTGCTTAACTCTGGCGGTTTCCTTATCAAGAGTGATCGTTTCCAGAACCTCGTGAGCGTGATAAAGAATAGCTCCGCCCGGAGTTTCATAAACGCCTCTTGATTTCATACCTACAAGACGGTTTTCAACCAGATCTGCAAGACCGATTCCGTTTGCGCCGCCAAGCTCGTTCAGCTTTGAAACAAGCTCTACTCCGTTCATTTCAACGCCGTCTACAGAGGTAGGGATCCCCTTTTCAAAATGAATAGTTACATATGTAGGCTTATCGGGAGCGTCGATAGGAGAAACACCCATCTCAAGGAAGCCCGGCTTTTCATACTGAGGCTCATTTGCAGGATCTTCAAGGTCAAGACCCTCATGAGAAAGATGCCAGATATTCTTATCTTTTGAATAATTGGTTTCCCTGTTTATTTTAAGAGGAATATTATGAGCCTCGGCATACTCTATCTCCTGCTCTCTGGACTTAAGATCCCAGATCCTCCAGGGAGCGATTATTTCCATATCAGGAGCAAACGCCTTGATCGCAAGCTCGAAGCGCACCTGATCGTTGCCCTTTCCTGTACAGCCGTGGCAGATAGCGTCTGCGCCTTCCTTAATAGCGATTTCAGCTATTCTCTTAGCAATTATCGGACGTGCGAACGAAGTTCCCAGCATATATCTGTTTTCATAAACCGCTCCCGCCTGAACAGTCGGATAAACGTATTCCTCGATAAACTCTTCCTTCAGATCCTCGATATAGAGCTTTGAAGCTCCCGTTTTGATCGCCTTTTCTTCAAGACCGTCAAGCTCGGTACCCTGTCCTACATCCCCGGATACGGCGATCACCTCGCAGTTATTGTAGTTTTCCTTCAGCCATGGAATAATGATCGAAGTGTCAAGACCGCCGGAATAAGCCAGAACTACCTTTTTGATTTCCTTAGCCATTATAAATTCCTCCGTTACAATTAATATTTATGGTAATAGTTTTTGTAATTATCAGCATTACAATCACCATTATACACCATCACTTAATAATGTCAAGTGGTTTTGCATAAATGTTTTATATTTATACACAATTCCAGCCGATTTTTGCATATATATAATTTTTATGCGCAATATTATACATTTTGTATGCATTTATACATCGAAAATGCATAGATCCGAATCAGCGGAATAGAAGCGGATATTACGGCATATAATTAAGATAAAACAGAACCACAGGCAATTTGAACATTCAAATAAATTATATCACACACCTTTCTTAAAATCAAGGGCTAAATACGTTTTATCCGAGAAAAATCAAGTTAATGCGGAGCGTTTTTCAATTCTTCCGAATACTTTTAACGGCTTTATTTGCCTCCTGATTTTTTATACCCCCTCACTAATAGGCTAAAACAGGGCAAAAGTTGCATACGTTTGTGCAACTAAAAATGAAATATGTCTAAATTAATTCAAAAATCATTTATCTGCACAAAAATCTTTATGTAAAACTGTGCAGTATGACGAATAAATGAACGGATTTCTTAACCCTGCGGCATTGCAATTTTAAGAGCCGTATGGTATAATATTCTACATAAAGTAAACTTAAAGCATATAAGCTTTTAATCTAAGTTCAGAAAGGGCGCGCTAAAAATGAGCAGTAAAAAAAATTTTGAGGAGCTTGGTTTTACGAAGATCTCCCCCAGCATACTTGATAAAGACGATAACGTAAATCCATTCAAAATGGTGGGCAAGGACTGGATGCTGGTAACTGCCGGAGATGAAAACGGCTGGAACACTATGACCGCTTCCTGGGGCTTTATGGGCGTAATGTGGGGTAAAAACGCAGCTGTTACAGTAATAAGACCTCAGAGATATACAAAAAAATTCATAGATAGTTCGGAATACTTTACCCTCAGCTTTTTCGGAGAGGAATACCGTTCCGCTTTGGCGTTCTGCGGAAAATACAGCGGACGTGACAAGGATAAGGCTGCTGAAACGGGACTTGTTCCTGTATTTGCAGACAACGCCGTTTCTTTTGAGCAGGCCGAAACAATTATCGTTTGCAGAAAGCTTTACGTTCAGGATATGAAGCCTGAATGCTTTTCCGATAAGACCTGCGACGAAAAATGGTATCCGGATAAGGATTACCATACGGCGTATATCGGAGAGATAACAGCGATGTACCGCAGGGAAAAATAATTTCTTACAGCCGCTTAATAATTTGCGGTCATATAACATAAAACGGGCAAACTCAGTCAGCGCTGAGTCCGCCCGTTTTGTTTTTGTCAGCCTGAGAGCTTTGTGCCGGGGAAATAATGCTCAAGTATCTCCTTATAGGTTTTTCCCTCCTTAGCAAGATAATTGGCTCCGTACTGGCTCATTCCTACAAGATGACCATAGCCCTTGGTAGTAATTATAAACTTTCCTCCGCTGTATTCTGCTTTAAAGCATGGCGACGGAAGCGAAAGCGCATTTGCAAACTGCTGACCGGTTATAAAAAAACTTTCTCCGATACCTACCGAAAGAACTGTTCCCGAGGGTGTTTTTTCATCAGGGGTTATCCATTTTTCCTCGTCAAGCCCTTTAAAATCAGCGTCAGGGAACTGAGCAGAAAGCCTTGCGGAAAGCTCCTCGGGAGTAAATTCTGTTTGCTTTTCAAAGCCTGATATTTCGGTATCCCATGAACTGTCGCATACTGTAAGATAGGGAATATCCTCTCCCCATGCATTCAGCGCAGACTCGGTCTTTCCTCCGCTTATCGCATGAAACGCCACAATAACAGGCTCGCCTTCATATTCCAATATCTCCTTTTCAACCGCTTTTACCGCCTCGGAAACCTTTTCATAGGCGGCTTTATAATCATCTCCATAAAGCTCCTTTGCCTGCTCCTCTGTAAAATAGCTTTGATAGAGAGAGGTATCGTCGCTCATTACTGCGCCTTTAAGCTCCTTTGTCGGAGTCTCCTTTTCATTGAGCGACCTCCTTACCGCATATGTATGAGCCAGAACAGCCTGAGCTTTCAGGGTCTCAGCTTCAAAGTCGGCAGGCATCTGCGCCAGAACCGCTCCGATCATATAATCCTCCATAGATATTTCGGATACCTTATCCTCCTTTGTAAAAAGAAATTTTACGCTGTTTCCGCCTGCGGAGGTATCCGCAGATGCCTGTCCGTTACCGCCGTTAAAAAATGCTATACACGGAACCAGAATCAGAAATACCGCAAATACCGCCATAAGCTGAATATGATTTTTCATGCCGATCTTCCTTTCTATATCCTTTTCTGATAATGGAGCAAGCCCCGTTATTCCGCAACGACCCAGAACTTATATAGTCCGCTGCCCGACAATCGAGGACACAGGCCGTGCTATTTAATTATATTCATTACAGAGAAAAAATATGACTGATATGATTAAAGATCTATATAAAAAAAGCCGCATGATCCCACGTCAGGCTTAATGTTCAGTTCTTCCAGCGCTAAAGCAATGGAAAGTATTTCAGCGTGAATAGCGGGGAAAAGACAGCTCAAATTCATTTATCCTGCAAAATTGAATTCCTCACGACTTATGCAGTACTTCTTGACTAACAGAAATTAAAGTATTATAATATAGTAGATATATTATAAAAGAAGGTATACTGTAATGGAAAGCTTTAAGGATCTGCTTATGCAGACAAAAACTCTGGTAATTTTCAAAAAACTCCGTGAAAGAAATGTTATAAAGAAGCTTATTGCCGCTCTTGAGGCGTGTGAGAACGGAGATACTGATGAAGCTGTGGAGAAATACTCCGACTTTGCCGCTCAGCTGTACTCTCATTCGGATAATCTTACCCGTTATATCCTGCGGCTGACGCTTGAAAACGAAAACCTGTATATGCTCAGAAAGGGAGAGGGAAAGGCTACCGGCGCGCTGCTTGACGAATGTCTTGCCAACGAGCTTTATATTCTCGAACAGCTTTCTCAGATAACCTCTGAGGATATAATCTCAAAAATTAACTACAGCGGTTTTCTTCCGCATTACAGAACTGAAAATTTGGATTTTTCTAAAATATACGCAGACAGAATACATCAGATAAACCAGTACGGATACGGAATATATTCCCGCTATCACGTTTTTGTCATCAAGGACGGGACTATAGTTCCTGTAGAATATCCCGACTCTATCAGGCTTTCGCAGCTTTCGGGGTATGAACGGGAACGCAGCGAGGTAATAGACAATACTCTTGCTTTGCTGAAAGGCAGACCGGCAAACAATGTTCTGCTTTACGGCGACTGCGGAACGGGTAAATCCTCAACTGTAAAGGCTATTGCAAATGAATACTATCCGGACGGACTGCGCCTTATCGAGCTTAAGAAAAAACAGCTTCATGAGATCCCGGCTATCGTTGAAACGATAAGCAAAAATCCGCTCAAATTTATTATTTTCATTGATGACCTTTCGTTTACGGAGGACGACGACGATTTTGCCGCACTTAAAGCTATTCTTGAGGGCAGCGTTTCCTCTACCGCTTCAAATCTTGCGATATACGCTACCTCAAACCGCCGTCACCTGGTACGCGAGACCTTTTCGGCTAGAGAGGGTGATGAGATACATTTCAACGATACTATGCAGGAACTTTTGTCGCTTTCAGACCGCTTCGGTCTTACGGTCACATATTCAAAGCCGAACAAGGAGCTTTTCCTTTCTGTAGTCAGGGATCTTGCGCGTCAGTACGGTCTTAAAATGACAGAGGACGAGATCTGCAAGAAAGCCGAGGCTTACGCTCTTACAAGAGGCGGACGTTCGCCGAGAGTCGCTAAACAGTTTATTGAATATCTGAAAGGAACTGAGGAATAATGCTTACGTTTGAAAAAATATTGTCTGACGAACAAATAAAAAACACCGCGCTCCTTGCCGATCAGATATGGCATCAGCATTTCATAGGCATTATACCCGAAGGTCAGATAGACTATATGATTGAAAAATTCCAGTCGTACCGTGCGATAAAGGCTCAGCTTTCCGACGGCTACGAATACTACGGATTTTTTATTGACGGAGTACAGGCAGGCTACTTCGGGATCTGCGAAAAGCCAGACAATACGCTGTTTTTATCAAAGCTGTATTTAAAAAGCGAATACAGAGGAAACGGCTATGCTTCAAAGGCGTTTGAGTTTATTAAGAATAAGGGAAGAGAAAACGGGAACACTATGGTCTGGCTGACAGTCAACAAGCATAACGATCCGGCTATTGAAGTATACAGGCACTGGGAAATGAAAATAATACGCAGCGAGGTCACAGACATCGGAAACGGATACGTTATGGACGATTACGTTTTCGGCGCAGAACTTTAGGAAAAGCTGCACAGCTGACAAAGTATCGTTTCAATAGGACAGCAGTTTATTTCGTATTGCATATCTATGATTCACGCAGACTGAATTGTACAAACTACATAACCGTTTTAACAGCGTGAATTGTTTTTTAGTAATAATTATAAAAATTGTGCAAAAGGCTTGACAAAGCGGTTATGATTTGATATAATAATTAAGTCGTTGCAGACAAAAAGCTTTCGGCGTTAAAAACAAGTGTGAGTTATTAGCTCAGTTGGCAGAGCATTTGACTTTTAATCAAAGGGTCCGGGGTTCGAATCCCCGATAGCTCACCAGAATAAACCCCCGTATTTACGTTAAACTGCGTAATTACGTGGGTTTATTTATTCTGTATTTTCATAGCATATGACAAAAAATTGATAAATATGACACGTTTTCAGAGATATATGCCATGAAAATATGACACGGTAACTGCTCAGACAGAAACTATCATAAACAGCTGAACAAACTGAGCTATAAAGTCATTACCGTATCATTTGCAGCCTTCACGTTCAATTGACCATATAAGTAATAATTTGTTCCCCTAACCGTTGTCATCTGTTATATGAAACGAGCAACGCTTGCCTATTTCAAATACATTAATAATCAACACTGTACATACGATTGCAAAATATATATATGAGTATAAAATGCTTTTTATAGTTTTATCGTACATTCCGTCATAATGCCAGCCGAACGCTGAATTTGCAATCGGAAACAGCCATTTGGCTCTTACGTCAACCGCCCACAATACCAAACCTGTTACGATAAAACTCAGGTTTACAAATATTCCGAATACTTTCTTCTTAAGCAAGGTAAAAACCATAAGAATTAGTCCGACTGTAAGCATAAACATAAGCATTAGCGCTGCCGCATGAAAAAAAGCAGTGTACGGACGTGACTGATTAATTACGGAATCGTCTATAACAGCAAAAGTGAATTCGTTTCTGATCGTTACGTTTTCAGGTTTAATTGCATTCTTTGAAACAAGACTCCATGCGTTGATCAAAAAACTCCTGTTAAATACCGTTAACATTGAAGATAAGCCTAAAAACGCTGTGAACGTAACTGAAGAACATATCAGAAACCATATCTGTCCTAATATCCAGGCAGTTCTTCCTGTTCTGAAAAGTATAAAGGTTCCCGAATTATCTAACTTTGGATGATCAGAAATAAGGATTAAATAAGTCAGTGCCACCAACGGTACAAAATATCCGTTATTCATAAGTGAAATAAACGGTTCTATTGCATTTAGCGAAGTTGAAAAATAATCCGAAAGCCGTATAAGAGGATCAATAAAATATGTATAAAAGAACATATATGCAAAAGCAAAAATCAATAATCTTGAACTAAGGAGCCATCTTACATATGTAGTTTTCAGAACAACATAGTTTTTTTTAAGAACTGCCGTCATTGCTTCAGCCTCCTTTTCATAACATAATAATACAAAACAAAAAAGACTGCAATAACAAGCAGGAAGTATATGTACGCAAAAGCTACGGAAAGCCCTGTATAATCTGAAAACCAATTTTCAACCGAAGAAAATCTTGCGCTGTTATCAAGAAAATAGAATTTAGCGTCTTCCATTTTACCACTGTACATATAGGGTTTAGCAACCTGTGCAAAAAAGAAATAGGTAAGCACGGGAATTCCCAGAGAAACGTATTTGCTCATTGTTACAGATGAAACAGCCAGACAGAATAATCCGCCTATTTGTGCAATAAGCCCCGAGGTTAAAATTCTGCTGAAAATAAACAACAGCACGCTGTCCGAGCCGAATATTCTGTTAAAACCGTAATAATTGAACCAATCCGCAGTATAAACACTATCGGCATATTCATTCGGAAACGGAAAAATACTGAAGCATACGAATGCAAAGATAAGATAGCATATAAATATTAAAGAAACCGAAATTATTATACTACATATAAATTTTGAACATATATATTTTCTGAAACCGGTTCTCTCCGCAATATGACGCCAATAGTTTGAATTATATTCGTCACAGAATACAGGAACACATGAAAATGCCGCTAAAAACGGTATAAAGATTCCGATCCATTGGTTTGCAAACCCCTGTGAAAAAATACTTATACAGCTATAAGAAGAATACTCCAGCCATAAGCTTTTATCCGTCTTAAAAATAAACTCGGCTATTGAATAGCTCGGAGTAGACGTATCCAAAAGAACGCAGCCCGTAGAAAAAATTAATATGATAAACACTATAATTGACAGCAAAAAGTTTATACTGAAAAAGCTTTTTCTTAAATCTGACCTTATTGCATTGATCATAGTACCTCCTAATAGCGTATGAGAAATCAGTATATATAGAGTTCTCCTGTTAAAGCGTCCACAAGATAAAGACAATTCTGATTTACTGTCGTGCTGTCATATCCCGTTATATCCGGATAGCAGCCGGACATTGTAAAAGCCCAGAACGGTCTTAATTGTATATCTGCATTATTAAGCATATTTTCTGTATCGACATTCGGTTCTTCGCCTTCGGCAGGAGAAGTATAGTCAGGACAGTCGTTGCCGATATAGTAATACTCCAACTCAGCTGTTTCAAATGAATAAGCAGATTTATCCGCCATACTTGAAGATATTATGTTTATAGCAGACGTAAGAGATATTAACTGTTCGCCATTATCAATAATTTCTCCTGTATACGGCGTGTTACATTTTATAAAGGAATTGATCTGTTCTTTTTCGTTAAATGCAAGCTGTATCTGTGAGGAATATAAGTATGGAATTCCTTCCGCTATCCAGTTATCGCTGCTATTATCATAATAAATTTCGTCATTGGCATAATAGTAATGGTTGTCATACAGATTCCCGTTTTTATCAATTCTCTGATATTCAATTACATACCCAAAACTGTCATCAAGCTTTTTCACTGTGAAGTCTGTCATTGAATATGTAAACAAATTATTTTCAAGCGGCGCCAAATATTCATCGACAAAATCCTGAGCAAATTCAGCAGCGTCTTTTATTCCCCAATCGCTTCCGTCAAGCATATTGTAACTGACATCGTCAAGGCTTTGACCTAAATTTACCCTATACCTTTTTTCTATAGGGAACAATTCAGTAAATCTATACGGATCCCCGCCTGCAACTCTGTTATAAAATGAATATCCTGTTTCATGATAAATAAGCGAACGGCTCATATCCATATTCTTTCCCATATACATAATAAAGCTGTGAGGATTAATATCACTTTCCGGATCATTTTCATCATACCGCCTTCCCCCAATATTATATTCACAAAAGGGTGAGTCAAGAGAAAATTCTTCCTGATATAAGTGATAAACCAAATCCTTCAGATCATCAAAGTTAGGATTATACGGAGATATTTTATATGCGGGCATTACATTCCCTTCTCCGATAATTACATTATCAACAGTTACGTTTGTATTATTTGACTTTAGACTTTCTAAACTGGTTTTTCTAATTTCGTCAAGGCATATATAATCAAGCTCAGCTGACTGAGCCTGATTATTGTTATTCAGTATTTCCTCCTCCCTTTTTACTTCGTCGGGAGCTTTTGAACATGATGACATTACAGTTAATATAAAAACTATTATAATGACCTTGCGCATTTCATATCTCCTATTTATTGCGCGTTACCTGTAATTGTAACGCCGTTGGTTCCGGTATATCCTCTGAGGGATACCGTGATCTGACATTTTTGAGCATTGAGATCAGAGTATCTGTTTCTTGTGTATTATCCGCTCCTCACTTACTTTTTTTAACAGACCTTTATCCGTTATCTGAAGAGCTTTTCATTTTTAATACAATCCTGCCCACGGAATCCTTGTGAACATTTTGTAAATATTTTCATCGTAATATTGCTTCTACAGCTACAAAGTAATAAGCTTCGAGGCTGATACAAGGTAAAACTCGCTGGGTAGAAAATGAGTTCTGAAACAGATCTTATTTTGACAGTTACGGATCCAAATGGCGTGCGTTCGATCTAGAATAGTAAATATTAAAACCTGCCGCACCAATGCCGAAGGTGCAACAGGTTTTGTTCTGCGTGAGTTTAAAAAAAGATTCAATAACAGCATTATCTCTTGGCGTTCCAGCTCTTGACATACTCTGAATAACGTTGTATGATTGTAAACCGATTTAATATATTTGCATATCTGTTATGTTCAGCTCCCGGAACAACCGAGTTTGCAGTCTTTCTCACATAACCAGTTATGTTTAATCTTTTCATGGATTTCCACACTGAAATATCTGATACCTTCCAATCATATGTATTAAGCAAAGTATCTGCTATTGTCCTATAGCCTTGTGAGGGATAATGTTAATGTATGTCACAAACGTAATAGTCAAGCTCCTGCTGTGCTTTTTCATACCTGTTGATTGTTCCTTTTCGTTTCAGCCATTTGTAGTATCCTGACCTTGAAACCTCATATACATCGCATAATTCCTGCACTGAATGCTTTTCACTTTTTTGTTCAATGCAGGCATATATCTGCTGAATTACTTTCTTCTGACATCTCCCCTTTCCAGTTCGATTGATTTTTTTAATCGTACTATTTCACCATTCTTCTTCAACAACTCACGCTCAAGGAGAGCAACCTTGTATTCAAGCTGCTCCATTGGTGTGAGTTCTTTTTTTCGGGTATACTTTGAAAGTGGATTGCCAGGTTTACGCTTGTTTTCAAGTGCTTGTTCTCCACCCTCAAGATACTGTTTTGTCCATTTGTGTATCTGTGCATTGTAAATGCCAGTTTCTCGTTCTATGCTTGCAAGACTCTCTCCTGCAAGATTTCGTTTTACCAATGCTAACTTTTCATCTTTACTATGGCTGATATTTGTTCATCCTTTTGGTCTTCCCATTTCTATCATACTCCTTTTCTTTATTATATCACAAAAAATGATGGCAGACACTTTTTTGTGTCTACCATCATTATACTACTTCAGGGAATTTCCTTGCAGGCTCGTAAACTTTTGGGCAGGCTGTACAGCGCCATTTTGAAATGGATTTTTCGGCAAGTTTGCAGATATAAATAAACATCGGATTGGGAATATATTTTACCAGGTAAAAGTTGCAAAACGGATTTTGGAAGATGTGTGGGTATTGAATTTCAAGAGATAATATGGTATAATTATTTTTAAAAAAGTAAGTAGAGATAATGTTCGATGATCAAAATTTTATCTATTGATAAGGAAAATTTATGAGAACGTTAAAGAACAACAATTATTTCGGCACAGAAAAGATCAGCCGAATTCTATTAAAAATGGCACCGCCTGTTATGCTTGCACAGCTTATTCAGGCACTTTACAATATCATTGACAGCGTGTTTATCGGGAAATATTCCGAATCGGGACTTACCGCATTATCAATTGTCTATCCTTTGCAGCTTCTTATGATTGCACTTGCTGTGGGCACAGGTGTGGGAATTAATACGGTTATAGCGGCAAAGCTTGGAGTAGGAGAAGAAAAAAAGGCAAATGATTATGCTGGCACAGCTGCCCCCATTGCGATAGCCTTATGGTTGATTTTCGCAGGTGTATGTTTTTTCTTTATGCCAAAATATGCACGAATGCAGACAAGTTCTCCTGAAGTAATCGCCGATGTAATATCTTATGGCAGAATCGTCTGTGTGTTCAGCTTCGGACTCTTTCTCGAAAGCGTGTGGACAAAGGTTTTGCAGGCAAGAGGAGATATGAAAACGCCTATGATTGCTCAGATTCTGGGAGCAGTTACAAATATAATTCTTGACCCTCTGCTTATCTTCGGAATGTTCGGTCTGCCCGAATTGGGAATAACAGGTGCGGCAATAGCAACTGTATCTGGGCAGGCTGTGGCGGCGCTTGTGGTAATGAAAAAGGGCTTCTACAAATCACCGTCACTTAAAAAGTATCCTCACTATACTGCAAAAATTTTTCGTCTTGGACTTCCGAATATACTGATGCAATCAGCATATACCCTTTACATTTTCGGACTGAATATGATACTTTCAACATTTTCCGATGCGGCGGTTACGGTACTCGGTTTGTACTACAAGTGGCAGACATTTTTCTTCATTCCTCTTGGCGCTATGCATACCTGTATTGTTCCGATAATAAGCTTCAACTATGCGGCACGAAACGCTGAACGCTGTAAAAAAACTCTTAATACATCACTTGTTTTCGGCACTGTGTTAATGTTACTCGGAACGCTTTGTTTTGCGATAATTCCGGAACCTATGCTGAGATTTTTCTCATCGGACGAACAAGTTATCAAAATAGGTATTACAGCATTCAGAATTATAGGAATAAGCTTTATTCCGCTTGTTTTTTCACTTACATATCCCGTACTGTTTCAGGCTGTAGGAAAAAGCTTCAAAAGTTCACTGCTGACAATAATAAGAACAGTATTTCTTTTTGTTCCACTGGCATATCTTTTCTCACGTTTCGGACTTGAATACTTCTGGTTTACCTATCCTGTCACAGACGGAATTGTAGGACTTATAGGCTTTTTTATGACAAGAAACTTTTTTAGACACCAGTATCTCACTACAGAAAAAAAACAAGAGCAGAAAGTGGTTATACAGCCGTCAAAACCCGGTGTTATCATAACCATTGCAAGACAGCATGGTTCTTCAGGCAAGCAGATAGGAAAGCTTGTTGCTGAAAAACTGGGAATACCTTTCTATTACAAGGAAATGACCGCACTTGCAGCACAGGAAAGCGGTCTTGATAGAGAGTTTATTTCCGACATCAATAAAAACTCGCCTCAGATACTCCGTGACCTTTATTTAAGCACAAAGGTAGTAAGAAACGCTATCGAGGCACAGTACAAAATCATCAGAAAAATTGCCGATAACGGTAGCTGTGTAATCGTAGGCAGAGCCGCTGATTATGTTCTCTCTGATTATGAAAATGTTATAAGGATTTTCATTCACGCTCCCGTAGATTACCGCATAGACAGGGTTATGGAGATTTATGGTGACACTCACGAAGAGGCTGTAGAGAACATTCACCGTTCAGATACCGCAAGAACAAATTACTACAAGAATATTTCGGGACTTGTATGGGGAAATAAAGAGAACTATGAGCTTGTTGTTGACAGCTCGGTGGGTGTTGAAAAAAGTGCTGATTTAATATATCGGTATATAACAAGTATTACTGTGGATAAACAGTAAATTTCAGATTGTTACAGCTTTGTAAATTCCGCTGTATCCTGCCAAGAAAATGCGGGATATGACGGTGTGATTCAGCATATTGAGAATATGTATTTTTAAAATTATAATATAATTACAGTCAACAGCGATCCCGCCGCAGACCTTTAATTTTCAGTCTGCCGCGGGATTTTTATAGCCATATGATAGCCTTGAACTCCCTCGCCTTTGCGTCCTCTTTTATACATCCGTAAATAAATTATTCATTATCCTTGGCAAGCTGAATCACAATGCTTCGGAATACCATAAAAATACGCCCGAAGTTCACCTTGCAAAAAGTCTTTTTAATAAAGCTCAATAAGCTCCTGCTAGATTCTGTGCTTTTCGATTACATTCAAAAGCGCATTACAGCGCTTCATGAGCAGAAATCGGAGCATGAAAAAAGGCTCCATACCATGAGCCGTTGGGGCAAGCTGACAATTCAGCAAAAACACCAACTTTCAGTATCTATGATTGATGTGGTACTTGTATCAGATGAAACAGGTATTGAAGTGAAATTCAGCGTTTAAGAAAATGCCTATTTTACTTTTTTCATTCGTGTTAAGGTGTTGCATTGAGCGTACTAAATTAGGAGCATAAAAATCGTTATAATTATTGAATAATATCAGTATCTTTTATCGGAAACAGCTGATTAGGAATCATTTCCCATTTATATATATACCCAATTATTTTTGTTCCTTCAAATTCAATCGTTGTTTCTTTATTGTCA
>UQPZ01000006.1 GCA_900543145.1 uncultured Ruminococcus sp.
GCGAGCGTACCGCGAATTGCGCCGTCCGCGCCAGGACCGCCGTCCGCGCTAGGACATTATACCCAATATCAATTGCTGTTCTGTAACCGCGGCTCAAAACTCCCCCGTCTGCATAAACAAAGCGAGCAGGGCGAGCGTACCGCGAATTGCGCCGTCCGCGCCAGGACCGCCGTCCGCGCTAGGACCTAGGTCTATTTTACCACATTTACAGTGAAAATGCTATAGTTTTTTAAAATATTTATTATCTCCGGTGTGAAAATTTCGCCGCCTGTTATCAGCGGGATCGAGGGCTGACAGGAAAGAGCCGATCTGGCACAGATCCTGCCGGCGGCTTCATCTGTCGAAAGCTCCTCCGAGTCGGAGAAATATGCCGTACGCAAACTCATAGCGGCCTTGGCAACGGGGAATACCTGAACGGGAGAGCTTGCAGCAGCTTTGTGTGGAATTTCTGCAAACGCACTTTCAAGCCGCTGAAAATCCTCTTCGCTGTTGAAAGGCGACGGCATGAATACTATAGACGAAAGGTCGGAGTATTCACATTCAATGCGATAAGCTCTCATAAGCTCGGCAAGCGCCTGTCCGCTGTAGCCGCAGGAGCCGGGGAAAACCGTAAGCTTCATAGGCTCGCCGCCGTTAACTTCCCAGCCCAGTGCGGTAAGCCGCTCCTTGGCAAGTCTTGTACGCTTACAGCATTGCCGTATCCTTTCAGGAAGAGATCCTCGAAGCTCTTCAAGGCAGCTGTCAAGACTGCCCATTATAAGGTATGACGGACTTGTTGAGGCAAATAATGACATTTCGGATTTGGCATAACGGGCGAATACTTCGGGAGCGGAGGAGGAAATGTGAAGACAGCTTCCGCCTGTGTATACCGGCAGGGTCTTGTGAGCCGAATCACAGCACATATCTGCACCCAGGTCTATAGGGTGAAGCGAGGGCGAGAGGAATTTCAGATACGCTCCGTGAGCATTGTCAGTAAGCAGAGGCACTCCGCAGCGTCTGCATACCCTTGAGATACCCTTTATATCAGCCAGGTTTCCAAGATAGTCGGGTGAGGTTATGTAAACTGCGGCGGCTTCAGGCTCTTTTGCAAGCGCTTTCTCAATATCCTCCGGAGTTACGGGGCAGCCGCATACCGATACCGAAGCGGAGGAGGGGTATACCCATACCGGATCTATGTCCAGAAGTATACAGCCGTTTATAAAGGCTCGGTGAACATTACGGGGAGCGATTATCTTTATTCTGCCCGAGCGGCGGCGGCAGGTCAGGGCAAGCATAGTCTTTATTGAAAGACTTGAACCCTCGGTAGAGTAAAGCGTTTTTCCTGTCCCGAAAATTTCAGAAGCGGCGGCTTCGCTGGCGGCAATTATCCCCTCGGCTTCGTAAAGATAATCCGCTCCCTTTATTTCGGTAATATCCAAAGCTTCAAGCCCGTGAAGAGTTTTTCCTTTGTGTCCGGGCATATGAAATCGCGATATACCGCTTTCGTAATATCTCCGTACAAAGCTGTTTATCGGAGCTTCAGCTTTCAAGGTCAGTCATCCTTTCGTCTGAGGATCTGACCATTCGTTCCAGCATTTTCAGCCTTACCGCCTTGGAAAGCTTCTGACGCCCCCTGTTTATCGTTCTGGAAACGGTGGACTTGTTTACTCCGTAAAGATTGGCTATCTGCGGTACGGTCATATTCCTCTTATAATATAACATTATATAACGTTTCTGAGTTTTCGTCAAATTGTCGTTTATACAGAGCAACAGCATTTCAGGCATATTTTCAGTCAGTCTGCGTCCGCCGCTGGAACAGTAAGCGTTTTCGCACAGCTCGGTTTCGGTCAAGGCTATTCTTGTACTCATGAGGCGCTGCTCCCTGTAAGTAAAGCCGCTCTGCTGGGTGAAACGGGCTTCGGGACAACGTATGAGCGCAGGCGGGCGCAAACTCTTATAAGCTCGGCTCTTTCGGTTTCAAGCAGCTCTATCCTTGCGTTGAGGCTGTTGAGACTGTCGGGATCGGGGCGGCTTCGCTTTATATCCTCCAGCCGCTTAATATGAGCCGCAAGCTCGTCGATCGTCTTTCTGTAGCTTTCGTAAAGTTCTTTCATTCTGTTCTCCTTTTTTGTTTCGGTTTTGTTGTCTTTTGTTCTCTTAACATAGGTCAAGTCTATGAACCTATGTTCTTATCTTTCTAAGTAATATAATACCACATATTTTCAATTTGTCAAGAGGTAAAAGAAATTTAATAATTTTTGGTGAAAATGAGGGAATTATAATGGACAGTTTGTGCATTTTGCCGTTGAAAAATCCGAAAAGATGTGTTATAATATCTTTTACCAACACATTTGGGCGAAAATATGTACAGCAGAGGCAAAAAAACGGCGCAGAATAAAGAATAGCCGAGCCTTGATATCAACGAGGAATAATATGTAAAGAAAGAAACAGAAAGGCTTCCCTTTGATATACGGAATTAAGCGTACTGTTATCAGAAAAATGTGCTGTAAGGCGTAAGGAGCTATGCTTTGCGCCGTACCGCAGCTTTATTGTGTAAGAAGCTTCGGCAGGGGCTGAGAGATTCAGTCCTCAATAACATCAGAAAGAGGGTATGTCCGAAGAGGGCATAGCCGTAAGGGTGTAAAAATTTATGGAGAAAAAAAAGCTTGACAGATTGTCGGAGCTGACAGCAATTTCACGTACGCGTGAGCTTACCGCTGAGGAAAAGACCGAAAGGCAGACCCTCAGGGACGAGTACAGAGCGGCGGTTACGGGAAATTTAAGGCGTCAGCTTGAAAGTATGACGATCATTGAGCCTGACGGTTCAAAAATCAAAGCTTCGGATCTGAAACGCAGCGGGGAGGAATAAGCATTGGCAGGAGTATCCAGACAAAAACAAAAGTTACTGAGAATGGAATTGCTTTTCAGGAACAAGACAGATGAAAATCACCCTCTTACGGGTAATCAGCTGATAGAAATGCTGTCGGCTGACGGTATCAAGGCTGAGCGCAAGACTATATACGACGATATAGCAACGCTCTGCGACAGCGGTCTTAATATCGAAACTACCAAAAAGGGTCATTCAAACGCCTATTATCTCGGCGAAAGGCTGTTTCAGGACGAAGAGCTGTTTGTACTTGCGGACGCTGTAGCGTCGTCAAAGTTTCTAACTATCAAGAAGTCTAACGAGCTTATAAAAAAGCTTCAGACTCTTACCAGCGAGTACAAGGCGGGAGAATTAAGGCGCTCCATCTACGTTGACAACCGTACAAAGGCCTTTAACGAGTCTATCTACTACAATATCAATACTATCCAGAATGGTATTTTCTGTGACCGTCAGATAAGCTTTAAGTATTTTGAATTTAATTTTGAAAAGAAAAAGCAGCTGAAGCACGGCGGAGAAACCTATACCGTATCGCCTTTCCAGCTTATATGGGAAAACGATAATTACTACTTAGCCTGTTATTGCAGCAAGCACGAAAAGATATGCCGCTACAGAGTTGACAGAATGACTATGGTTGAGCTGACCGATACGAAGCGCAGGGAGCTTAGTGAGTCGGAGGAGAAGGAGCTTAAAAATCAGAAGTCACTTTACTCAATGTACGGAGGAAGAGAAGAAACGCTGAGGATAAGATTTGACAATTCCCTTATGAACGTAGTAGTAGACCGTTTCGGCGAAAGGGTAATATGTCATCCCGATTCGGAGAACAGCTTTTTTATAAATACCGAGGTTCAGCTTGCGCCTACTTTCTGGGGCTGGCTTTTCCAATTCGGAAGCAAGGCGAAGATATTAGCTCCGGATTATGTTGCGGATATTGCCAGAGAAAAGCTGGGCGAGCTTATGAAAGCCTACAGCGAATAATATAGAATATACTGCCCCATGATAAAAAGCATGGGGCTGCTCTTACTGTCTAATGAACGAAGAATGAAAGGAAACCGGAAAATGCTTTTGATCGAAATTTCTATATTTGTTCTGACAGCGCTGAATTTTGCAGTAATGTTCAGAAGCAGGAAAAAATAAGCGGTCTTGATATCCGCAAATCAGCAAAAATAAGAAACAGGCAAAATCAAGCCGGCCCTGTATTATCGCAGGGTCAGCTGTTTTTGCCTGTTGTTTTTTATTCGGATCTCAATAATTTATTTTACTGTTTTGCCTTTTTAATTATTTCGGTTATGCGGTCGATATAATCTTGGGGAAGCTCGTAGGAATTATAGTTTACGGAGAAGTTTTCCTGGTGCTTATATTTCTTATCAGTATACTGAGCCAGATCAAGGCGAGTCGTTGTAACAAAGTACATTTTCTCATAATTATCGCCGTCGGTCTTAATTATAAAGCCCTCGGTTCCGCCTACTTCGGGATAATCCCCCTCTTCAAGCCTGTGATCTTCACAGATGGACATTACTTCGCTTAGCCAGGTATCTATCTCGGCTATAGTTTCTCTGCCTGTAATATCCCAGCTGTTGTCGTAGCTTTCGGTTATGGTGTAGGTTTTTTCATCTGCCTGAGATGATATGCCGGAATCATCCGACTGTGACGACGTATCGGTAACTGATTGTTTGGAGGAGGGATCGGTATCGGATATATCCCATGAGGAAGCTTTCGTAACTGAAGCATTGGCAGACAGGGCGTCACTGTTATTCGATCCTGAGGTTTCAACTGAGCCGCAGGAAGAAACCATAATTGCAGCAGCTGCGGCTAGGAATACGGAAAATATCTGTTTTTTCATATGCTTTCACTCCGTTGTTAAATATTTGAAATTAATTGATTTAAAACCTGTTCGTCTATATTATACAACATTTTCCGACAGCGGTCAATATACATCTAATACAAAATTTACCTTACATATATGTGATATAAACCAAAAAAAGGCTATGCTTTAGCACAGCCGTTTGAAATATTAAAATCAGAGATTAAACATAATATTGTTGAGAATGCTTTCAAGCATTTCCTGTCTGCCGCTGGAAAGGCTGTCGGTAACCTCGCCCTTTTCAAGCGCATACTTCTCAAGATCCTCCATTGTAACCTTGCCGGCAATAATATCTGCGCCGATTCCGGTCTTCCATGAAGCGTATCTGTCCTCTACAAACTTGTCGATCCTGCCGTCGTTGATCATCTTATCGGCAATTCTAAGACCAAGAGCAAAGGTATCCATACCGGCAATATAGCTGTAGAAAATATCCTCCATAGTATATGAGCCGCGTCTTGCCTTTGAGTCGAAGTTCAGACCGCCGTTTGTAAAGCCGCCTGCCTTGAGTACCTCGTACATACAAAGAGCAGCGTCGTAAACGTTTGTCGGGAACTGGTCAGTATCCCAGCCGAGGAGCATATCGCCCTGGTTAGCGTCGATAGAGCCGAATACGCCGTTATCTCTTGCAACTCTCAACTCATGCTGGAAGGTGTGCTGAGCAAGCGTTGCGTGGTTAGCTTCGATATTCATTTTAAAATCCTTGTCAAGACCGTATTTTCTCAGGAAACCGAGAACGGTAGCGGTATCGAAATCATACTGGTGCTTTGTAGGCTCCTTCGGCTTCGGCTCAATATAGAAATCGCCTGTATAGCCCTTTGAGCGCGCATAGTCAACAGTCATTCTCATAAGTCTTGCCATATTGTCCTGCTCAAGAGCCATATTTGTGTTCAGGAGAGTTTCATAGCCTTCTCTTCCGCCCCAGAAAACGTAGCCCTTTCCGCCCAGCTTTATGGTTGAATCAACAGCCTTCTTGATCTGAGCAGCGGCATACGCAAAAACGTCGGCAGAAGGAGATGTGCCTGCACCGTGCATGAATCTGGGATGATCGAAGCACTTAGCGGTACCCCAGAGAAGCTTCTTTGAAGGGTCGGCAGCCATCTTTTCAGCTACATAGTCAACGACTTCGTCAAACTTAGCGTTTGTTGTAGCAAGGTCGCCGTACTCAGGTGAAAGATCACGGTCGTGATAGCAGAAATACTCGATGGAAAGCTTGTCCATGATCTCAAAAGCAGCGTCAACCTTTGCCTTTGCTCTCGCTTCGGGAGAAGCCTCGCCCCACGTCTTGTCAGTTGTGCCGCAGCCGAACATATCAGTTCCGTCGCCGCCCATTGTGTGCCACCATGAAAGCGCAAATTTAAGCTGCTCCTTCATAGTTTTTCCGCCGATCACTTCGTCCGGATCATAATATTTGAACGCCATCGGATTCTCCGACTTTGGTCCTTCATACTTGATCTTTGGAATATCCTTAAAAAATTCAGCCATAAAATTATACCTCCGATAAAAATTCTTTTTATATGTATTACTCGTTGGAGTAAAACGTTTACAGTATAATGATACACCAAACGCCCCTGCTTTGTCAATAACTTTTTCGTAAATAATGCATAATATTTTTAGCGTATATAATTATTTTCAGCAGCTTCTCCCTGACGAAGGAATATACATATCCTGCCGCAATTTAAATCTGGGTTTAGTAAATGCGTGTCTGGAATATTGTCAGCCGATCTCTTATCCCGTCGGATATCCGATCGGCAAAACTGATTCCCGTATATCGGCAGCATCTGTACTTGTCAAATGTTAAAATACATGGTATAATTAATAGCGATTCATGCACAATAGGAAAGGAAGAGATCGTAATGAAAAGGGTTGAGATTTTTACCGACGGAGCCTGCTCGGGAAATCCTGGGCCTGGAGGCTACGGGGTTATTCTCAGATACAACGGAACGGTAAAGGAGCTTTCCGGAGGGGAACGTGAAACTACAAATAACCGTATGGAGCTTACCGCTGTAATTACCGGTCTTTCCGCATTGAAAGAGCCGTGCGAGGTCGAGCTTTACAGTGATTCAAAGTATATTATCGACGCTGTTACAAAGGGCTGGGCAAAAAAATGGCAGTCTAACGGCTGGATAAAGGGGGATAAGAAAAAGGCTCTTAATTCGGATCTCTGGGAAAGGCTTCTGGCTCTGCTCGATAAGCACAGAGTTACGTTCATATGGGTCAAGGGTCATGCCGGACATTCTGAAAACGAACGCTGCGATAGGCTTGCGGTAGAAGCGGCTCAGTCAATGAAGAAATAATTCATATTGAACTGATATGAATAAGAGATTAGATATTTTTCGGGATTTAAGAGCTATTTTGCTTTTAATTCCTATTATTCATAGAGAAAATAGTTAATTTTTCTTTAAAAGTATTGCAAAATTCCGTTGTATAAGATATAATTACCGTAAAAGCAGATATTATGCCGTTTATGCTCAGCGGCAGAAAAGTGCTTTTGGAAGGAGGATATGTCCGGCATTCAGCCTGACATTATTATAAAATGGAAAAAAGATTTGTATATGCCGACAACGCCGCAACTACAAGGGTTTCGGATAAGGCGCTTTCGGCGGCTATGCCTTATTTTACCGAGCAGTTCGGAAACGCTTCAAGTATATATTCTCTCGGAATGAACGCCGCTAAGGCGGTTTTGAAGGCGAGGGAGCAGACGGCTCAGGCGCTGGGAGCGTCAGTTAACGAGATATATTTTACCGGAGGCGGCTCTGAAGCGGATAACTGGGCGATTAGAGGGTGCGCTGAAAACGGCGCTAAAAAGGGAAAAAAACATATTGTAACTACCGTGGTCGAGCATCACGCCGTGCTTCATACCTGTCAGTATCTTGAAAAGCAGGGCTTTAAGGTAACCTATCTTCCTGTTGACGAAAATGGACTTATTACTTTACAGCAGGTTGAAAACGCTTTGCGTGAGGATACCTGTCTTGTAACGGTAATGTTTGCAAACAACGAGATAGGAACAGTAATGCCGATAGCCGAGATAGGAGCGGTCTGCCGCAGCAAGGGAGTTGTTTTTCATACCGATGCTGTTCAGGCTGTAGGAAATATCGGTATAGACGTGAATAAAATGAATATTGACCTGCTTTCGCTTTCGGGTCATAAGCTTCACGCTTTAAAAGGCGTGGGGGCGCTTTATGTAAGAAAAGGACTTTCGCTTCCCAATCTTATTTACGGCGGAGCTCAGGAGAGAAACAGGAGAGCAGGCACAGAAAACGTTCCGGCAATAGTTTCCCTCGGCGAAGCAATTTCCGAAGCGAGCCGCAGTATTCCCGAAAGAACTGAGAAAATACGTGCAATGAGGGACAGGCTTATAGACGGACTGCTTAAAATTCCTCAGACAAGGCTCAACGGCGACAGGGAGCGCAGGCTTGCGGGAAACGTAAATATTTCATTCAGGGGAGTTGAGGGAGAAAGTCTGCTGCTTATGCTGGATATGTACGGTATAGCGGCGTCGTCAGGCTCGGCTTGTACAAGCGGTTCTCTTGATCCTTCTCATGTTCTGCTTTCGATAGGACTTCCGCACGAAACCGCTCACGGCTCGCTAAGGCTGACGATAAATGAAGAAACCGCAGATGAGGATATAGACTATATTCTCGAAAAAGTACCCGAAGCGGTCAAAAGGCTGAGGGCAATGTCTCCGCTATGGGAGAGAATATGCAGGACGGAAAATATAGAATCTTAGGAAAGGATGAATTAAAATGATATACAGCGAAAAGGTAATGGATCACTTTGCAAACCCCAGAAACGTCGGAGAGCTTGAAAACGCCGACGGTATCGGAGAGGTAGGAAACGCAAAGTGCGGAGATATAATGAAAATGTACATTAAGGTAGACGGAGGGGTCATTTCAGACGTTAAATTCAAGACCTTCGGCTGCGGAGCGGCAGTCGCTACCTCATCTATAGCTACCGAGATGATAAAGGGGAAAAAGGTGGAGGACGCGTTAAAGCTTACGAATAAAGCGGTAGTTGAGGCGCTTGACGGACTTCCGCCGGCAAAGCTTCACTGCTCGGTGCTTGCGGAGCAGGCTATGAAAGCGGCTATTGCCGACTATTACAGCAAAAACGGGATAGACCCTGAGCCTATCGTAGGAAAATGTCCGGGCTGCAGCGAATGTCACGGCTGCAATTGATCTGATATTATGCGCCTGTCCGCCCCCTGCGGGCAGAGCGTAAATATTACGGGAGGGAAGCTTAAAATGCATAACGGTAATGAAATAAGAAAGGTGCTCGTCGCAATGAGCGGCGGAGTAGACAGCTCCGCTTCCGTCAGACTACTGCTTGATAAGGGATACGAGTGCGCCGGAGCAATGATGAGATTGTATTCAAACGGAGATATAGGACTTGACGAGGATAAGACCTGCTGTTCTCTGAAGGACGCTGAGGACGCGCGGCTTGCGGCGTATAAGCTGGGAATAGAATTTTATATGTTCAACTTTTCGGCGGATTTCAAAGAGAAGGTCATAGATCATTTTGTTAATACATATATTAACGGAGGAACTCCCAATCCCTGCATAGAATGCAACAGGTATCTTAAATTCGGAAAGTTTCTGGAGCGGGCGGAGCTTCTGGGGTATGATCATATCGCTACCGGACATTATGTGCGCAGGGAATACGACGAAAAAAGCGGGCGCTGGCTTTTAAAGCGGGCAAGGGACGCTGCAAAAGATCAGAGCTATGTGCTTTATTCACTCACTCAGTATCAGCTTAAACGTACGCTCTTTCCGGCAGGTGAATGCAGCAAGGAGGAAATACGTCAGATAGCTCTTAAAAATTCACTTGTTAACGCCTCAAAGCCTGACAGTCAGGACATCTGCTTTATTCCTGACGGCGATTATGCAAAATTTATTACCGGCATTACCGGCGAACAGAAGCGAGGTAAAATTGTTCTCAGCGACGGTGCGGTTTTAGGAGAGCATAAGGGTCTTATTCACTATACCGTCGGTCAGCGCAGGGGAATAGGCGTTTCCTACAGCGAGCCGCTTTTTGTTACAGGTAAAAATACTGCTGAAAATACTCTTATTCTCGGTACGAAGGATAAGCTGTCCTGCCGTTCACTAATAGCGGGAGATCTTAATTTTATTCCCTTTGATAAGCCGGATAAGCCCTTTGAATGCACCGCTCAGACAAGGTATCATCAGACTGAAGCGCCCTGTACCGTTTATCCGCTTGACGACGGAACGGCAAAAGTTGTCTTTGCTTCTCCGCACAGAGCGGTTTCAAAAGGACAGGCGGTAGTATTCTATAACGGAGATTACGTTCTCGGCGGCGGAACTATACTGCGTCAGGGATCCTGAACGACAGAAACGGCATTAGATCTATAGCTCATTTCAAGGCTTGAAAACCGTGCAGACAAAAAAACAACGGGCGAACACAGCTCTTCCCTGCGGAATATTGCAGGGGAAGAACCGTGTCCGCCCGTTTCGTTATATTAAATTTCTGTATTAAAACGCTTTCGCTTTCAGTAATTCATTTTATCCTTTTCGGTTATCTTCCTTATTACCCTGCACGGATTTCCTGCTGCTAGTGAATTAGGCGGAATATTCCTTGTTACAACGCTTCCGGCTCCGATAATACAGCCGTCGCCTATCGTAACGCCGCCGCAGACTACGGCATTGCTTGCAAGCCAGCAGTCGTTTCCTATGGTTATGGGTCTGGCGTATTCAATATCGTAGGAAGTTCCGTCGGCACGGGTTCTCATTCTTCTTTCCTCAGCGTCAAAAAAGTGCATAGGTGCAGCTAAGGTTACATTCGGACCGCAGAATACATTATCTCCTATTGTGACTCTGCAACAGTCGAGAACGGTAAAATTGAAGTTTGCATAAAAGTTTTCGCCTACATCGGTAAAAACTCCGTAGTCGAAGAATACAGGCCCCTGTAAAAATGTTTCCTTACCTCGGTTCGGCATAAGAATATCAAGAATTTCATTGCGCTTGTCAAATTCATCTTCGTAAGTATCGCTGTAATTCTTTGAAAGCTTGTGCGCCCTTACTCGTAGCTCTGTAAGCTCTTTGTCCGACGGGTCGTAAGGAATTCCCGCCAGCATTTTTTCCTTTTCTGTCATTGATGTTAAAATCCTTTCTTTTCGGCTTGTGCAAATATATAATGCCCGAATTTATAGTTAAATTCATTCTAAAGCTATAATAAAATCATAAGCCTGCCCGGCTGGGAATAAGCTGAGCTGTAAAACTGTAAGATCCTGAAAAAGTTATCAATTCTCATATTCCCATAACTGCGGCATAAAATCTCCCGTCCTCTCATACGAGCGACATAAGGAGCGACTATGCGACTTGCGCCGTCTGCGCTAAGACCGCCGTCTGCGCTAGGACGTACTTAGAAAGTATTTTGTTTTATTACTTCCCATAGCCGCGGCACAAAATCTCCCGTCCTCCCATACGAGCGACGTAAGGAGCGACTACGCGACTTGCGCCGTCTGCGCTAAGACAGCTGTGAGGTGTAGAGATGGTAGTAGTCGCCTTTTTTTGCCATAAGTTCATCGTGAGAGCCGCATTCGGTAATGCCTTTGTTGTTTATGTACATTATCTTGTCGCAGTTCTTTATGGTCGAAAGCCGGTGAGCGATAATAAATGAGGTCCTGCCCTTTAACAGCTGTAAAAGACCCTGCTGCAAGAGCCGTTCCGTCCTTGCGTCGATAGATGACGTAGCTTCGTCCAGTACCAGTATCTTTGGATCTGAAAGCAGAGTCCTTGCGAAGGCTATAAGCTGCTTCTGTCCTCCGGAAAGCAACGAGCCTCTTTCGTTTACCTCGGTCATATAGCCGCCGCTCATTTCTTTTATAAATTCATCGGCGCATACTGTCTTTGAAGCTTTTATAATTTCATCTTCGGAAGCGTCAAGCCTGCCGTAGCGGATGTTGTCAAGAATAGTTCCGCTGAAAATAAAGCTGTCCTGAAGCATTATTCCCATCTGTGAGCGCAGAGAGTGAAGAGTTACTTCGCTTATGTCCTCTCCGTCTATCGTTATCCTGCCGCTGTTGAGATTGTAAAACCGTGAAAGCAGGGATACTATAGTCGATTTTCCTGCGCCGGTAGGTCCTACAAGAGCAATGCTTTCTCCTGCCTTTACGTCAAAGGAAACGTGTTCAAGTACGTTTTTGTCCTCCTCGTATGCAAAGGTAACGTCCTCAAAGCTGATATTTCCCGCAATAGCTTTCATTTCATGAGCGTCAGGCCTGTCGTCTACCGTAACAGGCTCGTCAAGTGTCTCAAATATCCTTTCAAGATAAGCAACGTTGTTTATAAAGTTGTTGAATAGGTTTGAAAGGTTAAGAATAGGCTGCCAGAAGCTTGAGGCGTAGCTCGTCATAGCCGCTATAGTTCCCAAAGTAACTGTAGCGGGACTTAAAAGCAGCAGTCCTACCGCAAATATAGCCGCCCTTACCAGAGTCGAAATATTGTCAACGCTGGGCCAGACAAGGTTAGAGTAGGTAACGGCTCTCATCCAGCTTTTGCGGTAGCGCTGGGACAGACGGTCAAAGATACCCTCGTTTTCTTCCTCACGGGTAAATATCTGGGTAACTCTTGCGCCGGTAATGCTTTCCTGCAAATAGGCGTTGAGATTGGAGCTTTTGTTTGAAACGTCCTGCCATGCCCTGCGCTGACGCTTTTTGATCGCCATCATTACCAGTACGAACAGCGGGAGTCCCGAAAGCACCACAAGCGAAAGCCTTACGTCAACAAAAAACATGAAAATCATTATGAAAAGCATATTCAAAAATTCGAGAATAACGTTGATAACTCCGTTTGAAAGCATATCCGAAACCGAGTTGACGTAGTTTACTACTCTTATAAGTATCTTTCCGTGAGGCCTGTCGTCGTAATACTGAAAGGGAAGCTTTTGCAGGTGAGCAAACAGATCTGTCCTTATGTCAAATATAATGTCCTGTCCGACTACCGTCATGATCCTTGAACGGATATTTGAAAAAGCTATCGAAACCGCCAGCGTAAGTATAAGCAGTCCTCCGAGCAGGAACAGCTGGGGAACGTTTTTGTCGGGAATGGTTTTGTCAAGCGCATACTGAGTTATAAGCGGGCCGAGAAGCCCCGAAACAGCGGCGAAAACGCTGAGTATAAGCGCCGTTATCATTTTTTTGCGGTATTTCTTCATGTATTTGAAAGAACGCTTTAAATGCCGAAAGTCAAACGGCGTTTCAAGAATCTCGTCAACGTCATATCTGTTTCTTGCCATTTAAACCGCCTCCTTCCCGAATCCCTCGTTCTGAAGCATAAATACCTCGTAATAGTAACCCTTCTTGGCTAAAAGCTCGTCGTGAGTACCCATTTCCTTAATTTTTCCGTTCTCAAGAATAATTATCTTGTCGGCGTCCTTGGTGGAGGAAATACGCTGAGCTATTATGAGCTTTGTACAGTTGAAATCAAGGTTTTCAAGGCTTTCCTGTATGTGCTTTTCTGTTTCCATGTCTACAGCCGAGGTGGTGTCGTCAAGAATAAGTACAGCAGGCTTTACCGCAAGCGCCCTTGCAAGGGATATTCTCTGCTTCTGTCCTCCGGAAAGTCCTACTCCTCGTTCTCCCACAAGTGTTTCGTAGCCCTCCGGCATTTTTGAGATAAAGCCGTCGGCGGCGGCAAGACGGGCGTATTTCTTTACGTCCTCCTCCGGCATTGACGAGTCGCCGTAAGCGATATTGCCGTCGATAGTATCCGAAAACAGCAGTACGTCCTGAGTAGCCATTCCAATGTTCTGCCTCAGCTGTTTAAGCTTCCTGAACCGTACGTTTACCCCGTCAACAAGAACCTCACCCTCAGCTGCATCGTAGAATCTGGGAATAAGATTTATAAGCGTGGTCTTTCCTGAGCCTGTTTCGCCCATTATAGCTACAGTTTCGCCAGGCTTTACGGTAAACGAAATATTGTCAAGCACTGTCTTTTTACCATATTTGAAGGTAACATTCCTGAATTCTATTTCACCCTTGAGCCTTTCGCTGCAGTCTACAGCGTCCTCTCTGTCAGCTATCCTCGGACGGGCGTAGTATATTTCGATTATTTTCATTGCGGAAGCCATAAAGCGCTGGAGGTCGTTGACGTATATTCCCAGATTCTTTACAGGGTTGGCAATAGCCCATATAAGCCCCGAAATGGCAATATATTCACCCGTTGTTATCGAGCCTTTTATAAGGAACATTCCTCCGCCGAGAAGCATAACTACCGAAAGCACGTTTGCAAAGCTCTCCATATAAGGCGAGAATTTCAGCCAGAGAAGCGAGGCCCTTTTGTTTGAAACGGAATAATCAAGATTGGCTCTCTGGAATTTTTCCTTTTCAAATTCCTCTCTTGCAAAAGCCTTTACCACACGGTTTCCAGAAATATTTTCCTGAGCGTCGGTATTCATCTTCGCAAGCTTTTCACGAAGTTCTACATAAACCGGCTTAGCCGCTTTCTTGAACATAAGCATTACTATAAAAATAAAGGGAGTAACAGAAAACAGCATAAGCGCTATCTTCCAGTCAATAACGAAAAAGTAGATCATTGAAGCCGTAAAAAGCGAAAACGATTCTACTATTCCCTTAAAGACCCACGAAACCGCATGACGTACCATGTCCAGATCTCCCGTAAGTCTCGTCATAAGATCTCCGGTGCGGTTTTTGTCATAAAAGTCCATGTCCTGATTCTGAATACGGTGAAACAGATGATTCCTTATCCTGTAGATCATTCCCTGAGATGAAATTTCATAGGTCATGTTGCAGGTATACTGAAATACCGTTCTGAGCAGCGTAAAGCCTATCATGCATACCAGCAGAACTATAAATCCGCGTCGGTCGGCGGTGAGATTCTCCACCGCATTTTCCCCCGTTATGTATCTGTCAACTATCTCCGAGCTGAAAAACGGAGTGGTAAGATACAGTACATTGCAGACAAGCGACAGAATAAGCGCTGTAACGTATACCTTTCGGTAGCCCTTCAAATTGTGCCACAGCCATTGAAGCTGAAACATGAAAACTCCTCCTTTCATATTGCATATTTATGCACTATGATTTTCTTTTACTTCATGATATATAAAAATATGAAACCTTGTTTTCTTTCAAGGCTATTGGTATTATATACTTATACTCTAATAAAGTCAAGGGGGCTGAAGAAATATTTCACTGTCATTATCACAGTTTTAAGCCGTTTTTACAGCGCAGTTCAGGTACAACTGCACAAATTATTAATATTTTGAAAACCGTTTGAAGCATTGCCCGAAAAGAAATCGTTTTCTGCATATCTGTAAGAATTTTAAATCTGTTTAATGCAAGTCAATAATCATATAAACCTATTTTAAAAACAGTAAAAACGTGTACATCGGAATCGGAAAAAGGTTAATTTTCTTATTGCGGAATATGCTCTGCTTGTTGAAATTACACAAGTTATGTGCTATACTTGTCTTACTATATTACGACATGAAAATAATGCCCCCCGCATAAATCCTGATCAGAATTACCGATCTCAACAATAACTTCCCATAGCCGCAGCACCGTCTTGTCAATCACTCTCTTTTGCCGCGGCAGTAAAGTTACCGTCCGCACTTTCGAGCGACGCCAGGAGCGATCACGCGAATTTGCGCCGTCCGCGCCAGGACCGCCGTCCGCGCTAGGACCGCCGTCTGCGCCAGGACCGGGACTTTAAAGTAGGTTTAAGGCACAGGGAGTATGATCAATAAAAAAAGGAGTTGATATTATGCGCCTGCTGCTTTGCGAGGACGAGCGTGAGCTTTCAAATGCCATAGCCGCTATCCTGAAGCATGATCATTATTCGGTAGATACCGTTTACGACGGAGAGGACGCGCTGAATTATGCAATGACACAGAATTATGACGGAATTATCCTCGATATAATGATGCCTAAAATGAACGGGATAGACGTTTTGAAGCTTTTGCGTTCCCGCGGGATAGATACGCCTGTCCTCCTGCTTACGGCAAAAGCGGAGCTTGACGATAAAATATTGGGACTTGATTCCGGAGCGGACGATTACCTTACAAAACCGTTTGCAATGGGCGAGCTTTTGGCAAGACTCAGAGCGCTTACACGGAGAAAAAGCGAATTTGCACCTAATAAATTAACTATCGGAAATATAACGCTTGACCGCGGAAGCTTTGAGCTGTCCTCTCCCTGCGGTTCGGTCAGACTGGGAAATAAGGAGTTTCAAATGCTTGAAATGCTTATGTCAAACCCAAATATGCTCATATCCACTGAAAAGTTTATGGACAGGATATGGGGATATGATTCCGAAGCGGAGATAAACGTAGTCTGGGTGTATATTTCATATATCCGTAAAAGGCTTGCATCGGTAAAAGCAGACGTTGAGATAAAAGCGACCAGAGGAGTCGGCTATACTCTGGAGCAGATAGGAAGAAAATAACTTCGGCTTATAGGCGGTTTAATATAGTGTTTCGTATCGTTATAGAAGCCCTTGCCGGTTGACAGGGTTATGTAAATTATTGATCACGGGGAGGTTGTCTGATGATCAAAAGACTGCGCAGAAAGTTTGTGCTGATAGCGGTTTTGTCGCTGTTTCTGGTTGAAACTGTGATAATAGGCGCAATAAATATTATCAATGTCTGTCAGCTCAATTCCAGATCGGATGATCTTCTTGATATGATAATAGAAAACGACGGAAAATTTCCCGACGTAAAGGGGATTCACGATAAGCCGCCCGAAGGAGATCGGTTCGGCGGCATTGACGGAAGGTTCGATCCCGAAACAAAATATATAACCCGTTACTTTACGGTAAGAACAGACGGCGGCGAAAGTGTAGTTTCGATAGATACCTCTCATATTGCAGCCGTAACCTCCGGCGAAGCGGCCGAATATGCCGAAGAAGCCCTTGACAGGGAAGCCGAAAGGGGCTGGTGCGGAAATTACAAATACGCCGTTTCGGAAAGCTCGGACGGAAAGCTTCTGGTATTCGTTGACTGCCGCAGCCAGCTTGAAACAAGGTATCAGTTTTTGTCGGTGTCGCTGGCTATAGGAATTGCCGGACTTGCAGTAGTAAGCGTTCTTGTCGCAGTTTTTTCAAAAAGAGCGATCCGTCCTGTAATTGAAAGCATGGAAAAGCAGAAGCAGTTCATAACCGACGCAGGTCATGAGATAAAAACCCCTTTGGCGATAATCTCAGCAAATGCCGAGGTATTAGAACTTACCTGCGGAAGCTCCGAATGGACTGACAGTATTAAGAATCAGACAGCAAGGCTGGGCGAGCTTATAAAAAATCTGCTTACTCTTTCAAGAACTGACGAGGAAATAAAGACTGTATTTGAAAAATTCAACATAAGCGACGCTGTATACGATGCGGCTTCTCCGTTCAAGACTCTTGCTTCCTCCGGCGGAAAGACTCTGTCTGTCGATATTGAAAACGAGATCGAATATTTCGGAGATGAGGGAATGATACGTCAGCTGGTTTCGATACTTCTTGACAATGCGGTGAAATACGCAGATGACGGCGGCGAGATAAAGCTTTCTCTCAAAAAAGCTCACAAGCTTATTGAATTGAGCGTTTACAATCCCTGCTCGGCTGAACCGGAGTGCGAGCCTTCAAGGCTTTTCGACCGCTTTTACAGAGCCGATTCCTCCCGTTCACGAGATACGGGAGGCTACGGTATAGGCCTTTCAATTGCCAAAGCTATCTGCGAAGCTCACAAAGGAAAGATCTCAGCCGAATACAAAAACGGCGGCATAACCTTCCGTGCGGTCCTAGCGCAGACGTCGGTCTTAGCGCAGACGGCGCAATTCGCGTGATCGCTCCTGACGTCGCTCGAAAGTGCGGACGGCAGCTTTTATGCCGCGGCAAAAGATAGTAATCGCCAAAGTCTTGGCGCAGACGTCGGTCCTATCGCGGACGGCGCAATTCGCGCAGTCGCTCCTGACGTTGCTCGAAAGTGCGGACGGTAACTTTACTGCCGCGGCAAAAGAGAGCAGCTGACTGGTTTTTCATATCTTTAAGAGGAGAGAATTATTCTCCGATTTGCAAATCAAAAAGAATATCAGGTTAAAAACGGACGATTTTTTCGCCCGTTTTTTATTTTTGCCAAAACTAACAAATTCATATTAAATGCAATTTCTTTCGTCAAATTGCTAAAATTGACCATGTTGAAACTGTAGGAAATTACAAATTTTGTTTTAATTAAAAACTTTTTCGTTCATAGTTGCACATTTGCGTGCAACTTTTGCCCCATTTTCGCCTATTAGTGAGGGGGTCCTATCGCAGACGGCGGTCCTGGCGCGGACGGCGCAATTCGCATGATCGCTCCTGACGTCGCTCGAAAGTGCGGACGGTAACTTTACTGCTTCTGTGCTGCCGTTTTTCCCCTCCGTAAACCTATCCCCCTGCTCCTTGGCTCGGCACACAAAAAAACTATAGACAAGAAAGGATGATTGCAATGACAACTACTACGAAAAAAGCGGTGAACGATTATGAAGCCTATTGACACTAAGGATTTCGCTTTGTTCTTTTCACGGACAAAAAATGCGGCGGAGGCGGCGATAGCTGCGGGGATAAGTCCTCTCAGAGCGAAGCTTGAGGGAGCGAGGCTGCTGTTTGACAGGCGCTGCCGACGTCAGCTTGAAGCGGCGGACAAGCTGAGGGATAAGGAGCGCTGCGAGGTAAGGGCAGGATTGGAGCGGCTTGCCTGCGGAAGGGTAAATGATGCGGCGGCGCTTGTGTTTGCGGAAGAGATAACTCCTCATATGCTTGCCGAATCCGATCTATTTAACGTATCGGAAATAAAAAGGGTCAAGGGCGGAGGAGTTGAGATCAAATTTTTCGACCGTCAAAAAGCGCTTGAAAAGCTTGAGGAGCTTGACGCTCGTCTGAAAAGTGATGAAAAGGCGAAAAATCTGGTAGAAGCGGTATACGGAACAGACTGCGGAGAAATTATGAGCGACACTCCTCTCGAGGGGGACGGAGATGATTAAAACAAACGGCAGGATAGGCTGGCAGGATTTTTCCTCAAAGCAGAAAATGGTGCTTAACTGGTGGAAGAACAAAAGCACCCGTGAAAAGGATGGAATAATCTGCGACGGGGCGGTAAGGTCGGGAAAAACCCTATGTATGTCGCTTTCCTTTGCAATGTGGGCGTCAATGAACTTCAATAATGCGGCGTTCGGTATCTGCGGAAAGACGATAACCTCCGTAAGAAGAAATCTGATAGCGCCGCTTATGAAAAATGCACCCGAATGGAGCATGGAGGTAAAAGAGAACCGTTCAGGCAACTATATTGACATAAGGCTCGGGAGAGCGGAAAACCGCTTTTACCTTTTCGGCGGCAGGGACGAAAGCTCGGCTTCGCTTATTCAGGGAATTACTCTCAGCGGAATACTTATGGACGAAGCGGTGCTTATGCCCAGAAGCTTTGTGGAACAGGCGGTTGCAAGATGCTCGGTAGCCGGCTCAAAGCTATGGTTCAACTGCAACCCCGAGAACAGGTATCACTGGTTCAAAAAGGACTGGATAGACAAGGCGGCTTCAAAAAATCTTATCTATCTTCATTTCGCTCTGGAGGACAACCCCTCTCTTACTCCGGCGATAATCAGAAGATACCGGACGCTGTTTACAGGAGCATTTTATCAGCGCTTTGTGCTGGGTAGCTGGACTGACGTATCGGGCTGCGTTTACTCGGCTTTCGACCCTAAGCTTCATGTTGTAAATACTCTGCCCGAAAGCTTTTCCCGCTTTGCCGTAAGCTGCGACTACGGAACGGTAAATCCCTCCAGCTTCGGACTATGGGGAGAAAGCGGAGGTGTCTGGTACCGTATAAGCGAGTATTACTACGATTCCAGAAAAGAGGGCAGACAGCGTACCGACGAGGAGCATTACGCCGCGCTAGAAAGGCTCTGCGCCGGAAGAACAATAGAACTTGTGGTCTGCGACCCGTCTGCGGCTTCGTTTATCGAGTGTATACGCCGTCACGGACGATTCCCCGTTGCACCTGCGGCAAACGACGTGCTTTCGGGAATAAGGAGAGTAAACGACGCTCTGAGCTGCGGAAAGCTGAAGATACACTCCTCCTGCGCCGACGCTGTACGGGAATTTTCCCTTTACCGCTGGGACAAAAGCACAGTATGCGACGCCCCAGTCAAGGAGAATGATCACGCAATGGACGATATCCGCTATTTCGTGACCCGCTTTTTAAGGGATACAGCCGATCCGTTCTGCGTTATGTCCCTTGACAGGCGCAGATAGCAGTAAAAGACACAAAAGAAAGGAAAGACTCAGAATTGAACTTATTCAGAAAAAAAGAAGCCGCTGAAAACGCCAGGATATCCTGCTCGGCTCAGCGGGAGGTTTTCAGGCTTTCACCGTCGTGGAACGGCTTTGAAACTCAATTTTACGAAACCCTCAGAGCCGAAGTCCCTGTGCTTGATGCCTGTATAGGAAAAATAATCAGGCTTTGCAATGATTTCAGGGTAGTGTGCGGCGATAAGAGAGCGCAGAAGCTTATGGACGCTTTTGCAATGAACGTTCCGGCAGGGATCTCCGGCTGTTCACTCAGCTGCTTTGCGGACATCTGGCTTGATACCCTGCTTACCTACGGAAAGGCGCTGGGAGAAATATCGTTAGACCGCAAGCGCAGGAAAATAAACGGTCTTTACATAGCCGATCCGGTAATGTTCAGCGTACGAAGGGGAAAAACTCCCCTTGAAATGAAGATAATAGAGAATGTTTCCGGCAGCGAGGTAAAGCTTTCCGCACCCGAGCTTCTGCTGTACTCTACCCTTAATCCGTCGGTAAAGCACCCTGAGGGCGTATCTATACTTAGGGGAACTCCTGCGCTTAGCGAGGCGCTTATGAAGATATACCGCTGTATAGGTCAGAATTTCGACCGTGCGGGAAACGTGCGCTACGCTGTTACCTACAAGCCCTCCGACGATCCGGCTGACAAAGCCTTTGCAAAGGACAGGGCAATGGAGATAGCCAAGGAGTGGTCTGACGGAATGAGCAGCGCCGGTAACGGTGTTATCAAGGACTTTGTTGCGGTAGGCGACGTACAGATAAAGGTGATCGGAGCGGACAGCCAGATAATCGACACAGAAATACCTGTACGCCAGCTTCTGGAGCAGATAATCTGCAAGCTGTCGATACCGCCCTTCCTGCTGGGGCTTAACTGGTCTACTACCGAGCGTATGTCCTCACAGCAGGCGGATATTCTTACTAGCGAGCTTGAATACTACCGCCGTCTGCTTACGCCTATACTGCTGAAAGCGGCGCAGGCCTTCCTGAGGCTGAGCGGCTTTTCCTGCGGCTGCTCGATAGAATGGGAGAACATAAATCTTCAGGACGAAGCCGAGCTTGCCAAAGCCAACTACTATAACGCTCTGGCTCAGGCAGCTCAGTCCTAGTGCAGACGGTAACTTTACTGCCGCGTCAAAAGAAAGCTCTATGCCTGCTGATATTTTCGGAGGGAGGTTACTCAAAAAACGTTATAAACAATGACTGTTACTGTAATCCAGTAACAAAAAACTAAGAAATGAAAGGAGAACAAAATGGAAAACGACTTTGCGCTTGACGAAGCGCTGCTTGAAAAGCTTAACAGATTTACCCGTTCGGAGGTAAAGGCTGAGGACGTATATACCTTTCCCGTTATCCTCTGCGATAATGAGGTAGACCGTGACGGAGAGCGGTTTTCGGCGGACGCTCTGCAGAGACTTTCGGAGCTTTTTGTAGGAAAGACCGGAATATTCGATCATGATCCTAAGGGTGAAAACCAGACGGCAAGGATATTCGACTGCGAGGTAAAAGCCGAACAGAACAGGCTTACCAAGGCGGGAGAGCCTTATAGCTGCCTTGTCGCCAAGGCGTATATGATAAGGACTGAGAAGTCAAAGGATCTTATTGCCGAAATAGAGGGAGGAATAAAAAAGGAGGTTTCAGTAGGCTGTTCGGTAAAAAGGAAGCTCTGCTCGGTATGCGGAACAGATCTGAGAGAGGAGCAGTGCGGGCATATCAAGGGAAAATACTATGACGGAAAGCTTTGCAGCGTTATCCTTGACGAGCCTGACGACGCATACGAGTGGTCGTTCGTAGCGGTTCCTGCGCAAAAAAACGCAGGAGTAACAAAGACCTACGGCAGTAAAGCTGAAGAAGCTAGTCTGAAAGCGCTTAAAGACCGCCTTGAAAAGCAGGAGGAGCTCAATGCTAGAGCCTGCGGAATACTGAAACGTGAAATTATGTCGCTGAGCTTTCTCTGCCGTCCTCCCGCCGCAGTTGAAACGGTAAAGGCGCTTACCGAAAGAATGAGCTTTGCGGAGCTTGAAAAAATGTACGAAAAGCTGAAGCAGAGGTGCGTTACTGAGGAAAGCGCCTTTCAGCTTGATATTCACAAAACCGCTGAAAAAAGCGGAGAAAACAATAATTTTAAACTTAATAAAAAGGAGAAATGATTTATGTACGATACGATCAAACTTGAAAAGGGACTTTATTCGATAACAGGCAAAAGCTTTACTCAGGCGTTGGAGCAGCTTGATCCGGACGAGAATTATGCGGATACGAAGCTTGCCGGACTGGACGCTTTTGAAAGACAGCTGAAGCGTTTTGACATAAAAGTTTCGGGCGCAGGCTCAGACAGGGTGGAGAAATTTTTCGCTTCTACCGAATCCGCCGTGCTTTTCCCCGAATACGTCCGCAGAGCTGTAAAGCAGGGAATGGAGGAAGCGTCGATACTTTCCGATATTATAGCGGCGGTCTCCTATACCGACGGAATGGATTTCCGAGGTCTTACGGTAACAAAAAGCGGAACTGACGCAGGAGTGGCTCAGGGCGGAGAAATGCCATCCTCCTCAGTAAGGCTGGCTTCCTCGGCAAAAACTCTCACAAAGTTTGCAAGAAAGCTTTCCTGCTCCTATGAAGCTATAAGAAAGCAGCGTCTTGAAGCCTTCGGCGTAATACTCAAAAGTCTGGGCGCTCAGATATCAAGAGCTGTGAACAAGCTTGCGGTGACCGAGCTTTCAAGCGGCGTTACGGCAGCTTCTATTGCAGGAAGCTCCGTTACCTACGCCGATCTTGCTCAGTTCTGGGCTTCGATGGGTGAAAACGATATGACGGCAATGGTGTGCAGTCCGGCGCTTATGGCGGAAATTCTTGCGCTTGAGGAGATGAAGTTCTGTGTTTCCGACTATATGTCAGGAGGAAGGGTAAAGACCCCCTACGGAGTAACGCTGGTAAAATGCTCGTCCCTTGACAGCAAAAAAGCTATAGGAATAGACAGCTCCTGCGCCGCCGAAATGGTTTTCGGAACAGACGTTACAGTTGATTTCGACAAGCTTATAACGACTCAGTGCGACGAGATCGCCTGTTCGGTAGCCGTAGGCTTTTCAAAGCTTACCGACGGAGCGGTAAAGGTACTTAACGCCGCTAAATAACGGTATGCCGAGGGTCAGGGCGGACGGAGCTTCTGTCTGCCCGGCTCTTACGGCATAAATGAAAACCTTAAGGAGAGTGAAAAATGGTCAAGATAAGCAATGATAACGTAAAAGCGCTGTTTCTCAGGATCACAGGAATGGATACGGAGGATTTTGAGTATGAGGATCTTATTCAAGCGGAAATAGGCTTTATAGAAGAAAGGCTGTGTACGGAGCTTGACGAAGCTTCGGCGGCAAGGTGCGAATATGCAGCCTGTGCAGCTGCGGTCTACGATTATGTTTTGGAAAGCTCCATGAAGCTGAAAGTAATGCTTTCGGAAAACGGAGCGGCTTACGGAGAAACTGGCTCCGAGGCCTGCCTGAGAGCTGCGGCAGAGCTGAAAAGCAGCGCATTTGCGGCTCTGGCAGGGTTGATACGTGACGACGGCTTTGTATTTTCGGGAACGGAGGGATAAAAATGCACAGCGGTCTTAAAGAAATTATCAGGCAGGCCTGTACCGCAGGAAGCTTTGTTTATGTGCCCGGGATCTCGGATATTCGCCTTACTCAGCGTTCAAAGGAAAGCTTCTGCTTATGCGGAGTAAGCGGAGCCGTGTATTCACCGAAAATAATGGCGGCAGACGGTAGCTCATGGGGAACGGAGGCGGAGTTTTCTCTTTCGCTGCGTCTGCTCGGAAAGCGGTGCGGCTACAGCGATAATGAGAATCTGGAAAGCATGGCGGACGCATTTATGCAGTCGCTGGGTCTTAATTCCGGGGCGGTAATAACAAAGCTTGAACGGTCGCCCGTACATCGGGAAAGCGTTCTGGGAAGGCTGGAAATTGCGGTAAATGCGTCAGTAAAGATTCTGGTGATGATAAATGAAGAGTAAAGAAATTTCAGGAGGCGGAGAAAAATGCAGACTCAGGTCATAAGCAGGGAAAACATAAGGGCGGCTCTTGACGAAAACGCTTTTTTTATAAGCGAGGCAATATTTTCAGGCGGAACAAGGATCTCGGAGGTAATGCTTATAACAGGTGAATGCGACAGAAGAACAGCCGGAGGAGAGCCTTTTACAATAACGCTCAGAGGAAAGGTACTGCCCTGCGACAGGGATTATTTCAGAGAGCTTATTTCTCAGTATTCAGGCAGTGAGATAGGATCGGCGGTAATAGACGGAACCGAGTATTCCCGGCTTGCCCTTACGAAGGGAAATCTCAGGTTCTCCGACGGCTGTCTTGCAGGAGAATGCGTTCTTCAGCTGAAGAAGCTATAGGAGGCGGTATTACGGCACAGTCATGCTATTTTATATTGACAGGTCCTAGTACGGTGACCTGCCAAAATGTTGTTGATCTTCACTTTGAAAAAGACAGATATATTCCCTTTACCAGCGTTTCGGGAAGCTTTCTGTCAGACGGAGATTTTATTTCTTTTTATGAGATTACCTGCTGCGTAAACGGGAAAACGATACATAAAGGGCCTTTGGACAGGCTTGAAAGAAAACGCACAGGAGGAAGATGGAAGTATAAGTTTTCTTCAAAGGGCTATACGGCTATGCTGGGGCAGAACGAGCCTGTTCCGAGAATGAATTACAACGTTAATCTTGCCTCTTTGGCGGAAATGAACAAAACGATCCCGAATGTGGTTTATCAGGGGGGAACTTTAACTGTTAATTATGTTTACGTCAAGGAAAAGTCTACTATATGGGACGCAATAACCGCTTACGGCTATAAGGCGTACAGCATTTTCCCCTATATTTACCAAACAAATACGGTAAGAGTAACTCCGGTATCGGAAAAGCAAATCAGCTATAACGACGCTCCGATAGTAAGCTGCGGAAAGCTTACCGACAGGCGGAAACTTATTTCAGAGGCTTATATGGCTGATGCGGACGGAAACTATACCCATTCATATAAAAACGCCTCAGCTTCATCGGTAAATATAGTAAGGACAAAATATTACGCACTTGACCGACAGTGGCTAAGCTCTCCCGTTACCGGACTTACTGCAAAGGTAAAATATTCACAGAGAGCAGGCAATCAGGTCTTTCTTACCTATATAGGCTTTAACGGTGAAGAGCTTTACGACAAGGCGTCGCTGACCTCGGGAGTCTGCGCTTTCGGAACTTACTCAATAGGACGTGTGGAAATAAATATACGGGATATGAGGATATTAACAACGGTAACCTGTTATCCTGACGGCAATACCTAGACGCTTTCCTGCTTTATCGGAGAAAGAAGCTTTCGCATATAATGCATTGAGGCGGCTTCGGCCGCTCAGTATTATGAAAAATAAACGGGAGGAGAAGCAATGAGAGAGCTTGGATATGACCGTGAAAAGGCGGTAGGCTATGCCCGAGAATGGGCTTTTAAAAGGAATCCCAAATACCTTGACTTTGAAAAGCTGGGAGGGGACTGTACAAATTTCGCATCGCAGTGCGTTTATGCGGGCAGCGGAGTAATGAATCATACGAAAACCTTCGGCTGGTATTATTATTCGGCTGACGACAGAGCGCCAGCATGGACGGGGGTAGAGTATTTCTATAATTTTCTTACGTCAAATAAGGGGGAAGGGCCTTACGGCTCAGAAGCAGACGAAAGCGAGGCTGAGCCGGGGGATATAGTTCAGCTTGGAAATTCAGAAGGAAGCTTCTATCATTCGCCTGTAATTACGTCGGTAAGGAACGGGCGCATTTACGTTGCGGCTCATAGCTTCGACGCTTATGACCGGCCGCTCAGCAGTTATATTTACGACAGGGCAAGGTTTATCCATATACAGGGAACAAGAGCGTACTGATCCTGTCAGGTCATACGGCATTCATAATTTCAGCGGGAATAATATGAAGCTTGTGGTTTATCTATGTTTTACGGCGTGGAAAAGACGGCTCAAATCCATTATTTCGGCAAAATTAATTTGTGTGGGATTTTTGTATATTTTATTGACTTTATTACTATTAAGAGGTATAATGGACTTTGTTGCAGATATAAAAACAAAAGAAAAGGATATTTACTTATAATATCCGTAAAATCGAAAGGAGAAACGCTTTTGTATGAAAGCGAAGTTCAGTATGGAAAAACTCAAAAAGCTTATCCCGTTTGTCGTTCCTCCGGTCGGAGTTGCCGCAATAATGCTGATAGTATTCAAAGCCTGCGGAATGTATCCGTTCGGAGACGGCTCGGTTTCGTGGTGCGATATGAATCAGCAGGTCGTACCGCTGCTTATGGATCTCAAGGACGTTCTTGACGGAAAGTCCAGCTTGTTTCTTAATTTGAATAATGCAGGGGGAATGAATTTCTACGGAGTGTTTTTCTTCTTTCTGGCAAGTCCCTTTTCATTTCTTGTAAAGTTCGTAAGCAAAGGGGATATGTTTACATTTGTAAATATCCTCGTTATGCTGAAGCTTATGACGGCGGCGTTTACCTCGGCGGTTTATTTCAGGGTATGCAGAAAGGAGCTTGATCCGGGCTATGCTGTAGTTTTCAGCCTTATCTATGCTTTCTGCGGCTACGGAATGCTGTTTTACCAGAATCTTATCTGGCTTGATATGATGTATCTGTTTCCTCTGCTTATGCTTTCGCTCAATATACTTGTTCAGAGGCAGAATAATATACCTTATATAATAGCGGTAACCGCAATGATGATCGTAAACTATTATATCAGTTATATGACAGTAGTTTTTATTATTCTGTTTACCGCAGTATATGTGTGCAGATACGCAAGGTGTGAAAATACGCCTAAGGTATGCGTAAAATTCGTGTCCGGCTCGGTAATTGCTGCTCTGCTTTCAGCCGTCGTATGGCTGCCCTGCTTTATGCAGTTCCTTTCCTCGGGACGGGGAGAGTCGGTTACAGGCACTATAGCAAATTCCGACTTTATAACAAGCTATAAGACGGTAGTTCCGCTTTTGTTCTGTTCGGCGTTTATATTTATGCTTGTCGGATATCATACGGTCTGCGGAAGAAAGCGCTCACGAAGAACGGGAACATATCTTATATTGTTTGCGCTGCTGCTGGTACCGTTTTTTATCGAGCCGATAAATCTAATGTGGCATACGGGAAACTATATGTCTTTTCCTGCAAGGTACGGCTTTATAACGATATTTATCGGCCTTGTATGCTGCTCGGAGTTCCTTGAGGGACATGAGGGAGTTTTAAAAAGGGTGTCATCGACAGAGCGGTTTATAGGCTATGTCGGAACGGCATTCCTTATCGCACTGTATTATTATTTTTCAACAAGGTTTATAGACGGCAATTTTGATGCTCTAAGCCATTATACCTCGTCCCTTTGGGGAAACGACGCTTCCTTCGAGGGCAATGCCGAGCTGTTCGCAGTATCGCTCATATGCTTCGGGGCTATATATTTTATCTACCGCAGGGGATATATAAACAGGAGGATATTTATTGCAGTGCTCTGTGCGGCGGTAGCTGTCGAGTCGGCGGGAAACGTAAAAATATACATGACCTCGGCGGCTTCAAGGAATACTCAAAAGACACAGTCGGTAAGGCAGATAACCGATCTTGCGGACAGGATAGATGACGACAGCTTTTACAGAGCGGTAACCGACGGAAAGATAATGGATTACAATATGGTTGGAGCGCTTGGCTACCCGTCTTTAAGCCATTATACATCGCTTACCGACCGTGAGTATATGTTTACTCAGAAAAGACTAGGCTATACAACGGTATGGATGGAGGTAGGCTCATGCGGAGGAACAGAGCTTACCGACGCTCTTTACAGCGCAGGTTACAGAATAGTAAGAGGCAGAGCTGACGATTCGATGTATTCAAACGGAGCATACTCGATCGTCAGGATCCCGTATTCGATGGGACTTGGAATGATAACCGAAGCCGAGCTTTCGGAAGCGGAGGAGATACCTTCAGATCTTACCAGAGCCGAGGTACAGGAGTATGTATTTGAAAAGCTGTTCCCGAATCAGGGAGAGCTTATTTCGGAGTATCAATTCGACGCTTCGTCTACCGGTATAAAAAAGGTAAACAAACGCTATATTGCAGGACAGGGCGCTAAAATCAAGTATAAGTTTGACGTAAAGGGCAGACAGTCGGTCTATGCAGACTGCTTCGACAGACTTTCAAACGATCTGACGGAGGAATACTTCAACAGCTTTTCAATAACCGTAAACGGAATTTCGGTTACGGGGGATTATCCTACTACGACAGATAACGGGGTCATAAAGCTGGGCGAGTTCGAGAACCAGCAGGTAGAGGTCGTATTGAGCTGCAAAAAGGCTGTAAACTGCTATTCGCTGGGGGTTTTCGGTCTTGATCTGGACAAGCTTGAGAGTACCGTTGAAAATACCGAAAGCGCAGGCTTTACCGCCGAGGGAGGAAAGCTCAAAGCAAGCTGTGAGGTATCGGGAGAAAAGACCTGTGTAGTTTCAGTTCCTTACGAGGAGGGTTTTATCGTTCGGGTAAACGGCGAAAGGACGGAATACAGCAAGGCTATTTCGGACTTTATATGCTTTAAGCTTCAGGACGGAAAAAATGAAATAGAAATAAGCTTTGTTCCTAAGGGATTTTATCCCGGACTTATGATTTCTATGGCTGGAGCGGCGCTGTTTGCGCTTTATATAATCTTCGGAAAGAAGATCAAACTCGGCGAAAGGACGGAGAAAAACGTTCAGAGCGTTGTCCTGTTTGCGCTTATTGCAGCAGCCGGGATAGTATATATTCTTCCGGTCATACTGAATCTCAGCAGCTACTGACAAACAAATGTAATACAGGACTGTGTTCCTTAAAATTTAAGGCAGGAGTATTCGGCGCTTGAAAGGCGGCGGAAGACTCCTGTCTTTTTTAACTTTAATTTTTGTTTCTGAATATAAGCAGATTGTTTTGAGCAGTTCAAAACTTCTCTAAAGCTGTCATTTTATCAGAAACTGTAAACGTTATCCGTAAAAAACATACTGATTTCGACAATTATCTTTGTATAAATATCCAATTGAATATGAATATTAATAATGATATAATTAAAATAAGCTCATATAAGAGCTTATAAATTATGACATTAACGGAGGACAGCAAAGATGAAGATCACAAAAATTTCAGCGGCAATGTCGGCAGCGGCGCTTGCAGGCGCACTTGCTCTCATGGCAAGTGCAGACCTTACGCCGATAGCTCAGATAACTTCGACCTGGGACGAGGTCAGCGGTACAATAAACGGACACTGGGCTGTAGGCTCGGCTGGTATGGTAGGACAGAATCTTACGGATACTCAGAAGGTAGAGAGCGAGTTTGCTATACCTGAAGAAATAGATCCGGCTTCGATAGAATCTGTTACGATCGAATACAAAGCTACCAACGCAAACGGAGAGTGGGGAAACGGAGCATGGATGGCTAATTCAGCAGGCGCAGGCTGGCAGCAGATCGGAATTAGGGCAGAGGAAGTAACCGAGGTATCTGAGATAACGATCCCTCTCAGCCTTGTTGACGAAAGCGGCGAGGTTACAGACTGGTACTCTTTCGGATTCGTTGAGTACGGCGGAGCTTCTTATGATATTTATTCCGTAACCTTCAACGTTTCTGAAGATACATCGTCGGAGGAAAGCTCAGAAGCAGACGCTTCTTCCGAAGAGCAGATATCTTCATCAGAGGACGCTTCTTCCGAGGAGCAGACTTCTTCAGCTCAGGACGTTTCCTCTGAGTCACAGACCGATTCTTCCGAGGCAGAGACCGATACTTCTGATCCGGCGGCTGACTCTTCAAAGGCTTCGGCGTCTTCTGCTGCCGATAAGGGCAAGGATAAGAACCCCAGCACAGGTGCGGCGGCTCTCGGCGGACTCGGCGTACTTCTTGCAGGCGCAGCTGTAGCTACAGTAAAGAGAAAGTAACAAAACGTTAATATAATTCTGCAAATTGCGGGGTCTGTTAAAATCAGACCCCGTTTTATTTTGAATAATTTGTTCAAAAGCACTAAAAGATAATGTGAAAGTTTGGTGAAAAGTATCATTGCAATGAAAACGTTATTATGTTACAATTGTATTACAACAGTTGGCGGGGAAGCTGTAAGGGTATTTGGCTTATGCCGTTTTCCTGAGAGGTTTTCGGCGCCGATAAGATTGAAATCTAATTAAAATTGGAGGAAATTAAAAATGAAGTTAAACAGAATTTTGGCCGGTATGTCAGCTGCGGCTATGGCTGCTTCAATGCTGACAATGATCACCGCTTCGGCTGCTGATTCTTCAACGCTGAAAGTTCAGCTGCAGGCAGTGGGCTGGTCAGAGTACAGCAACACGACAGCTATCACAGCTGACGGTGACTATTCTATTACAGTAGGAGATCTTTCTATTGCTGACGGTCTTACAAATCTTGGATTCTTTGCGGTAGGAGCAGATGAAAAGGCTGTAACAGCAACAGTAAACAGCATTGTTGTTAACAATGATTACACAGTAACTGTAGGATCCGCTGTAAATACTGCTGATGAAACAGGAAACGGTCTGCCTAATATCTGGAATCCGGCAGGTCAGGCTGACGTTGTATTCTCAGGCGACGGCTGCTCATTCAAGGGTGACGGCGGAACATCTATCAAGTTCTATGTAGGCGATGAGGCTACAACTATCACTTCAGTAACCTATAACATTACTGTAAGCGGTTACAGTGAAGGCGGAAGCGATTCTGAGGCTGAGACCGGTTATCCTGCTGACGCTGTTTTCGGCAACGGCGGACCAACTTGGAACCAGGCTTTTGTTGAAAGCCTAAAGGAAGCTGACATGGCTGCTTGGGACGGATTGTGGCTCCAGCTCGATTATGGCAAGGAAGGCTATCAGGCAGCTGATGAAACAAATGCTAAGCTTGTATTAAAGCTTGAAGCAAGCGAAACTGTTGCAGCAGGTTCTACCATTTTCCGTATAGGCGATACAACTAATGATACGAATCATGCATATACAGCTGAGGCTGACGGAACTTCATTTACATTTGAGATACCTCTTACAGAGCTCAAGGCTTTCGAGGATCATGATGGCTATTCTGCTGTACAGGGCTGGGATAACGGATTCGGCTGTGATTTCCAGGTAGGCGCTGCCGGTAAGGTAACTGTATATGCAACAGGAATGGAATATACACCTGTTGAAGAGTCTGAGGGCGACGGTTCTTCTGAGGCACCTGCACCTGCTACAACTTACACAGCTGTAGAGATGTTTACAGACGCTAACTGGGGCTGGGGCAACTGGCTTCCTAACGGCGTTGAAAAGGAAGACGGTTCCGATATCGGTAAGGGAACTGACGCTGAGATCACAGGTAACGGCACATATACTGTAAGCATTTCAGCTGAGCAGGTTGCTACTTGGTATGACGCTGAAGGAAATGCTGTTGTTGCCGGTACAGAAGGCGCTACACCTGCACCTGCAGCCGGCGTTAATGTTTGGTGCGTAGATATTCTTGAATTGGCTGACGCTCTCGGCGTAGGTACTGCAGATCTCGGCAAGGGTGTAACCAATGCTGAAAAAATGCAGCTCGTTAAGGACGCAGGCGTTACATTCAGCGACGTTTCACTTATCGTAGACGGCGAAACTATCTACACTTACAATGACGAGGATCTTCTTTATGCTGATATTGAAGGCAACGGAAATCTGAGACTTGAGATCTACAACACTTACGGTGATACAAAAACTTCTGCTCCTGCTGAAGTAGCTGCTCTTGCTACAGATCTTGTAGCTGAGGATGAGATCGCTGTTACATTTACGATCAACGGTCTTCCTGAAGAGCTTCCTGAGCCTACAGAATCCTCTGAGCCTTCAAAGGATTCCTCAAAGGATAAGGATTCAACAGCTTCCAAGACAGATTCTACAACATCTTCCAAGAATGACAACAAGGGTAATGACAAGAACCCGTCAACAGGCGCTGCTGCTCTTGCAACAGTAGGCGTACTTCTTGCAGGCGCTGCTGTAGTTGCTACAAAGAAGAAATAATTTAAGCTGATCAAAGCTTAATGATAAGAGAGTAAAGTCCGCTATATGCGGGCTTTGCTTTTTTTATTGCCTTTTGTTCTTAAACCAAGCAAGGAGGGGAATTGTATAAGTGGTGAAATAAAAGCTTTGGGTAATAAGACGTGATCCGAGAAAAAATTAATTTCTGCAAAAGCTTGACTTGACAGAAAAAAGTATTTATGATATACTGCTAGTATACCCCCAGGGGGTGGGGGTATAGGGTATAAAAATATGATTTATACAGAAAATATATGGTATAGCTTAATATGAGGGTAGGATTCCCTAAAATAAGGTTTCGTGCTTCAGATCCTGTGCATTTTTAATACAACTCAGCGAATTGGCACGGATAAAGGCTAAGAAAGGAGTCGTATAGATGAAAGAAAAGTTTTCTGTTACCGGAATGACCTGCTCAGCCTGTTCTGCTCACGTTGAGAAGAGCGTGTCTAGGCTTGAGGGAGTTGAAAACGCAGCGGTAAGTCTGCTGCAGAATTCTATGACGGTTGACTACGATCCGTCTAAGGTCACGGCGGAGGATATAATTTCGGCTGTAGAAAGGGGCGGCTACGGGGCGTTTGTTCAGGGCGAAGGAAAATCTAAGAAGTCAGTTCCTGATATGAGCGGAGATATAAAAAGAAGAATGATATGGTCGCTTGTTTTTCTTGTTCCGCTGTTTTATATATGTATGGGGCATATGGCGGATATACCTATACCGTCAATTTTTACAGGGCATAAAAATATGATGATATTTGCTCTGGCTCAGCTTTTTCTTACTGCTCCTATTGTTTTTATAAACAGAAATTATTTTATAAACGGCTTTAAAAACCTTGTTCGCAGAGCGCCGAATATGGACAGTCTTATTGCGATAGGCGCGGCTGCCGCAGGAGGTTACAGCGCAGTTCAGCTTTTCGTTATGGCTTATCATATGGGCAGGGGGAATATGACGGCCGCTCATGACGCAATGATGAACCTGTATTTCGAGTCGTGCGGAATGATACTTGCGCTCATAACCGTAGGCAAGTTTCTTGAGGCGCGCTCAAAGGGAAAAACTTCTCAGGCAATTGAAAAGCTTATGGACCTTGCTCCAAAGACGGCGGTTGTAATACGGGACGGAAAAGAGGAATCTATACCGCTGGAGCAGCTTAAAGCCGGAGACATTTTTGTAGTAAGAGCAGGTCAGACTGTTCCCTGCGACGGAAAGGTCATCGAAGGCAGCTGTTCTGTGGATCAGTCGGCTATAACGGGAGAAAGTATTCCTGTATCAAAAGCTGAGGGCGAAGAGCTTATCGGTGGAACGATACTTTCCGGCGGTTTTTGCAAGGGAAGCTGTGAAAGGACCGGCGAAGGCTCTACTTTATCTCAGATAATAAAGCTTGTTGAAGAGGCGGCTTCCTCAAAGGCGCCGATTTCAAAGCTTGCGGATAAGGTAAGCGGCGTATTTGTTCCGATAGTTATAGCGATCGCTCTTATAGCTTCGGTCATCTGGCTTGCGGCGGGAGCAGGCTTTGCTGCCGCCTTGTCGGTAGGAATAGCCGTTCTGGTAATTTCCTGCCCCTGTGCGCTGGGACTTGCTACTCCGACGGCGATAATGGTCGGTACGGGAAAGGGCGCTGAGAACGGAATACTGATAAAATCAGCGGAAAGTTTGGAGCTTGCCCATAAGGTAACCACTGTAGTGCTGGACAAGACGGGAACAGTTACCAACGGCACTCCTGAGGTTACGGATACCGTTTATTTCGGATGTAAGGAAAGCGATATAATAAGCTTTGTTTATTCTCTTGAAAAGGCTTCATCTCATCCGTTGTCAAAGGCGATATGCTCGTATTGTGAGGTCAGGGGAGCGGAGGATATGGGCTGTACCTCGTTTGAGGAGATACATGGCGGCGGAATAAGGGGAGAAGTAAACGGAAGTGTACTTTGTGCAGGAAACAAACGGCTTATGACAGAGCAGGAAGTTGACGTTTCCGAGCTTGAAGAACGGGTAAGCGAGCTTGCAGACGAGGGGAAGACTCCCTTGTATATTTCCGCTGACGGAAGCCTGAAAGCCGTTATCGCAGTTAAGGACACTGTAAAGAATACCACCGGAAACGCAGTCGCTCAGTTCAAGAAAATGGGCATGAAGGTAGTAATGCTTACCGGAGATAACAAGCGTACCGCAGAAGCGATAAAAAAAGAGGTGGATATAGATACCGCTGTAGCTGAGGTCCTTCCTCAGGACAAGGAAAAGGAGATAAGAAGGCTTCAGGAAAGCGGAGAAATAACAGCTATGATAGGCGACGGGATCAACGACGCTCCTGCACTTGCAAGGGCGGACATAGGTATCGCTATCGGAGCGGGTCAAGATATAGCTATCGAATCTGCTGATATAGTTCTGATGAAAAGCGATCTGCAGGACGCCGCCGCCGCCTTTCAGCTGAGCCGTGCTACTATTAAGAATATAAAGGAAAATCTTTTCTGGGCGTTATTTTACAACTCTCTTGGAATACCGCTTGCTGCCGGAGCATTTTATCCGATAACAGGCTGGACGCTTAATCCTATGTTCGGAGCTGCGGCAATGAGTTTAAGCTCAGTATTCGTAGTAACCAACGCCTTAAGGCTTAAATTCTTTAAGCCTGACTTCAGGCCGGTAAGGTTTAATGCTCCTGACGTCGGTGCAGGAGTAAATACAGAAGCTATAGAAATGAAAGGAAATGATACTATGAAAAAAACTATCAGGATCAGCGGAATGATGTGCGGTCACTGTACGGCTCATGTCGAAAAGGCGCTTAACGCTGTCGGCGGGGTAAAGGCTCAGGCTTCGCTTGAGGACAAGGCGGCTTATGTTACCTTGGATAAGGACGTTGACGATTCGGTACTGAGAGCGGCAGTCGAGGAAGCCGGATACGAGGTGACAGGAATAGATGAAGGCTGATAAAAACGAGATCACGGCTCTTATAAAAACTGCCAGAGGTCAGCTTGACGGAATCCTGAAAATGATAGAGGACGACCGCTACTGCATTGACATTTCAAACCAGCTTTCTGCGGCGCAGGCTATTATAAAAAAGGCAAACAAGGCGATACTGTCCGCTCATATGCAGTGCTGTGTAACGGAGGCTGTCGAAAGCGGTAACGCTCAGGATAAGATCGACGAGCTTGTAAACCTTATAAACAAGCTGTAGTAATAAGAAAAGTCCGAAAATACGCGGCTGGCTTAACGGTCGTGTGCGTTTTCGGACTTGTTTTATTGACTTTGAAGCACCGCGATGCTATAATGACCTTAAACCATGGTTCAGGCAAATTTTAAGAAAGCGGTGAAGAGCTATGAAAGAAAAAATTACATTAGGTAAGTTCATACAGGATAAACGGAAAGCAAAGGGGTTATCACAAAAACAGCTTGCACAGCAGCTTTACGTTACGGAATCGGCAGTCAGCAAATGGGAAAGAGGAATATCTTATCCTGATATATCAATGATACAGGGGATATGCGAAACGCTGGAGATTTCTGAGCATGAGCTGCTTACGGCAAGCGACGATTACCGTCAGAGGGAAATCGAGAGTCAGGCGGCTGCGCTTCAAAGAACAAAGAAGAATTATACATGGATCTGGGCAGCGGTATATATTGTATCGCTTGTTCCGTGCCTGATAGCAAATATTGTTAGCAGCGGAGCGCCGACCTGGTTTTTTATTGTGCTTACTGCTGAAATGACTGCGTTTTCTCTGATCAATCTACCTGTACTTGTAAAAGATCACAAGGGTCTATGGACGGCAGGCGGCTTTTATGCATCACTTATTGCACTTCTGGTTTCATGCAGGCTTTACAACGGCGGAGATTGGCTTATAGCAGCGGTTTTGGGCATTACTCTGGGACTGTCGGTAATACTTCTGCCGTTTATACTTAAAGACGGTCTGTTTCCTGAAAAGTTACGGAGCAACAAGGGCGCAGTATGTATGGCGGCGGACAGCGTTCTGCTTATACTGCTTGTATTATGGGTCTCCGGCAGAGCGGGGGCAGCGTTCAGGCTTTCTCTGGCAGAGCTTATCGTTCCTTGGGCATATCTGCTGGTAATAAGGTATCTGAATATAAATCCGATGCTCAAGACCTCGGTATGTCTTGTTTTAGGAGGAGCTTTTGCGGTTTTCCAGAGACCCCTTATAAGTACGTTTCTTGACGGAAAGCCGTTCAGACCTGAGCCGTTTGATTTTTCAAGATGGTCTGATCCGAATTACCTTAACGCAAATATAATGACATTAATATGCGCGGTATGCGTTCTTTTGGCAGTAGTTTTTGCTGTCGGCGGAGTAGTAAGAGAGGTCAGGGAAAAAAGCAAAGTTTAACAGAAAGGACTTTGAAATTTACAGATAAAAAAGGCGGACGCAGTTCACAGCTGCGCCCGCCCTTAATTTTTTTATACAGCAAGGTCTTTATCGACTTTCATCTCCGTACAGCAGACCTCTTGTGCCTGTGGCAACATATATACGTCCGTATATTCTGGGATCGCCGCATACAGAGGTAATATCTCCAAAGCATTGGTCGTCGGAATTTATACGGCTCCATGTTCCGCCGTAATCAAATGAGCGGTAAAAGCCGTATTTTCCGCAAATCCTGCCGACGGTGAATAATGCGGGGATACCGTTTTCACCCTTTCCGAAGCCTATACAGCGGGCATGATCCCCGCCGCAGAGCAGGTTGCTTATCCTGACTGAAAAGCTCTCCTTATCAAATTCGAGCAGATAAAGTCCGTCTATTCCGTTTGCTATCCATATCCTGCCGAAGCGGCCGCTTTCTGCCCGTATTTCGTGCTTTATCCTGAATCCGTGAGGAATGGATATATCAAGCTTTATTTCCCTGAAGCTTCCGCCCTTGTCGCAGGAGGCGAAGAATCTGTAGTCCTCCGTAATCCCGTAGAATACGTTTTCGTCTGTACGGTCGGAGAATATCTTTATATCGGCAGGAATTTCGGGTGAAACTCCGTTTATATCGTAAAATTCGGATCTTTTCCAGCTTAGTCCCTCGTTGTCGGTAAAAAAGGTCATATCTGAGCGGAATACTCTTTTACAGCTCAGAGTCCAGATTATCCGCTTTGAATCAGCTGAAACGGCAGTCCAGCCTGAATCGGTATTAGGCTGACTTATAGCGTCAAGCGCATTGTCGGCTTCTTCTGTAAAGCCGCGGGGAGAGGGAAGTCTTGTCCAGCTTCTGCACTGATCGTGAGAGAGGATAACTCCGCCTTTGGTTTTACCCGTCCAGTTTCCCCGAGGAGTACATACTACATATTTCGGGTCATTGTCCGGAAAATCTGCGTTAAGGCAGGTTATATACCTATTCCCCTCCGGATCGGCAAAAGAGTTTTCACATTCCGCAGGAGGATCTTTAAAAGCAAAGCCTCCCAGATCGCCTATAATATCTATAACGTGAATATCACCGCCTGGGGGAGAATAAACGTTTAGGTGAACCGTTTCTTCAAGTCCTTTGCATAGAGGGGCGAAGCGAACTGTTTCAGAGGTAAGGTTTTCGGTACAGAATATTCCTGTTCCCGTATTGAAAACGGCGAAATCCTTATTGAAGGGCGATACCCTGAAGTCGCTTATCCAGTGAATACATGAGCGTCCGCCGTTGTATTTTGGCTTCATGTATGATACCGTCCAGTCTATAACGCCGACCTCAAGGCCTTTCAGTACAATGCTCCAGTTTTCGCCGCAGTCGCAGCTGCGGTATATTATATCGTCGCTTTCCCTGCAAACGGTCGATACATAAAGCGTTCCGTCTGAAACCTCGCAGGCGCAGTAGCCGCCCCTTATACGCCGTTTTTCTCCTCTTATACTCGGGTCAGAGGGCGTAATATCCCTGTCGAAGGTTACAGCGCCGTTTTTTATAATGTACCTGTAAACGCGGCCGTCGAAAACCGAGCCGGTATCGCAGGAATATGCGCCCATACCGCCGAAGCGTATTTTTCCGCTCTGACAGAAAGTAATATAGAGATAGCTTCCGTCGAAGGCGGCTTTCTGGGGAACGAAGCCTATATAGTCGCAGCTTTCGTCGTCACAGCCCTCAGGCGTTTCAACAGGGGTAAAGCTTTTGCCTGAATCCGCTGAAAAATAAAGGGTAGGCCCTCTTTTTCTGCCGTCGGGGGAGTTTACTTCGCCGTCGGTTCCTGCAAGCATTATGCTGCCGTCGGGTGAAATTCGGATAAAGGTAAGGTTTTTCTCTCCGTTTACCGAAACGCTTTCCCATTCTTCTCCCATATCAGACGAGGTGAACAGACCTGCCGACTGAGAAGCGAACCAGAGGACGCCGTTTTTATACGCAAGCCTTTCTCCTGTCGAACGTCCCGCCTCGTTTCCGTGAACGGGGCAGGGAAGCGGCTTATTTTCAAGTGTCTTACCTCCGTCACGGGACAGGGTAAGATAATTGTTCTTTTTATTTCCGCATACAAAGAAAAGCATATCGGGGTCGTTTTCGTCCAGCGCCATTGACAGAGGATAGGTCTGAGCCGTATCCTCGGCGGTAACTCGGCTGCACAAGGAATTCCAGCTGCCGCTTTCAAAGCTGAATCGGTACATTCCTCCGATATCAGTACGGGCATAAAGAATATTGCGGAAGTTAGGGTGAAAAACAAAGCCGGTCACATATCCCCCTCCCGGAACGGGGCAGTTTTTATACATATATGGTATTTTACCTGTTACTTTATACATAATAATTCTCCTGGATCTACCATTCAATAGTTGAAACATCTGCGGGACTTCCGTTAAGGACAACCTTATCTACTTTGCTGTTTTTAACATGGATAACTCTATCTGCCATGGGGGTAATCGCTGAGTTGTGAGTTATAACGATAACTGTCATTCCGTTTTGGCGGCAGGTATCCTGAAGCAGCTTGAGTATGGTTTTTCCCGTATTGTAGTCAAGCGCTCCCGTAGGCTCGTCGCAAAGCAGAAGCTTGGGGCGTTTTGCAAGGGCTCTTGCTATTGAGACCCTCTGCTGCTCTCCGCCGGAAAGCTGTGAGGGGAAATTGTTCATTCTGTCCTCTAAGCCTACGCTTTTAAGCACTTCCTCAGGAGATACCGCTTCGGGGCATATCTGAGTAGCGAGCTCTACGTTTTCAAGTGCGGTAAGGTTAGTCACAAGATTATAGAACTGAAAAACGAAGCCTATATCGAACCGTCTGTAAGCTGTAAGCTGACGGCGGCTGTATTTGGCGATATCATTTCCATCGACTATTATCTCGCCCTCGTCGCAGGTATCCATACCGCCCAGCATATTCAGTATAGTTGTTTTTCCGGCTCCGCTGGCGCCTACTATGACCGCAAATTCGCCCTTGTTTATTTCAAAGTCAACACCGTCCGAAGCGTTTATTGTTATCTCTCCCATACGGTAGCGTTTATATACGTTTTTAAACTGTACAAAGCTCATAGCCATTCCCCCTTGACGATTTTAATCATTATACTATAAGCGTTCGCATATTTCAATAATGTATTGTTAACTAAAAACTAATTATTCAGATGCGCTTTTTGAAACACATTCAAGGAAGTCGCGCATTACGGAATTAACGGGGTACTTTGTACAGGTAACCGCACAGATACTTCGGTGAGGAAGAGGCTCTTTCAGCTTTACTTCAAATATATCTCCCCGTTTTATATCGTCAGCCGCGATCTTTTTCGGAATAAAGCCGATACCGAGGTTATTTCTTACCAGCGGCAGTACAAGGCTTAACGAAGCAAGCTCTATATCGGGTCTGAGAAGGATATTGTGAAGCCTGAAAATATGATCAAGATAGTGGCGGGTAGTCGTTCCTTCCTGAAGCGAGATAAGGGGGTACATTGAAATATCGTGCATTGAGATAGTCTTGCCCAGAAGGCAGGAAAATTCATTTCCGGCAACAAGAATATCCTGAAGCGTATCCAGAACTGTAATGCTCAGCTGCTCCTTATCGGCAAAGGGGGAGGTAACGACCGCTGCGTCGATAAGATTTGACCTCAGCGCTTCAATTGCGTCGGGAGTAGTCATATTGTCTATTTTTATTTTTACCATAGGATTCAGATGATGAAATTCAATAATGTGCTTGATCGTATAGCTGTGCATTGCCGCTTCGGATACTCCCAGGCGTATTATTCCGCTCTTTGACTTGTTGAAAATAGATATTTCCTCTTCGGCGGTAAAAATATGCTTGCAGGCTATCTGGATATGCTTGAAAAGCAGCTCGCCCTCAGGGGTGAGCGATACGCCTTTTTTGCTTCTTATAAAAAGAGTGCAGTTAAGGTCGTCCTCCAGATTTGATATGCATCGGCTTACGCTTGGCTGTGAAAGATAAAGCGCAGCGGCGGCGGAGGTAATATTCTTCATTTTAGCAACAAAGTAAAAGACCTTGTAATGCTCAAAATTTATTGCCGACATAATAAAAAACTCCTTTGGATGTGAAAAATTCAGCTGTTGTTCAGCATTTTTGAAGGTCATCTATAGCGACAGCGTATGATAGCTATAGAAAATATGTATTTTACAAATGGTTATAAAAGTATTATAATATATAAAGATAAAAATTACAAGTGAAAATTATTTGTTAAGTAAAATATCAGACAAATATAAAATCAACGGCGATTTTAAAGTATTATCTTTTGTTAACAACATTGATAGGCGATATTCGCAGTGGTTTTATTTTTTTGCAGTCATTTTCGAGGGAGGCGCTGATATGGAAAAAATTGCAGACGAGCTGCTTGCCGCACTGGATAACGAAACGGCGTTCAAGCTGTTCGGGATAATTCCCGTTCCTGTATCCTGTGCGGTCACATGGATAATAATGGCAGCGGTGGTCGCGGCATCGGTTTTATTTACCCGAAAGCTTGAGCTTGTGCCGAAAAGGCCGCAGATGATAATAGAGTCCTTCGTAGGTTTTCTCAGGAACTTTTTCAGGGATATACTCGGCGAGGAGGGAATGTGCTATTTTCCGTGGCTTGCGACGGTAATGATATATATCGGCGCCGCAAATATAATCGGACTTTTCGGCTTTACTCCGCCTACCAAGGATCTTAACGTAACGGCAGGACTGGCGGCAATGAGCATAATTCTTATTGAAGCTTCGGGAATAAGGGCAAAGGGAACGAAAAAATGGCTTAAAAGCTTTGCAGAGCCTATACCGCTTATTGCTCCGATAAATATTCTTGAGCTTGTTATCAAGCCGCTTTCGCTTTGTATGCGTCTTTTCGGAAACGTTTTAGGAGCGTTCGTTGTAATGGAGCTTGTCAAAGCGGTATGCCCGGCAGTTCTTCCGCTTCCGCTTTCGGCGTATTTCGATATATTCGACGGTTTTATTCAGGCTTATGTCTTTGTATTTCTTACGTCGCTTTTTATCAAGGAAGCTATTGAATAAAGCCGGTACAAAACATATGAAGGCTTGCTGTGCGTGATTTTACGCATAACATAGAAAAGACTGCGGACGATACGGCCGCAGAGAGAAAAGGAGTGTTTTTTATGATGGTTGCTATTGGAGCTGCTATCGCAGTATTGACAGGTATTGGTGCGGGTATCGGTATAGGTATCGCTACTTCTCACGCAACGGAGGCTATTGCACGACAGCCTGAGGCAAAGGGAGATATAAACAAGGCGCTGCTGCTCGGCTGCGCTCTTGCCGAGGCTACGGCTATTTACGGCTTTGTAATAGCGCTTATGATCATTTTGTTCCTTAGATGACCGTAAGATAGTAATTCAAAGTGAAAGGCTGGTGAGCTCTTACTCGTCAAAGAGGAGTATTGAGCGGAATTTATGTTGGGTTTAGACTGGAGCGTTGTGTGGATAATAGTAAATCTGCTGGTGCTTTATGCGCTTCTGAAAAGGTTTCTTTTTAAGCCGGTCTGCGAAATGATGGATAAGCGGGCGAAGCTTATACAGGACAGTCTTGACGAGGCTGAGGAAAAAAAGTCCGAGGCTGAAAGGCTCAGGGAGGACTATAAGGCGGCGCTTGAAAATGCCCGTAGGGAGGCCGCTGAGATAACGGAAGCCGCAAAAGCCGGAGCAGCCGGGGAATGCGAAATAATGCTTGAAAACGCAAGAGCCGAATCCGCAAGGCTTATAAGCGATGCTGAAAGATCTATTGAAAACGAAAGAGCAAGGGCGATGGACGGCGCTAAATACGAGATCGCCGATCTTGCACTGCTTGCCGCAGCAAAGGTATTAAGTCAAAAAGCAGACAGTATCGACGGCCGAGAGCTTGCGGAAAGCTTTATTTCCGAGGCAGGTGAGCCGGAATGATAACCTGCGCTGCTGAAAACTGCGGGAAAGTGCTGTATTCCTTAAATATACCCGAATCAGATATTATTGAATCGGAGAGGCTGTGGAACGTTTCGGCGCAGCTTCGGGAGGCGCTCTGCTGTCCGGCGGTATCGCTGAGAGAGAAGTATTCGGTAATTGATAAGCTTTTTCCAACAAGCGTCGGGGCATTTCTAAAGGTAATATGCGGCTTCGGTCATATAGATGCGCTTTCTGAGATATTTGAAGCTTATAAGGAGCTTATGCTTAAAAGCAGGGGGATAGTTAAGGCGGTCCTGTACTGCGCAAAAGCGCCCGATAAGGAAACGGAAAAGAAGTTCCGTGAAATGCTCTGCCGCAAATACGGGGCTTACGGAGCTGAGCTTGAAATATGTACCGACAGCTCGCTTATCGGAGGATACAGGCTGTGCGTCGGAGATACAGAATACGATAAAAGCGTTGCGGGCGCACTGAAGGCTCTGCATAAAAAGCTTGCTGAGGGTTAGCTGACGGAGCAGGGCAATTAATTTGGAGGTGAGTGATTTGGGCAGGAGTCAGAGCGATATTATTTCGGTGCTTAAAAGCGAGATCTCGGATTTTGAGCTGAAGATGCAGGTCTCTGAAACAGGCAGGATCATAACTATAAACGACGGGATCGTCAATATATACGGACTTAATCACGTTATGTACGGTGAGCTTGTCGAGTTTGAAACGGGAGTCAAGGGAATAGTACAGAATATTGAAAGCAAAACAGTAGGCGTTGTTCTGTTAGGCTCGGATCACGGTCTTACCGAGGGCGCTAAAGTTGTCAGAACGGGAAGAAGGGCAGGCGTTCCGGTAGGAGAAGAGCTTATCGGGCGGGTAGCCGACGCCTTAGGCTCGCCTATTGACGGACTCGGGCCTATAAAGGAAGCGGATTTTTATCCTATTGAAAGAGAAGCTCCCGGCGTTGTTAACAGAAAATCAGTATCTGTACCGCTTCAGACGGGTATTCTTGCAATAGACTCTATGTTTCCGATAGGCAGGGGTCAGAGAGAGCTTATAATCGGCGACCGCCAGACCGGAAAGACCGCTATTGCCGTAGACACTATCATCAATCAGAAAGATCAGGATATGATATGCATTTACGTTGCGATAGGTCAGAAGGCGTCGACTGTCGCAAAGCTGGTGAACGATCTTAAAAAGCACGGAGCTATGGATTATACAATTGTAGTTTCTGCTATGGCTTCTGATCCTGCGCCCTTACAGTATATAGCACCGTATTCAGGTACGGCTATGGCGGAATACTTTATGGATAAAGGAAAGGATGTACTTATCGTATATGATGATCTTTCCAAGCACGCTGCGGCGTACAGGGCCATGAGCCTGCTTTTGCAGCGTTCACCGGGAAGAGAAGCTTATCCCGGAGATGTTTTCTATCTCCATTCAAGACTTTTGGAGCGTTCCTCACGGCTTGACGATAAGCACGGAGGCGGGTCTATAACCGCGCTTCCTATAATAGAAACTCAGGCGGGCGACGTATCGGCGTATATCCCTACAAATGTTATTTCTATCACCGACGGACAGATATTTCTTGAATCACAGCTGTTTTTCTCAGGCATAAGACCTGCGGTAAACGTAGGACTTTCGGTATCGAGAGTAGGAGGAGCGGCTCAGACCAAGGCCATGAAAAAGGTCGCAGGAACGCTGCGTATCGACCTTGCCCAGTTCAGGGAAATGGAAGTTTTCACGCAGTTTAGCTCAGAGCTTGACAAGACGACTAAAGAGCTGCTGGAGCATGGAAACCGTCTGGTCGAACTGCTGAAGCAGCCGCTTTGCAGACCTCTTCCGCTTCATGAGCAGGTAATTCTGCTTTGTATAGCCAAGCACAGGCTTATGCTGGATATTCCGATCAAGGAAATAAAGAAGTTCAGAGCGGATATAATAAGCTATTTTGAGGTAAATTATCAGGAAATAGTTGACGAGATAAACGAAACCAAGCAGCTTTCCGACGGGCTGGAGGAAAGGATCATAGCCTGTACACGGGAATTTAAAGGCAGGTAAGGGCTATGGCTAACGTAAGAGAAATAAAAGAGCGGACAGACAGTATTAAAGATATAATGAAGATAACCAACGCAATGTACCTTATATCGTCTTCAAAGCTAAAAAAGGCAAAGAAAAGCCTTGAAGCGACAGTACCGTACTTTGAGCAGCTTCAGTCAACGATACATCATATTTTAAAGCATACTCCTGAATTTGAACACGTTTATTTTGACAGCAGAGAAAGTAAACCGGAGGATAAGAAAACCTACGGCTATATTGTAATTACCGGCGACAAGGGACTTTGCGACTCGTATAATCACAATGTTCTCAGACTTGCGGAACAGGAAATGGCAAAGCATAAGAATACCTGCCTTTTCGTTGTGGGACAGGTCGGAAGGCAGTATTTCTCAAGGCGCAGGGTCACTATAGACGGCGAATTCCTTTATACCGCTCAGAATCCGACGCTTTACCGAGCAAGAAGCATTGCCGAAACGCTTATAGACCTTTATCTGAAGGAAAGACTGGACGAGGTCTATGTAATTTATACAAAGATGATCTCTTCTGCAAAACTTGAGCCTGAGGTAATCAAGCTTCTTCCGATGGAAAGGGAAAGTTTCAGAACGGCTATGGGAAGAACTCCTCATCACTCTGCCGTTTTTTCTCCGTCGCCTGAAAAGGTAATGGATCACCTTGTTCCCAATTACCTTAAGGGTCTTATGTACGGAGCGCTTATCGAGGCGTTTTCAAGCGAGCAGAATGCCCGTATGACCGCTATGGACGCCGCTACCGCCAGCGCCGGAGATATGATAAAGGAACTGGATCTTCTCTACAACCGGGCAAGGCAGGCGGCTATTACTCAGGAGATAACGGAGATAGTCAGCGGCGCTAAGAGCCAGCAGAAAAAACACTGATCCGAAAGGAGCATAGTAAGATATATGGAAAAGGGCAGAATCGTTCAGATATTAGGACCTGTTGTCGACGTTGAGTTTCCGGAGGGCAGACTTCCGATGATAAAGGACGCTCTAACAGTCGAGCTTAACGGCAGAACGCTTTATATGGAAGCAGCTCAGCAGATGGGAAACAGCATTGTGCGTTCAATTATGCTTGCTTCGAGCGAGGGACTTGAAAAAGGTATGGAGGTTACTGCGACAGGTTCCTGTATTAAGGTACCTGTGGGAAAGTGTACTCTTGGAAGAATGTTCAATGTTCTGGGACAGGAGATAGACGGCAAGGAGCCTGTTGAAGCAGAGGACAGATGGGAGATCCATCGGAATCCTCCTAAATTTGAGGAGCAGAGTCCGGCAGTTGAGATACTTGAAACGGGTATCAAGGTAATAGATCTTCTTGCACCCTACTCAAAGGGCGGAAAGATAGGACTTTTCGGCGGAGCGGGAGTAGGAAAGACCGTACTTATTCAGGAGCTAATCAGAAACGTTGCCGCAGAGCACGGCGGATATTCTATCTTTACGGGAGTAGGTGAGCGTTCCCGTGAGGGCAACGACCTATGGCATGAAATGAATGACTCGGGAGTTCTCGGCAAGACCGCTCTGGTATTCGGTCAGATGAACGAGCCGCCCGGATCGAGAATGAGGGTAGCGCAGACTGGTCTTACTATGGCGGAGTATTTCCGTGACAAGGAGCGTCAGAACGTTCTGCTGTTTATCGATAATATTTTCAGATATGTTCAGGCAGGCTCGGAGGTTTCGGCGCTTCTTGGAAGAATGCCGTCGGCGGTCGGATATCAGCCTACTCTCGCCAACGAGGTAGGAGAGCTTCAGGAGAGGATAACCTCTACTAAGAACGGTTCGATCACGTCTGTCCAGGCGGTTTACGTTCCTGCGGATGACCTTACAGACCCTGCTCCTGCGATTACCTTTGCTCATCTTGACGCCACAACGGTGCTTTCAAGAAAGATAGTTGAACAGGGAATTTATCCGGCAGTCGATCCGCTTGAATCCACGTCGAGGATACTTGAGCCGGACGTTGTAGGAGAGGAGCATTACGAAATCGCCAGAAAGGTTCAGGAGCTTTTGCAGAAGTATAAGGAGCTTCAGGATATTATCGCTATTCTTGGAATGGAGGAGCTTGACGAGGAGGATAAGCTGGCGGTCGCCAGAGCCAGAAGAATACAGAAGTTCCTTTCGCAGCCTTTCCACGTTGCCGAGAATTTCACAGGACTTAAAGGAAAGTACGTTCCTCTGAAAGAAACGCTCAGGGGCTTTAAGATGATAATCGACGGAGAAACGGACGAATATCCCGAAGCGGCGTTTCTTATGGCAGGAAGCATTGACGACGTTATTGAAAAGGCGAAGCAGCTTGAGGGGGAATGATGAATGGAAAAAACATTTCATCTTGATATAATAGCCAGCGACAAATATTTTTTCAGCGGAGAATGCGAAGAGCTGATATTTCCCGGAACAGACGGTTCATACGGAATACTCCCTGGACACGAGCCGATGATAAGCTGTCTTTCGTCGGGAGAGCTTCGGTTCAAAACAGACGGTGAATGGCGTTCGGCGGCGGTAAGCGACGGGTTTCTTGAAATAATGCCGAAGTTCGTTAAGATACTTGCCGATACTGCCGAGCGTCCGGAAGACATAGACCGCAGGCGTGCTGAGGCGGCAAAGGAAAGGGCGGAAGAGCGTCTGCGTCAGAAGCTTAGCATAAGGCAGTATTATCACACTCAGGCTGCACTTAATCGTGCAATGGCAAGGCTTAAAATTACAAGCAGGTCTGCAAAATAAAGTCAGTTGTACCGCCGCAAAATGCACAAAATTGCGGCGGCGTTTTTGTGCAGTCATACGAAAATCGTACTAAAAATAAAAAATTTATAAAAAACGGTATTAAATCAGGCTTGTGAGTTGTTTTATATATAGAGAGCGCAAAAACAGTTTGCAGAAAATAAAATATAAAAACTGAACAGAAGAGGAAAGCGTCCCGTGAAATTGCTTATTTTGCGGGGCGTTTTTTTGTATAATCTGACGAAATATTAAAAGGTATATATTTTTTATCAAAAACTATTGCAATTTATGGATATATATGTTACAATAAATTACGACCAATTTCGACATCAATATGAAACGAAAGCAAATATTTCAATTGTACGGAATTAAAGGCTTTTGTTAAGAGCCGAAAAGGTAAAAAATTATTGTAAAGGGGTTATCCAAAAAATGAAGAGATTTACGGCGGCGTTTCTTGCGCTTATACTGACCTTCGGAAGTCTGTGCCTGCCGGCGGACTTATTCGACGGTCTGTTTATGAGAGCAGGGGCGTATACTTATGGGGACTATCTGTATGATGTGCTTGATGACGGAACGGTGGAGATAACAGATTATAACGGCTCGGCAAGCGTTCTTAATATTCCGGGGGGTATTGACGGGAGGTTGGTAACAAGTATAGGAGAATATGCATTTTATAATTGCACAAGCTTAACCCAAATAACAATACCGGATAGTGTGACTAGTATAGGATATAGTGCATTTTATAATTGCACAAGCTTAACTAGTATAAGTGTCAGTGCAGGAAATAAAATGTTTTCTTCTTATGACAATGTTTTATATAATAAAAATAAAACGACTTTAATTAAATGTCCTGATAGGAAAAAATCTGTTGATATCTTAGACAGCGTAACACGTATAGAAGATTATGCATTTTCCTATTGCACAAGCTTAACCGAAATAACAATACCGGACAGTGTAACAAGTATAGGAAAAATTGCATTTCAAAGTTGCATAAGCTTAACGGAAATAACAATACCGAATAGTGTAACAAGTATAGGGTATAGTGCATTTAATAATTGCACAAGCTTAACCAAGATAACAATACCGGATAGCGTAAAAAGTATAGGAGAATATGCATTTTATTATTGTACAAGCTTAACTCAAGTAACAATACCTGATAGTGTAACAAGTATAGGAGATTGGGCATTTTCTGAATGCAAAGGCTTAACTGAAATAACGATACCGAACAGTGTAACAAGCATAGGAATTGATGCATTTTATTATTGCACAAGCTTAACCCAAATAACGATACCGGACAGTGTAACAATTATAGGAGGTTGGGCATTTTCTGGTTGTACGAGCTTAACGGAAATAACAATACCGGATAGCGTAACAAGTATAGGAGATTTGGCATTTTCTAATTGCACAAACTTAACTGAAATAACAATACCGGACAGTGTAACAAGCATAGGAGATTGGGCATTTCGAAGTTGCAAAAACTTAACCCAAATAACAATACCGGATAGTGTAACAAGTATAGGAAATGGGGCATTTGAATATTGCACAAGCTTAAGCGAAATAACAATACCGGACAGTGTAACTAGTATAGGGTATAGTGCATTTAATAATTGCACAAGCTTAACTGAAATAACGATACCGGACAGTGTGACAAGTATAGGGTATAGGGCATTTTATAATTGCACAAGCTTAACGGAAATAACAATACCGGATAGTGTAACAAGTATAGAAAATGGGGCATTTTCATACTGCCCTAACCTCACTCTTATCTGCGAAAAAGGCAGCTATGCTCACACCTATGCTAAGGATAATAATATTCCCTACAGGCTTACCAATGCGGACGCTCCCGACGAGCTTACTATAGCTCTCGACAAGGATTCCTACCTCTACACCGGAAGCGAGATAAAGCCGGCGGTAACGGTAACGGACGGGGATATCAAGCTGAAGGAAAATACAGATTATACTCTTTCCTACAGGGACAACGTAAATATTGGAACAGGGTCTGTAACGGTAAAATTCAAGGGCGATTACAAGTCGCAGAAGACCGTTAAGTTTAAGATCACAGATGTTAAGGTTCCGAAGAAGCCGGAGGAAGGGGACTCTCTTTTCATAAGGGTAGTCGATATAAACGGCAAGGAAATTAAGAAGTTCAATTATATGTATGGTTTTGGTTTAGGAGAAACTGAAAAGGGATATATTATATTAAATAATATTGATACCGGCAAATCGTTTTCGGTTTTTGCAGACGGGTATTATGATCACAATATAGACCTGAAGCAATACGAAGGAACCGGCACTAATGTAGAAACTATAATGCTGTTCAAGGAAAGCGATGAGCCTCATAAGCTGCAGTCAGCCTATGTAAAACTTGACGGAATTAGAAATATACTTAATCAGGATCAGACAATTCTTGTAAATGAGGATGACGCAGATTCGTATACAAAGGATATAGAGTTCCAGTTTAAGGTTTTGGGTCATGAGAAGTACGCTATTTGCTATAATCTTTGCAAAAAGGATGAAGAAGGAAATAAAACAAAAATCGGTTCAGCAGGAAAAGACGGTAAGCTGACTGTAAAAGCAAACGAGCTTGAAGCAAGTAATTACTACTGTGTAGAAGTTGAATCGGCAGACGGAAAGGTCACATATACTGATCTGACAATGAAAGTAGTAAGGGTAAAAGAATCTGACTACGGGATGTTCAGTATTTCCAGCGGATCGCTTGATTTTCAAATACCTGCCGACGTTCCCATTATAGGCGGAAGTAAAATGTCGCTGGGAAAAGCAAGTTCGCCAGTCAAAATAAAATATCACAAAGACGGTACAGTTCAGGTAGCTGTAGGAGATACCAAAAACTTCGTAAAAAAAGATGACGATCTCGGAGAAGTTAAAAAATTTGTGAACAGCGCGAAGCTGAATGTTAATATCGGGGATTTTAAAGGCTCTGTTGAGTACAAAAAAATAAAGAAAAACGCAATTGTCGGAAGATTTCTGATGTTTGATAATGCAAAAATAAATTTAGTAGGATATGGAGAAGGCAAGGTTAATTCTGACGGTAGCGTAAATTTAGACGTTGCTATCGTTTTGACCTTTGAGGCTGCCGGGAACATATCAAAATCAGTGCTTATCGGAACTATGCCAGTATATATGGAGCTTGGCTACGACTTTGCTGTTCATGTAACTCGCGATGTAGAGTTTGACAGTATGAAGGGACTAAGCCTTAAGGATTGGAGTGACGAGCTTACGCTTGATTCCTCGGTAAATATTACGCCCTATATATCGGTAGGAATGAAATATTTCAATGCGGGGTTATATGGAAATATCAATTTAAAGACCCGTGCAACTCTGATGTCATATGTAGAATCAAAAAACGGCTTTAACCTTATAACCGCAGGCGCAGAAGTAGGAGCGAGGGCAGATGTTGGCCCGTTTAAGGCTAAAGTACCTATTTGGAAGACCGACGGAGATTATGTTATTTATGACTGCTATAAATCTTCCCGTCTCGCCTCTTTCAATGCTATGCAATCTATGAAAACTGCTGATAATATGGCAGCTCTGTTCAAAATGGAAAACTATTCTCTCAGCACGGATATACCCGAGGGATCTTTCAGCGGCGGAGAGGTAGCCTCTAATACAGTTACAGAAATAATCAACGGCTGTACCGCAAATGCCGGACCGCAGATAATTTCAAACGGCAGAACAACGCTTATGCTCTATCTTGATAAGGACAGCAACAGAACGGATATAAATTCAAACGTGCTTATGTACTCGGTTTATAATGAGAGTACGGATAAATGGTCCGAGCCGCAGCAGGTCGACGGCAACGAGCTGCTTGACAACAGGGCTCATCTTTATACAGACGGAGATAAAATATATCTTATGTATGAGGAGGCGTCAGGCGTTCTTCCCGATAACGCTACAGTAGAGGATTTCGCAGCGTCGCTTGAGATAGTATATGCTCGGTTTAACGAAGAAACCGGAAGCTTTGAGAACATTGAAAAGCTGACGGATAATGGGGTCATGGACTCAAGGCCGATCATAACAAATACTGACGGAGTGCTGACAGCGGTATGGGTATCCAATGACGATCCTGATTATTTCGGACTTAACGGAACAAATAAAATAATGTACAGCACAAATTCCGGCAGCGGTTGGAGCGTTCCCGAGGTATTGGCTGAAAATCTCAGCTGCGTAACAGATCTGTCAGCAGGCATGCTTTCGGGTAAACCCGTTGTTTCTTATATTACAGATTCGGACAATGACCTTGTAACCGAAGGTGATAAACAGCTTAAAATCTGCACTTTGGACGGTAAAAATACTTTGGTGTGTGAAGGAAATGCTGACAATGTTCAGTTTACTGTTCTTCCGGGAACGGATTCTCAGTCTTTGACCTGGTATGAGGACGGATTTATCAAATATCTGAACAGCTTAACAGGAGATCCGGATCTTGTTTGCGAGGGAGCGGATTACAGCGTAGGTTCAGACTATATCATAACAGGTGATAAAATATATTTTATATCAAGAAACAATGATTCCACAGACCTTATGCTTGTTAATTATGAGGACGGCTGGAGCGAGCCGGTAAGTATTGCAAAGTCGGTTTCGGACAGCTATTTCGAGCAGCTTTCGGCAGCGGGAGATACTGCGGTTATGCTCAAGAATAAAGTTGAGATCAGCGATAACGACTTGAATACCCAGTCGGATATTGTAAGCTATCGTTACTGCGGAGTTACCGACCTCAGGGTCAATAAGGTTTATTATGATTACGAATATGCGGTGCCCGATTATCAGATGCCGCTGTATATCAGTGTTACAAACGCCGGAACCAAAACGATAAACGGCGTACGCGTAAATATATATAAGGGCGAAGAGAGCGTTTATGCAAAGGATATATCGTACGTTATCCGTTCAGGTGCAGAAGAGGAGATTCTTGTGCTGCTGGATACTGACGAAAACTTCTATACGGGAGATTACAGGATAAGCGTTCAGCCGCTCAGCTCAGAGGATATTAAACCTGACGATAACGAAACAGTATTTTCCTGCGGACTTGCCGACCTTGAGGTCAATACAAGCGAGTTTGTAGCAGGAAACGGAGGAACCGTGACCGTTAGCGTAAAAAACAATTCGTATATTCCGGTAAGCGGATCAAAGCTTTCGGCTGAGGACGAGAACGGAAACGTATTGAAGACAATTGAAGTTCCTGAAATATCAGGCGGGGGGATTGAAGTATTTAATATTCCCGTCAGCGAGCTTCTGAACGATGATGATTCCGAAAAATTTATACGGTTCAATCTAATTACTCAGGCTGACGAGTATGATATTATAAATAATTCGGCAGTTGAAAATGTAAAAAGGTATGCGGCTTCAATAGAAACGTGCAGTACCGAGCTGTCGCAGACCGAATTTACATATGATTCAAACGCTAAAACTCCTACTGTAACAGTAAAGGACGGAGAGAAAGTTCTGACAGAAAATAAGGACTACAGCGTTGAGTATTCGGACAATATAAATGCCGGAACCGCTTCTGTAACTGTACAAGGTATCGGAAGGTATTCGGAAAGCGTTACAAAAAGCTTTAAGATACTGCGGAAGAAGGTAGGAGAGCTTTCGGTAACGGTTGAAGGAGATGGTTTTACATACAGCGGAAGTCCTGTTGCTCCGGAAATTACCGTTAAAGACGGAGATAAGACGCTGTCGATGGGTAAGGATTATTACCTTGTTTACAGTAATAATGTAAATGCGGGTACAGCAAATGTAACGGTAGTCGGAACAGGAAATTATATTGAGGCAGTTACAGAGAACTTTACTATCAGCCGCAGAAGCGTTTCAAGCGGACTGACCTTCTCGTATACACATAATTGCGTGTACAGCGGTAATGCTTATTGCCCTGCTGTTACCGTAAAAAACGGAGATACGGTTCTTTTACGGGGCAGTGATTATTCGGTATCCTATAACAGCAATATAAACGCCGGTACAGCAAATATTATAATTAGAGGACTTGGCAACTATACGGGAACCGTAATCAAGAGCTTTGTAATATCTCCGAGAAGTATCGCTTCCCTGGACATCGGAGGTATAGAGGATAAGTATATTTACACAGGCAGCCCAATTGTTCCGTCACCGACGCTTAAATACGGCGCAGAGCAGCTTGTAAGAAATACAGATTTCGGCGTTTCTTACAAATTGAATACCGCTATAGGCAAGGCTTCCGTAATTATAACCGGCAAGGGAAATTATATGGGAACTGTAACAAAGACCTTTGAGATCGTCCCGAAAACTCCTGTATTTAAGGAGGAATACACTTCGGTTACCGATGCGGTAAGAATAAACTGGGAAAAGGTCGATAACACAACGGGATACCGTATTTACAGATATAATGAGAAGAATAAATCGTGGGTGAATATTCAGACGATAAGCGATAACAGCGTTCTTACATATCGTGACGAGGGGCTGAAGCCGGGTACAGTTTATAAATATAAGGTCAAGGCATACAAAAGTATAAATGATGTGATTTACTGGGGATATGCGTCCTCAGAAAAGCCGACTGCAACTGCGCCGGAAAAGATCACATTTACTAAGGCTAACCGTTCAACGACATCTGTCCGTCTGTTCTGGGACGAGGTTGTCTGCACAGGCTATAAAGTTCAGCAGTACGATACTTCATCTAAAGAGTGGAAAACGGTTCAGCTCGTGCCTTACGGAACGGCAGAACTGAAAATTTCGGGACTGAAAAGCAGTACCCAGTACAAATATCGTATTCAGGGATATACAAAAGTACCGGACAGCGAAAACAAAAAGGGCGCATGGTCTGATACATTTACGGTAAGCACTACGTCATAAACTAAGCAGGATTATAGTGTTAACGCTCCGGAGCAATAGTGTTCCGGAGCGTTTTTGTAATTATAACTATGAATTTCGGTATCTGTTCCGCTGAAATTATACGGCGCTGCAATAATATTTATATCAGACCATAAGTCCGCAGATAAGATCTGCAAACTCTACGGGATTTTCAACGCTGAGTCCCTCGATAAGCAAAGCCTGAGAATAAAGAAGCTTCGTATAGTCTTTAAGCTTGTCCTTATCGGCGGAATAAAGCTCTTTCAGCTTTTCAAATACAGGGTGTGAAGCGTTAAGCTCAAGGCATTTTTCTGCCTTGACTTCTTTTCCCTCATTCTGCGGCATAGAATTAAGAACCTTTTCCATTTCAATTGTAATATTGCCTTCAGCGGATAGGCATACAGGGTGGCTCTTAAGCTTCGAGGACAATCTTACGTTCTTTACCTTGCCCTCAAGAGCCTCGGTCATGAATTTGAACATATCCTGATTTTCTTCTGAGGTCTTTTTAGCTTCTTCCTTTTCCTCTTCGGTTTCAAGGTCAAGATCGCCGTCGGAAATTGACTTGAATTTCTTATCCTTGTACTGCATCATTACCTTGATGGCAAATTCGTCAACGTCCTGTGTAAAGTAAAGCACCTCGTAGCCCTTGTCCTTTACTCTTTCAAGCTGAGGCAGCATTTCAATTCTCGAAATACTTTCTCCGCAGGCATAATAGATCTCCTCCTGCCCTTCCTTCATTCTGGAAACGTATTCGGCAAGGGTAACGTTCTTACCGTCGAAGGAGGACGGGAACATAAGCAGATCCTCAAGAGTATCCTTGCTTGCGCCGTAGGACTGATAAATTCCGAACTTAAATTGCAGGCCGAAGGTCTCATAGAATTTAAGATACTTTTCACGGTCGTTTTTAAGCATTTTGGCAAGCTCGTTCTTTATTGATTTTTCAAGATTCTTTGCAATGATCTTAAGCTGTCTGTCATGCTGAAGAAGCTCTCTTGAAATATTCAGCGACAGATCCTCCGAATCAACAAGACCCTTTACAAAGCTGAAATGATCCGGCAGCAGATCGGCGCATTTTTCCATTATAAGCACACCGCTGGAATAAAGCTGAAGTCCCTTTTCATAATCCTTTGAATAATAGTCAAAGGGGGCTCTTGAGGGGATATAAAGCAGTGCGTCATATGTTGCGACGCCCTCGTTTTTGCTGTGAATATGTGCGAGAGGAGGCATATAATCCATAAACTTTTCGGTATAGAAGTTATTATAGTCCTCGTCTTTAAGCTCGGTTTTGTTTTTCTTCCAGATAGGAGTCATGCTGTTAAGAGTTTCATTTACAATATGCTTTTCCGGTTCGGCATTTTCGTCGTCGGGATAATGAGTATGCTCAACGTCCATTTTGATCGGGAAGCGGATATAGTCGGAATATTTTTTAACAAGCGACTGTATCTGATACTGGTCGAGATATTTATCGTAATTATCATCATCGGTATTGTCCTTCAATTTCAGAACTATTTCAGTACCGAAGCCTTCCTTGTCAAATTCCTCTATTGTATAGCCGTCTACACCGTTTGACTGCCATTTCCAGCCCTTATCGGAGCCATAGGCTTTAGTATAGACCGTTACTTCTTTTGCTACCATAAAGGTAGAATAGAAGCCGACTCCGAACTGGCCGATAATGTCCACGTCGTCGCCCAGATCGTTGTCCTTTTTGAATTTAAAGGAACCGCTGTTTGCGATAGTTCCCAGATTGTTTTCAAGCTCCTCATCGGTCATTCCGATACCGTTGTCTGAAACAGTAAGCGTACGGTTTTCCTTATCGGCTTCAAGACGGATCGCAAAATCGTCTTTTTTCATGCCGATCGAGGTATCGGTAAGCGACTTAAAATAAAGCTTGTCTATAGCGTCGCTGGCGTTTGAAATAAGCTCTCTCAGAAAAATCTCCTTATGAGTATAAATAGAGTTTATCATCATATCGAGAAGCCGCTTTGATTCCGCTTTGAACTGTTTTGTTTCCATTATTGATCAAACCTTTCTTTCAGAAGTTTTAGCACTCTCTCTACCAGAGTGCTAACTATAATCTTATTATACAACGCTTTTGATAAAATGCAATAGTTATAATAAAATAGATACTCTTTATTTACTTTTACTTAATAATTGCCGGCGCACAATAATTTGCATTTCATATACTTAATGTGTTATAATATAAGTTAACGGCGATAAAATAGGTTTACGGTAAAAACGATCCAAGTCCTGATAATTACCGCTGTGTTTCCAATTAATGCTATACGGCGGCAGGATTTGCCGTACAGCGCATAAGCAGAAAGGAAAGCTGTAAAAAATGAAAATATCAAAGCTTTTTGAATCTCACAGACCTCAGTTTTCTTTGGAGGTTTTTCCGCCTAAGAAAAACGGAGGAATAGAAACAATATATGAAACGCTGGACGGACTAAGGGAACTGAAGCCTGCGTTTATAAGCGTTACATACGGAGCAGGAGGAAATATCGCTGATAATTCAACCTGCGAAATATGCTCTATAATAAAAAATAAATACAATATTATGCCGATAGCTCATCTTACATGCGTTAACAATACTAAAGAGGATATTGATTATATCCTTGATAAGCTGAGATCTGCGGGAGTTGAAAATATTCTGGCGCTGAGGGGAGATATAAATCCCGACAGTCCTCCTAAGAATGATTTCAGCCATGCCGACGAGCTGGTTTCATATATTAAGAAGAGAGGGGATTTCAGCGTATCCGCCGCCTGTTATCCGGAGGCGCACCCGGATTCAGAGAATATGATCTCGGATATTCTTCATTTAAAGCACAAGGTAGACTGCGGAGCTGAGCATCTTATTTCACAGCTTTTCTTCAATAACGAGGATTTTTATGAGTTCCGTGAAAAATGCAGGATAGCAGGTATAAATGTTCCGATCGAAGCGGGAATAATGCCTGTTACCTCCAAGAGCGGAATAATGCGTATGGTTTCAATGTGCGGTGCGTCTATTCCGAAAAAGCTTGCGAAAATGCTCAACCGCTTTGAAAATAATCCCAAGGCGCTTGAGGATGCCGGTATCGCTTACGCTATAGACCAGATAGTCGATCTGATCTCAAGCGACGCTGACGGAATACATCTTTATACAATGAATAAGCCGTATATCGCCCAGAAGATATTTGCGGCAGTAGAATCTATGAGATAACGTTCGGGAGGGCTTTGATGTTTTACAGCAATTTCGGCGGGACCAATTTTCAGAGCGATTATTACAATCAGCTTATGGACGCCCGCAGACGCGAAAAAAAGGCTATGTTTATAAACTGCTCCAAGCTGGGCATACTTTTGATCGTTTACAATCTGCTCAATTCCTTATTTCTCAATGTTTATTATCTTATCGTTTACGCTTATAAGAACGGAAGCCTGACGCTAAGCGTTCGGACGGCGAAGATATATTTATCCCAGCAGCAGGAGCTTGTAAACTCGTCGGTATTTTCAATGGCGGGAAATTTATTTATTATATTTGTCAGTCTTGTTATTATTCTGATTATAGCGCGGTTTGCAATGAAAATAAATTTTTCGGAAATGATGCGTCCCAGAAAAGGAAACGCCGTTCAGGCAGTAAAATGGTTTCCGCTTTGCCTTACGCTTAATGTTCTTGTCAGTATTGTAATTTCCTATTTTACCTTTTACATGGATCAAATGGGCGTTACCGTTCCCGAAAGTGATCTTTCCATAAGACAGCCCAGTACGGCGGCGGTCGTACTTCAGATTGCGTATGTTATAATTTTAGGGCCGATTGCTGAGGAAATATTATACAGGGGGATAATTCTTACCCTTTTAAAGCCCTTCGGTAAATTTATGGCGGTTTTTTTCTCGGCGCTTATATTTGGACTTATGCACGGTAATATTCCTCAGGCGGCATCAGCGTTCGCCAGTGCGCTTATTTTCGGAGCGGTAGCTATTCAGTGCAACTCGATAATTCCTACTGTAATTATCCATATAGTCAACAATATGTTCGCAAGCTATATGGATTTTGCCGACGTTTACGGCTGGGCATATGCTCAGGAATTTTATATGGCGTTTGAGATACTTGTAATATTTATGGGCGTTTATGTGCTTTTCACAAACGGCTGGCGGCTCAGGTTCAATAACGACCGAACCTACGCAATGACCTCTACTCAGCGGTACGGAGCGGTATTTTCAAACGTTTTCATTCTTGTTTATTTCGCTATGATAATTTTTGAGTTTGTAAACAGCTTTATAATGGCTAATTCCTGATCGTAGGAGATCGCTTTCTGTATTTTTTGAATATACGGCAAAAAGCAACTGAATCGATACTTGTAAAGCCGTTAAATAAAGTTGATTTGCATGTTTCAGACATGAGGTATTATTGACAAACGGCGGCGGACGGTGTAAAATAATCAATATGGAACGTTAATATCTGAGAAAGGTTGATTTTCTTGAAAATTTCCACAAAGGGAAGGTATGCGCTGCGGCTTATGCTGGATCTTGCAATGCACGACGACGGAAGCTATATTCCTATAAAGGATATTGCGAAACGTCAGTCGATCTCTGACAAATATCTTGAGCAGATCATATCAATACTCGGACGTGCAGGTTATGTAAAAAGCGTACGGGGAGCAGGCGGCGGATATAAGCTTGCTCATCCGCTGAAAAGTTATACGGTAGGAATGGTTCTCAGGCTTACGGAGGGCAGCCTTGCGCCGGTAGCTTGTCTTGACGACAATGTAAATACCTGCGAGAGAAGAAATGAATGTGCAACGCTTATGGTGTGGGAGAAGCTTTACGAGGCTATCAACGGAGTTGTCGATTCCATAACCCTTGAAGATCTGGCGGAATATCAGAGATCTCTGGCTTCGGATTATGTTATATAAAGCTTATAATAAAGACCTTCAGCAAAACGGGTAAGCGCAGACAGGGCGGTCTGCTGCTGCCCGTTATTTTAATATAACAAAGCTGATATCCCCCCGACTCTAAAGCGTCAGGCTGCATTTTTGTCTTTAAGCAGTTGATATGATCTTCGGCTGTTTGCTGAATTACAGGGCAATTCTTATTATTGAAGCAGTGCGGTTTTGCTTCCTTTTGTCTTTATTATACAGCTTTATCGGCATTTTGTCAAGAACTAATGTTCATAAATTAGCACGAATGTTTTTGGAGATCTATAGAGATCCTGCACAAATTTATAGATCTGTACTGCAAATCGTAATACTTGGAAATCTAAAATATACAAATAAAATAAATGGGTATTTCAGCGAAAATGATATGAGATCTCTGTCTTTTCCCCGACGTATGGCGTAAAAAGGACAGCTCAGATTTATTTGTTGGGGATATTGATTTTCTTGAAATTAATAAAATCTTTCTTGACATAAAAGGACTGCGGTTATATAATTAAAGCAATACCGTTAAATATAAGTCTGATATACATATGATCGCGGAGCTTTCCGCAGGCAGGAGCAGGAATAAAAATGACAAGAAAATACGCTATTTTAGGTGAAACACTCAGGCACACAATGTCGCCGCCGATCCATGCAAGGCTTTTTGAGCTTAGGGGGAGAAGCTTTGAATACGAGGTAGTCGAGGTCAATGCTCAGGAGCTTGCTGATAAAGCGGAATATCTCAATTCAATGAGCGGTTATAATATAACTATTCCTCATAAGGTTGAGATTATAAAATATATTGACAGGCTGGGAGAATCTGCAAGGAGATACAATTCAGTAAACTGCGTTGATAATAAAAACGGCGTACTTACAGGCTATAATACCGACTGCGACGGGTTTCTTCATACGGTCAGGGCAATGGGAGCAAGTCTTTCCGGAGAGGTTCTGCTTATCGGATGCGGCGGAGTAGGCAGAATGGCAGCTATCGAATCCGCTCTTGCGGGAGCGGCTCTGAATATTGCGGTACTAAAGTCCGATCTGGAGCTTGCGGTACGGACTGAAAAGGAGATCAGGGCTGTAAAGCCTGACGCTCGGGTAAATATTGTACTTAATACGGAAATAGACGCTTCAAAGCGATATGATCTGCTTGTAAACGCCTGTCCTGTTGGAATGTATCCGAGGGTAAACGCTTGTCCGGTTTCTGATGAAGTTATTGAACGTGCGGACTGCGTTTTTGACCTTATCTATAATCCCCGTGAAACGCTGCTTGTACAGAAGGCAAAGGCAATGGGCAAAAGAGCTGCGGGAGGAATGGCTATGCTGGTATGGCAGGCGGTATCAGCTCATGAAATATGGGATTCGGATAAGTATACCGACGATGAAGTAAAAGCCATAATCAAAGAAATGGAAGCGGCTGTCGAAAAGAATTTTAAGATATAAACGGGAGTGAAGTCTTTGAACTCAAAAGCGGTTTATTTATGCGGCTTTATGGGCTGCGGAAAATCTACAGTAGGAAAGCTTCTGGCAAGGCGTCTGGGAGCAGGCTTTATCGATCTGGATATTTACATAGAAAAAAGCGTTGGAATGAGCATTCCCGATATTTTTGAAAAGCTGGGGGAGAAATATTTCAGGGAAGCAGAGGCTAAGGCTCTGGAGGAGCTGGGCCGCAGCGGAGGAGTTATAGCGGCAGGTGGAGGCGCTTTGCTTTCAGACAGAAATGCCGAAGCTGCAAAAAGGACGGGAACGGTAGTATTTATAGATACGCCCTTTGAGGTATGCTATAACCGTATAAAGGAGGACAAAAATCGTCCTATAGCATACAGCTCTACAAGGGAACAGCTGCTTGAAAGGTATAATTACCGAAGACCGCTGTATATAAAGAATTCTCATATAGCTGCTGACGGGAACGGAACGCCTATAGAGATTACGGCTGAGATCGCAGGGCTTATTGTATAAAGCGGCAGGGTATATTCGCAGTCATATAAAAATAACGGGCAAACGCAGTTTCCCCTCTAACAGCAGAACAACGTGATATCGTTTGTTCTTGCAGGGGACATAGTGCGTTCGCCCGTTTTTAAATATTACTGTATTTTGCTTTCCGCAGAGGGTACGGAGCTGTTTTCATACTGCTCGGGATTTTTTATTTCCATTGACGGGTCAATAATTCCTGCCGAGTATTCAAGATTGAACAGCTTCCATTTGCCTCTTACCTTGCCGACATAGCAGGTATATCTGAAATTATCTGTTTTCTTTGAACCTGAGAAGGTAACGTCGGCAATAACTGAATATGCTTCACTTACGGACGGAACGGAGCCGTATTTGCTTTTGTATTCCGCCAGGCTGAAATCTTCAAGCAGAGTTTCCTTTCCGCAGGTTACATTAACTGTAAAGCCTTCGCCGTATTCTTCTGTAAAGTCTTTGAGAAACTCGCGCATATACTCGTCCTTTTCGTAGCCGAGGGTTTCGCGTTCGTCCTCGTATTCCTTTTTCATATCAGACGGAAAGCAGTCGGTAAAGTCGTCAAAACTGCGTTGGCTTATAGAAGTAAAATACTGATTTATGACGTCGGTTTTCTCTCCTCCCGAAAGCGTACCGTTCTTTATCAGAACTAAGACCACCATTGCAGCTGCAACTACTGCAATAATTATCAGGGTATTTCTTCTGGCTCTCGGGTCTGTACGTTCTGTATGGGTTTTCTTCTTATTTTGTTCACGTCTGCGGTCGTAAAATTCCTTTTTTTCCTCATCGGTCATAAAACGTTCAGGCTTGGTTGCTTTCTTGTATTTTGCAAGGGATTTGGATTTCACTTCTTTGCCGTAGCCGCACTTTGTGCAGTAGCTGCCTTCATAGTAGCTTCCGCAGGATCTGCAAATTTTAGACATATTAAACCGCTCCGATACGGAGCATTCTCCTTTCAGATTATCAAGGCAATACCACGCAAGGATCATTCATAAAGCCGTTAGCCAATCATTATCAGGTATTGTCTTAAATTTTATTGTACTTCATTGCGGGGTTTTTGTCAACAGGTGTATTTCAGACCGCAATATTTTTAAGCACCTTTCCTACCGGATCATGAATTACAAGGTCTGCAGTTGAGTCCATAGCTGTAGAGTCACGGTTTATAAGCACAAGGCTCTTTCCGCGGAAATACCGTATCATTCCCGCCGCCGGATAAACGGTTAGGGAGGTTCCCGCTATAATTAAAGTATCGCTTTGGGAAATCGCCGCCAGCGCTTTGCTTACGGTATCGTCGTCGAGCTGTTCCTCGTAAAGCACAACGTCAGGCTTTATTATTCCTCCGCAGGAGCAGCGTGGTATCCCTGCGGAGTTCAGCATAAACTCCGCCGTATACATTCTGCGGCATTTCATGCAGTAATTTCTGTGTACAGAGCCGTGAAGCTCAAGCACGTTTTTGCTTCCTGCCGCCTGATGAAGTCCGTCGATATTCTGGGTCACGACTGCCGACAGCTTACCGTATTTTTCAAGCTCCGCAAGCTTATAATGAGCCGAGTTTGGCTCTGCGCTCAGACAAAGCATTTTATCACGGTAAAAGTCGTAGAATTTTTCGGTATTACGGTCAAAATAGCTTCTGCTCAGGATAGTTTCGGGAGGAACATCATATTTTTGGCTATACAAGCCGTCTGCCGACCTGAAATCAGGAATACCGCTTTCGGTAGATACTCCTGCACCCCCGAAAAATACGATATTACGGCTTTCATCAATTATTTTCTGAAGAGCTTTCAAAATATCACCTTCCTGCATTTCAGCCGTTTGTTTGGATAATTTCTGTAAAACTACGGTAAAGTTCGGGGCTTACCTCTGATACATCGGCATTATTGTAGTACATTTCATCAAAAGCCGATTTAAATTCGGAAATAAGCTCCGAGTTTTCAAGCGCCGGATCAATACAGCCGATCTTATCAGAATTCTCGGCTAGCTTTTCGTTTGCTTCAAACTGTATTCCGCTAAGCATATCCTTAGCTTCAAGGACTTCAAGAGCGGATCTGCTTAACGGAATGCCCTTTTCAAGTCCCTGAGCTGACGTCATTTCCTCGCTGTTCACCAGAAAGTCCAGCAGTTTTGCCGCTGCTTCGGGAGATTCGGTATCACGCTTTATTGCATAAAGACTGGTAGGCTTAGCGTACCAGCCCGAAAGCGTACCGTCAATCGTAAGATAATCTCCCGCAGCTATTTCAAAGCCGTTTTTCTGAGCCGGAACGCAGTAATATTCCGCATCGGATATCCAGTACATAGTTCCTGCGGTTTTTCCGTTTTTAAAATCGTTCCTGTTGTACTTTTCGATAGGCTTAGAAACCTTTGCGTCTATCAGTGATTTATAGAACAGGAGCATATCAGCGACGTTTTCCTCAGAAAAGTTCAGTCCGCCGTTTTCTCCGATAAAGCTTATTCCGCTTTTCTGCTCCTCATAGGCAACAGAGGCGAGCCACATTTGTTTAAGGTTAAGTTCAAGGGGATATATCCCGTCTGAAGACATTACCTCTGCGGCTCGGAAAAGGTCGTCCCACGTTTTTGGAAGCTCAAGCTCGTAAGAATCATAAATTGTTTTGTTATAGAACATTGTCTGAGCGTTCAGCGCGGTCGGAATCCCGTTAAGCTTTCCTCCGACAGTTCCGAACATCAGCGCTTCCTGACTGAAATTATCAAGGCGGATATATTCGCTCAGGTCGTTCAGATCGTAAAAGCCCTCTCCGTCAGGTGAATATTTATACAGCCAGTCATAGTTTATCTGCATTACGTCCGCTTCCGTATGAGAGGAAAGCTGAGCGTACATGCGCTTCTGAAAGCCGGTCCATTCGCTGTATTCAGGAATTACGTCTATCTCCGGGTTCTGAGCTTCAAACTGTTTTACGGCGTTTATCGTATAGTCGTTTCGTATATCCTTTCCCCACCATGAAAAGTAAATTTCAGAGGTACGGCGGGCAAGCTTTATTTCAGCTTCACCGGAGCAGGAGCACAGAAATAATGCTGCTGATACGGACAGCGCCAATAACGCTTTTAAACTGTATTTCATAATTTATCTGTCTCCGCGGGAAGCGGCTCCTTTCTGAAAAGTTGCAATGTATCGCATATTACTGACGTTTGCTCATAGCCTCATAGAATATACAGCTGTCTTTGTCTGCACGGAGAGAAAGCTCAAGCGCCGCAGAAGCGTTTTCGTAAAGCTCATCAAAGGTTTTTCCGCTGTCGGGATATACGCATACGCCCATTGCGGCGTAAAGCTTATGCTCCTGACTTCCGCCTGCACAGAAGCTTTTAAAGCTTGAACAAAGTGAATTACACCTTGCTTTGAGGCTATTGTGAGCCTTGAAGAGGTCAAAGTCGGAAAAATCGGCAAATACGGTAAATTCACTGTTTTCATTAATTCCGACAATGTCCTTTGCGCCGAAGGAGGCGCTTATCATATCACCCATTTTTCGCAGAGCGTCATTGGCGTAGTTACAGCCAAGCCGAAGCTTTATATCTTCAAAATCCTTTATTTTGATCAGAATAAATGCGTAGGTACTTCCCATAAGACAGGTTTCTATACGGTCGGAGATCTCTTCCTCAAGGCTCATTCCGTTAAGAAGTCCCGTTACAGTGTCTATTTCCTCATTTTCATAGGAAGCTTTACCTTTTTCCGTTTCAGAGGCAAATTTTCCTGAAGCAATAAAACCGGCGCTGATAAGAACTGCGGCTGCGGCTGAAAATACAGTGATCATCAGTGTGGCAAGATCCGAGTTACCGCTGAACAGACCTTTTGACCTGACGCAGGTTACTACAGTCCAGTCAGGCTCGCAGACCGTCGCCGCTCCTGTAAGACTTCTGTCTGAAAACACTATATTTTCTCTGTCCTGAATCAAACCCGAAATATCCTTGGGAAGAGCTTCTCCGGTTTTTTCGGGCGCATTATCTGAGGAGTACAGAATATTTCCGTTTTTATCTGTAAGATAGGCAACTGTGTCGCTGTCGGGACCGAATTTCTGAAATACCGTATCAAGCTCTGTAGTATAGACTGAGGTCAGCAGCAGCGCTCCTGCATTCAGCTTTTTGATGTAGTAAAGCCGACTGAACCGACTGTTATTTTCGGCGATCCATTTGCTGTCCGAGCCGTCGTCAAGATAACTGCAGAAAGTTTCAAATATATCCGAACCAAAGAGATCGGTAGTTCCGTCTGATATTCTTCCTGCTGAACCGCCGTTTCTGTAAATAATTCCGAAATCACAGTAGTTTTCCATAAGGCTAAAGGAGATAAGCTTATTGGTCAGCTGTTCTTCCTTTTTTATATCTTCTATAGATTTCTCACCGTTTTCAGCAGGGCAGTAGGAAATATCCTCCTCATTTTCAAAGACGGCAGCTGATGATTTTTCAATTCTCACAATATAATTATCCACGCTTTTTTTCAGCTGTGCAGTAAGCGAGGAAGTAAAGCTTTCCGCCTGCTTGTCAAGCAAGCGTTTTGCGGCGCTTATTATTGAAGCCGCACCTGCTGACAGCAGAAGTATTCCCAGAACGGTATATACGGCTATCAATCTGTTTCTTAGCTTTTTAAGTTTATTTTTTTCTCCCACAATTTTACCTGCCTTTTCCGTTTCAGCTTTAATATATTAATATTATATCACATTATGATATTTATTCAAGGCATTGGAATGCATTTACGGAATTTGTACGGAATTTATTAAGTATGAGTTTACATTTAAAAACAGCGTAAGGCTGACGGATAAAAACCGTTTGACTTACGCTGTTAAGCTTTAAAGCACATTTATCTGCTTGCCGCTTTTACAAATGATAGCCTGCGGAATATAAGGAAATGAACCGCCGCAGAGATGATAAATAATGCCGACAGCATGACCGTTATACTGTTTCCTGATAAAAGATTTATTCCGAAATTATTGTAAAAGAAAAAGTATATTCTGCTAAAATATTGTATTATCAATAAAAACATTAACGCAAAAACGCTGTACATTATCGCTATACCGTAATTCGGCAGACGGCTTGTAAGAGTACATATAAGTATTACTACATAAGCGATCGTACCGTATATCAGCATTTGGATAAGAAATGCGGCGATCGGGGAAATATTCATATTCAGAGCGTCGGCGAATAAAACTAAGGAGTATTCTGAATATTCAAAGTGTCTGTAGAAAAGATGAAGCAAATATTCGCAGGCAACTGTCAGCGCTGAAAGAAAGGCTATAAAAATAAAAAAAGATATAAGCGCTGCCGCCATAACGGTTTTTCTAGAAATACTGTTTGCTGTAGAAATTTTATAATTCACATCATATGCTTCCTTGGCAATAAATAATATTGTCCAAAGCATTACGTTTTGAAAAACCGCAGCTGCCTGAAAGCCGCCGTTAATTTCAAAATGCTCTATCAGCAGTCCTACAGCCATCAAAACTGCAAGCAGACAGGCTGTAATTATCATAATCAGAACCGCCGTTTTTTTAAAGTAGAATTTCAGATTGCAGCTTACCATCGTTTTTAATCTCATCATTTGGATTCCTCCTTATAATTTATATTCAAGGGACATTGATCTGAAAAGTCTCCAAAAGCCTATAAGGATAAATAAAGCGAAGGCAATAAGAGCGATTTGCAATGCATAGGTTTCATACTCCAAGGTGCTGACCGCAGCGGCAACAAGTATAAGCATTGCGGCGAATGCTACTGCGAAAAGGCGTGTGAACTGATACCTTTTAGACGACATAATAATTAAGTCAGTAAATAATGTAAAAAGCATTCCCTCTGCAAGCCACTGCGCAAAATAAAGCAGATAAATAATCGGTTTGCTGTCGGTCAGTCCTGAATTAAGAGCGGTAAACCATGTCTGAGTTTCAGTATACTCAAAAAATCTGTCGCTTACGGCGGTAATTATAAGCATAGACAGTGAAGCGGCTATGGATAGAATCAGCGACAAGGCGATACAGGACTTGCGCAGGCTTTTTCTTGAAACGCTGTTTTGCAGTGAAATGGTATAAAGTTCGTTAAAAGCTGAAGCGGTTGCGCCTATTAATCCACCAATGAAAAGGGAGTCGAGAGTCGAAAATTTAAATTCGATTTCTTTAAGCTCATCTGACGGAATGCTTTGCCGTGTTCCGTATTGTTCAGTAAGACTGCGAATCTCCTGCTGTGCATAATAATTACCGCAGAAATTAATAAAAATAATTAATGCTGTTAAAAAAATAAATATAAAGAGGATTTTCTTTTTATCTGCTATATAGACCTTAAAAAGCTTCATAGTTTTCCCTCCGATCAGTTAGTCATCTGAACGAACAGATTTTGCAGGCTGGCTTTTGAAACCTCAAGTCCGTCCGGCAGATCTTCCGGAGTTCCTTTTATATAGGCTGACTTAATTCCTCCGATAGTGTCGGCTCCTAAAACATCCTTATCTGAGCAATACATATCTATCAGCGCCGCCGGTCCGGTAACGGTATAGGAGCCGGAAAGCAGGGCTTCTGTATCTCTGTCCTCTATTATCCTGCCCTGTCTGATAATTACCGCTTTTTCAATAAGGTTTGCACATTCGTCGATAAGGTGAGTTGAAATTATATAAGTTCCGCCTATGTCTATATATTTTTTAAGAAGCTCCTTATAGAACAGATCCCTGTGGTGAGCGTCCAGCCCAAGAACCGGCTCGTCAAAGAAAACGTAGTCAGCATTGCAGGACAGCGCAAGTATTATTTTATAAATAGAGTTATATCCGGTAGAAAGGCTTCCCAGCTTTTTCTTCGGAGCAAGCTCATACATTTCTGCAAGCTTAAAAGCGTAATTTTCGTCAAGCCTCGGGTAAAAATGCTTTGTTATTTTTACTGCTTCCTTGAATTTCATATTTGCAGGCAGAAGATTTTTTTCACTCATACAGTATACCTTGCTGAGCGCCCGATCGTTTTCTATAGAAGGTTCTCCGTCTATAAGAATTTCGCCTGAGGTAGGAAATATTCTGTTTGAAATAAGATTCAGCATTGTGGACTTTCCCGCTCCGTTTCTTCCCAGAAGCCCGTATATCTTTCCGCTGTCAAATTTAACGCTTACGTTATCAAGCGCACAGTTTTTTCCGTAGTTCTTTGTAAGGTTCTTTAATTCTATACCTTTCATTCCTCAAAACCCCTTTCGATAAGTCTGATAATTTCCTGTTTTGTAAGCCCTAGTTTTTTGGCTTCTTCGGTCATTGATCTAATATAGCTGTCAAAAAAGTCAGACTGCCGTTCCTGCCTGAGCTTTTCGACCGCACCTTCCGCTACGAACATTCCAAGCCCTCTTTTCTTATAGATTACGCCCTTTTCAACAAGCAGGTTAATTCCTTTAAGGGCGGTTGCGGGATTTACTTTGTAGCTAACCGAAATTTCCGTTGTTGAGGGGATCTGTTCCTCTTCTTTTATTTTTCCGGAAATTATAAGATCGGATATCCATTCCGAAAGCTGTATATATATAGGCTTTTCGTTTTCAAATTTTAGTTCCATACTCTTCCTCCTTCCGTTTAAGTAGAGCTGTCTGCTTTCTTTTATACACATAGAGTTTAATGGTTAACTACTTGTGTAAATGAGTATATAACAAACTTTTCGATTTGTCAAGAGGTTTTGAAAATAAAAATACGGAGGGTCAGTTTTGCGGCGGTAATAAACTCCTCATTTAAAAGCTGATAAACACAAAAAAGCCGCAGAGAATTACTCTCTGCGGCTTTAACTATATTGGTACTGAACATTTCTGAGCCGATATTATTCAGCTCAATCTCAGAAATCAACTTCTGTATCGTAGTAGCAGGCCTTGAGCAGCTTTTCCATTTCTTCCTGAGTAGGAATTCTCGGATTTGAGCCTGTGCAGGCGTCGCCGATAGCGTTCTTTGCAATCTCGGGAAGTCTTTCAAGGAATACCTCTTCAGGAACGAAGCCCTGCTCACAGGGATAGCTGTCGGGTCCGTAGGTCTTGATACCGTGAGGAATATTCAGCTTATCGTTCATATCGCGGACATACTTAATGAGAAGAGCAACCTTTTCATCATCATCAGAGCCGCCGAGATGCATATAATCGGCAATTACTCCGTAACGCTTTTTAGCTGTTTCATCCTTGGCGTTAAATGCGATTACCTTAGGAAGATACATTGCGTTTGCAGCGCCGTGAATAATATGAGCGCCGTAATCTGCAAAAGCAGCTCCCGTCTTATGAGCCATGGAGTGAACAATACCCAGCAGAGCGTTTGAGAAAGCCATACCTGCAAGGCACTGAGCGTTGTGCATTCTGTCGCGCGCATCCATATCTCCATTGTAGGATTCAATAAGATCCTTCTGGATCATTTCAATGGCGTGAATAGCAAGCGGGTCGGTATAATCGCAGTTAGCCGTGGAAACATAAGCCTCAATAGCATGAGTAAGAGCGTCCATACCGGTATGAGCAGTAAGCTTCTGCGGCATAGTTTCGGCAAGCTCTGCGTCAACGATAGCAACGTCCGGAGTGATCTCAAAGTCTGCGATAGGATATTTTATACCCTTGTCGTAGTCTGTAATGATAGAGAAAGCCGTAACCTCTGTAGCTGTTCCTGAGGTTGAAGGAATAGCACAGAAATGAGCTTTCTTTCTAAGTTCGGGAATACCGAATACCTTGCACATATCCTCAAATGTACAGTCAGGATATTCGTATTTGATCCACATAGCTTTAGCTGCGTCGATAGGCGAGCCGCCGCCCATAGCAACGATCCAGTCAGGCTCATAATCAAGCATTACCTTTGCGCCGTTCATAACTGTTGTAACTGATGGATCAGGCTCTACATTTTCAATAAGCTTTACCTCCATACCGGCTTCTTTAAGATAATCTTCAGCCTTCTGAAGAAAACCGTTTCTCTTCATCGAGCCGCCGCCTACTACGATAATTGCCTTTTTACCCTTTAGGTTTTTCAGGTTTTCAAGAGCTCCTTTTCCGTGATACAAATCTCTCGGCAGTGTAAATCTAGCCATTGCTGATTCCTCCTCAATTCTTGTCAATAATGTTGGAATGCAGTAAACTTTATGTAAAAACTGCACAACAATAACCTGTATTGTTTGAAATAATTATAGCATTATTCACATTAATTTTGTGCTACATTCAAATGAATATTCTATGTCTTGCGATAATTTACATACGTTATATACTTTTAGTAAAGATATTCGAGCTAAACAGACTTATTATCTCAGGCCTGAGAAAATAATTTTATCTGTTTCCTCATACGGACTTGAAAAGAAATCTGAAATATGATATAATTCAAATAATAAGGTCTGCATCGGCGGTAGGCGTCTGTTTATATGCTGAACGCAGGGCGGAATATTTTATATGAATTATACGGAAGGAAAGGTTATCGGATATGGACGTTTTTAAGGAGCAGATCGTGAGGAAGCTTCCCAGTAAAAATGAGAAGATATCAAAAATACTTATTCTTGTAGCTGCGGTAGCGCTGGCTATGATGTGCTTTATATTTGCTTTCGGCACTCAGTTCGCAATGTTCGGGATACTTTTTGCCGGGCTTGCGCTTTACGGAGGCTATTATCTTGTGACAAATTTAGACGTTGAATACGAATATATTTTTACCAACGGGGAACTTGACGTTGATAAAATTATCGCACAGAGAAAAAGAAAACGTCTTTGCTCCGTAAGAATAGGCGCTGCTGTTGAATTCGGACAGGTAGAAGACGGAAGCAATACGGACGGCGCTGAAACCTATGTAAGAGCCTCTGCCGACGATGAGGACCAGACGGATTATTTTATAAGATTAAATCACAAGAGCCTTGGAGATACGGTTCTTATATTTACTCCTAACGAGGAAATGCTCGGACTTATAAAGCCTTATGTTCCAAGAAACATAAGGGCAAAGCTTTAAAGCAGGAGGCGTATATGTACAGGGTAGGCGTAGATCTTGTTGAGATCGCCCGTATAGAAAAAAGCGTTAAAAGCCGCAGGTTTACGGAAAGGGTTTTCTCTGAAAAAGAGATCGCCCTTTTTTCTTCCATTAAAAATGCTCTTGAATCCATGGCAGGCAATTGGGCGGCTAAGGAGGCTTTTTCAAAGGCTCTCGGAACGGGAGTTAGGAATTTCAGCCTTAACGAGGTATCCGTACTTCGTGACGAGCTGGGCGCTCCGTACATTGAGCTTACGGGCTGCGCTAAAAGAATAGCGGAGGAAGCGGGTCTTGAATTTACGGTAAGTATTACACATACGGCGCAGCTGGCGCAGGCGGTATGTATAGCATATAAAAAATGAGTTTTACGGAAAGGGTGACAATTGATGTTTGAAATTTTAACGCCAATGCAGATGAGGGCGGCTGAGGAGGCGTCGGTAAGGCTTGGAACAGGACTTGACGTTTTGATGGATAATGCGGGGGCAAGGCTTGCAAGAAGAATACTTTCAGTATCTCAGAGGATAATGAAAAAAAATATCGTGATTCTGGCGGGCAGCGGTAATAACGGCGGCGACGGTTTTAAGGCGGCAGTCTGTCTTTCAGAGCAGGGAGTTATGCCGATAGTCGTGCTGTGCTGCGGCGAGCCTAAGACTGAGCTTGCAAAGGCGGCTTTCAACAATATGCCGTCAAGGATCGCAGTTCTCGATATAAGCGATGAGCGCACCTGTGCGGTAGTTCATTCAGCCGGAATAATTGCCGACTGCGTTTTCGGAACAGGCTTTCATGGAGAACTTAGCGGAGTTTTAAGCTTATTTTTTAAAAGAGTGAATGAGCTTTCTGCGTATAAAATTGCCTGCGATATTCCGTCAGGAGTAAATTCGCTCAGCGGACAGGTCAGTGAGAACGCATTCAAAGCTGACGAAACCGTTACTTTTCACAGAAAGAAAACAGGTATGTTTTTTTCTCCGGGAAAGGATCACTGCAAAAAGGTCATTACCGCAGATATAGGGATCCCGGACGGCTGGGAAATAGGGTTAAAGCGTGATATTTCGGCAGTTACGGCCTTTGAGGCTGCCGAGCTGCTTCCCAAAAGGACGGAAAACAGCCATAAGGGCACATACGGAAGGTGTACGCTTGTATGCGGCTCGGAAAAGTATCCCGGTGCGGCGGTTATTTCTTCAATGTCGGCAATGCGCTCAGGAGTCGGTATTGTTGAGCTTTGCACGTCTGAAAGAGCGGTTATTCCTGCAGTAACAAGAACTCCCGAAATTATTTTTACTGCGCTTTCTACAGATCGTGACGGCTTTGCGTCGGCTGAAAATTTACCAAAAATACTTGGATCGCTTTTAAAGTCCGATTCTGCAGTTATAGGCTGCGGTCTGGGAAAAACCGAGGATACCTGCAAGCTCGTATGCGAGGTTATCAGAAATGCAAAATGTCCTCTTATAATTGACGCAGACGGAATAAACTGTCTGTCCGAGCATATAGATGTATTAAAAGAAAAACAGACGGAGATAATACTTACTCCTCATATCGGAGAGCTTGCAAGGTTATGCGGCGCTTCGGTTTCGGAGGTCCTCTCTGATGTAATAGGCTATGCTGAAAGTATTTCTGATAAATACGGAGTTATAGTTCATGCAAAGAATACACAGACTGTAACTCTGTACGGCGGAAAGGCCTTTATTACGGATTTCGGCTGCTCCGCGCTTGCGAAGGGCGGTTCGGGAGATATGCTGGCAGGACTTATCGGATCTCTCTGCGCTCAGGGCTCTGCCCCTGTGGAAGCCTGCCTGCTTGCGGACTATATTATGGGCAGATCGGCGAAACTTCTGTGTGAAACTAATTCACCGAGGGGAGTGCTTGCCGAGGACATTATAGCCTGCTTTCCGAAAATGCTGTGGCAGGCTGAAAGAGGGGTCATAGTATAGCTGCTCCGTTATCTGCTGTCTTTCTTTGAAAGGCAGTATTTTTTTGCAGTAAATATATGAAAGGCGGGTGCTTGCTTGTGACGAGGATTTCGTTTACGGGTGTTTTTGCGGCGATCGCGGTTTGTTTGACGGCAGGACTTTCGGGTTGTTCCAAAGGAGAGGAAAAGCCTGAGGAGCTGGATAAAAGCTTTACCTGCAATGCGGTTATCATTCAGGAGGATACTACTTACCGTGCGCAGCTTGAAAGGGTAGACGGAGCGGGGTGGAAGGCTGTATTTTCGGAGCCTGAAACAATAGAGGGAATGGAGCTTTCTTTGCTGAACGATCAGTGTACGGTCAATTTCAAGGACCTTTCCTATACCGCTGAAAGAGAGGAGCTTCCTCAGAACGGAATGATCTCTCTTGTTGCCTCGGCTGCCGACAGGTGTATTTCAGGGAAAGGGGTAAAAAGTTCCAGTAAGGGAGACAGCTTTATACTTGACGGAGAAATAAACGGCGTTAGCTTTACTGCTAAAGTGAAGAACAGCACTGTGAGCAGTTTAGAGATAGGGGGAGAGATAACCGCCGAGCTTTCAGATTATGATGTAAAGTAAAATTATAATAAGCAAAAATTCCCGGTGCTGTTCGGCTGCCGGGAATTTTTTTAGATAAAAGTCTAAGGCTGATATTCGTTTACCGGAGGTCTGCAAGAATGCGCTCTGCATATATAATAGGTTGTTTTGTTATTGATAAGCGGATATTTTTCATTCTCTCCTACAAGAGTTATATTTGCCAGAAACGGCGGAGCTTTCGAGATGCTTTTCAGATCAGGTTTATCTTGATAAGCGATGGATATATGCTCCGGAGGATCGTCATATAAAAGCTTGGCAAGCAGCAGCATACAATGTCCTGAGGGATGATCACTGCTTCTTGACATCATATAAGCAAACTGTTTTTCGGCTTCTTCACGGTATTTATCTTTTTCGGTGATCTGATATAATCTTACAAGGCTGTAGGCCATGACAGAATTTCCGCTTGGGATTGCTCCGTCGTATATTTCCTTAGGATTAATAATCAGCTCGCTGTTCTTTGGATCACACAGATAAAAACCGCCGTTCTCTCTGTCTGAGAACTTTTCCAGCGCTTTGCTGCATAATAACTCCGCTTTTTCCAGCAGGAGTATATCAGGTGCGGAGCAGTAAAGCTCAATCAGCGCGGCAATATAGAATGAATAATCGTCAAGAATGCCGCCGCTCGAATGTTTTCCGCTGCGGAAGCTTGTATAAAGCTCATTTCCTGAACACAGATTATTTTCAATAAATCTATGAGCCTTTTCAGCTGCAGCAAGATATTCAGGGTTTTTGGAAGCTCTGTACAATACGGACATTGCGGCGATCATCAATGAATTCCATGACAATAGTATTTTATCATCAAGATATAGTTTAAAACGCTTTTTTCGCATAGCGTACAATTTACTCAGCTCTTTGCTGAATTCTGAGGTAAGCTCGTTGTGCTTCAGCAGGTTGGGGATATTTACTCCTTCAAAATTTCCCTCGGCTGTTATATCAAAGGTTTTTGCGAACTGACTGCCTCTTTCTTCGCCCAGGGCGTCAATTATCTCGCTGAGCGTGAATGTATAAAACCTTCCTTCTACGCCTTCGCTGTCGGCGTCCTGAGCGCTGTAAAAGCCTCCGTCGGGAGAGGTCATTTCACGCAGGATATACTGAGCAGTTTTTTCAGCGGTATCTAGGTACAGCCGTCTGCCTGTTATTCTGTAGGCGGCTGAATAGGCAATAATAAGCAGTGCGTTATCGTAGAGCATTTTCTCAAAATGCGGTGCAAGAAAGTACCTGTCGGTTGAATATCTTGAAAAGCCGGAGCCTATATGGTCGAATATACCACCCATGCGCATTTGAGTAAGAGTTTTCTCCGCCATTTTCAATGCTTCAGGATAATTTTTCTTCTCAGCATAAAGCATAAGAAACAGCAGATTGTGCGGCACAGGGAATTTCGGCGCATTACCGAAGCCTCCGAAGACCTCGTCAAAGCTGTTTTCAAGCTGCTCTGCCGCTTCAGTTACCGGATCATTTACGCAATCTGAATCGGTTTTTTCCTGCCTTTCCAGGTGTGAAATGATCTCGGAGGCAGATCTCATAAGGCTGCTGCGGTTGTTTTTCCATTGTTCAGAGATCATAGTAAGCAGTTCAGGAAAACCGGTCATTCCGTAATTTGATTTAGGAGGAAAATATGTTCCGGCAAAAAAAGGCTTTTTGTCCCAGCTCATAAATATGCTCATAGGCCAGCCGCCGCTGCCCGTCAACGCCTGACATACCGACATATATACGCTGTCAATATCGGGGCGTTCCTCACGATCGACCTTGACTGAGATAAAATTCTTATTTAAAATAGCTGCCGTCTGTTGATTTTCAAAGCTTTCATGCGCCATAACGTGACACCAATGGCAGGTGCTGTAGCCGATGCTCAGGAAAACTGGCTTATCCTCTGACTTTGCCTTTTCAAACGCTTCCTCTCCCCACGGATACCATTCTACAGGATTTTCCGCATGCTGCAGCAAGTACGGACTTGTTTCGTTTTTTAGTTTATTGCTCATTTGTCTGACTTCCTTTATATTACTTTTATGTAGTATATCCTTTTATCAGAATTAAATACTTATAAATAAGGAGCGGTTATACGAGTATATGCAGGATAGGAAGAATATTATTTTTTACTTATATGTGTTTGCTCAGCGGCAAAAAAATATCCGTCATCAGGATGTGATGACGGAATGGAGCTGGTGCGCCCGACAGGATTCGAACCTGCGGCCTTCAGAGTCGGAGTATTTGACACCTTGTAATTAACAAATATTCAATATATAAACATATAAATTGACACATAAAAAATTTACTTTTATGTGTCAATTTTTTATGCTTAAATTAATTTTTTATCTATTGACATGAAATAAATCACGCATTTACGAACTATAAAAAATGTTGTATTATATAACTAGAGGAAGAGAAAAACCTCTTAACAACAAATTATATTAAAAAGGAGAAATGAAAAAAATGTACACAATTGTAGGTTTTAAGGAAAACAAAGGTACTCTTGAAAACGGTAGGGAATGGAAAAATTATTCCGTTTTTTGTACGAAAGAAGATGAAACAGTAAATGGATGTACGGTTCAGGTCGTAAAAGTTCCCTCAAAGGTTTTGCAGGATACTTTTCCGGATTCGACTACTGTTATTGGTTCTAATGTTATTTTTGATGTGGATATTCACAGTTATAACGGTGTTCAAAAGCCTGTTATAACAGGTATCAATATATTAGATTAGAAAGGAGTTTTAACATGACTAATTTTGTTGATGAAACAATAACTGGTGGAGTGTCTACCATTACTGACCTTGTATCACAGGTTTGGACACTTATGACTGGCAATCCTCTTGTTATGGTTTTTGTCGGTGCATCACTTTTGGGTGTTGCTATAGGTGTTATACGTAAGCTTACAAAGGGTAAGGCTTAACCGTAATATGCGGAGCGGTAAAAACCGCTTCGCTTATTTTTTTGAAAGGAGAAAAAATGAAAAAACTAATAAGCATAATAACAATGCTGATAATGATATGCACAGGAGTGTTTATGAATTGTGTTGTAAGTGCTTGTGGTGGTTCTAGTACTGCTGGAAATTGTCATTGTCTTTTAGAGCGTGAATTTACTGATTTTGAAATTGAAAAAGTAAAAGATTTTTGTAAATCTTTTTATTCTAGTGAATATAATACAGTCGGTATAACAAAGGGTTGTCGTTATACTTTGTTTCGTTCTCATTATGCTCAGCGTAATATGTTTCTTTGTATTTTTTATCCTGATGATTTTTCTTTAGAGGGGTATCCTTTTTATTCTTCATCAACTTCAAGCGGTATTATAAATTCTATAACTTTTTCCGATAAGTTTTCTAACGATTTTTCTAAACCTAGAGCTATACTATTTGGCTTTGATGAAAATTTCTCTTTCCAAAAATTTTATCAATATATTAATTCTACAAGTTCAAATATTTATAAATCTGAGTATAGCAATCAAAATCTTTTGTATACTGATGTTCCTATTTATGATTCTAATGGTAATATTATTACTGATTCTGCATCTACTCCCCCTGCTCCTTTTAAAGTTAGTTATACACCTAATTTGTCAGTTGGAATGAAACGTAGCGGAACATTAAATGCACCTGGTAGTCCTAACGACGGTATGCAAATAACGACAGAAGAATTAAAGGTTACTATATCTTTAAATGCCGATTATGTCGATTATGTTGTGCGTAGGTCTTGGGAATATAATCACGCTAAGGATTTAGGTGCAAGTAATGATAACAGTATACAAGATTTGCTGTCTGCCTATGACGGAACGGATAGCGGCACTGAAACCAGTTTAGAGGGTCTAAACAAGAAGCTTATGTTTTTTATAACTGGTGCAGACCCAACAACTGCTAGTCCTCGTGCGGTCGTCGAAAACTCTGTCTATACTTATTTGTCAAAGCAAAAATATAGCATAGTCGATATTGATAACGGCGATATAAACGGCAGTACATCAACTGCCACTTATGCAAACGGTCTTTATGCTTGGTTTGATTTTTGTGATATGTCAAAGTACTTTGAAGATATAAAAAACATTACTGCAGACGAGTATAAAAGTTTTATCGAAAATTTGCCGTTTAAAACGATAAATATAAAACTTGAAAATGTGTATTTTACAGATGATTATCCTACTTACTATCCAGTATTAATAACTGATAGTACATCACCTACTTGTTTTAGCGGATTTAAGCTAACTAGCGGTAGTCCTCCTAACGGTGCTATCGTATTTGACAAAGTAAATGCAGACGGTACAAAACATGATGATACTGTTTATGACAACGGCACTTTTGTAGATTATTGGGAAAACAAACCGTCTCAATATGTATATTTAGGCAATGAGTTTAGTTTTGATGATTACCCTGATTATACACCTTTTAAGTATAATGATAGCGAATATACAACAAAAGGCAATCCATTTAGCTATGTCGGCGAAACTGCTTATAAGCCTGATAGTTATCAGTCTGTAAATTCTGACGGAACATTCTCGGAAGAAGGAACTGCTGAAGAACAAAAAAACATGATGATGAAATCAGATGGCAAAATAATTTTTCAACTGATTTCGGTGTTGGCTCAATTACTGATTTGCTCAACGGCACTTCTACATTTTACGAATTTCTAACCGCTTGTATAGGTATTCTTCCATCTTGGTTCTTGACTATATTAGCAAGCTTCTTTGTAGTTCTTCTCGCTCTTGTTGTAATCAAATTTGTTTTATAGTGAGGTGCATATTATGGATTTTTTGGAATAATGAAAAGCTTATTCTTTTCAATTAGTAAATTCTTTTCATTTCGCATTAACTTTAACGGTTTTGATTTTTCTTTAGGCAGTATGATTATAGGCTTATGTATAATTGGCTGTAGCTTACAATTGTTACATTATCTATTTAACAAAGATTAGAAAGGAGTAAATCGTGTTAAATATATTTAAGTTTTTTATAATGATTATGATAATCATTTTGTTAATTTCCGCATTTTGCGGTGTAATCGCATTTTTTAAGGACTTGCATGATTTTAAGTCTGAAAAACAAATGAGTTTGCCACGTCGTAAACTTATACAGTCAATTTTGGATGAACAGGAATTGAAAGTCAACTTTCAAAATAATGATACGGAAAAGGACGGTGCAAAAAAATGCTCTACAACATAGAGAACGCTTGTTATCAGCTGTTAAAGATACTCGGTTGCGACTTGTCCGCAATCGAGTATATAACTACTTGGAAGCAGTTCGGAGTTTTGGTAATGGAATTTGTATTTGCTTGTATTATGCTTTTTATGCTCTGGAAAATGCTTTATAACTGCATGATACGCTTTTTCCATATGAGATAAGGAGGTTAAAATGGTTTTATTAGATTATTATATGCGTATTCCAATGCTTACTTCATATATAGTTTATGATAAATGTTGTTCTGCATATTTTAATTGGAAACAGCTTTTTAATGGTTGGGGAATACATTTATTTGTTGGAAAGTTTGGTGCAGGAAAAACAAGTCTTATGGTTACAAAAGCATATCAGCTTTGTTTACAATATCCTCAGCTTAACATATTGACAAATATCAAGCTTCAAAACTTCCCTGATTATACAAGAATTTTGCCTTTGAATACAGCGCAGGATATTCTTAACGCTCCGAAAAATACTCTTGTTCTTATTGATGAGATAGGCACAATATTTAACAGCCGAGATTTTAGTGGTGGCAAGTGTGCAGTTCCGAAGCCACTTTTTCAGCACCTTTGTCAATGCCGTAAAAGACGAATGATGATATACGCAACAGTTCAGCGTTTTAATTTGCTTGATAAACAGATAAGAGATATAACCGCAGATGTTACAGCTTGTCATACGCATTTTAAGCACCCCTACACACGCATACAGACTGGTTATACTTATGATATTGAGGAATATGAACTATATAGTGAAAACAAGGCTTATAGTCCTTTATCGCTGTATAACAAGACATATATACAGCGTAACCAGTACCGACAGCTGTATGACACCTCACAGCTTGTTACAAATATGCTTGCGAAAGAATATTTGTCTGATGAAGAAATACTTGCAAATAGAGATTGTTCAGAATCACATACACAGCCCCTTGACCGTAAGCAGAAAAAGAGCATTCGCAAACGTAAAAATGCTTGGTAATAAATCAATCCGGCATGGAAACCGCAAGGTTCATGCCGGATTGATATTGTTCTTATTCACTTAGTTTTTTTAAAACTTTAGTAATTATTGTTTCCTTTTCTTCATCTTCTTCAATTTCAAATTCTGATTCAAATTTATTTCTTTGATAATAATGTAAATCTCTTAATATATCAAGTATTTTAGGTATATTACAAGCAATGTAAATTATAGCTATACCAACAATTATTTTAAAAACTACATATAGTATTTTCAATACAACAATTGTTTTTAATGACAAGCTAATAACTGATGATATTTCATCATAATTCATTCTTGCAGTTCCTCTCTTTCTATATCATCATCAATAAGCTTATTTATATAAGCGTTAATGCTTAACCCGTTTTTTTCTGCTGTTTTCTTTATTTCTTCTTTCCTCCCTTTTTTAACTGTTAGAGCTATTCTGTCATATGCTTTTTCATTGTATTTTCTATTTGCTTTTGTTCTTGCTGTCGGCATTTTTATCACCTCTTGAATAATTATACATTAATTTTGAATTTTTGTCAATTGTACTAGCGTTAGTACATAATTTATACATAGTGTTAGTACAAAATGTTTACTTGACTATGTACTAACGTTATGGTATAATGTATATAGAGGGAAAGGAAAATCCCAAACACCAGAAAGGAAAAATATTATGAAAAAATTTTTAGTTTATCTTGATGATACCCCTTTGTGTTAAATCTAATTTTAATTTAACAATTGTTTCTTCTGTACATTAAAACATTAAAATATAAAGCTGTGCTAACGGCTATACGGGCAGAAATTGAAAGTAAACTTTCAAAAAAAGTGAGGTAATAAAAATGTGTAAAAAACGCAAAGTCTATACAATGAGCGAATTAAACTTAAGCATAATGAAAATGTTTAATCAAATTAATGCAGATTTTTTTGACAATCAGTTACCAAAGGTAGTTATAACTTTTGAAAGCGGATATAAAAAAGGTGCTTATGGTTGGATAACAACAGTTAAGGACTGGAAACAGGGAAATGAAGAACGGTATCATATCAATATAAGTTCTGACTACCTTGACCGTCCCATTAATAATATAATTTCAACCTTGATTCACGAAATGTGTCATCTCTATGCTATTGAAAATGATATTCAGGACACTAGCCGTTCTGGAATATATCATAATAAGAGGTTCAAACAAATAGCCGAATCTCATGGACTTTTTGTTGACGAAGCTGATAAAATAGGTTGGAGCGTAACAAGCTTAACACCTGAAACTGAAAAATACATAGAAAATGTTTGTCCTATATCTGAAATTCGTATTATAAAAAAACGTCCGTCAGCTTTCGGTTGTTCAAAACCTAAAAATAAGCAGTCAGCCAGAAAATACATATGCCCTTCATGCGGTCTTATAGTCAGAGCTACAAAGGACTGTCGTATCTCTTGTCTTGACTGTGACTGCACAATGGAGTTAAAACAGGCTGAGGATTAACATCTCAGTCCTGCGTTGCTCCTTTTGCGGTAAGGAGTAACGACCGCAGGGCGGACGGACTGGACGCATTTGCGCTGCGGGGCGCTTCCCCGCCTTACAGCGACCGTAGTCGCTGTTCCCCCTGCGCTCCTATCTCGCTTTCTTTTTCTAGTCCTCATTCTTACGTTTTTTTCAAGCTTTCAAACCTCAACCCCAAGCGCCTTTCAATGCATTTAAAAACTATCGCCTATCTCAAACCGCCGAATGGCGTAACCGCTTTAGCGGTCTGCAAACTCAGTTTTCTTAATATCAAACTATCTCCTTTTACATACTTTCCTCAGCAAACAGATTATAACATCTGTTAATATATTGGACAAACTTTCCTCTTGACAAATTAGAATAAATGTTCTATTATTATATATAGGAACTGATGTTCTGAATATAACGAGGGAAAGAGGAAGTCGGGGTTAGTATTACCCCCGACTTCGTTACAAGTTACAAGGGTAGTGCAAACGGCGTATTTTCGGACTAAAAGTTTGTAACCAATATTCGTTACAACTTCGTTACAAAGGTGGTGATTAATTGTCTGAATTCGTTTGTAAATCAACATTTTGTGTTATAAACAATCCTCGTTATAACATAACCTATAGACACAATGAAACAGGAGAAATAATAAAAGACGAAAACGGAAAGCCGGAGATTTTAACGCAAGAACCAACGGAATATTACGGCTTTACAGAACAGCAAATATGTGATGATGTATTAAACAAATGGGTTTCTGACGGTGAAGAACATACAGGAGCAGTATTGTATTGTGTATCTGCTTTAGGACTTGAACACTTGCATTGTGTGTTTGAAAGTAATAAAGCCTATCGCCCTTTAACTGTTTTAAAACGGTTATTTTCTAAGATACATATTGAGGTCACAAAGGGCAGTAAAAAAGATGTTGAAGATTATATAAATAAGGTGGGAAAATTTGAAGAAAAGGGCGAAAAGATAATTGCTAAATCTCAGGTTGGAGAAATTATAGGTTGTCAGGGCAAAAGAACTGATTTGATAACCCTTGATGAAATTAAAGAACTTATATCAGAGGGTCTTACACCTCGTGAAATATTTTTAAAATATCCAAAGGCATTGAAAGAAGAAAAAGCTGTTAACTGGCTTTTTTTTGATAGGCGTTGTCAGGATATACCTAGGGTAAGGAACGTTGACGTTTACTGGCTTTGCGGAAGAACAGGCTGCGGAAAATCATATAAATACGTTGAACTTTGCGAAAAGTACGGTGATGAAAATGTATACTTGGTTTCTGATTATCAACATCCGTTTGATAATTATATAGGTCAAGACGTTGTTGTTTTTGATGAGTTTCGAGGGCAATTCCGCTTTGCTGATATGCTTATGTATCTGGACAGATACATAAGAGATATAAACGCACGCTATTTTAATAAAACTTGTATCTGGACAAAGGTTTATATAACGTCACCTCTTACGCCTTATCATGTATATAACAATAATGAAGGAGAGGATAAAAAAGAACAGTTCTATCGCCGAATAAAAGAAATTGTTCGTTGCTTTAAATATGAGAAAAAGGACTGCACGGTTTACTTTCAAGCTTCATTGCCCTGTGAATTAGACGGTTGTATAAAAGACATTTACAAAGAATTTAACGATATAGAAACCTATTGTATAGACAGAGTAAAATATTGCAACGACTATAAAGGTGAGGAAGGTATAAAAGTTACCTATGTGAAAAAAGAGGGTGAACAGATTGAAGAAACATTGACAAACGGCTTTGCAATATGATTTATAAAGGAGGTTAATAAGGTGTATGGTTTTTTGATATTTATTCTATCAATTTTTATGAAACTTTTACTCATATTTTTAGTTTTAGCTTTAATTGTAGCATATTTATATTTTAAAAATTATTGATATTGAAAGTTAACTTTCAAAAATATGCAGTTAATATATTAAACAATTAACTTTACCAATTTGACAAAATAAAAATAATTGATATAATATCACATTTAGGAGGTTTATTATGAAAACTAGGGAATTTAATGCAGATGAATTAAGGCTGTTTTATCTGTGGTTAAGCGGTCAGATTAAGGGCAGTAAGCAGACAGACGAAAATCTTATAATTGTGTTTCTCTGCTGTCCTGCCGAGCGTGACAGCCTTTTGAAAGAGTTTCTTACGGAGTTCGGCAACGAAAGACGTTACCTTGCTCTTAGACGTTATCTTAATGTACGTTAATAAGAAAAAGCTGTCCTTAATGCTGAATTGCTCCAACAATTCAGCAGACAGCTTTTCTACAAACCCTCATGCAAGAAAGGAATGTCATAATGAAATTTAAAGATTATATCCCGTTGTATCTTAGTAGTTATCAAACCGTAAATACAGTTGAACATCAGACTTATATACGTAAGTATCTTACTCCTTATTTGGGAGATATTGACCTTAATGATATAAAACCTGTTCATGTAATGCAAGCCTTAGCCAGTGCAGACAAACTGCTTAAAACAAGCGGAACTGTTAAAAAAATAATCTATGATATAAAAAAGATTATGTCTACCGCTTATGTTAATGATTTATGTGAAAAGGATATAAGCAACGGTATTGTTTATATGCCTTACAAGCGTATGAACGACAGAAACAAGGTCAAAAGCTTTACTAAAGAGGAAATTGCTTTTATCTTTAATGAAAAAAGCTTTGTATCAGACTTATTCTTTTTTCAGTTTTTAACTGGTATGAGAGCAGAAGAACTACTAGCATTAAAGTGGACTTGCGTTAATCAAATTAATAGCAATTATTATATAACTATTTGCGCCGTTATATGTAATGACGGCGGACATCGTTATTATACCGAAACAACTAAAAGCCGTTATTCCAGAACTATAAAGCTTATGCCACAGGCAGTTGATATAATTGAACGTTTGCCACGTATTAATGATTTTGTTTTTGCGAATCAATTTAAGCGTAGAAGTACTGATTATTTAACTCCCTCTTGGCATTCAAGTAATTGGGTTAAGTTTTTTAACCGTAGGGACAAAGAATACTTTGAATTAAACGGGTCACATTTGCCTTATTTGTCGGCGCATAAACTTAGACATTCTTTTTCACTTATAAGTCTTGAAAGCGGTTATAATTTAGCTGATTTGTCTTTGTATTTAGGACATTGCGATACCAGTACAACAACTCGTTATTATCTTAATGGTCGTTGTGATAAGCTTCAACCGCCTAAATTTTAGTATACTTATGGGATAAAGTAGTTTGATGGGGCGCACTTAAAGAATTATAATGGTGCGCTTTGCTACAGGGTCGTTACTCGTGGACTTATACAAAAGTATAAGTCCATAGTTTTAACAATAAAAATCAGCAATTGGTGCGCCCGACAGGATTCGAACCTGCGACCTTCAGAGTCGGAGTCTGACGCTCTATCCAACTGAGCTACGGACGCTTATTATAGGAGCGGAATTTCCGCTCCTTATTTGTAATTATCTGATCTTTGAACCGCAGGGAAGGCTCTGGTCTGGGAAGATTACCTTTGCCGAGCCGTCGGGAGCGTCCGCAGCGCAGATCATTCCATTGGACTCAGCTCCGCAGAGCTTAACAGGCTTCAAATTTGCAACAATTATGACCTTTCTTCCGACAAGATCCTCGGGCTTGTACCACTGAGCAATACCGGAAACGACCTGACGTCCTCCCATTCCGTCGTCAAGCTGCAGGCATAAAAGCTTTTTGGATTTCTTTACCTTATCACATGACTTTACAAGGGCAACTCTAAGATCTGCCTTGGCGAAATCGTCGATAGCTATTTCGTCGGAAAGCGGAGCAGGATCAAAGCAGTCCTCCGTTTTTTCTTCCTTAGGAAAATTAGAGCCGATTATCTTATTCAGCTCGTCTATCTCCTTTTCAACGTCTATCCTCGGGAAAATTATCTCGCCTCTGGAAACGGTGACGTCAAGAGGAAGAATTCCGAACTTTCCTGCGTTCTCATAGGTTACGTCCTCTTCCTTTGCGCCTATCTGCTTCCATACCTCAGGCATAGTCGAAGGCATAAAGCAGCTCAGCAGAGAAGAAGCTATTCTTATTGTTTCAAGCAGATTGTAAAGTACGCTTGCAAGTCTGGCTCTTTTACTTTTGTCCTTGCCGAGTATCCAAGGTGCGGTTTCGTCGATATATTTGTTTGCACGTGAAATTACTTTGAATATTTCCGCAAGGGCGTTGTTTATCTGTGTTTTGTCAATAAAATCATCGGTTTTGGCTCTTAAAGCCAATGCTTCTCCGATAAGTTCGCTGTCAATTTCCTCAGCTTCTCTTTCAGAAGGAAGAGTTCCGCCGAAGTACTTGTCAGCCATTGCCGTAGTTCTTGAAACAAGATTTCCCAGACCGTTTGCGAGATCGGAATTTATACGGTTTATCATTATTTCATTTGAAAACGAGCTGTCTGCGCCCAGCGCCATTTCACGGAGAATATGGTATCTTATTGCGTCTGCTCCGTAGCGCTCTCCCAGAATGAACGGGTCAACTACATTTCCCATTGATTTAGACATTTTCTGTCCGTTGAACGTTATCCAGCCGTGAACTGCAAGGTGTTTAGGCAAAGGCAGTTCAAGCGCCATAAGCATTGCGGGCCAGATTATAGCATGAAAGCGCATTATATCCTTTGCGACCATATGAACGTCAGCGGGCCAGAACTTATCAAAGTCCTTATATTCTTCATTCCAATAGCCGAGAGCGGAAATATAGTTTGAAAGTGCGTCGATCCAAACATATACGACATGACCCTCGTCAAATGTTACCGGAATTCCCCATTTAAAAGTAGTTCTGGATACGCAGAGATCCTCAAGCCCCGGCTTGATAAAATTATTTACAAGCTCGGAAGCTCTGGTTTTCGGCTGAAGATAGTCGGTTTCGGTAAGAAGCTTTTCTATACGCTCGGCAAAGGGACTCATTTTGAAGAAATAGGCTTCTTCCTTAGCCTCGGTTACTTCTCTGTGACATTCGGGGCAGCAGCCGTTTTCGTCAAGCTGGGATTCAGTCCAAAAGCTTTCGCACGGGGTGCAGTATTTTCCTTTGTATTCGCCCTTGTATATATAACCCTTGTCATAAAGAGCCTTGAAGATTTTCTGTACAGTTTCAACGTGATAATCGTCGGTAGTTCTAATATATCTGTCATAGCTTATATTCATATAGCTCCAAAGCCTTTTGAATATCTCTACAATCTCGTCTACATACTGTTTCGGAGTAATACCCTTTTCGGCGGCCTTCTGTTCTATTTTCAGACCGTGCTCGTCGGTACCTGTGAGGAACATTACATCATATCCCTGCATTCGCTTATATCTGGCAATAGAATCGCAGGCGACCGTAGTATAGCAGTGGCCGATATGCGGATTGCCCGACGGATAATATATCGGGGTCGTAATGTAAAAAGGCTTTTCAGGCATTTTAATTCCTCCTAAAACGAATAAATTAGTGCAGCACACTTTTATTATTATACAACTTTTACTTAACCGCGTCAAGGTTTATAAAATAATTTACTGAAATCAGTTTTAAAGGTCAACTATTATAATAAAATTAATACAGCTTGCTGTTCTGCAAGCAAAAAAGATCATACTATTTTAGCTGAACTTCTGATTTATGTTCATTTTGTATTTTTAAGATGGCTTTCCTTAAATAACTTGTCTGAGTTTGTTTTGACATAAGCGGCAAGGAACAGAGAGCCGCATATCAGAGCTGCACCGTTGGGAGCTTCTTCTCTCGCCTTGCGTATTTCGTTTATAATGCTGTCCTGTGCAGGACGGGCGTTTCCTCCTGCTTTTATGATAAGTTCGGCAAGCTCATTTTTATCAAGGTCAAGTCTTTCGTCGGAGAATCCGTCTACTGCTGTAAAGCTGCTAACTAGCGGAATTAGATGTTTTACCGCTTCAAGTGCATTTTTATCCTTGTGCATTCCTATAACAGCAGTGATTTTTTTTCCGTTCAAAGCTTTGAGGGAATAAGCCAGCGCTTTCATTCCGTCAGGATTATGAGCTCCGTCTAATATCGTCAGAGGGGCTTCTGAAATGACCTCGACTCTTCCGAAAAGCTTTGCCTTTCGTATTCCGTTTTCAATGCTTTCCTGAGAAACCGGCAGCTCTTCGGATACGAATTTCATTGCGTCTATTACAGTAAGGGCGTTTGATACCTGATGAAGTCCGGCCATAGAAGTTTTATAGTTCCTGCCCCTGTACAGGAAATCACTTCCTGTTATATCGCTTCTTTTTACGGAACAGAGGTTTAAGATAGGAATATTCAGCAGTGATCCGGTCTGTAATGCCTTTTCTCTTACCGTATTTATGACCTCAATGCTGTTTCCGGGTGAAAGTACGCAGGGACGGTTCTGCTTTATGATCCCTGCTTTCTGATAGGCTATCTTTTCCAGAGTATCTCCTAAAATTGCCGTATGGTCGTAGGAAACCGAGCCTATTACCGAAACCAGCGGCGATTCAATAACATTGGTGCTGTCGAGCAGTCCGCCAAGTCCTGTTTCAAGCACTACAATATCACAATTTTTCTTTACAAAGTACAGAAAGGCTATAGCCTGAGTTATTTCAAACTGGGAAAATTCCTTTCTCTGAGGGTGAGCTTCAAGAACAGGCATTATCTGTCCGACTATTTCGTTAAGCTCAGCGTATGGAATATTGCAGTTGTTTACCTTTATTCTGTCGGAATACTCTACTATATAAGGAGAGGTAAAAAGTCCGACAGTATATCCGACGTCTGAAAGTATTTCATTGAACATCTGAGCCATAGAGCCTTTTCCGTTGGTACCTGCAATGTGAATAAAACGCAGGCTTTTCTGAGGCTCGCCGACTGAGGACAGCAGTGATCTGATTCTGTCAAGGTTATATATGCGTTTTCCCGTTCTGGAAAAGCTGTTGATATATTCTTCTGCTTCAGTCATTTCTGCGGCTATGCTCAGGATAGTGAGCATATCTCCTTTCAATATTTTAAACAACCCTTAGGCGGCAGTATCTGCTTTTGAAAATTTCCGTAAAGTTTACATATCCTGAATAACTCTGTATAGTTCTTCAGCTGTATCGGCGTTTACTCCTGCCGCTTTGGCAAGCTCTTGGGAAGTGGCTTTTTTCAGGTTTTCCTTGGTCTTGAATTCGGTCATAAGCTTTACCGCCTTTTTCTCGCCTATTCCCTTTACCTTGGTAAGCTCAAGCTGATATGAACTTTTTTTATGCTTTTGTGCCTGATAGGTTATTGCGTAGCGGTGTACCTCGTCCTGTATCCTTGTAACAAGATTAAAGGCGCTGCGTGATCTTGTCAGGCTTATTTCGCCTCCTCCTGTAGCTACCGCTCTGGTGCGGTGCTTTGAGTCCTTTACAAGTCCGAAGACAGGAACGTCTATGCCCATTTCCCGTATAACTGGGGTAACAGTATTTACATGCCCCTGCCCTCCGTCAAGAAGTATTAGGTCGGGGAGAGCAGAGAAACCCTCGTCGGTTTTCTCAAAATAGTTTCTGAAACGCCTTTCAAGCACTTCACACATACAGGCATAATCGTTCTGCTCTTCAACTGTTTTTATAGAGAATTTTTTATAGAATTTTTTGCAGGGACGTCCGTTTTCAAATACTACCATTCCCGCAACCATATCAGCGGAAGCCAGATTCGATATATCATAGCACTCTATTAATCTCGGCGGCTTCGGAAGCTCCAGAGCCTTTGCAAGCTCTTCAAGCGCGACTATCTCCTTGCCTGTTCTTCCGACCTTTATTGAAAGATATTCGGAGGCGTTGCTTTTTGCGAGAGTAGTAAGCCTGAGAAGATGCCCTCTTTTCGGAGTAGAAATGTGTACGGCGTGCCCTGATTTTTCTCTCAGCCATTTTTCCAGCAGATCGTAATTTTCAATATCCTCGTCAAGCAGTATTTCCTTAGGGACAAAATCACGATTTGAATAGAAGCGGGTCATAAAGCTTTCCCGCATCTGTATCTGATCCTCCTTTTCACCGAGGAAGAAGTCGGCTTTGTCAAAGAGCCTTCCGCCACGGTACATAAGAACGCTGGCACAGGCCTTTTCGCTGTTCTGAGAAACTGCTATTATGTCGGTATCCTTCATATCAGGGTCTATTATTTTCTGTCTGTCGGCGGCTTTTGCTATTGCGGCTATCCTGTCCCTAAGCTTTGCTGCAAGCTCAAAATCAAGCTCCTCCGCAGCGGCTTCCATTTCCTTTGTAAGCCGCTCTACTGAATCCTGAGAACCGTTTTTGATATAGTCAACAGCCTGACGTATTACCGAACGGTATTCCTCCTGAGAGATCTGTCCGGTACATACACCCATGCACTGTTTGATATGATGATTAAGGCAGGGACGCTGTTTTCCGAAATCCTGAGGAAATCTGCGGCTGCAGGTCGGAAGCATAAAGACCTTATTCGCTTCTGCGACCGCCTGCTTTACGGCATAGGAGCTTGTGTATGGGCCGATATATTCGGCTCCGTCGTCGTATTTTTGCAGTACGCTCTGAAGTCTCGGAAAAGGCTCGCCGGTTATCCTGATATAGCTGTAGCCCTTATCATCTTTAAGCAGTATATTGTATTTCGGAGTATACTGCTTTATTAGAGAGCATTCCAGTACCAGCGCTTCAAATTCCGAATCGGTAACTATAAAGTCATAGTCGTTTACATGTGATACCATTTTCCAGACCTTGGGGAGATGATCCTGCCCCTTCCGGAAATATGAGGTAACTCGTTTTTTAAGGTTCTTGGCTTTACCGATATATATTATTTTCGCTGAAGAATCCTTCATTATATAACAGCCGGGAGATGCTGTAAGCTTAGAGGTTTTTTCTCTCAAATAGGGAAGTCTTGGATTATCCTGATCTGTTATCTGCATTCAGGGAAGCCCTCCTTTCAATTTTATACAATTATCTATAGTATAGCATAATATAACTCAGAAAACAAGAGAGACGGTAATGAAAATAAACAAATCAGTTTATAGTTATATATTAGGGAATAGTACTGCAATGTAATTAATATCATCAGAATTATACTTCTATTCATTACATACTGAATTTGCTTCTGTGTAACGGAAAAACCGTCCTGTACGGAGAAATATCCGCATAAGACGGTTATAAGCTTATTGCTGCTTTTTGGATTTTTTCTTTTCCACAAATGTTCCTGAATTTACATCGTAGGCTGCGCCGCTTTTTTTATTCATTATAATAACGATAACTCCGACAGCCAGCGCTATTCCTGAAACTATACCTACTATAATAAATACGATATTGCTGTTCCCGCTGTCGGAATTGTTCTGCGGCTGAACGGGAGCGGCGGCTTCGGCGGCGGAAGATACCGCTCCTTCGGCAGGCTCAGATACAGTCTGTGAAACCTCTTCGGTTTCGGACGAGGACTGGGCCTGGTCAATTTTATGAGTTCCCTTATCTGTGCAGTTCGTTATAGTAATACCGGTGCATTTCAATTTGCAGAAGCCTGAATCGCCTATGCTTATTGCGCTTACCTTTTCAAAATTTGCAGTTCCGTAGGCTTCAATTATATCTATATAGTCAAAAGTTGCCTGAGTATCGCTGTACTCAGACGGAGCTATTTTTGCCCAAACCTTGCCGTCCTTGTCAGCCATCGGAGTATCGGGATTTTCCCAGCTTTGAAAAACCAACTCGCAGGGAGCTGTATCCATGTCTTTTTTATCGATCTTATAATCTACGATTATCTGTGACTTTGAGGTCATTCTTGTAGTATCGAAATCAGAATACTCAATTGTCATGCTGCGTCCCCAGTTTGCAGCTTCTTTGGCGTTTTTGCAGTCTATCTTTACAGATTTGAGCGCATTGCCGTCTTCCAGATCTTCTTGTGCTATGCAGTTTGTTACAGTCATTTTTGTAAGCTTTACGGAAGTGATCCCAGTATCTCCTATAAGGATACCCTTGACCTGCTTGAAATCCTTAGTACCGTACGCCGCCGCCATATCCTCAAAATCGAATGCAGCTTCTCCGTCTCCGAAGCTTGACGGAGCGACCTTCGCCCATACATCACCTTTATCGTCGGCGTTTGGGGAATCAGTATTGTCACTGCTTTTAATTATAAGCTCTACAGGAGATTTTGCATAGTCTGAACCGGTTCTGAACTCTATTTTGATCTGAGAATTAGCCGACAGTCTTAAAGGATCAAATACGTCGGAGGTAAGCTCAAAGGATTGTCCGTGATCTGAGGATTCCTTAGCGTTTGAAACGTCTATTTCAACGTCTTCCTTTGCAAATACGGCAAGCGTACAGCTAAATACCAGTACGGCGGAAACGGCAGCGCCTGTCAATGCCGAAATTATTTTTTTCATGTTCACTTCTCCTTTTTTGGTCATTCATACAATTATTCCATTAAAAATATATGTAAATTTACCATATCCCAATGATATATTATATCATACTGAAAAAATGCTGTCAATAATTATATAAATAAAAAGGATATAGAAAAACGCCGTCTTTGAATGCCGTAAATTGATATTTAGCACAAATTTCATGGTTTTCATGGACAAAAAATAAATTCATCATGTAATACCGCAGAAAAAAGCGCGCCGTTAAAAATAACAGGCGCGCCGATAAATAATATTTTGTTTTATCAGCCGAGAACTACTTCGACCTCGTGAACTGTACCTTCGTCGAATACCGGCAGAACGTTTCCGTTGATCTTAACTCCGTCAACCGTTACGCTCTTTACTCCCTTTGAAACATGATCCGGATTCTTAAACGTAATATTATAAGTGTTTCCGCGGAATTTTCTTGTAAGCTTATAGCCGTCCCAGGCTTCCGGAATAGATGGGTCTACCTTAAGACCGTCGTAGTCGGGAATTATTCCAAGGATATACTGTGAGACCGCTACGAAATTCCATGCGGCAGTACCTGTAAGCCATGAGTTTTTAGCCTCTCCGTGTCTGCCTGCGTCCTTTCCTGCGATCATCTGAGCGTAAACATACGGCTCGGTTCTGTGCAGGTCGGAAATTTCCTCAAGATATGCAGGGGCGATCTTTGAATAGTATTCAAACGCCTGATCTCCGCGTCCGATAGCTGCTTCTGCGCAGATTATCCATGCGTTATTGTGACAGAAGATACCTGCGTTTTCCTTATATCCTCCGGGATATGTAGAGATCTCGCCGTATTCCTTATAGTATTTAGTAAATGCGGGATTATTAAGAACAAGGCCGTATTTTGAATCGAGATATTTCTTTACGCTGTTGAGGGTAAGAATATCCTTTCCGGAATCCTTTCCGAGTCCTCCCATTACCGCGAATCCCTGAGGTTCAATAAATATCTTGCCTTCCTCACATTCATGAGAACCGACCTTGTTGCCGAAGTCATCATAAGCGCGCAGGAACCATTCACCGTCCCAGCCGTATTTCATAGTGTTTTCGTTCATTTTATCAATTTCAGACTGAGCCGTTGAAGCTTCTTCTTCAAGTCCCTTAAATTTGCAAAGGGCAACGTATTCAGGACCGATGAAGGACATCATAGCGGCAACCATTACAGATTCTGCAACACGGCTGAACTTGTCTTCGCCGTACTTAGGAGAGGTATAAGTCTGGAAGCTTTCTCCGGGGATATCCGAATGACAGGAAAGGTTCAGACAGTCGTTCCAGTCGGCTCTCATTGCAAGAGGCAGACCGTGAGGACCTACAAACTTAGCAACGTGCCAGAAGCTCTGCTTAAGGTGATGCATCATTGTCTGAGCTTTGCTTTCGTCGTTGTCATAGGGGACCATTTCGTCAAGAATTGAGTAGTCGCCGGTTTCCTTGATGTACTGTGCGGTTGAAAGTATCATCCACAGCGGATCGTCTGAGAAGTCACCGCCGATCTCGTTGTTGCCCTTTTTGGTAAGAGGCTGGTACTGGTGATAGCAGCCGCCGTCCTCAAGCTGAGTAGCGGCAAGATCAAGAATTCTTTCTCTTGCTCTTTCGGGGATCTGGTGAACGAATCCGAGAAGATCCTGATTTGAATCTCTGAAGCCCATTCCTCTTCCGATACCGCTCTCAAAGTAAGAAGCTGAACGCGACATATTGAAGGTAACCATACACTGATACTGATTCCAGATATTTACCATTCTGTTCAGCTTATCATCACCTGTTTCAACGTGATACTGTGAAAGCAGAGCGTCCCAGGTTTCTTTAAGTTCGGCGAGAGCTTTGTCAGCCTTTTCGGCAGTGTTCATAGACTCTATCATTTCATATGCCTTTGACTTATTCATTGAGCCGTCGGCATTCCACTTGTCGGCGCCGTTTTCAACATAGCCCAGCAGGAATACTAAAGTTTTTTCTTCGCCCGCACCGAGGGTCATGTCAAGGCAGTGGGAAGCGATAGGCGACCAGCCGTCGGCAACTGAATTATTGGCTTTTCCCGCAGCTACAGCCTGAGGATTTTCAAAGCCGTTGTAAAGACCGATAAAGCTTTCTCTGTCGGTATCAAAGCCGCAGATGTCGGCGTTTACGGTATAGAAAGCAAAGTGATCACGGCGCTCCTTGTACTCTGTTTTATGGTAGATAGTCGAGCCTTCGATTTCAACCTCGCCCGTATTGAAGTTTCTCTGGAAGTTTGTAGAGTCGTCCTGAGCGTTCCACAGACACCACTCAATAAACGAGAACAGCTTAAACGATTTAGACTTGTCCGAGGTGTTTTTAAGCACTACCTTCTGAACCTCGCCGTTGAAATTCTGAGGAACGAAGAATGTTACTTCTGCTTCTATCCCGTTCTTTTCACCTTTGATAATAGTATAACCCATACCGTGACGGCAGGAGTAAGCGTCAAGCTCAGTCTTTACAGGACTCCAGCCAGGAGACCAGATCGTATCGCCGTCGTTTATGTAAAAATATCTTCCGCCCATATCAACGGGAACATTGTTGTAGCGGTAACGTGTAATTCTTCTGAGCCTAGCGTCCTTGAAGAAGTGATAGCCGCCCGCGGTATTGGATATAAGCGAGAAAAATTCCTGAGTTCCCAGATAGTTTATCCAGGGATAGGGAGTTTTTGGGTTGGTGATAACGTATTCCTTATTAACGTCATCAAAAAAACCGAATTTCATTTTTAAAATCCACCTTTCAATATTTATATATGTAAATTAATTTTCATTAATTAATTTCCTGAATTATTTTCTGCTTGATCGGTATTTTCGATATTTGCGATAAGATAAGCGCCGTCTTTATATAAAACCTGAAATATTCCGTAAGCCGAGCTTTTGGAGGAGTCATGAGATACCGATTTGGTTTTGACAGAGATAATGACGCTTCCCTGAGGATCTCTGGTTACTTCAAGGGCGTCGTCATAAAATTCAGCGGTCGCTTTGCTTGCGTTTTCCCCGTCGGTAAACTCATCAAAATGGAAGCGCCTGATAAAATCTCTCGTGCAGAGAGTATTTGCCTTTGAATATTCAGCTTTGCTCATATAGGAAAACCAATCGTTTATTACGCTTTTTGCTGAATCGACGTGCTTTTTATCTTCTTCGTTTAGATCCTTGTATGACGATTTCGGCAGGTTTTTATCCTGAGATGAGGACGAAACAGCGGAGGAAGACTTTTCAGCTCGGCTTTCCGCAGCCTGCAAGCTTGATGAACTTCTTTCTCCGGAGCTGCAGGACGTCATTACGAAAGCAGCCGCAGCAATAAGCGCTAGAAGTGCTTTGTTCATTTTTAGTTGCTCCTTATTTTTTAATTAAGCCGGGTAAAAAATCTCTGCCGACAGGTAAATTTCTCACCCTCTGCAAGCTCTGTATATCCGCTGACTTCTTCGGGCAGACTTAAATTAGGAGAATTTATCATCGCAGTCATAGGCTCGGGGCAGAAGTAACCCTTATCACCGTCATGGTTCCACATATTCCAGAATTTGAATTCTTCAGATACTTCGTTGCAGAGCTTATGCCCCGTTGCGGTATCCGTAACTACTGTTCCGTAAAAATCCTTACCGTCAAGCGTATTCATAGCGGCGGTGTACATATCGTTTGAAATGACCTGGAGAGTAGGGCGCTTTAGTCCCTTTTTGTATTCAATATCCCAGTCTGACAGCGGCAGCAGCTTTTCGGTAGGAAGACATCTTTCGTCAAGCTCGCACTTTAGTCCGACAGGTACGCATAGACGCATTGCTTCCTCGCTTCCGCCTTTTGTCATAGGGGCGTTTAGGCAGGTATGTGTACAGAGAGAAACGGGAAGTCTTTTTTTGCTTTTGTTTTCAAGATATATTTCCTGCTCCAGTCCTCTTTCGTCTGAAAGCGTAAAGGTATATGAAATTTTAAAGTCAACAGGGAAAAAGCTGTACATTTCGTCTTCTACGCCGAAAGTATATGAGGTTTTAAGAACGGCTTTTCCGCAGTCGGTAAAAGCTTGTTCAACCTTGTGAGTTCTTTTGTGCACCCAGCCGTGAAGAAAATTGCCGAGCTTTTTTTCGTTTATCGGCAGCTTGTAGATTGCGTCCGAGGTTCTGATTATACCGCCGTCAAAGCGGTTGGGAAGATACAGGGTAGGAAGTCCCCAGATCTCTCTTGCTTTATTTATATCAGCTATCGTGCAGTCTTCTCTGTAACGGAATATTTCAATGCCGTTTTCTTTGTCAAAAAATCTCAGTACAGAGGAGCCGATTTCCGGAGAAACTACCGCAAAGTACTTTCTGCTTTCAAGCTTTACGCATTTTATTCCTTTAAAATTAAAGACCGTATCGACAGTGCAGCTCATTTAATTATATCCCCTTTTTGTCCTTTTATAACTGAATCAGGTATATCCTGCTGTACGTTCTCTGCCGCTGATTTTTCAACGCTGTATAGTTTAATGAACGTAAACGTTTAATATCAATAATTATACCATATTTAAAAATCAATGTCCAGTGTTTTTTGTATATTATTAAATAGAATTTCAGAGCTTATTTTGAGCAATTCTGAACAAAAGCAGACACTGACGGCAAATATTTTCTAAAAAGCGAAACCTTTTTCGGACAAAAAATATTATTTGCTGCGTATATTTATTTTTACTGCGGCAATAATAAGATTGCAAGGACAAAAAAGCTGTCTTTAGCAGGTCATACCATTTACAGAAAGGGCGGTATTTATAATGCTGGATAAGATTGCACTTTTTCTGCTAATCGTCGGAGGGATCAACTGGGGGCTTATCGGAATTTTCCAGTTTGACCTCGTAGCCTTCTTGTTCGGAGGTTCTGCGGCGGTAATCAGCAGAATTATTTATGTACTGGTTGCAATTTCAGCGATCTGGTGCATCTCACTGTTTTTCAGAGATAACGAGCTGGTGGAGATGTCTTAATTCAGTTTTCTGTGAAAATTGATTTTTGACATAAGGAAAGGGAGCCTGTTTTCTGAAGGATGGTCAGGTAAGCGGGTTTGCTCTGTTTCGTCTTCACGGCAGTTCCTCGAAGTCTGTACTTTTAGGTGCGGATTGCGGGGAGCTGCTGTAAAGCAGACTTCCTTCCCTTATTTCAAAAATTTGTATTTTTATTTCATAAACTTACATAAGACTTAGTTAAAAGATATTATTATTTTAAGTGCGTTTTAGCTTATTTTAAAAATAAATATTATTTTAGCGTTAAAATGTCCAGTAAATACAGGCGTTATTTGTACAAACCGCCGAAAAAGTTAAGCGTTTAAAAATGTTTATCGCATTGCCTTGACTATTTAGGAAAAATAGAGTATAATCTAATTGATGTTAAGGATATTGAACAATATTTGTTTGATTTAACATCCGTTTTGTTGTCTCCTTTCTTTTGTTCTACACATAGTTTTTTTATTTTATTTTCCGCAGAGCACCGTTGCTCTGCATTTTTTTTGCCCTTTCATATTTTTATATATTACTAAAAAAATGCAAGGGCTGCTGCCACTTGATTTATGGCAGGGCTTGTGGTATAATATATAGTGTATAACAAAACGTGTGTAAGGATATAAAGATCGGAGATGAATTTTTAAATGCAATTAAAAAAAATACTGCCGTTGATTTTATGTGCGGCGGTAGCGGCATTAGCTATGACCTCCTGCGAAAAAGATAAAAATAACCCGCAGAGCAGTCAGAGCGGAACAAAAAAGCCGGGGGCAAATGCGACGCTTTCGCCTGTTGAGATCAAGGATTATTCTTTTCCCGTATTTCTTGAAGACAAATCAGCGATGGATATGCTGTCAAACGAGGTCTTTTCTTCATTTAATAAAGACGAGCTTGTAAGCAAGGTTGACGAGCAGCCGTTTGAAGGATATTCATGCATTGAATGCTACCTTGATACATATTATGTATTTGAGAAGGACGGCTTTGTCGGTATTATAAATAAGCACGGAACGGTAGTGATCGAAGCTGAAAAGTATGCTTCAGCTGAACTGGCGGCAAACGATCTAATAAAGCTCAGCTATCCTGACAAATCGGGAATGGCTCCCGATTATCTCAGAGTAAGCGGAGGCTACGGAAAGCTTATAGAGGATTACAGGTTTTCTCCCGATGAAATAACCGTTTCCTCCGTATATGACAACGATGCGGAAAAGGAGCTTTCGGAGCTGAAGGTTTACGGTAAAACCGCATACGATAAAAAATGGGATAGTATTGAGCGTATAGACCCAAATGAAATAATTACTTCAAAAAAATACTCTGCTGCATTTAAGGCTTCTTCCTCAGGGCAGCATTACTTTATAATCTTTGACGATTATTACAATGTGAAAGTTTTTGAGGGCGTTTACGGAATGGTCAGGCTGAAAATAGGAAACGTATATGGTGAATGCTATATTCTCAGCGGCGATCATTACAGCGAGCTGAATAAAATGATAACAAGCTTCGGAAGCGAAACTGCAGTTAGACAGCCCAGCAAGGACGAAACTCTGGATTTTATTCAGATAGTTTTCGGACTCAGCACTCAGGATCAGGTACAGGTAACTATTTCTGCCGACGGCTACTGCCTGACGGACAGTCTTACTCACAACGGTCAGCCGGCAAATAAGTATTTTTCGGTTCTGAGCCGTGAAACCTTTATTGATCTTGTCAATTGGGTCAATGAAACGCTTTCGGCAGAATATGAATAAAGCAAAAACTTTTTGCAGGACAATGGCGAAATCCTGCATATAAAGGCGTCGTAATGTTGACATAACTCATTAAATATGTTATGCTTAAAAACGTTTGGAATATTTCCTGCATATTACGCAGAGGTTTGATTATACTAGGTTATATAAAACTTTGCGAAAGGAGCAGTGCTTCCGTTTGGAGGCATGACCGTAAAATATGCCGGATAATCAGAATAACGGAGAGATCCAGCAGCCGCCGCAGGAAAATGACGGCAGCAGCAATAATAATCCTGCGCCTGAGGATACGGAGCAGCAGCGCGAACAGATCAAGGAAATGGGGGAGATCGCGACCCCGAATGCAAAGCACCTTATCCACTGTCTTAATATAATTGGACAGGTCGAAGGACATTATATTCTGCCTCCTCAGAATAAAACAACCAAGTATGAGCATATAATCCCTGCGCTTGTCGCTATAGAACAGGACAGATCCATTGAAGGTTTAGTTATTATTCTCAATACCGTCGGAGGAGATGTTGAAGCCGGACTTGCTATTGCAGAGCTTGTGGCGGGAATGAAAACTCCTACAGTGTCGCTTGTAGTAGGAGGAGGTCATTCTATAGGAGTTCCTCTTGCGGTCTGCGCTAAAAAATCCTTTATTGTTCCGTCAGCTACAATGACTATTCATCCCGTAAGAATGAACGGACTGGTTCTGGGCGTTCCGCAGACGCTTTCGTATTTTGATAAGATGCAGGAGCGTATTGTCAGGTTCGTAACCGATAATTCAAGAATAAGCTCTGATGTTTTCAGAGAGCTTATGATGACTACTGGCGAGCTTATGATGGACGTCGGAACAGTTCTCGACGGAGAAAGAGCGGTAGAGGTTGGTCTTATTGACCAGCTGGGCGGTTTGTCGGACGCTATCGAGTGCCTTTATGAAATGATAGAAGCCGGAGGCAAGGAGGAATAAAATGCTTTATACTATTGTAAATATATATGACGTTCTCCGCACCGACAGTGTTTATGAAAACAGCCACAGCAATTACCTTGAGGTAAAAACTGACCCGTATGAATATTTAAAGTGATTTTCAAGCCCTGATCACAGGGCTTAGCTACATAAAATATAACTGCAGAATTTTATTTTCGGAAAGGAAAGTACATAATGAGTGTAATTAATGCGGTCTTTCAGGCAATAATCCAGGGCCTGACGGAATTTCTGCCCGTTTCAAGCTCGGGGCATCTATCATTATATCAGCATTTTACAGGAAATAACGGCGAGGGAGCATTATTCTTTTCGGCTGTGCTTCATCTCGGAACGCTTGTAGCTGTATTTATTGCTTTCAGGACTACGATTGCGGCAATGCTTAAGGAACTGGTGGTGCTTATAAAGGATATATTTACAGGTAAATTTTCTTATAAAAGCATGAATCCGGAAAGACGAATGATTATAATGATGGTTATATCCTGTGCCTGCCTGCTGCCGTTTGCACCTTTCCTCGACTGGTTTACGGGTATATCTGAGGATAAAAGCATATTTGCCGAAGGACTTTGCTTCCTTTATACCGCGGGACTGCTCTTTATGTCAGACCGCTGTATGAAGGGCAGAAAGACTCCCGCCGATATTACCGGCAAGGACGCCGTTGCAGTAGGCTTCTTTCAGGGAGTTGCCCTGCTTCCGGGAGTATCCCGTTCAGGTTCTACGATAAGCGCCGGACTGTTTTCCGGAATGACGAGAGATACGGCGGTAAAGTATTCGTTTATTTTAGGAATACCGGTAATAATGCTTGGCTGTATTACCGAGGTCAAGGACGCAGTCGGAACAGGTGCTGAAATAGAATGGGGAAGCTGTCTTGTAGGCTTTATAGTTGCCGCATTTGTGGGAATATGCGCTATAAAAATGGTAAGCTGGCTTGTAAAGACAGATAAATTTAAAATTTTCGGTTACTATACTTTCATTCTTGGAATAACAGTTATCGTTATTTCGATAATCGAGAAGTTTATCGGACACGCAATAACTATTGGATAATGCTATTTATGACGCGGGACTGCCCGGTGCGGTCCTGCATTGCTGTTAATGAGATTTTACGGTGGTGAAAAAATATAATGGCGGCGGCAAAGAAACCTGCAGCTTCAAAGTCAGCGTCAGGAAGCAAGAGCAAAGCGGCTTCCGGTTCAAAATCAAATACGAATAAAAACGCTGCTAAGAGTCCTGCTCCTAAGGGTGCAAAGGGTTCTGCTCAGGCTGCCAAGAAAAGTGCGGTTCAAGCGGCAAGAGAACGTGAGCAAAGACGCTTTTGGTCGTACATACTGTTTTTCGCCGGTGTTCTGGAGCTTCTGGTTACCTTTATAAAAGGCGACGGTCTGTGGACAAGCCTTTATGAGGTAAACAGAGGCGTTTTAGGTATGTCTGTATTTCTTGCAGGGCCAATGATCATTTACGTTGCGCTTCAGATAGCATCGGACAGATCTCATAACGCCGTAATTGCAAGGATCGTTCAGGGATTGGTGCTTATGCTTCTGTTAAGCGGAACGGCTCAGATCTTGTTTAACGGAACGGTTGAGGGGAAAACGTTTCTTTTAAAGCTCAAGGGTCTGTACAACGACGGAATAAGGCTTAACGGCGGAGGAATTGCAAGCGCAGCGCTTGGCTGGCCCCTGCTTGCGGCATTCAAGCGTGTCGGAGGAGCTATAATGATTATTCTGCTTGATTTTACCTTTATCATGCTCCTTACCAACCTGACGCTTCCCGAGCTGTTTAAAATTATCTCAAAGCCTTTTGTCGGCGGATATAAGGCGGTAAGCGAAGAGCGTATTGAAAGAGCTATGCAGCCTCCTAAAGAAAAAACTGAGAAAAAGCAGAGCAGAAAATCTGATAAAAGGGTTCGTATAGATATAGCTAAATATTATCAGGAAGAAGATAACACCCAGGACGCAGGAATATTTCCTTATGCTCAGGATGCAGGAAAACAGGAAAATAATGATACTCCGGATATAAAGCTTCCTTTCGATCCTGTAAGAATGCCTAAGTCTGAAGATAACAGCTCAGGCAGCGATAAAAAAGCTGAGGAGCAGGAGCTGAAGCGCATTATCGAAAAGGCGGTCGCTAAGGAACAGGAAAAAATTGAAGAAAAGCTAGAAAAGGAAAACCATTCTAAGCCCAAGGAGGTTTTTGTTGACGAGGAAGGGCAGACTTCGATACTGGAGCAGAAGGAAACCGTTCCTGCCTATGTTTATCCGCCAGTCGATATTCTTAAATATTCCGTTAATTCCACTTCTCCGGAGCTTGCACAGAGAGAAATAGAAGAAAAGTCTCAAAAGCTTGTTGAAACTCTTGAAACCTTTGGCGTTAAGACGAGAATTATCGGGATTCACAGAGGACCGTCCGTAACGAGATACGAGCTTCAGCCTGCGGCGGGAGTAAAGGTAAAGCAGATAACCAATCTTGCCGACGATATAGCGCTTAATCTTGCCGCAAACGGAGTAAGAATTGAAGCGCCTATTCCGGGCAAGGCGGCAATAGGTATCGAGATACCGAATATTCATCGGGACAGCGTTTCAATGCGTGAGCTGATAGACAGCGAGGAATACCGCAGTGCAAGGGGCAAGCTGTCGTTTGCTGTGGGGAAGGATATTGAGGGCAAGATAGTTATAGGAGATATTGCTTCAATGCCTCATATGCTTATTGCGGGAACTACCGGTTCCGGAAAGTCGGTATTTACCAACTCGATTATACTAAATATACTTTTTCATGCCTCGCCTGACGAGGTAAAGCTTATTCTTATTGACCCAAAAAAGGTAGAGTTTCCTATGTATAACGGAATTCCGCACCTGCTTATCCCGGTCGTTACCGAACCGTTAAAGGCGGCGGGAGCGCTTGGCTGGGCAGTAAATGAAATGATGAGAAGATATAAGCTTTTTGAGGCTAACGGAACGAAAAATCTTGAGGATTATAATCAGTTTGTTGATGAAAATCCGGAGCTCGAAAGAACAAAGCTTGCTCAGATAGTAATAGTAGTAGACGAATTTGCAGATCTTATGCTTGCGGCAAAATCCGAGGTAGAGGAATCGGTAATGCGTCTTGCACAGCTGGCAAGAGCGGCGGGAATGCATATGCTTATCGCTACTCAGTCGCCCAGAGTAGACGTTCTTACCGGTCTTATCAAAGCCAATATCCCCAGCAGAACTGCGCTTTCGGTGTCTAACAATACCGATTCGAGAGTAATACTTGATGAAATAGGAGCTGAAAAGCTTCTCGGCAAGGGAGATATGCTGTATAAGCCGGTAGGTATGCCTAAGCCTCTGCGTATACAGAGCGGCTTTGCTTCTACCGCTGAAATAAGAAATCTTGTTAAGTTTCTTAAAAGTGAGCATAAAACAGAATATAATGAAGAGGTTATTCATGAGGTTGAGCAGAATATTCCTCAGCCTAAAAATAAAGGCGCTGACTGCGACGTTTCTGTCAATACTGACGACGATCTTACCGCTCAGGCTATATCAATAATCGTGGAAACCGGCAATGCGTCTACAGCGTTTTTGCAGAGAAAGCTCAAGCTTGGTTTTCCACGGGCAGCCAGGATAATGGACGAGATTGAAGAAATGGGCATAATAGGTCCTCAGGAAGGCTCTAAGCCGAGAAAAATAAATATTTCCAAGGAAGAATGGCTTGAACGTCAGGCAATGAAATAGAAAACACCGGTTCAATACTGTAGAAACTGCGGTTTTGGAATTTAATGGAACAAAAGTAAAGCGCAGACGGGAGGTATTTTATGTCTAATACACGCAAACGTAAGAAGTCCGGTCATTCTGCAAACGTGTTCAGACATAAGCTTACGTTTGCTGCGCTGATCATTACGGCGCTGGCTGCGGCAGCTTTGTTTGTGCTTGACAGGACGGGGGTCTTTACCTACAGCGACTGGAGAATAAAGCTGGGGCTTGAGGAAAAGCCGGCTGTAGTTGAAAACTCGGATACGCAGGTTCATTTTATAGACGTAGGTCAGGGCGACTGCTCACTTGTCATATCAGACGGAAAAACAATGCTCATAGACTGCGGAGACCGCGATGAGGACAATACAGTAATCAAATATCTTCAAAAGCTGGGGATAAAAAAGCTTGACGTTATTATAGCGACTCATCCTCATTCAGATCATATCGGAGAAATGAGTGAAATAATTGACAGCTTTGAAATGGATAAATTCATAATGCCTGAGATCCCAAAGGCTATGACGCCAACTTCAAAGACCTTTGAAAATATGCTAAGTTCCATTAAAAACAGAAAAATGAAAATTACTAAGGCTCAGGACGAAAGTTTTACTTTGGGCAGCGCTGAAGTACAGCTGTTTACGTCTAAGGAGGAGCATAGTGATCTCAATAATTATTCGGTTCTTGTAAAGATAGTTCACGGTGATAACAGCTTTCTTGTTACCGGCGACTGTGAAACTGAGGAAGAAAAGGAAATGCTGGAGCAGGGCTTCGATTTATCGGCAAAGGTGCTGAAAGTCGGACATCACGGCAGTTCTACGTCGTCATCAAGCGGATTTCTTACGGCTGTTTCCCCAAAATATGCTGTGATATCCTGCGGACTGGACAATAAGTACGGTCACCCAAGTGATGAAACTCTGGTAAGACTTGAAAAGTACGCTGAGAATATATACATAACCCGCGACGATAAAACGATAGTTTTTCTTTCCGACGGAAAGGGTCTGTCGCTGACGAAATAAAGTAACAAAGCAATTTTAAATGCCTGGAGAATGAATATGAAGCTTATTATAGACCGCAGGGAGGGCGAAAGCTTTGTCTGCGAGGACGAAATTGGGAATAAAGTAATTATCCCCTGCGTACAGGCTCAAAATGCGGCGGAGGGAGATATTATCGAATACAAAAACGGCGTTTATACCGTTCTTGCGGAAGAAACCGCCGAGCGCCGTAAAAAAATAAACAGGCTGTTGGATTCCCTTTGGGAGTAAGCCGCTTTAATTCAGAAAAAGGGAGGCGAACCCATGCCGACGCATGGGAAAACTTATGAAAAAGGATTTATTTTCGCTGATAGAAGAGCGTCAGCCAAAGCTTTCCAAGGGTCACAAGCTGATAGCCAATTATATACTTGCACATTACGATAAGGCGGCTTTTATGACGGCTCAGAAGCTTGGAAAAACCGTCGGAGTAAGCGAGTCTACGGTCGTCAGATTTGCGTCGGAGCTTGGCTATGACGGTTATCCCGCATTGCAGAGGGCGCTTCAGGATCTTATGAGAAACAGGCTTACAGCAGTTCAGAGAATAGAGGTTACTTCCGACCGAATGAACCGGGACGATGTGCTTGAAAGGGTGCTTAATCTTGATATTGATAAGATACGCCGTACGCTTGAAGAAACGTCAAAGGAGGATTTCAACAGCGCAGTTGACAAAATTATAGCCTGCAATACTATTTATATTCTGGGGGCAAGAAGCGCGGCTCCGCTGGCAAGCTTTCTGAATTATTATTTTACGCTTATCTTTCCCAGAGTTAAGCTTATCAGAAATACAACTACCAGCGAAATGTTCGAGCAGATAATGCATATGGATGAGAAGGATGTTATAATCGGTATCTCATTCCCCAGGTATTCCCGTCAGACCGTAAAGGCTCTTCAGTATGCAAGCAATAAAGGGGCAAGCGTAATAGCAATAACAGATTCGGCTGAATCCCCCCTAGCTCAGTATGCTGATAATCTTCTTCTCGCCAGCAGCGATATGGCTTCCTTTGTGGATTCTCTGGTTGCGCCGCTGAGCCTTATTAACGCACTTATAGCGGCGGTTTCCATAAGCAATGTCGATAAGGTTTCAAAAAGCTTTGAACGTCTGGAGCGTATCTGGGAAGAATACGATGTTTATCAGCCGTAGGCTGTCGGATATAAAAATGGTATTACTGTAAAACTGCAAAGTTCTGATAAACGGCACGGGAGAGATTTAATGTCTGAAATTATTATCATAGGCGGCGGAGCGGCAGGACTTTTCTGCGCTGTTCAGTCGGCATGGCTCGGAAATAAGGTAACTGTTATTGAGCATATGCGAAAGCCCGGAAGAAAGCTTCTTATAACAGGAAAGGGCAGGTGTAACGTTACAAATAACTGCGATACGGAAACGGTAATGAAGAATATTCCCAGAAACCCGAGATTTATGTATTCCTCTCTTTCACGATTTTCGCCGGAGGATACAATGGCGTTTTTTGAATCGCTGGGAGTTGCGCTTAAAACAGAGCGGGGCGGCAGGGTCTTTCCTGAAAGCGATAAGGCGGAGTCTGTTCTGAATGCGCTGATCGGTGCGGCAGGACAGGCGGGCGTAAGGTTTGTTTACGATAACGCATTGGAGCTTATTACAGAGGATAATGCGGTAAAGGGAGTAAGGTGCGGGGCTTCGGAATATTTTGCGCCTAAGGTAGTTGTAGCTACAGGAGGTATGTCATATCCTATTACAGGCTCTACCGGCGACGGCTATAGGTTTGCGGCTCAGGCAGGGCATAGCGTAACTGAAATTTCTCCGTCTCTTTGTCCTATAGTAACTGAGGAGAGCTACTGCGCAGAAATGATGGGGCTTTCACTCAGAAACTGTATTCTTACTCTTTATGATGTTCAGTCGGAAAAAACATTGTTTTCTGAGCTTGGGGAGCTGCTTTTTACGCATTTCGGCTTGTCAGGCCCTCTTGCACTGTCGGCTTCGGCTCATATGGATAAGATAACTAAGGGAAGATATGCGGTTTCTATAGATTTAAAGCCGGCGCTGCCGATTGAAAAGCTTGACGAGCGTATTCTCCGTGATTTCAGCGAATATCCTAATCGAAATTTCGCAAACTCGCTGAAAAAGCTGCTTCCGTCTAAAATGATAGATACGGCGGTTAAGCTCAGCGGTATCGAGCCGTATAAAAAGGTAAACCAGATAACAAAAACGGAGCGAAGGCATTTGGCTGAGCTTCTGAAGGATATGTGTTTTACCGTTAAGTCTCTCAGACCTATCAAAGAGGCGATCATAACAAGGGGCGGAGTTGACGTCAGGGAGGTATCTCCCAAAACTATGGAATCAAAGCTGATAAGCGGTCTGTATTTTATAGGCGAGGTTCTTGATGTAGACGGCTATACAGGAGGCTTTAATCTGCAGATCGCATTTTCAACGGCATATGTCTGCGCTGCTGATTTATAATTATGTTGTATAACAGGAGGAAAAACGATGGGAATAAATATTGCGCTTGACGGACCGTCCGGAGCAGGGAAATCCACTATTGCAAAAAAGCTTGCTCAAAGGCTTGGATATGTGTATGCTGATACCGGTGCGCTGTACCGTTCTATTGCGTACTGTGTTATTTCAAGGGGAGCGGATACAAAGGATTCAACGCAGGTCTGTCCGCTTTTAAGCGAAACAGATATTAAGCTTTCATATATAAACGGCTCTCAGAGGGTCATACTTAACGGAGAGGATGTTTCGGAGAAGATAAGAACCCCTGAGATATCAATGGGGGCGTCGCAGGTATCCGCCCTGCCCGAGGTAAGGGAGTTTCTTTTTGAGCTTCAGAAAAGCATAGCCGAGGAAAACGATATAATAATGGACGGAAGAGATATAGGTACGGTAGTGCTTCCGAAAGCTGACGTAAAGATATTTCTTACTGCTTCGGCAGAGGAAAGGGCGCAGCGGCGTTTTAAGGAATTGCAGGAAAAGGGCGATCCTTCAACTTATGAACAGGTATTGGAGGATATAAAGCAGCGTGATTATAACGATACTCATCGTGAGATCGCTCCGCTGAAAAAGGCTGAGGACGCAATAGAGGTTGATTCTACCAGTCTTACCCTTGATGAAACGGTAGAGGCTATTTATAAAATAGTTACGGAAAAAACAGACGCAAAAAAAAACGGGGAAAAGCCGAAAAAGCATGAACCTAAGGAGATAGCGCAGGTAAGACCGGTAAAGCGCGGCAGAAAGCTCAGCCCTGTCAGAATGTTTTTTTACGGTATTTTAAGACCTGTAGTAAAGCTTATTTTAAAGCTTTGGTTCAGGCTGTCCTATGAGGGTACGGAGAATATTCCTAAGGACGGAAGCAATATATTTGCCTCAAATCACCGCAGCTATACCGATCCGGTATTTATTGCGCTTCCGACGAGAGTTCCGCTTTCTTATATGGCAAAGGAGGAGCTTTTTCATCAGAATGTATTTTTTACAGGTCTTATAAAAGCGTTCGGCGCTTTTCCCGTAACAAGAGGAAAGGGAGATACGGCGGCTATTGATGTTTCCGTTGAAAAGCTTGAAATGGGCAGGAATCTCGTTATATTTCCTGAGGGGACCCGTTCTAAAGACGGAAAGGTAGGAAAGGGCAAGACCGGCGTTGCTCTTATCGCTGCAATAGCTCAGGTTCCGATTGTTCCGGTAGGAATTAATTTTGAGGGAAAGCTTAAATTCAGAAGAAAGGTAGTTGTTCGGTTCGGCAAGCCTATAAAGCCAGAGGAGCTTGCAGTTAAAACTACAGGCCCCAGGGATCTGAAAACATTGAAAACCAAGATAATGAACGCTATAACCGAGCTGGTATATTAAATGTTAACAAAATGTAAAACTTGCACTGCCAAGACCGCAGGTTTCTGTTTTGGTGTAGACAGAGCCGTAAAAATAGTGTATAATGAATTAGATAACCGAAATAATGTTGTAACTTTAGGTCCTATAATTCATAACAAAAATGTCGTGTCGGATCTTGAGGCAAGGGGCTGCAGGTCGGTAGCTCTTGACGAGGTCAGACCGGAGCATACTGTTATTATACGTTCTCACGGAGTAGGAAGGAAAGTTTATGAAAGCCTGTCGCAGCTGGGCTGTACAGTTGTAGATGCAACCTGTCCTTTTGTTGACAGAATACATAAAATTGCCTGTGAAAAATCCGAGAGCGGATATACTGTGCTTATAGCAGGCGACAGCAGTCATCCCGAGGTTATTGGAATAAGGGGTCACTGTATTGGGCCGTCTTTTGTGTTCGCCGGCTGTGAGGACTTTGAAAATTTGGTGAAAACGGAGAATTTACAGTCTGAAAAGGTTGTAATTCTCGCTCAGACGACGTATAATAAAAAGATATGGGGCGAATGCCGCAGATTAGCTGAAAAACTGATTCCGGAAGCGCTTATTTACGATACGATATGCAGCGCGACTGCCGAGCGGCAGAAGGAAGCGGCGGCTATTGCGGAAAAGTCAGACGTGATGATAATCGTCGGAGGGAAAAACAGCTCCAATACCCATAAGCTTAAAGCCGTATGCGAAGAATACTGCCGCTGCTATCTTATAGAGGATGCCGGTGAGCTGGCTGATATAGACTTATCAGGTGCAAATTTTATCGGGATTTCTGCCGGTGCATCGACTCCGGCTTATATAATCAAGGAGGTACAACAAACCATGAGTGAAATGTTGAACAATGAAGAAGAATTTAACTGGGTGGAGGAGATGGAGAATTCTCTTAAGCCAATACATATTGGAAAGAGAGTAACCGGTACTGTGCTTAGTACAAACAACAGTGAAGTTTATGTTGATCTCGGCACAAAGCAGCAGGGCGTTATCCCTGTTTCAGAGCTTACCGACGATCCGTCAAAGTCGGTTGAGGATGTTGTTAAGGTCGGAGATACTATCGATCTTATCGTTCTTAAGACTAACGATCAGGACGGTGTAGTTACCCTCTCCAAAAAGAGAGTAGATGCGGCTCTCGGCTTTGAGAAGATCTGTGCCGCAAAGGAAGAGGATTCGGTTCTTACCGGAACGGTGGCAAATGTTGTCAAGGGCGGAGTGCTTGTTGCTTCTAACGGAGTTAAAGTATTTATCCCTGCATCTCAGGCAGCGCCGAGAAGAGATTATGACCTTAATAATCTGCTAAAGCAGACAGTTAATTTTAAAATACTTGAGGTCAACGAGGGCAAGCAGAGAGCAGTTGGTTCGATCAGAGCCGTTCAGCGCGAGGAGAGAGAGGCGGCTCAGGCTAAGTTCTTTGAAACCGCTAAGGCAGGCGACGTAGTTGAGGGCGAGGTAAAGTCTATCACAGATTACGGCGTATTTGTTGATCTCGGCGGAGTAGACGGTCTTGTCAGAAGAATGGATCTGTCATGGAACAGGATCAAGCATCCTTCGGACGTTGTAAGCGTAGGCGATAAGGTAGAGGTAAAGATAAAGGATATAGATCCCGAAACCAAAAAGGTTTCTCTTGTATACAAGAAGGATTCAGATAATCCATGGGAGATTTTCAAGACAAATTATCAGGTAGGACAGGTAGTAAAGGCTACTATAGTTTCTATCACCTCCTTCGGTGCGTTCGCTCAGATAATCAGCGGAATTGACGGTCTTATCCACATCTCTCAGATAGCCAACCAGAGGGTTGACAACGTTGCGGATATTCTTTCTGTAGGTCAGGAAGTTGACGCTCAGATCACTGAGATCGACCTTGACAAGAAGAGGATCAGCCTTTCAATGAGAGCTTTGCTTACAGACGACGACGCTGATACCGCTGAATATGACGATGAAGCAGACGAGTAAGTCTTTTCGGTCTTAAAAAATTCTTAAAACTCATGGGGGCGAGGTTTCGTCCCCTTTACTTTTTTATTCATATGTGGTATAATAGATTCAGGGTCTGTGACGGTAAAATCAAAGCTGCGGCTTATATTTGCTGCCGGATCTACAGATCGGTTTTGGCACGGCGGGGAATAATGCCGCGCTTTCTGCAAAATATAACAGCGGACAAATTCGGCGTTTGCTTCAGTCGTGCTGTTTCTTATTAAACACAGTTATAATGAACGATGAAAGGTTTGCGTTATGGAAGAGATAAAAAAGACGGCTCCGAAATCCGGCAAAAAGAAGAAAAAAAAGAGTAATCCTGCGGTCAGGGCGCTGAAAATATTCGGTACTCTAGTGCTTTCCTTTATTCTTATAGTAATTATAACCGGCTCTATTTTTGCTACTGCGCTGACGATATACGTTCTGAACTTTACCGATACCGACGATACGGTAAATCTGGATAAGGGCGTAGTTTCAAGCAATATCTCAAGGTTTTTGTATAAGAATCCGGATTATGATGAGGACGATGAGGATTCACAGGAATATCTGCTTTACTATGCGCTGAAAAATCAGCAGAAGAAGGTTCAGTGGGTAGACCTGGAGGATATACCTCAGTACGTTCAGGACGCTTTTGTTTATACTGAGGACGAGCGTTTTTATTCGCATGACGGAGTTGACTTCAAAAGAACCTTTTCGGCTATACTGAAAACGCTTATGGGCTTCCGAGAGGGCGGTTCTACGATAACTCAGCAGACTATTAAGAATATTACCGGTGATGATGACGCTTTGGGAACAGCCGGAGTTGAACGTAAGATACGGGAAATTTTCCGCGCTATAAATGTTGAAAAAGTTTATACGAAGGAGGATATTCTGCAGTCGTATCTAAATATAATCGGACTTACCGACGGAGTTCAGGATATTGTAGGAGTTCAGGCGGCTGCGAATTATTACTTCAGCAAGGATGTATCAGAGCTTACTCTTGCCGAAGCTGCCTGTCTTGCAGGTATGAATAAATCTCCCGTTTACTATAACCCTCTGACGAACAGGGAAAATAACAGGATAAGGCAGAAGTATTGTCTGGATCAGATGCTTGAAAACGGCGCTATTTCTGATAATGAATATGAAGAAGCTATAAATGAGGAGATCGTAGTTACGGGAGATCCTGATTTTTCAAGCGCAACGGTTTATGAGGACGAAACTAAGGATCAGGGACCGACCTCTTATTTTATGGACGAAGCGATAGAAGAGGCAATAAATATAATTTCGGATAAGGCGGGAATAGATACCTCTGAAGCTCAGATAAGACTTTATAACGGCGGATATACTATCTATACTACCGTAGATATAAATATGCAGAAAAAGATAGAGAAGGAAATGCGGGACGTATCTAATTTCCAGAATTACTATCTTGAAAAGGATAACCTGCTTTCAGGATTTATTGCAATGGATTACGAGGGCAATGTTCTGGCGGTAGTCGGAGGACGTGATGAAAAAACCGAATCACGTATCTGGAATAATGCTACAGATGCGTTAAGGTCGCCGGGTTCATGTATAAAGCCGGTAGCCTCCTATGCTCCGGCGCTGGAACAGGATCTTATGACCTGGTCTACTTTCTTTAAAGACGAGCCTATCACTATTAAAGAGGACGGCAAGGATAAAAAATGGCCTGTAAACTATTCGGAGACCGGCGACAGCGAAAACTGGTCGAACAATAATTATTTTACATGGCAGATGCTGATGAAATCACTGAATACCTGTCCGGCTCAGCTTATTGACCAGATGACTCCGGCTTATTCATATAATTTCCTAAAGGAGAAACTTGATTATTCAACGCTTACAGATTCTGACGTAAACTATTCTCCTGTAACGGTCGGCGGTTTTACAAACGGAACGAAGCTTGAAGAGCTGGTAGGCTCGTATATGATCTTCGGAAACGGCGGTAAAAAGTACGAAGCTACCTATATTGCAAAGATAGAGGACGCTGAGGGCAATATAATATATGAGAAGAATGACGGCTATAAGCAGGCAATAAGCGAATCTACCGCTTATGTAATGAATAAGATGATGCAGACGGTAATCTCTCAGCAGGAGGGAACGGGTCGTTATGCGCGCCTTAACAATACGGTAGTTGCAGGAAAAACAGGTACGTCGTCGGATTGGAAGGATCTGTCCTTTGTAGGCTGTACTCCCGACTATGTCAGCGGAGTATGGATCGGCTACGATGAGCAGAAAAAGATCCCGACAAATGAATATCAGAATATCGGCGCTATCTGGAAGAATATTTTTGGAGATATTGCCGAGTCTGAAAAGGATCATGATTTTGAAATGCCCGATACCGTAGTTGAAGCAAAATACTGCACAAAAACAGGAAAGCTTGCAAGCGGCAGCTGTTCAAGCACTGCTACAGGATATTACAAGCAGACAAACGTGCCGGAATACTGTGCCGGCGGTCATTGATAAAAAACTCAAGCCTCCGTTTCGGAAATCCGGCGGAGGCTTTGCTGTAACAGCAGAAAGGATATATAAATATGAGTAAGATCAGGCTTTGCTGTCCCTGTCATTTCGGTCTGGAAAGCGTATTGAAATTTGAAATTAATAAAATAGGAGGAGAAAATCTTTGCGTATCTGACGGAAAGATCTCCTTTGACGGAGATTTTAATATCCTTGCAAGGGCAAATCTTCGCCTTTCGACGGCAGAAAGAGTCCTGATTGAGCTTGGAAGCTTTGAAGCCAAAAGCTTTGAGGAGCTTTTTCAGGGAGTAAGGGCGCTGCCGCTGGAGAATTTTATTGGTAAGAACGACGCATTTCCGGTTAAGGGACATTCCCTTAATTCTCAGCTTCACAGCATACCCGATTGTCAGAAAATAATTAAAAAGGCGGCGGTTGAACGTCTTAAATCAAAATACGGCGTTAATTGGTTCGATGAAGACGGGGCGGTTCATCAGCTCCAGTTTTCTATTCACAAGGATATATGCACCATATACCTTGATACAAGCGGAGCAGGACTTCATAAAAGAGGTTACAGGAAAAACAGCAATGCTGCGCCTATTAAGGAAACTCTGGCTGCCGGGATAGTAGATCTTGCGAGAGTAAGAGCTGATTCGGTCGTCTGTGATCCGATGTGCGGTTCGGGAACGTTTCTTATAGAATCAGCTTATAAGGCTTTAAATGTTGCGCCCGGACTGAGGAGACGTTTTGCGGCGCAGAGTTGGGAACAGATATCTCAGGATATATGGCAGCAGGAACGCAGCGACGCTATGGATTCTATTGACAAACAGGGTAAATTTCACGGATTCGGCTTTGATATTGATGAAGAGGCGGTAATACTCACTCTTGAAAACGCAAAGAAGGCCGGAGTAGGATCTAAGCTTGATGTTTCTAGGCAGGATATACTGAAATTTTCTCAGCCGGATAATTCTATTACGCTGTGTAATCCGCCTTATGGTGAAAGAATGTTGGAGTTAAGGGAGGCTGAGGAGCTTTATAAACGGCTTGGCCAGGCGCTTTCTCCCTCTCGTGACAGAGCCTGCTATATAATTTCTCCTCATGAGGATTTTGAAAAGTTTTTCGGCAGACAGGCGGATAAAAAGCGCAAGCTTTATAACGGAATGATAAAGTGTACTCTTTATATGTATTTCAAGTGATCATATTTATGGTTAAAGGAGAGGCTTTATGAGCAGGATAAAAGCGGTAGTATTTGATATGGACGGCGTTTTATTCGATACCGAAAGAATGTATCTTGACGCATGGAAAATACTCGGCGCTGATAAAAACATCAGAGATATCGAGAATACTGCAAAAAAATGCATAGGATTAAGCGTAACCGATACTATAGCTTTGCTGAGGCTTACCTACGGTGAGGATTTTCCTGTTGAGAAATATCACGGTATTATAGATTCTATCGTTAAGGACAGGATAATTAACTGCGGTATGCCGATAAAAAAGGGTGCAAGGGAGATACTTGAATATCTTTACCGTATTGATTTTACCGTAGGACTTGCGTCGTCCACTAAATATTGTAAGATAATTGAGAATCTGGAGCGTGCCGGACTGAGAAAGTATTTTAAGGTTATTATAGGCGGAGATATGATAGCGCACAGCAAGCCTGATCCTGAGATATATCTCGCTGTCTGCAGACAGCTCGGAATTGAGCCGTCTCAGGCTGCAGCTGTTGAGGACAGCAGAAACGGGTTATTATCAGCCAGACAGGCAGGAATGATACCGCTGCTTGTGCCGGATATTGTATCACCTACAGAGGCTATGCTTTCGATGTGTGAAGAATGTTTTGACAGTTTGGCGGAAGTAAAGACTTATCTTGAGAGGGAGATAAGCGGTATTTGAAAACACTGTATTTCTGTGAGATGAAATAAAAATAAGCGGGATATCCGGTATAATTTTCTCCGGTATCCCGCTTTTGTTATATTGCAGCAACTGTTTCACTGCCGAAATAGACCTCATACCAAACGAGGAAAGTAAATACTGTCCAGATCTTTCTGGAATAATCGTAATGTCCTGCTTTATGCTCGTCAAGAAGCTCTACAAGCTTTTCTGTATTAAAGAACCTTTCGGCATTTGGCGATGTGAATTTTTTCTTGACAATATTATAGTATTTATCCTCCTTGAGCCATACTCTGATAGGAACGGGGAAGCCCAGCTTTTTCTTATTTGCGGTCTGCGGAGGACAGGCTTTCAATGCGGCTATTCTCATAGCGTATTTTGTATTTTCCTTTGTTACTCTGTGCTTTGTCGGTATCTGCTCTGCAAGCGCCATTACTTCTTTGTCAAGGAACGGTACGCGCAGCTCAAGCGAGTGAGCCATGCTCATTTTATCCGCTTTCAGCAGTATATCTCCCGTCATCCAGAGGTGCAGGTCAAGATACTGCATCTGAGTAACTTCGTCACTGTCCTTGCAGCGGTCGTAGAACGGCTTTGTAATAGCTGTGGGTGCAGGAGCGGAGGTTTTTATCTTTAACAGCTCCTTACGTTCCTTTTCGGTAAACATATAGGCGTTGCCGATAAACCGCTCCTGAAGATCCTGTGAACCTCTTATCAGGAAGTTTACTCCATGCTTATGGGGCAGGCGCTGTGCGACAGCTCCTATTCCGCGCCTGATAGGACGTGGAATCCTGTTATATGCCGCCATATCGGCAGGGTTGTGATATATGTTATATCCTCCGAATATCTCGTCAGCGCCCTCGCCGCTCAGTACGACTTTAACCTTCTGCGAAGCAAGCTGACAAACAAAGAAAAGTGCAACAGCCGCAGGGTCGGCAAGAGGTTCGTCCATATGATACTGTATTTTGGCAAAATTACCCCAGTATTCCTCGGGGGAAATAACCTTGGAGTTGTTTTCTTTATGTATATATTTTGAAAATTCCTTTGCGTAGCCTATTTCATTGTATTTTTCATCTTCACCGAAGCCTACGGTAAAGGTTTTGTCAACGTCTGCAACTGCTGCAACATAGCTTGAATCAACTCCGCTTGATAGGAATGAGCCGACCTCTACGTCCGCTATTTTATGCGCTTCGACGGAGTTTTTGAAGGTATCGCTGATTTTATCCACCCATTCGTCAAGATCGGGCTTGTTATCGGGAGTGAATTTTACTTCCCAATAACGCTTGACCTCCATTTTGCCGTCCTTATATATAAAGTAATGTGCGGCAGGGAGCTTATATACGTTTTTGAAAAAGGTTTCTGAGGTAGGTGAGTACTGGAAGGTAAGATAGTTTTCCAGTGCGGCTTCATTAAGCTCTTTTTTAAAGTGAGGGTGGTCAAGAAAGCTTTTTATCTCGCTGCCCCACATCAGCGTTTCTCCCATCTTTGCATAGTAAACGGGCTTTATTCCGAAGAAATCTCTGGCTCCGAATACCTGATCTTTATTTTTGTCAAAGATAACAAAGCCGAACATACCCCTTAGCTTATTCAGCATATCGGTTCCCCATTCCTCATAACTGTGAACGAGAACCTCAGTATCGGTATGAGTATAAAAGCTGTGTCCCTTTTCAAGCAGCTCGGCTCTTAGATCCTGGTAGTTGTATATTTCGCCGTTAAAGGTTATAACGATAGATCTGTCCTCGTTGAAAATAGGCTGGCTTCCTTTATCGGAAAGGTCTATTATCGAAAGCCTGCGGAAGCCCATAGCTACCTGCTCGTCAACATATTTTCCGTCGGAATCAGGTCCGCGGTGCCTTATCCTGTCCATCATTTTTCCTATAACGATCGATGCGTCGTTTATTTTATTTGTAAAGCCAACAAAACCGCACATAAAATAGCCTCATTTCTTTAGTAATCGTTAAAAAAGCATAACGCTGCATTATTTACCGCACAATTATCGCCGTACGGCTATCTATATAATTATACATCAATTTCCCTGGTTTTGCAATAGTATATATTTAAATTTTAAGTAAGCCTCTGTCGGATAAAAAGGAACAAAATAAAAATTTCTATTGCAAGACGGCGGAAAATAAGCTATAATATATATTAGAGAAAAAACCGTATTTTTGTTACTGATTTTATACGGCAAAAAGCAAATTAGTTGAAAGGCGCTGATTTTATGAGCGAGGAAAATAACAATAAGACAAAAAGGTTCAGATACCGTATAGATATTCTGCTCATAGTAAGTTTGTTTATAGTTCTGATAACCTTCTGTGCATATATGATGAATACGGATCTTGAAGAAACGCTTGAAAGTCAGCGTGGTACAGAGATAGTAACTCATGATTACACCTATGAAGATTCGTCTGAAGGCTCAGCGGACAGCGATTAAATTCAGCCCCCTGTTTTATTTGTAACAGGGGGCTTCTTTATAGATTATGAAGTTATAAGCATAGTTTATTCTTCCTGTGCAGTAACGGCTTTTCCACATTCCAGAGATTTTTTAACGTCTATAAACCTTTGATTTGCACTGCCGCGGAATTTAAGTTCAAGACTTTTCTGTTCGAGGATAAACGGGCCGTCTATCAGATAATCCACCTCTTTAAGCAGTTCCATGTATCCGTTATCATCATTTGAATTTTCAATAAGATACTCAAAGGTATATCCGGTGTATGCAATAACGTTAAGGGTGTTTCCCTTAAACCTGTGTATTTTCCCAGCAAGCTCGGCTAACGGTCTGCATTGGCAGAACGGCTCGCCTCCGCTGAGAGTTATTCCGTCCAGCATAGGATTTGCGGTAACCCGTTTATATATTTCATCAGTATCTGTTATACTTCCTCCGTTAAAATCGTGCGTCTGCGGATTGTGGCAGCCGGGACAGCCGTGAGGACAGCCCTGTGTAAATACGGTAAATCGTATTCCCGGGCCGTCAACGATAGAATCTTCCGCAAAGCCTGCTATTTTTAGTTTCATTTCTTTGTTATCCTTTCATATTTTTCAGCGTCATTCAGCAGGGCCTATCAAAATAAAGTTGAGGCTCTGCTTTATATGGTCATGCCTGTATGATAAATAAGGACGGATCTAAAGCAATCCGTCCGTTTTTTATTCTGTTTTAGCTTTTATCAGCAGCAGCCGGAGGTCTTTATCCTCTGTATTCTTTCCTTGCATATCTTGGAATGTTCGGCTTCGCTTCTTCCGCACATCGGGCATTTATCGCCTATGATTCCTGTATAGCCGCAGACAGGGTCGCGGTCGACAGGGTGATTTATAGCGCCGTAACCTATACCCTGCTCCTTCATGCAGCGGATAACTTTTTCAAATGCAGAAAGATTGGTTGACGGATCTCCGTCAAGCTCAATATAGCTGATATGACCGGCATTTGTAAGTGCGTGATAAGGTGCTTCGATCTTTATCTTTTCAAAGGCGCTGATATTATAATAAACCGGAACGTGGAATGAGTTTGTATAGTAATCCTTGTCGGTAACTCCGGCGATCTCACCGTAGCGTTTTTTGTCTATTCTTACAAATCTTCCCGAAAGCCCCTCGGCGGGAGTTGCAAGCAGTGAGAAATTAAGACCTGTACGCTTTGTTTCCTCGTCCATTCTTTCACGCATATGAGTTACTATTTCAAGTCCAAGCTCTCTGGCTTCCTCAGATTCACCGTGGTGTTTGCCGATAAGCGATTTAAGAGTTTCAGCAAGTCCGATAAAGCCGACTGACAGTGTTCCGTGCTTCAGTACCTCGGCTACGTCGTCGTTTATGCTGAGCTTTTCGGAGTCTATCCATACTCCCTGTCCCATAAGGAACGGATAGTTTTTGACCTTTTTGGAGCATTGTATCCTGAATCTGTGCATAAGCTGTTCAATACACAGCTCCATCATTTCGTCAAGTCCATCAAAGAATGCGCCTATATTTCCCTGAGCTTTAATTGCAAGACGAGGCAGATTTATAGATGTAAAGGAAAGGTTTCCTCTTCCGGTCACGATTTCTCTTGAAGGGTCGTATGCGTTGCCGATAACTCTGGTTCGGCAGCCCATATAAGCGATTTCCGTATCGGGATTGCCTGGCTTGTAATACTGGAGGTTAAACGGAGCGTCGATAAACGAGAAATTGGGGAAAAGACGCTTAGCAGATACTCTGCACGCAAGCTTGAACAGGTCATAGTTGGGGTCAGTAGGGTTATAATTCACGCCGTCCTTTACCTTGAATATATGTATTGGGAAAATAGGCGTTTCACCGTTGCCAAGTCCGGCCTCCTGAGCAAGCAGGACGTTCTTTATTACCATTCTTCCCTCAATAGAGGTATCCGTTCCGTAATTGATAGATGAAAACGGAGTCTGAGCGCCGGCTCTTGAATTCATGGTGTTAAGGTTATGGATAAGAGCCTCCATTGACTGGTAGGTCGCTCTGTCGGTTTCTTTGACGGACGATTTAAAAGCAAAGCTTTGTATTTTCTTGACCGTAGCAGCGTCGGCAAACGCCGTCAGCAGTTCTGCCTCAGCCTCCTGATAGCCGTTGTCGTTTGCAAGAGTAGGAAAAAGTCCCTTTTCGTTTTCAAGCTTATCAGCAAGCTTTCTTGAGATCTCATAGCTGTCGGTTACACCTGCCATAAGAGAAAGAGCCCGGTGAATATTGTCACGGTAACGGTGGCGGAAGGTTTTCTTTACTCCTTCTGCCATATCAAAATCAAATTTAGGGATAGACTGTCCGCCGTGCTGATCGTTCTGGTTGGACTGTATAGCAATACAGGCAAGTGCGGCGTAGCTTGATATATCGTTAGGAGTTCTGAGATAGCCGTGACCTGTAGAGAAGCCCTTATTAAAAAGCTTTGTCAGATCGATCTGGGTGCAGGTCGTAGTAAGGGTATAGAAATCAAGGTCATGGATATGAATATCGCCTTCCGCATGAGCCTTTGCGTGCTTAGGATCAAGCACATACATTTCATAGAATTCCTTTGCGCCTGCGGAGCCGTATTTGAGCATTGTGCCCATTGCCGTATCTCCGTCAATATTGGCGTTTTCACGCTTCAGATCCATTTCCTTTGCCGGCTTGAAAGTAAGATCCTCATAAACCTTCATAAGACGGGTATTCATCTCTCTGGCTCTGGTTCTGGTAGACCTATAAAGAATATATGCTTTTGCAGTAGCGGCGTGGCCTTCTTCAATAAGAACCTTTTCTACGCAGTCCTGAATCTCCTCAACCGTCGGTGAAGTAAGATTCATTCCCATAAGCATATCCGCAACCTTGCCGGCAAGCTCCAAAGCCTCTTCGTAATTGCTGCCGCCTACCGACTGCGCAGCCTTATATATAGCTCCGGCAATCTTTTCTATATTAAACGTTACGTTTCTGCCGTCCCTTTTCTTGATCTTGATTATCATATTCCCTTACCTCCGTATATATAATAGATTCGTCACAGCATTTTTATTGTTCGGTTGATTTAACCATTTAATATTATAAGCTTGATGACAACCACAATATCTTGTGGTCTTTGAACTGCCATAAACAAGTATATAGTATTCTTGACTTATTGTCAAGTGGATAAGTGCCAAAAAAAACGACATACTTTTGTATACACTGCACAAAGCTTGCCTTGGGGAAATTTACCTCTTGATTCAGAATGATTGTTACAGAGGCTGTGTAAAGCTCAGCTGCTTTACAAAATAATTGTCCGAATATTTCTTGTAAAACTATTGGACTTTACAGCATAAAAGGCTTATACAAAATACTTTGCCGTTTTATAAGGAATCTATTAGTGTAAATATATACTAAGAATACACCCCTTTTTTAATCTGATTTTTTGTACAGGTAATATATACGGTGAAAAAATCAATGTATGTAAAGCTTGATAGCTTTACAAATAGCACAACTATTCCAATTTTCATATATGGCATATCAATAATTACACATGATAGCTCTCGTTATAAATTTTAATGTCACATATAAAGACCGTCCCCCCGAACTTGCCGGAAAATGGAACGGTCTTTTATATTATCCGATTGAATTTATGATTTGTAGGTTTTGCGTGAAAGCTTTCCTGCTATTCCTGCTATAATAGGTATTGCTGCGGCGAAGCCGACTGAAATCAGCCAGCCAGAAGCTCCGAGGGGAGCAATTGCGAATATTTTTCCGAGAAATGGAATAAACATACAGCCTCCAAGACAAAGCAGGGATATAAGAACTGAAAAGATAAGGAACGGATTGGAGAAGTATGGTACAGAGAAGAGGGTTTTTTCTTCGCTCTTGCATTCAAAAACATGAATAAGCTGAGAAAGAATAAGCGTTACAAGAGCGCCGGTCCTGGCAGCGTCCAAAGTACAGCCGGCTTTCAGCAAGCAGGTAAATGCGGCAAGAGTACACAAGCCTATCAGAATTCCCCTGATTATTATACGTGAGAGAAGTCCGCCGCTGAAAAAGCTGTCGTTTTCTTTCCTCGGGGGTTTTTTCATAACTGATCTTTCGGACGGTTCAAGACCCAGTGCGACGGCGGGAAGTCCGTCGGTAACAAGATTTACAAGCAGTATCTGAGCCGGAAGAAGCACCAGCGGAAGTCCCATTATTATACCTCCCAGCATAGTAAGGACCTCGCCTATATTGCATGAAATAAGATAGCGCACAAATTTTCTTATATTCTGATAAATAGTGCGTCCCTCTTCTACTGCGCTTACAAGAGTAGCGAAATTATCGTCCATAAGAATACAGTCCGCCGCCTGTTTAGTAACGTCAGTACCGGAGATACCCATTGAAACTCCGATAGAGGCTTCCTTTACAGCCGGGGCGTCGTTAACTCCGTCTCCTGTCATTGCGCAGACATGACCCTTGTCTTTGAAGGCTTTGATTATTCTGAGCTTATGAGCGGGAGTTACTCTGGCGAATACCGCAGTTTTTTCTGCGGCGTCTGACAGCTGGTCATCTGACATTCTGTCCAGCTCATCTCCTGTAAACGCCAGATCGCCTTCTCTCATTATTCCGACTTCCTTAGCCACCGCACAGGCTGTAAGCTTATGGTCGCCGGTTATCATAACCGTTTTTATTCCCGCCTTTTCGCATTCTCTGACCGCTTTTTTTGCTTCCGGACGTGGCGGGTCGGCAAGTCCCATAAGTCCGAGGAATATAGTCTTTCCTCGGTATATCTTTGAGAACGCCATTACTCTCAGTCCGTTTGACGCCATTTCATCGTTTTTTCGGAGTACGGCGGCTTTTTCCTGAGCAGTAAGGGTATTGAGATTCCCTTCAGAATCCGATATTACAAATTCACATTCTTTTATTATTACGTCCGGCGCGCCTTTTTTGTAAATATATTTTTCTCCGGAATGATCCGTACAGGTTACAGACATAAAGCGGGTCTCGCTGTCAAAAGGCTGTTCGTCGATACGCTTGAGCTGAAAGCCTGCGACATCTATTCCGCAGCGTGCGCAGGCGGAAAGAATAGCGGCTTCGGTCGGATCTCCTTCCGCTGAAAATCTGCTGAATACTCTGCCCTGCCTGTTCCGCTTATCATATGACGGGGCTTTTGCCATCTGTGCATTATTGCAGGCTGTTCCGCAAATAAAAAGCTCGCTTAAAACGTGGCTGTCCCAAGCCATAAGCTTCTGACCGTCGGGAGTAAATACGCCCTGTGATTCGCTGTCTGCGCCCAGAGTAAATTCCTCTGTCCTTTCGCCGGCGGTAAATATCTTTTTGACCGTCATTCTGTTCATTGTGACTGTTCCGGTCTTATCAGTGCAGATAACTGTAGCGCAGCCCAGTGTTTCTACTGAATGAAGTCTGTGGACGAGAGCATTCCTTTTCAGCATTTTCCTTACGGCAATCGCAAGAGCAATAGTGACCGCAGCGGGAAGTCCCTCGGGAATTGCGGCAATTGCAATTGATATACCCGTCATAAGCATATCGAATACTGGCTCGCCTCTTATTACTCCTGCGGCGAATACAAGTATACATACTCCAAGGCATATCAGCGCCAGAGTTCTTCCCAGTTCTCCAAGCTTTTTCTGTAGAGGAGTAGGGTCGCTGTCAATGCTTTCCAGCATTTTTGAAACACGTCCCATCTGGGTAAGACTTCCTGTTGCGGTTATTTCTATCTCGGCGTTGCCTTTGGTGCAGACTGTTCCCATATAGGCTATATAAGGAAGATTCAGCGAAGTAAACTCCCGTTCTCCGAAGTGAGCGCGTTTTTCAGCGGGAACGGCTTCTCCCGTAAGTATTGATTCGTCGCAGGTAAAGCTTCTGCAGTTAACTATTATGCCGTCGGCAGGGATCCTGTCACCTGCTTCAATAACAGCGGTATCTCCGGGAACGAGCTTCGACGCGGGAATTACCTCAAGCCGTCCGTTACGATACACTCTGGCGGTAGGAGCAGTCATTTCCTCCAGTTTTTCAAGGGTCTTTTCACACCGATATTCCTGTATAAATCCCAGTACCGCATTTACGATAACTATTATCATTATAGGTACGGCGTCGGTATATTCCCCCAGCAATACGGATATGACGGTTGCGATAAGCAGAATCATGACCATTATGTCGTGAAACTGGTTTGCAAATATTTTCAGTGCGCTGCTTTTCTTTTTTGCGGCAAGCCGGTTTTCACCGTTTATCTCCAGCAGTCTTTCAGCCTCCTGCTGAGACAGTCCCTTCGGCTTATCCGGCGCGGCTTCGGACAGCGCCTTTTTTTCCAGAACCTCAAGCATTTTATCGGCTCTCCTTTCGTTTTCACAGTTTTTTTATGACAGATTGTCCGTATAGTTAATTGTATTCCGTGATTCAAAAGATATGACAGAAGGAAGAGCGTTAAAAGATATGCCAACTGGCAGCTGCTGAGAGTTTTGCGGCGTATTTATGCGTTTTGCTTGACAATTAACATAAAATGTAGTAAAATAAATATGTTAGCCTGCTGTTAGTTCAACGAATTTTTTATGAAAGCGAGATGAAAGATCATGATAAATGATTCAGCGAGGAATCTGCTTTACAAGCAGTTTGTTGCAAATAATTCGATAGACCCTAAATACTATGATAAGTATGTAGTAAAAAGAGGCCTGAGAAATTCAGACGGAACCGGCGTTATCGCGGGTCTTACGAATATCTGCAATGTACACGGATACGTTGTGAACGAGGGAGAGAAATCTCCTATTGACGGTCAGCTGATTTATCGTGGTTATAATATAAATGATATTGTAAATAATGCGGTAGCAGAAAATCGTTTCGGATATGAAGAGGTAGTTTATCTTCTGCTGATGGGAGATCTTCCGAATAGGGAGGAGCTTAAAGCGTTCAATGAGATAATGTCTGAAAACCGCGCTCTTCCGCCTAGCTTTTTTGAGGATATGATACTTAAAGCGCCGTCTAAGAATATAATGAATAAAATGGCACGTTCTATCCTTGCCCTTTATTCCTATGACGATAATCCCGAGAACCGCAGTCCGGAATATGAAATGGCTACGGCTATATCAATTATTTCAAAGCTTCCGAATATTATGGTATCGGCTTATCAGGTAAAGAGGAGGACATTTGACGGAGAAAGCATGATAATGCATCCGCTTATCGCTTCTCATTCAACTGCCGAAATGATCCTGTCCGCTTTAAGACCTGACAGGCAGTTTACCGACGAGGAAGCCAAGCTGCTTGATCTCATGCTTATTCTTCACGCTGAGCACGGCGGAGGAAATAACTCTACATTTTCCTGCAGGGTGCTTACGTCTTCGGGAACAGATCCTTATTCGGCTTATTCGGCGGCTATCGGTTCGCTGAAAGGTCCGCGTCACGGCGGAGCAAATATAAAAGTAGATCAGATGCAGGAATGTATAAAGGAAAACGTAAATAACTGGGACGACGAGGGTGAGGTCGCAGATTTCCTGAGAAAGATACTCAGAAAGGAAGCTTACGATAAAACGGGTCTTATTTACGGAATGGGTCACGCTGTCTATACTCTTTCAGACCCGAGAGCGGTAATACTTAAAGCCAACGCTAAAAAGCTTGCTGAGGGAACTGAGTTTGAACGTGAATTCAGACTGCTTGAAACTGTAGAAAGAATAACCCCTCATCTTTTTGCAGAGGTAAAGGGCGACGAAAAGGTAATGTGCGCTAATGTAGATATGTATTCCGGACTTGTATACAGAATGCTGGGAATACCCCAGGATCTGTTTACTCCGCTGTTTGCCGTATCAAGAATGGCGGGCTGGTGTGCACACCGCTTTGAAGAGCTTGTAACAGGCAAGAGGATAATACGCCCGGCATACAAGGCTGTAAAATCCGAATGCGAATATGTACCTATAGATCAAAGAGATTAATAAAATTAAAAATCCTGCCGGTTTTATTCCTGAATTTTCCGGCAGGATTTTTTTATATGCTTTAATTTCAGTCTTCGTCCGTCTCGTCGGGCATATCCCAGTTGTGATATACGTTCTGAACATCGTCGTTGTCCTCAAGATGTTCCAGAAGAAGATTCATTTTTCTGATCGCTTCTTCATCAGTCAGGGTTGTATAGCTTGAAGGTACCTTTTCGGTTTCAGCGGACAGAACCTTGTAGCCCATAGATGAAAGCGCTTCGTTTATAGAATGAACATCGGCGGGTTTGCAGGTGATCTCAATAACGTCATTTTCAATATTGAAATCGTCCGCTCCTGCTTCCATGCAGTCCTCCATTATCTTGTCCTCATCTGCTCCGTTATTTTCTAGAATTATCGTTCCCTGAGTTGAGAACATAAATGAAACGCAGCCGCTGGTTCCAAGATTTCCTCCGAATTTATCAAAGTAATGGCGTATATCTCCTGCGGTACGGTTCTTATTATCGGTAAGACATTCGACAATTACAGCAACTCCGCTGGGGCCGTACCCTTCGTATACCATTTCTTCGTAGTTGTTTTTCTCTCCGTCACCCGCCGCTTTTTTGATTATCCTGTCGATATTATCGTTAGGAACATTGTTTGCCTTTGCTTTAGCTATAAGGTCGCGGAGCTTTGAATTATTGGCAGGGTCGGGACCGCCCTCCTTTACAACAACAGTCATTTCACGGCCGATTTTGGTAAAGATCTTTGCTTTTACGCTGTCTGTAGCCTCTTTTTTTCTTTTGATATTCGCCCATTTAGAATGTCCTGACATATGTATTCAACTCCTTTAATAAATTAGTGTACGTTTTAATGTACCGGTATTTTTGCTATGAAGGTTTTGCTCAGATAAGCTTTTCACCTGTATCCCAGACTGTATTAAAAAGCTCAGCTATCCTGTCGCTTCTGCCGGTAAGATGAAGATATCCGAAAAGGCATTCAAGTCCTGTAGCCGCCCTGTATTCGCTTACCGTTGAATGCTTCGGAGCGTTTATTCCGTTAGAATTTCTTCCCCGTTTAAGAATATCCTCTTCTTCCTCAGACAGCAGGGAATTATCAAGCAGATATTTTACTGCATTTGCCTGAAACTCGGCGCATACTCTCCTGACTGCAAGGTCGTGAAGCTTTTTTGCGGGCATATTTGCTGTAAGCATAAGTCTTTCGCGGCAAAGCTGTTCAAATACTGCGTCGCCCATAAAAGCGAGGGCGAGAGGAGAAAACTGCCTTGCTTCCTGTGATGTCAAATTTAAAGCACCTCCGCCCTGCTTAATTTACGAATTCAAACTCAAAGTCAAATATAGAAACTGTATCGCCTTCCTGGATCCCCATTTCGAGCAGCTTGTCAATTATACCGCTGGTTCTCAGAACTCTCTGGAAATACTGAAGCGAGGAATAGTCCTCCATATTTACCGAGCGGAGTATATCCCAAAGCCAGTCTGCTTCTACGAAATATATACCCTCCTCAGTTGTTACCTTGAAATCGTTTCTGGAGAGCAGTTTATCATCAAGCTCCTCCTGAGTAAGCGGCTGCGCTTCAAACTGCTTTACAGGCGGAAGCTGCTGAAGTCTTTCCCAGACTCCGTAGATAAGCTCCTTAGTGCCGGAGGTCGTGGCTGCGGAAATTTCATAAAAGGGAAGTCCGGCGTTTTCAACATAATCTCTGAATCTCTTTATCTGCTTTGGGTCAGCCATGTCAGATTTGTTAGCCGCTACTATCTGCGGCGCTTCGGCAAGCTCTTCTGAAAAGCCTGCAAGCTCACGGTTTATTGCTTCAAAATCTTCAATAGGATCTCTTCCCTCGATACCTGATACGTCTACTACATGAACTATTAGTCTGCACCGTTCTACATGACGCAGAAATTCATGCCCTAAGCCAACGCCCTCGCTTGCACCCTCAATAAGTCCGGGAATATCAGCCATTACAAAGGATTTTCCCTCTTCTATCTTTACTACTCCAAGAACAGGCGTCAGGGTAGTAAAGTGGTAATTTGCGATCTTTGGCTTAGCCGCTGATACAACTGAAATAAGCGTTGATTTTCCCACATTCGGAAAGCCGACAAGACCTACGTCAGCAATCAGCTTCAGCTCCAGCATTACTTCGTATTCGTCGCCTCTGAAGCCGGGTTTGGCAAATCTGGGGATCTGTCTTGTAGGAGTTGCAAAGTGAGTATTTCCCCGTCCTCCTTTGCCGCCCTTTGCAATTATTACAGGCTCGTCGCAGGACATATCTGCAAGTATTCTTCCTGTATCGGCTTCTCTTACGACCGTTCCTCTGGGAACTTTTATTACAAGGTCGGGAGCGTTTTTGCCCGTGCAGTTTTTGGAAGAGCCGTTCTGACCCTTTTCCGCAGTATATTTCTTTTTGTATCTGAAATCAATAAGGTTGGAAATATTGTCGTCTACCTTGAAAACAATGTCGCCGCCCTTACCTCCGTCGCCGCCGTCGGGACCGCCTGCGGCTACATATTTTTCACGGTGAAAGGAAACGCAGCCGTCTCCTCCGTCACCAGCCTTAATATAAATTTTTGCCTCGTCGACAAACATTCCTATCTCTCCTTAATGCCGCATTCAGTTTTTATAATTATGATTCTCCGGATCATGCTCAATTATCCTGTCAGATTCTTCAATAGGATCGTCGGTCTCTCTTTTTATGCCGTCCCTCCGGATTTAATGACAGACTCACAAGCTTTCGTGCTTTATACAAAAAATCCCTAAGCCATTCCGCTTCAGGAGAGGCTCAGGGTTTTAGAGCTTTAGCAATTAAGCCTGTGGATAAACTGAAACCTTCTTACGGTCTCTTCCCATTCTTTCAAACTTTACAATGCCGTCCGACATAGCGAACAGAGTATCGTCTGAACCGCGGCCTACGTTTTCGCCCGGGTGGATATGAGTTCCTCTCTGGCGAACGAGAATGTTGCCGGCGAGAACGAACTGTCCGTCAGCTCTCTTTACTCCGAGTCTTTTTGACTCTGAATCACGGCCGTTCTTTGTAGAACCCATTCCCTTTTTATGTGCAAAAAACTGCATGGAAATTTTGATCATTATAATTACACCTCCGTCATGTAATCCTTAGGGAGGCTATTCGTTGATAACCTTTACCCTGATACAGCCCTGATACTCGTCCGAAAGAAAGTACAGATGCGTCAGCAGTCCAAGCAGAACCCTGTCGCCGTATTCCTTTTCATCTGAGATCAGTTTCAGATTAATTTCGTTTTCTTCAACGCTTACGTCGGCTTTTACTTTAAAAGCTTCAGTAACCGTATTTGCTGTCATCATAACAGCTGAGGACACGCTTGCGCAGGCAATATCATGTCCGTAATCCGCCATTCCTGCGTGACCCGTGATACGGAATCCCGTAAGTTTGTCGGAACCGTTTTTGTAAAAATCGGCGCAGATCATAGCTTAAGCGTTTATCGCTTCGATCTGAACCTGAGTATACGGCTGTCTGTGACCCATTTTTCTCTTTTCGCCCTTTTTAGGCTTATAAGTGAAAACAGTGATCTTCTTGGATTTTCCGTTCTTGAGTACCTTAGCGGAAACTGTAGCTCCGTCAACATAAGGAGCGCCGACGTTAAGTCCGTCCTCTCTGCATACTGCGATAACCTTGTCAAAGGTAACGGTATCCTCTGCGTTTACGTCAAGCTTCTCAATAAAAACAACGTCTCCGACGTTTACCTGATACTGCTTTCCGCCTGTTTCAATTACTGCGTACATCTTTAAATGCACCTGCCTTTTCATATAAAACTCGCTGCGTCCGGTGCGCAGAATATTTCACTGCGTCTTAAAGTGCCGGAAACAAGCGGCTTATATATCATATCATATTTAAGCCTCAAAGTCAAGAAAAGTGTTTTTTAAGATTTGCAGTTTACAAAAAGTTTACATTTACTTGCCTATAGAGTTTATAAATTCGGCAAGTTTCTGCTGCTGTTCGGTGTTTAATTTATTTAAGGCGGTCTTTAGAACCGGATCAATACCGTCGTTTTCCTCAGAGAAGAATTCAGAAAGCGATACGTTAAGAACGTCACAGAAATAAGACAGTGTTTCTACTGTCGGATTGCGCTGTCCGAGCTCGATCTGTCTGAGATGGCTTTGAGATATACCTGCAAGATTTGCCAGCTTATTTACAGATAATCCGGCGTCCTCCCGCAGCTGGGTAATCCTGCGTGCAACGTTCATTTATAATCATCCTTTTTTATCCGTTAACTAATGTAACTAATGAAAAACGGTAGCAAAAAGCACAAAACTCGTTGCCGATCAGTTCCTGAGCCTTGTGCTTTAATTATTATAATATTTTATTATATGATTTATTACATTTATACACTTGACATTTTATACTAATAGTGATAATATAACTTAGACTAAATAAAAAACGGAGGTGTGCTACGCTGAAAAATGTAGGAAGATACTGCGAAAACGGCGATAGCTGTGAAGAGAAAAAAAGCGGCGTTCATAATAAGCGCTTTTTCAGAAGGTTCATTATGCTTGCAGCGCTTGACGCCGCGGCTATTCTTATTTTCGCCGCAGCAATGATATATTCGGTAAAGGCGGGATTTAATGCGGCGGCTGCAATCGTTTCTGCGGTAAGCGCAATAGTGATCCCGCTTCTGACAATGCTGCTGCTGTTATCAGCCGAACAAAATAACAATAAACGCAATAAATAAAAGCTGTCGGACAGAAAACCGTATCCGACAGCTTTATTTATATTTACCGGCGGTCAGGGAGAACTCTTCTGACAGCGTTATTCCAGCCTTTGAGCAGGTCTTTTCTGACGGCGTCCTCCATAGACGGACGGAATTCGTCCAGATTTCCCGACAGCGAAAGCAGCTCGTCGGTATCCGTCCAGATTCCTGCACCGAGTCCTGCAAGATAAGCCGCTCCGGTAGCAGTGGATTCCACATTCTTCGGACGGGTTATAGTTCTTCCAAGAATATCTGCCTGAAACTGCATAAGAAAGTTGTTTGCGCAAGCTCCTCCATCGGCCTTTATTACGTTAAGCGCTTTTGTATCCTCCTCCATAGCGTCGAGTACATCGACGGTTTGGTATGCGATAGCCTCAAGGCATGCTCGGACGATATGAGCCTTTCCCGAACCTCGTGTCAGTCCCAGTATAGCCCCTCTTGCCGACGGCTCCCAGTAAGGAGCTCCAAGTCCGGTAAATGCAGGAACAACATAAACTCCGTTTGTACTGCTGACGCTTTTGGCAATTGCTTCGGTCTCGGCAGCGGAGCTGATTATTCCCAGCTCGTCACGCAGCCATTTTACAACCGCTCCTGAAACAAAAACCGAACCCTCCAGCGCATAGGTAACGTTTCCGTTCAAGCCCCAGGCAATTGTAGTCAGCAGCCCGTTTGACGATCTTACAGGCGTTTTTCCTGTATTCATAAGAAGAAAGCCGCCTGTTCCGTAGGTGTTTTTTACGTCGCCCTCAATAAAGCAGCACTGACCAAACAAGGCTGCCTGCTGATCTCCTGCACAGCCGGTTATCGGAATTTCAGTTCCGAATATTTCTCTGCGGCATATACCTATTTTTCCGCTGGAAGGAACAGCCTTGGGCATAAGCGCTGAAGGGATACCGAGAAGTCCCATTATTTCCTTGTCCCATTGCAGAGTGTGAATATTGAACAGCATAGTTCGGGAAGCGTTGGTATAATCGGTGCAGTGGACAAGACCTCCTGTAAGGTTCCAGATAAGCCAGCTGTCTACTGTTCCGAAAAGCAGTTCGCCTTTTTCTGCCTTTTCCCTCGCTCCGTCAACATTGTCCAGTATCCACTTTATTTTTGTTGCGGAAAAGTAGGGATCGATCAGAAGTCCTGTTTTATCCTGGAAAAACTTTTCGAGTCCTTGATTTTTATAACCTTCACATATATCCGCTGTTCGCCTGCATTGCCAAACGACAGCATTATATACAGGCTTTCCGGTATTTTTATCCCAGATGATAGTTGTTTCACGCTGATTTGTTATTCCTATAGCGGCTATGCTTTCAGGGTCGGTGCCAGTATTTTTAATTACGTTTCCTGCCGCTTGGATCTGAGAGTTAAGAATATCTTCAGGATCATGCTCTACCCAGCCGTTTCCTGTAAATATTTGTTTATATTCTATCTGCTCGATACCGCAGATCTCGGCTTTTTCATTGTACAGCACCGCTCTTGACGAGGTAGTGCCCTGGTCGAGGGAAAGTATATATCTGCCCATAACAACAGTCCTCCTTTGTTTGCCACGGAAATTTCTCTGCGGCTATACTGCGCTGAATGCGTCCCGTACAGAACGTGCACCAATGATCTTCATACTGTATGAGCTGGTATCTATGCCTTTCAGCGACTGAGCGGGAAGAATACATTTTTCAAAACCCATGCGCTCAGCCTCAGAGATCCGCTGGGAGGCGTGAGAGATATTTCTAAGTTCTCCGCCCAGGCCTATTTCTCCGAATGCTATGGTTTTATCGCTTACGGTCTTATCCCTCAGGCTTGAATACAGCGCAAGAGCTATTGAAAGGTCTGCGGCAGGCTCGTCAAGCCTGAACCCTCCTACAATATTTATATATACGTCAAGTCCGCCGAAGAAAAAGCCCAGACGTTTTTCAAGCACGGCTATTATGATTGCCATTCTGTTGTAATCAAAGCCTGTAGACGTTCTTCTCGGAACTGCGAAGCCGCTTTTTGTTACAAGCGCCTGAACTTCAGCCATTATAGGTCTTGAGCCTTCCATTATACAGGCGACGCAGCAGCCTGAAACGTCGGTAGGTCTTCCCGAGAGCAGCATCATTGACGGATTGTCAACCTCCGCCAGACCCTTGTCTATCATCTCGAATACGCCGATCTCATTAGTTGAGCCGAAGCGGTTTTTTACAGCTCTGAGGATACGGTATGAAAGATTCCTCTGACCCTCGAAATACAGTACGCAGTCTACGATATGCTCCATTACCTTAGGTCCGGCGATCGCTCCGTCTTTATTGACATGACCGACAATAAAAAACGGTATCTCCTCCGATTTTGCGGTACGCATAAAAAGATTGGTACATTCTCTTACCTGAGTGACCGAGCCTTGTGCAGAGGAAAGAGAGCTTATGCTCATTGTCTGTATCGAATCTATAATTACTATTTCAGGCTTTTCTTTTATAATAACGTCGCATATCGCTTCGCAGTCGGTTTCGGCCAGCAGGTATAGATTGCCGCTGTCAACTCCCAGTCTTTGCGCTCTGAGCTTTATCTGCCTGGCGGATTCCTCTCCGGAAACATATAAAATAGTATGCTCCTCTCCCAGATACTCACATATCTGAAGCAGCATAGTAGATTTTCCTATACCGGGTTCTCCGCCGAGAAGCACCAGACTTCCTTTAACAAGCCCTCCTCCGAGAACTCTGTCAAGCTCTTTTAGTCCGGTCTTGTATCTGATCTCGTCAAAGCTTGCGTCAACGTCGCTAATATTATGTATGCTGTCCGACAGATCTCTTGACGAGCGGGAAGAGCCTTTGGAGGCGGAGCCGTTTCTTGCAGATGTCTGAATTGTTTCCTCAAAGGTGTTCCATTCGCCGCAGCCGGGACATTTCCCGTTCCATTTAGAAGATTCGTAGCCGCACTGCGAGCATATATATACGCTTTTGGTTTTTGCCATATAAAAGACTATGCCTGTATCTCCCTACAGACATATACTCCTTTCATTGCTCTGTTGTGTCAGAGCAGTTTTATTATCTCATCTCGTACCGGCTCCATACGGGCGTCTGAAATACCAAAGTCCATTTCCTTGTATGTCCATGCCGCTCTTCCGATACCTTTTTTCTCAAAAACTGCGTTGATAGCCTTGTACCAGTTTACTGTGCTCTGCAGATCGGCTTTGTTTATTACTCCGTATTCGCCGCAGTAAAGCCTGACGTTCCTTTCCTCGGCAAGTCTGATTCCGTCTGCAAAGCAGGCTTCAAAGTAATTCTCGTCTAAATTTTTGACTCTTGTTATATCTCCTGTAAAAAGCTGACCGGGTATATATTCGTTAACAGCGTTAATATAGTTTTCCGCCTGATCCGGGAATACTATGCGGACGCTTTCCGGCAGCTTTCCGAGACTGCCTGCCCAGTAAGCGTGCTGATGTGTAAACAGGATAGGGCCGTAGCAGTGAAAATTATATACGATGTTTTCATCTCTCGGCGGTCTGAGGTCTTTAAGCGCGTCTATGCTGTTGTTCCAGTAGCCGCCGACCAGTATAGTTACATCCTGAGATATTTTTCTGATCCTTTCAATTACCTCAGAGGAGATATTGTTCCACGTTTCGGAATAAGACTGGTCGGTAACCTCGTTGAGAAGCTCAAAGGCAAGCCGCTGACTGTATCCGGAGTATCGTTGCGCAAGCTCTTCCCACAGGCGGTAAAATCTTTCCTGAAGTTTTGTATCGTCAAAAAAAGTGTTTTTTCCGCTTTCGGAATCGAAGGCATAGCCTGCGGTCTTATGCAGGTCAAGTATCATGTTCAGACCGTATTTGCCACACCAGCCGACAGCTCGGTCAAGATGGGCAAAGCCGGATTCCTTAAATTCTCCGTCATCTGTTTCCACAAGCTGGTAGTCTATAGGTATTCTTACATGATCCAGATCCCATTTTGAAATTTCCCTGAAGTCGTCCTCGGTAATGAAGCTGCTGAAACGCTCCTCTGAATAATCGCACTGTGAAAACCAGCCGCCGAGATTTATGCCTTTTTGATATCCGTCCCATTTTTTCATTTCTGCACACCGTTCCTTTCAAAAAAATCCGGGTTGAAATCAACCCCCGCTATTGTTTCAATAATTATAGCATATGCGATCCCTTTTTACAAGACGGTACATTGTATTTCTTTATTAAAAAATATATAAATTTTATTCGGCTGCTTGCTATTTTTAAGAAAGTATCGTATAATGATTATGGGGAATTGCGGCATAATAAAACGGAGGTGAGCGTATGCAGAAGGTTTTTTATATATCCAAAAATTCGGATAGATATGAAAACAGAAGCGATATGTCAGCTCCCGATCTGGATAGGTTTCAGAGAGTGGAGCAGCTGAACGGCCTTTTGGAGAAGGGCTGGTCTATCAAGGATTTCAAGACGGATAATGACGACGTATTTTTTGTACTTGAAAAATACGATAATTGATTGGAGGCTGGAACTGTGGATATTACTGCAATGTTTAAAATTTCATACGGCTTGTATGTTCTTACCGCCGCCTGCGGAGGTTTTTCAAACGGCTGTATTATAAATACTCTGTCACAGGTAACCGATAAGCCGAACCGTGTATCGGTAACGGTAAATAAGAGCAATTATACTCACTATCTGATAAGTCAGAGCCGAAGATTCAACGTTTCCGTTATAGATGAAAGCGCAGATTTTTCTCTGTTTCAGAATTTCGGATTTTCCAGCGGAAGATGGGAGAATAAGTTTCGGAGATTTACGTCGGTAAGAGCGGAAAACAATATACCCTATATTGCCGAAAATACCTGTGCGTATATGTGCTGTAGGGTAGTCAGCAGCGTTGATCTAGGAACTCATACTATTTTTATAGCCGAGGTTACCGACTGCAGCAATCTTTCGGATAAGCCTCCCATGACTTATTCGTATTATCATGCCAAGGTCAAGCCAAAGCCGGCGGTAAAGGCAGAAAAGGGCAGGGAATGCTGGGTCTGCAATATCTGCGGTTATATCTATGAGGGACATCTGCCTGAGGACTTTGTCTGTCCTGTTTGCAAGCACGGGGCGCAGGATTTTTCCCTTGTAAAATAATTGAACTAACAGCGCTAAGATCTGATACTGCCGAGTATTGAAAAGGCGTAAGCGGCGGAAAAGGAGCAAATTAAAAATATGATCCTTTCCGTCGTTTTTTTGCTCTCGGGACTTGAAATTGCGGAAAGAATATAGTATAATCAGTTGTAATCGTTTAATTTAATCATAAAGGAGTAGAAACATATGGCTTATGTAATCGGAGTTGACTGCGGAACAAGCGGAACAAAGACCGTTTTGTTCGATGAAAAGGGAGCGGTTATCGCTTCAAAAACGATCGAGTATCCAATGTATCAGCCTAAAAACGGCTATGCAGAGCAGGATCCTGCCGACTGGGCGGACGCTATGCTTAATACAATAAAGGCGGTTATGGCTGAAAGCGGCGTTGCTAAGGAGGACGTAAAGGGTATCGGTATTTCGGGACAGATGCACGGTCTGGTAATGCTTGACGCAGATAACAGAGTATTGAGAAGATCAATTATCTGGTGCGATCAGCGTACTGCTGCAGAGGTCGCTGAAATGAATCAGAAGCTGGGCGAAAAGAAGTTTATTGAGATCACTGCCAATCCTGCCCTGACAGGCTGGACAGCCGCCAAGATCCTTTGGGTCAAAAACAACGAGCCTGATATTTACGAAAAGTGCCGTCATATTCTTCTGCCTAAGGACTATTTGAGATTTATTCTTACGGGCGAATATGCTACCGAGGTTTCGGACGCTTCCGGTATGCAGCTTCTCGACGTAGCAAACCGCTGCTGGTCTAAGGAGGTATGCGATACTCTCGGAATCGATATGTCAATGTTGGGCAGGGTTTATGAATCATGTGAGGTCACAGGTACTCTTACTAAAAAAATTGCTGAGAAGGTCGGTCTTTGCGAGGGTACTATAGTTGTCGGCGGTGCAGGCGATAACGCTGCTGCCGCTGTCGGAACTGGTGTATGCGAGGACGGAAAAGCGTTTACTACGATCGGTACGTCGGGCGTTGTTTTTGCTCATACTTCTGAAATTTCTATTGACCCTAAGGGCAGAGTACATACCTGCTGTGCGGCTGTTCCGAATTCATGGCATGTTATGGGCGTTACTCAGGGCGCAGGACTTTCGCTGAAATGGTTCAGAGATAATTTCTGCAATGCCGAAAAGGAAACTGCAAAATACATGGGCGTTGACGAGTATTATCTTATGGATAAGGAGGCTATGACTGTTCCTGTCGGTGCAAACAGACTTCTCTATCTGCCTTATCTTATGGGAGAAAGAACCCCTCACCTCGATCCAGACGCAAGGGGAGTTTTCTTCGGACTTTCCGCTATGCATACTAAAAAGGATATGCTGAGAGCCGTTCTTGAGGGTGTTTCATATTCCCTCAGGGATTGCGTTGAGGTGTTCAGGGAAATGAATATAAATGTTTCCGATATGATGGCCTGCGGAGGCGGCGGAAGTTCACCGCTGTGGCGTTCAATGCTTGCCGACCTTTACAACTGTCCGGTTAAGACTGCGGCATCTAAGGAAGGTCCTGCACTCGGCGTTGCTCTGCTTGCGCTGACCGGAGCAGGCGTTTATTCCAGCGTTCCCGAGGCTTGTAATGCTGTTGTCAGAACGGATAAGATACAGCAGCCGAACGCTGAAAACGTACCTGAGTATGAAAAATATTACCAGCTTTACAGAGAGATATATCCTGCTCTGAAGGCACAGTTTGCCGAACTTGCTCAGCTGTAACAGCGAAAAGCGGTATACGGTATAATATCCAATACTGTCCCTATGCTGTTATTTGAGTCAAAGCTTTGAAATGCAAAAAAACAGACGTCATGGTCTCTCCTCCCGCGCTGCTGTACGGAAGTGAAAACAAGATGTCTGTTTTTTTATTATCGGCTGAATGCCGAGTACGCTATTTGATCTCGCGGTTTTCCTCCGAGATACTTTCGGCGGACTGGCGGTCGACCTCCATTCGGTATGCAGATAATATCTGCTGTTCTATGCTTTCTCTAGCGTCTGAGGTTATGGGGTGAACAATATCCCTAAACATTCCCGAATCGTCACGCCGGCTGGGCATTGCAACAAATAAGCGTTCCTCGCCCTGAACTACTTTGATGTCATGTACGGCGAGAACTCCGTCGACGGTTATGCTGATTATACCTCTCAGCTTACCCTCTGTCATCAGTCTTCTGACTTTGATTTCAGTAATATCCATAGCTTTTGTCCTTTCCTGCTGTTTAATTATTTCAGGCAGATAAATATGCTTACAGAAAAATTTTTGCCCGAAAACAAAAAAATATTCAAAAAGGGGTTTATTTTTTCTTAGAAATGTACTATAATAGAAATATAGAAAAAACGTATATTCTTATTCACGGTTAAAAAGTAAGAATACGTTTAAAATAATAACTTATGAAACGGAGGCAAGTCCGCAGGGATCATACTCTCTGACGGGCGCTTAGATAATGATTTCCGATAAGATACTGAGATCAGTCCGCCGTGTGCATTTTATCGGCATAGGCGGTTCGGGTATGTATCCGCTGGTTCAGATACTTTACGCCAAGGGTTACAATATCAGCGGCTCAGATAATAACGAAACCGAGACCCTTGAAGCAGTGAGAAAAATGGGGATAACCGTTTTCTTAGGGCAAAGGGCTGAAAATATTGAGGGAGCGGAGCTTATAGTTTATACCGCCGCTATAATGGACGATAATCCCGAACTGATAGCCGCAAAGAACAGCGGTGCATATGTCTGCGAAAGGGCGGAGCTGCTGGGTCTTGTTACCGGCTGGTACAAGAACGCAGTGTGCGTTTCAGGAACTCACGGCAAGACTACTACCTCGTCTATGCTTACACAGATCTTTGTGGAGGAGGGCGTAGACCTTTCCTGCGTAATAGGCGGAAAGCTTCCCAGTATCGGAGGTTCGGGACGCTGCGGTAAAAGCGATATAATGGTCTGCGAGGCATGTGAGTTTGAGGATCATTTCCTAAAGCTTCACCCGGATATAGCGGTAATACTGAACGTTGATGAGGATCATCTGGAGTATTTTAAAAACCTTGACAATATAAAAAGGTCGTTCAGGGAGTTTGCCGAAAAGGCTGAAAAAGCGGTAATTGCCAACGGCGACGACGAAAATACAATGAGTTCGCTTGAAGGGATCCGTAAGGAGCTGATAACCTTCGGCTTTGACCGTAAAAATGATTATTCAGCGGAAATTATTTCAAGGAAAGGCTTATGCACACGCTTCGATCTGTATGTCAGGGGTGAAAGACAGGGCGGATATGAGATCCATGTTCCGGGAGATCATAACGTTCTGAATGCTCTTGCGGCAGCGGCAGCGGCAAGCTGCTGCGGGGTTTCCTATGAGGGAATAGCTCAGGGGCTTAAAACCTTTTCAGGTGCAGTAAGGCGTTTTGAAAAGATAGCCGAAATAGGCGGGGTCACGATAGTAGACGACTATGCTCATCATCCGCAGGAAATAAGCTGTACTTTAAAAGCGGCAAAAGCTCTTGATTTCAAAAGAGTATGGGCGGTATTCCAGCCGTTTACGTTTTCAAGGACCAAGCTTTTGCTTAACGATTTTGCCGACGCACTGTCAATCGCCGACAAGGCTGTTATTACGGATATTATGGGAAGCCGTGAAAAGAATACCTACGGTATTTATACGGAGGATCTGGCGTCTCAGATAGACGGAGCAGTATGGTTTGAAACTCCGCATGAGATCGTCGACAGACAGACGGCAGAGCAGAAGGACTTTAATTTCGGTCAGGCGGTAGATTATCTTGCCGAAAACGTAAAACCGGGAGATTTGGTAATAACTCTTGGCTGCGGAGATGTCTATAAGGCGGCTAAAAGGCTTGCCGAAAAGCTTAGGGAACAGCAATAAAAGGAAGAATAAATACTAGTTTTAAAGCGGCGTACCGCTTGGAAAGGAACGGCATTTATGAAATTAACGGAAAATGAAAGAAAAGTATTTGAGTTTATCAAACAGAGGCTTGAGGAGGGTTACCCTCCTACAGTGCGTGAAATATGCGCTCAGTTCGGCTTTAAATCTACCTCAACGGCTCACAGGTATATTGCGTCTCTGACAGAAAAAGGACTGCTTGAAAAGGGAGCGAACCAGAACCGCGCGATAAAGCTTGTAGGAAGACAGGGTACAATGGTACCGCTCGTAGGAACGGTAACGGCAGGAATGCCTATTACGGCTATTGAGGACATTACCGATTACATAAGCTTTCAGCCGGCAAAGAGATACGCAAATCCGCTGTTTGCCCTTAAAGTCAGAGGAGAGTCGATGATAAACGCTGCTATTCTTGACGGAGATATAGTTATTGCGGAGCAGGCGGCGGTTGTGGAAAACGGCGATATTGCGGTATGTCTTGTTGACGGCGAAAGCGCAACAGTTAAAAGGTTTTATAAAGAAAACGGACATTACAGACTTCAGCCTGAAAACGACGCTATGGAGCCTATTATAGCCGATGAGGTTTCTATTCTCGGCAAGGTCGTAGCTGTTATCAGATATATATAAAGAGGTTTCTGCTATGGGTAGAATATGTCAGTCCTGCCATGCGAGAATAGACGACGGAATGAAAATATGCCCTAACTGCGGCAGGATAGTGCCGTCGGAAAGAAAGGAATATGATGCCGCAGGCCGTCAGCCTGCACCAAAGAGGGTTTATGAGCACCCTAAGCGACAAGCTGCTCAGCCATGTGCGGCTAAAATTTCATCTGAGGAACGCAGAGAACATCGTCAGGGCGGTCATTCTGAAAAAGGACGCAGGAAGGAAAAGCTCCAAGCTGAAGCTGTTATTCAGGCTTATAAAAGCCGCAGTAATAATACTTGCCGTTTACGCTGTGATTTTTGCGGTTCAGGTTTTCAGGATAAGACATTCGTCTTACGATTTTTCATTGGATATGAAAATGAGCCGTGATAATTACGGCGAGGCGTTTGACGAATACTTTGAGTCGGGCAGCTGGTCGTATAATCCGTTTACTTTTACCGCAAGTTATAAGGGCGAAAATTCCCGTAATGAAGAGTATGAGATAGAATTCAAGGCGCTTTTCAGCGTAAGCGTAAGGTCTGTTGATATTGACGGAGAGCCGGTAAAGAAAACCGATCTTGAAACTAAAATAATGGGAATGTTTATTTAACTTCCGTAAATAAAAAGCAGCCGTGTTTTAATACTAAAGCACGGCTGCTTTTTTATGTTTATATTATTTTATTTCTGCCAGAAGCTTTTCGGCGCTTGCAAGCTTAACGGCGCAGACAAAGATCTTCATAGCTTCCTCAAGCTCCTGAACCGGAGGAAATGTAGGAGCAATTCTGATATTGCTGTCATGAGGATCCTTTCCGTAGGGATAGGTAGCGCCGGCTGGAGTAAGGACTACTCCTGCGTCCTTGCAAAGACCGACAACACGTTTTGCACAGCCGTCCAAGGTGTCAAAGCTGATGAAATAGCCGCCGTTAGGCTTGTGCCAGGTTCCTATTCCAAGGGGCTTTATTTCTTCCTCAAGCTCGTTAAGCACGACCTTGAAACGCGGTGCGATAATTGCACGGTGCTTCTCCATATGCGCCATAAGTCCGTCGTAGCTGCCGAAGAATTTTGCGTGACGGAGCTGATTTATCTTATCGTAGCCGATAGTCTGAACGGTCATAAGCGATTTGATATAGCCGACGTTTTTCTTTGAAGCCGCCATTACAGCAATTCCGCCGCCTGCAAAGGTTATCTTTGAGGTTGAAGCGAACATATATACCATATCGTCGTTTCCTGCCTTTTTGCACTCGTCAAGTATATTGAGCAGCTTGTCGGGGGTTTCGGTAAGATGGTGGATACAGTAAGCGTTATCCCAGAAAATCCTGAAATCTCCCGCCTTGGGTTTGAGCCTTGCAAAGCGTCTTACAACCTCATCGGAATAGGTTATACCGGTAGGATTCGAGTACATTGGAACGCACCAGATACCCTTGATCGTATCGTCCTCTGAAACAAGCTTTTCGATCATGTCCATATCGGGTCCGTTCTCACCCAGAGGGATCGGTATCATTTCGATCCCAAAGCTTTCGCAGATAGCGAAGTGTCTGTCATAGCCTGGAGCGGGGCAAAGCCATTTGATCTTTTCATAGTCCTTCCAAGGTTTCTGGATCCCGTCAACGCCGAAGATGATACATCTTGCAATCATATCGTACATTATGTTAAGGCTTGAATTTCCGCAGACGATAAGCTCGTCGTTTGAAACGCCCAGCATAGCGGAAAAAAGATTCTTAGCGTCAATAATTCCGTCAAGTCCGCCGTAGTTGCGGCAGTCTGTTCCGTCGGAAGCCTTGTAATCAGCGTCGTAGCTGTTTACAGCGGCAAGCATTTGCATTGCAAGGTCAAGCTGTCCGGAAGAAGGCTTTCCTCTAGCCATATTGAGAGAAAGTCCTTTCTCCTTATAGCCGTCGTATTCAGCCTGTGCGTCGGCTCTGAACTTTTCCAGCTGTTCCTTATTCATTTCAGATAGCAGCATAACAAAATCCTCCATACCATATATAAATTATGATCTGTATAATATTTCACCTTGTATTATTGTATACCTTTACAAACAATTTTGCAAGTTGTTTTTGATAATCCTGCAAAAAATCATGATATTATACATATCAAGCTGATTTTAAATAATGGAAATGGGCAATATTCATAATAGGGATTCGTGTTGTTCACAGTTTAAGCGCTGAAGTCGGAAGCGTTTCAGACATAATGGACAGTAAGACCTCCGAAGCTTATTCTGCCTTTGACTATAAGCGCTTTTTCTTCGCCGCTTTGTATTCTTACGCCCTTTTCCTCTATTCCTCCTATATAAAAATTCGCCTGATTTATAATTTGCCAGGTCTTGGGAATATAAATATCGACTCCGGCAAAATCAACATTGAGATCAAGCTCCGCCGAGTTTCCGTCTATAACTGCATTGTCAAAATACAGCTTGATTCCGGCGAAACGGCTGATGACGTTTACCTTTTTTAAGCATTCCGAATTGATATATCTTATGCAGCCGCCGAACTTTGCGCCGATATTAATTTCGCTTTCGTCTGAAACATCGCTGCTGACGTTATTAAACTTGTTTTCCGGAATAGCGTTAATATTGCCGTACTTATTATACCATTTATGTCTTTTTGGAAAAAGCAGCGATAAGCCTATGCTTAGGAAAAGGGCAATTCCCAGAACAGGCCAAGGCGTAAGCTTTTCAATTCCAAGCTGTTTGTCAAACAGTATCGCTATAACCGCAAGAGGAAACAAAACTCCTGAAAAGCTGGCATACCTTATACTTTTTACTATCAGCGGAATCAAAAGAAGCGTAAGAATAAGACTTACAATGCTTACTCCTGCCAACAGGCCGAGAGCGTTCAATATTAAAAGAACGGCTGACAAAATAAAAAATGTTCCCCAGAAATAACTTTTATTCTTCATAATTTCTCCTTTCGCTTATGCGGATCCTCAAAGCCTTGTAGTAATTTCTGGATACATATACCTGCTTATGAGAATACCTGAATTTGACCAGACTGGATGAGGCAAGGTTCTTTTCGATCGAATAAATATGATTAATATTCAGAATTGTGGATTTTGAGGCTCTTATGAACTGACTGGGGAGTATTTCCTCCAGTTCGTACAGCTTATGCTTTATCTGAAAAACATCGGTTTGTGTATGAGCGTCTATTCCTTTGCCAGAGGTTTCAAAAAACAGAATACTGTCAAGCGGCATAAAGTATTCGGTCTGTTTTTTGTAAAATACCATCTTCAGTCCGTCCGAAATACAGCTTATCGTCTTCTGAAGCTCCCTGATATTTTCATTCAGCTCTCTGCATTTAATAACGACCTCGTCCTCCTCAAAGCTTTTGTCTATAACAATTCTGATCTTCACCTTACCGCCTCCTGTAATTTCATTATATATTTTTTTCTCAGCTATGTAAATAAGAATAAAGCGACAGGGGGAAAATTGAAACTGACAGGTAATATTATTACAGTAAACGCCGTTTCAGACCGCAGATACGATCTGAAACGGCGCAGCGTTCTTTAATAGGCCTTGCCCCAAAGCACCATTTTCTTTGCAGGTTTTCCGCAGCATACGCACTTGTCTGAGATCTCATGCTGCTCAAAGGGAATACATCTTGAGCCGACTCCGGTAATTTCCTTTACCTTGTCCTCGCATTCCTCGCTTCCGCACCACATAGCTTCAACAAAGCCGTCGCCCTTTTCCTCCAGCGCCGCTTTGATCTCGTCCATTGTCATACACTGATAAGTTTTGCTTCTGCGGTTAGCCAGAGCGTTTTCAAGCATTCCCTGAGGAATTTTCTTTTCAAGCATTTCCTTTACTTCGGTCAGGAGAGTTTCGTACATATTTTCAAGGGATACGGTTTTCTTTTCCCCGTTATATCTTGCAGCGGTCACACACTGATCATTTTCAATATCCTTAGGCCCTATTTCAATTCTCAGCGGAACGCCTTTCATTTCGTACTCGGCGAATTTCCAGCCGGGAGAATTGTCGGAATCGTCAAGCTTAACTCTTATGCCGTTTGCTTTCAGCTTTTCGTAAATTTCATTTGCCTTGTCAAGAACGCCCTCCTTATGCTGTGCAATAGGAACAATAACTGCCTGAACAGGAGCAACGGCAGGAGGAAGAACAAGTCCGCTGTCGTCGCCGTGAGTCATTATTACCGCGCCGATAAGACGGGTAGTAACGCCCCATGAGGTCTGATGAGGGTATGCAAGCTTGTTTTCCTTATTGGCGTACTGGATCTCAAAGGCCTTTGCAAATCCGTCGCCGAAATAATGAGAGGTACCTGCCTGAAGAGCCTTGCCGTCGTGCATAAGCGCTTCTATCGCATATGTAGCCTCCGCTCCGGCAAATTTATCCGAGTCGGTCTTTCTGCCCTTGACAACAGGCATTGCCAGATATTTTTCGCAGAAATCAGCGTAAACGTTGAGCATACGCTCGGTCTCCTCTATCGCTTCCTCTGCTGTGGCATGAATAGTATGCCCCTCCTGCCATAAAAATTCTCTTGAACGCAGGAACGGACGGGTAGTCTTTTCCCATCTCACAACAGAAACCCACTGGTTGTATAGCTTAGGCAGATCTCTGTAGGAATGAACTATATTTGCGTAATGCTCGCAGAAAAGAGTTTCAGAGGTAGGACGTACGCACAGACGCTCCTCCAGCTTTTCGCTTCCGCCGTGGGTTACCCAGGCGACCTCGGGAGCAAAGCCTTCAACATGATCCTTTTCCTTATTCAGGAGGCTTTCGGGAATAAACATCGGCATACATACGTTTTCATGCCCCGTTTCCTTGAACATTGAATCCAGTATCTTCTGGATATTTTCCCAGATAGCATAGCCGTAGGGACGGATCACCATACAGCCCTTAACGCTTGTATACTCTACAAGCTCCGCTTTCTTGCATATATCGGTATACCATTTAGCAAAATCCTCGTCCATTGAGGTAATAGCTTCAACCTTTTTTTCGTTTTTCTTTGCCATGTTTAAAATCAACTCCATATATATCAGTATTATAAATTTTGTAGTTTAGATCGTAATCCTCTTTCTGAGGATCGTACGGCCCTTTTACTTCGGGTGGTTCGTTGTTGTCGGAAAGCTTTTTATCGTCCACCCTTTCGGGACTGGGATCTGCGGGAGGGTGATTTTTTTCATAAAGCTTTGCGATTTTAGGCGTAAGCAGTGCGCAGAGTGCGATCGCCGCCATTATTATAACGACGCCGAAGCCCAGCTTAAGCAGCAGCTCCAAAAGTTCTTTATTCACTGTGAGCCCTCCTTCATCTATGTTTATATTTACTTAAAACATTATAGCACCTCCTGAAAAAAATTGCAATAGATACAGCCTTGATTTTTAACGTTTGAACAGACGAATAAATCTGAGTTGTCTTTTCCTGTGCGGCGAGAAACAGACATAAGATCATTTCCGTATTTTAATTTCTGATGTTGAATTGATTCAAAACCGCAAGAAAAATATCCTATTACTATTTGTCCCTCGGCGGCTTTCGGACGCTTCATAAAACATACCCCCTCACTAATAGGCGAAAAATGGGCAAAAGTTGCATGCAAATGTGCAACTATGAATGAAAAAGTTTTTTGTTAAAACAAAATTTGTATAGTGTTACAAATTAAATACTGTATTTTTGTATATTATGCACAAAACAAATAGAATTAATTTACTGTAAATATATGTAATAAAATTTGCTGTTTGACTTTGAAATTGCTTTGTGATATAATAATTTTAAATTTGTTTGTGCGGATAAAAACTGATTTTTAAGGAGAATTACTGATATGAAGATCATGGCGGTTGATTACGGAGATGTAAGGACGGGTCTGGCGGTTTGCGACAGAACTGAGTTTCTGGCTTCTCCGATAGGTACTATAGAAGAGCGCAGCGCTCAGGTGCTTGCAATGAAAATAGCGCATATGGCTAAGCAGTACGAGGTAGGCGAGATAGTTGTAGGTCTGCCTGTAAATATGAACGGTTCGTTTGGTCCAAGAGCGGAGAAGTGCCGGAATTTTGCTGATATTTTAAATGAGCTTACGGAGGTTCCTGTAAATATGTGGGACGAGCGTTCTACGACGGTTACGGCTCATCAGATTTTAAATCAGACAAATGTAAGAGGAAAGAACAGAAAGGCAGTCGTTGATACTGTTGCCGCTGTAGTTATTCTGGAGGGTTATCTTGAATACAGAAGAAAGAATAAAAACAGCTGAGAAAAAGCCTGTCAGCAGGCGTAAAAAAATTCTGCTTGCTGCAATTGCAGTAATTGCAGCGGCATCGGCGGCCGAACTGTTTCGTTCAAATTACTGTATTGAAACGGAAAAGTTTGTTTTCAGAAGCGAAAGCGTTCCTGAGGGCTTTGACGGAGCAAAAATCGTACAGCTTTCGGATTATCATAATCACGGAGGCGGCTATGACGACAGGCTTATTGAAAAAATAAAAGAGCAGGAGCCTGATTATATTTTTATTACAGGAGATATTGCCGACGCTCTGCGTACCGATATTGACAAGGCAAACGGTTTTTTGGAAAAAGTATCTAAAATAACAGACTGCTATCTTGTATGGGGAAATCATGATTACAATATAACCGATGCGCAGCGGGAGAAAATGGCGGAATGCTGTACGGAAAACGGCATAACAGTCCTTGAAAACGAGTATACGGTTGTCGAGCGGGACGGAGATAAAATGCTTCTGGTCGGAACTGTAAGCGGAACTGACAGCAGCTTTGTTCAGGCTATGCTTGAGGATTATCCGAATGAAAAAATGTTTACGGTCTGGCTTCATCATTATCCTGAGGATTTTCATGATATTGCGGCTATATCTAAGGAAGCTGGAAGTCAGGCAGACCTTTTGTTTACCGGACACGCTCACGGAGGACTTATCGGATTTCCTGCCGGAAACTTCGGGTTATATGCGCCGGGGCAGGGTTTTTTCCCTGAATATACCTCGGGCGTTTACGAGTACAGCGGAACGGAAATGATAGTTAGCAGGGGAGTCGGAAACAGCGGCTATACAAAACGTTTTCTTGATCCCTTTCATCTTGCAGTATGCACATTGGAGTCTGAGGAATGAGTCTCAGGCTTTTCTTTTTTTGAGAAGAACTCTTTTATACCTGCGAGTATGACGAATGCTCCGAATATTTTTTTAAGAAGAGAGCTGTCCATTGAGTTTGCCATAAGGCTGAATATTATAACAAAAGCCGTTCCTGAAATAATAACGGGGACGATTTTTTTCCATTCGACCATTTTGTGTTTTGTATGAAAATAAAGCGAAACTGCGGCTATAGGAATAAAGAACACCAGATTCAGACCCTGAGCCTGAAGCTGAGGAACGCCGGCGAAAAGGGTAAGATATATAATAAGTATCATTCCTCCGCCAAGTCCCAGTGAAGCAAAAATTCCCGTTGCAAAGGACACTGCTGCAATAGTGATCCAGTTCATAGGCTATCCTTTCATAAGACGTATTCCGAATATGATCATTACCGCTCCGAAAATGCGTTTCAAAGCCGTACCGGAAAGCTTCATAAGGAGCTTTGAGCCGACGAAAACACCTAAAAGTCCGAAGGGTATAAACTTCCATGACTGTGCAAGGTCTATAGAGCCTTTGGAAAAGTAGATTATTCCGCTTACAACGCTCAGGGGAAGAGTAACGGCTATAGAGGTAGCATGAGCTTTTTTGGTTTCTGTTCCCCCTTGTTCCAGCATTGGTACAGTAATAATCCCTCCGCCTGAACCGAAAAGTCCGTTTGCAGCGCCCGAAAGCGCTCCGACTATATACAGATAAATATTCTTCATATATTTTTTCATAAAAAATCACCTTTTACTAGTATCAGTAAAAGGCGATGATTTATTCATTATGCTTATTAAGAAGCCTAGTCGATCTCAACCATTATCTTCTGGTTAATCCGTGAGCAGCCGGCTCTCATAACAGTACGGATCGCCTTGGCGATCCTGCCCTGCTTGCCGATAACTCTGCCCATATCCTCAGGAGCAACATGAAGATGATATACAACTATACTTTCCTCATTAGGCTCGTCAACCTGAACCTCGACCGCGTCCTTGTTTTCAACAAGCTCGCATACAATAGTCTTTAAAAGCTTATCCATAATTATTTCCTCGATCCTCCCACAGAAATCCGGCGGAATTGCCCCCGCCGATAAAACGGCAAGGCTGGCGGTGGGATAGGTGCCCTGCCGGTTTTAGCGCCGTCGATCAGATAGTGCCGTTTTTCTTTAGAAGAGATTTAACGGTATCTGTAGGCTGTGCGCCTTTTTCGATCCATGACTTAGCCTTTTCCTCGTCTACTTTAAGAACCGTCGGCTCTTTAGTAGGATCGTAGTATCCGATCTCCTCGATGAAACGTCCGTCTCTCGGGTATCTTGAATCAGCTACTACTATACGATAGAAAGGAGCTTTCTTAGCGCCCATTCTTCTCAGTCTGATTTTTACTGCCATTGTATATTCACCTCCGCAGATAACATTATTTATATCAACGCTTTCGCACTGATCAACTGAATTGAACTTAAGGTCATTTAATTTACATTTTAATTTCCGCTACATCGGAAGTCCTGTGCCGTTTCCGCCTAGTCCTTTAAGCAGAGCCGCTCTGTTCTTTCTGGACTTCTTGCCGTGAAGGTTTCCGCCCAGACCGAATTGCTTCATCATTTTCTGCATCTGCTCAAACTGCTTTAAAAGCTGATTTATATCGGATACCTGAGTTCCGCTTCCGGCGGCAATCCTTCTTTTTCGTTTAGGGTCGATTATCGACGGCTTTTCTCTTTCCTTTTTGGTCATTGAGTTTATCATAGCTTCTGTCTTTTTAAGCTGAGTTTCGCCCTGTTCAAGCTGCTCGTCCTTTATATTTCCTGCGCCGGGAATTAGCTTCATAAGGGATCTGATCGATCCCATTTTCTGTATCTGTTTCATCTGATCCAGCAGATCGTTAAGATCGAAGCCCTTTTCTTTTACCTTTTTTGCAAGCTTTTCGGCGTCCTTTTCATCTACAGTCTGAGTAGCCTTTTCGATAAGCGTAAGCATATCGCCCATTCCAAGTATTCTCGAAGCCATTCTTTCGGGGTGGAAAGGCTCAAATTCGTCAAGCTTTTCTCCCATACCTACAAATTTGATAGGCTTACCTGTTACTGAAAGCACTGAAAGCGCTGCACCGCCTCTGGTATCGGAATCAAGCTTTGTAAGTATTACGGAGTCGATACCCAGGGCCTCGTCAAAGCTGGAGGCTACCTTTACGGCGTCCTGACCGATCATAGCGTCTACTACAAGCATTATCTCGTTTGGCTCGGCGATCTTCTTTATATCTTTAAGCTCGTTCATAAGCTCCTCGTCGATATGCAGACGTCCCGCCGTATCTATAATTACAAGATCGTTTCCGTGATCCTTTGCGTGCTTAATTCCCTCTCTGGCGATCTTTCTGGGGTCTATCTGTCCCATTTCAAAAACTGGTACCTCGGCACGCTCGCCTACTACTTTGAGCTGCTCTATAGCCGCAGGCCTGTAAACGTCGCAGGCTATAAGCAACGGACGCTTTCCCTGAGCTCTGAAATGCTTCGCCAGCTTTGCGGCGTGGGTCGTCTTACCTGAACCCTGAAGTCCGCACATCATAATTATGCAAGGCGGCTTATTGGGAAAGTTTATTTTGGAGTTAGCCTCCCCCATAAGCTTTATAAGCTCTTCGTTTACTATCTTTATTACCTGCTGCCCAGGAGTAAGGCTTTTCAGCACATCTTCTCCGACGCTTCGCTCGGTAACGTTAGCAATAAATTCTTTAACTACCTTATAGCTGACGTCAGCTTCAAGCAGCGCCATTTTGACCTCGCGCATAGCTTCCTTTACGTCAGCCTCGGAAAGTCTTCCTCTGGATTTAAGACGCTTGAATACGCCTCCCAGCTTTTCGGAAAGTCCTTCAAATGCCATGAAAACACCTCTTCTTCAGCATTTATATATCAAATATTATTCTTCAAGATATTTTGAATTATCGTATTCGGCAAGCTTGGAATCAAGCTCTTCCAGCAGTATAATTGTCTTATCCGCAATATTTTTTCCGAACGAAACCTTTTTGCATTCCTCAAAAATATCCAGAGCCATACGCTTAAATTCATCAAGCTGTTTTTTATACTGCTCCTGCTGCTCCGAAAGTCCGAGAACCTTTTCAAAGCTAAGCAAAGCCTCTTCGCCGCGCTTTATGGAATCGTGAACTCCCTGCCTGGATATCTCATACTGCTGAGCAATTTCGGCAAGGGAAAGATCGTCGTTGTAATAAAGCTCAAGAACATCACGCTGCTTTTCAGTAAGCAGTTCTCCGTATAAATCAAGAAGTATGCTCATATTAAGATCTTTATTCACAGACGTTCCTCCGTTCCATGTTTTATGTAAAGCAAAACCGCTTTACATATTATATATCAAGTTCTGCGACTTGTCAAGCGCTTTTTCAAAAATAATATTTTTTTAACAAATATCACTTGAAATAGACTGTCGGGCTGTGATAACATTATTAATATTGAATAACATATCAATATAGTTTATTAAATTCGGGGAGAGGTTTGAATTAATATTTCAAGCTTCCGTTTTTTGAGTTTTACAGGTCAAAAAATTCAGATTGGAAGGTGTTTTCAGTGTTTTCTTTTGATATAAAAAACAGCCGATACGCAATAAAGCTTCCGGCGCTTACTCTGGGTACGGCGAATTTTGAAAGGCAGGATAACGACGAGGCTTATTTCAGGCTTCTTGACAGATATATCGAGCTAGGCGGCTCGTGTATTGATACGGCGAGGGTCTACTGCTCGTGGCTTGAGGGGGGTATGGATTCAAGCGAGTCGGTTATAGGAAGATGGCTTAGGTCACGCGGCTGCCGTGATAAGGTAATCATCTCAACTAAGGGCGGACATCCTCAGCTTGATGATATGTCATCTTCAAGACTTGATCCGGAATCGCTGCGCTGCGATCTTAACAGAAGTCTGGATTGTCTTGGATCTGACTATGCCGACATTTATTTTCTGCACAGGGACGACGAAAGAATCCCGGTTTCCGAGATAATGCCGATTCTGAACGAGTTTGTTCAGAGCGGAAAGGTTCATTTTATCGGAGCTTCCAACTGGACTACGAACCGTATCGAAGCGGCTAACCAATACGCGGAGGCTCACGGTATGGAGCCTTTCAGGGTAAGTCAGATCAATTACAGCCTTGCTCATTCCAGTACCGATACTTTCGGCGATCCTACGCTTGTGTGTATGAATATGTGGGAATACAACTGGTACAGAAAACATAATTTTCCGGTAATGGCGTTTACTCCGCAGGCAAAAGGCTTTTTTGCAAAGTTTGCGAAAGGGAATCTGTCAGCGGCAAAGCTGCCTGAAGGACAGTTTACAAGCACCGCCAATCTGGCAAGGCTCGCCAGAGTAAAGGAGCTGAGTATTAAGACCGGAGATTCGCCTGCTGTTGTTCCGCTCGGCTATCTTAACAGTCAGCCTTTCTTTGTATCTTCGGTATTTGCAGTATCAAAGCTATGGCAGCTGGAGGAGGATATGTCGGCTCAGGATCTGAGATACGACGTAAGAACGGTAGCGTTTCTTGAGAATATTCTGTGATCAGAAATAAAAGCTCTGCGGTCTGGAAGCCGAAGAGCTTTTTGCGTATATATTGTATGAAAATTATCGGGTTATTTCATAGCACCTGACTTCACATAGCTCGTCAGAGCCAAACTTTTTTTGTGTCATACAGTTCCTAACATATTTCATACCGCATTTCTCCATTACCTTGCCCGATGCCGGGTTATCAGAACAATGACAAGCGCCTATTTTATCAAATCCTAATAAGAAAAGCTCGTCTATTACAGCCTTTACCGCTTCGGTCATTATGCCCATACCCCAATACTCATACGACAATACATAACCTATTTCAGGCACACCGTCAGAGTTTGTTCCAACCAGGTCAATATTTCCTATAGGCTCGTCAGAACCTTTTAGCGTAATAGCCCAGCTGTATTCAGCGTCAACACACATTTTCAAAAAAGCTTCAGTTTCTTTAATATTTTTATTAGAATGCCAACGGCAATATTTAGAAACACGGCAGTCGCTTGCCCAGTTTTGGTATATAGCCTCTGCGTCACCATCTCGAAACGGACGCAGGATAAGTCTGACCGTATATATCTTATTCACAAATAATTACCTCCAGTCTCAGATATATTCTTTCGTTATTATTCTATATAACAAGGATAACAGCGAAAGTCAATACCGTCCATAAACGAAAAGACGCTTTTTGTAAGTTTACAAAAAGCGTCTTAAAATTTCTATATTATGCTCCGCAGATCTTCGGAGCAATCGGCTTCAAATAATTACCGCCTTGCCGTCGCCCAGCGAATAAAACCCGCACTCAGCAGGTGGGTACCAGCCCTAGGTTTCGCGCTCCCTTCGTCCGTTGCCCGAAGCAGCCGAAGCGGTCCGGGTCGGGAGGTCTGCAATCCGCTTTCGGAGCGAGGTTCCCTTATATAATGTGTTGGATTATAAAAACTGTGCTTGCTCGTACAAGGCAGTGTACTGTTTTGTTTTCTGAATATAGTATAGCACAATGCCGCAGAAATATCAATAGGTAATTTTGTGCAAAAATCAGTTAAAAAATTGTACAGCATACCGATTGACAAGGCATTTTCATATTATAAAGGCCGCACAGTTATATGCGGCTTTATCGCTTATTATGAGAATGAAGAGCTTTCTTCGTCATCATCGTCGTCAAACTCAAACATTTCCTCTATTCGCTTCATGAAAATATTGCCTATCTTTTCATACTCTTCGTCATCGTCGATAGAAACCATAATTTCCTCATCGCCGTCAAAATCGGATTTCAGTATCACGACCTCGCCGTCGTCGCCGAGAGTTTCCTCGGGATTTTCATAATAGGGAGTCAGGGCGAAATATTTTTCGCCTTCGTATTCCATAGCGTCGAGCATTTCAAAAACCTGCTCGTTTCCTTCCTCGTCCTCCAGAGTATAAAGATCAGGGGTATATTCTTGAGCCATATCGTACCTCCGCTCCGGCTGTAAATTTCATACCGGTTTTGTTTTATTGTATGTTTAAACTGCGTATTTATGCGGTTCTGAGTAAGAAATATAACTTCTTTTCAGCACTGCAACATATTTATTATACTACTATTGGCAATGAAAGTCAAGCAGATAATGTAAAGGTAATATTAAATAAATTAATCTCAGATTTTTTGAAAAAAACTATTGACAATGCACAAAAACTGTGGTATAGTATAGTCAAGGAAAAGGAAAGAACATAAAAGAAAACCTCAAAAACAAATCTTGAAAATGAAGACAGACGATATGTCGAGAGGGATGCCGATTGAATATCAGGAGTTTGTTTTCATCAGGATCTCACAGGTCAACGTCTGAAGCTGAATTAGTCCGACAAGAGGAATCTGACAGCGATTAAGGCAGAGGTTCAGGCGGCTGAAGCGGGGGATTTCTTAAAATGAATGTTCCGAGTACCTTGTAATCGAAGCGGCGGCGGAGAAATATCAGGCAGATCACATCATACAGCAGTTTCAGCAGGATTTGCAGGATACCGATGTTCAGCTTAATAATGATTTGAAAGGAGCGAGTCCCATGGACGCAGTAGAGATCGGCCAGAGTATCCCGAGACTCGGCAGAATCTGATAATCAAAGAGTAACAACTCAGGTGTAAAGACTGATAAACTCAAACCGGTAAAAGTGGTTATGAAATATAGATTCGAGAGTTTCGCGGTAAATTAACAAATAAGTTTATACAAGTTTGGATACTCTGCAATTACAATTTAATAATTCAGATATTTTGAAAGGAGAAACTATTATGATTTTCTCTAAGAGGTTTCTGAATAAATTTTAGTTAGGAGTGTTTCCAATGCACAGTTCAGGTTTTTTTAAGGGTTTTTTGAAATAACTTGAAAGAGTGAGTCCAATGTAAACTTTAGCTTAAACAGTTATCAAACTGCATATTTGATAGTAAGGGTACTTTATATGATTAAAGAGTGCTTTGAAATAAGACTGAATATCTGAAAGACGGGAGTGAGTCCGCCCAAGAATTTAAGTTGATTTGAAGGATATGCTGATAATCGGCGGATGCCGGTATAATAAAGTTTCTACAGGAGTGGTGCAGTATGATCAAGACTTGCACAAGGCGCTTGAATATTTAAAAGATTGGAGTGAGTCCGCCAGAAACTTTAGTTTGATTCTGATATTTGTTCCTTTTGGAATTTAATTTATACGAAAGGTATGAGTCCGATGGTATAAGTGATTTGTGAGTGAGATCAAAATTACTGAAAGGTGTAATTCCAATGGTTTAGGTATAAGCTGTATGGCTTTAGGTAAATGACCGGATGAAGCAGATTCGGTTGGCTGAAGCGGCAAGGTAAATAATGTGTTTTAAAATAGCCGCATTTATTTTTATATTGCTGTTCAAGACTTAACAAAGTTGGAGTGAATCCGATGTACTGAGTAGTATAACAGTGTTTAAGTAAAGCCATTTTTATTAAATATTGTATAATAAGGAGAACAGGTTGTCAGCTTGTTCTCCTTTTAAATTATGTAATGTATAAACATTTATCATTAATATACATATAATGTATAGCGGTGTGAAGAACTTTATGTCGCATTTTAAAATATTTTAAAAATAATCAGCGGAGGAAAAGGATTTCTATTGATTTTATTAAAAAAATGTGTTAAAATGTTATCAACGAAAAGGAAATATTGGGTTTATTTGTAATCCTTTGTTGGAGGATTGAGTATGAGTAAAAGAACATTGGCCAGCGTAAAAGTCGGCGTATTGATATGTCTGGTAATAATAGGCGCTCTTGTTTTATATGCCCATATGCTTAAAAGAGAGCTTAATAACGACGTTAAAAATACTCTTAAAGAGGTTGCCGAGCAAAGCGTTAAAACGATATATAATGAGGTCGATTCGGAATATAATCTTATTCGTGCTATGGCTCATCACCTGACAAGCTACGGGGAATTTGATATTGAAAGAAATGTTAACACAATAAAGGAAATAACCGGCAGTTACCCGTTTAAGCGTATGGGTATAATAATGCCTGACGGTAGTGCTTATACTACTGACGATATAAAAATGAATCTTAAAGACAGGGAATACTACGAAAGCGTATTTCAAGGAGAAACCGTATTGTCCGACCGCCTGTCTGATAAAGCGGGCGGAGCCGGAATAACCGTATACGCTACACCGATATATGAAAACGATAAGGTTGCGGCGGTTTTATTTGCCACTTATTCTATAGAGAGCTTCAGAAATCTTATGTCTGTCAATACGTTTGACGGAGAAGGTTATTCTTATATAGTAAATCAGAACGGAAATACTGTAGTAGATTCGAGTCATCCTACAAGCTTTAAGGGAATGAAAAATATATTTGAAGCAATGATGATAGCGGATCCTGAAAATTCTGAATGCAGCAGGGAACTGAAAAGCAGTATGAATAACGGCGACTCCGGATATATTATTTTTTCAAATAAGGTAGATAAATATCTTTATTATACTCCCCTCGGCGTAAATGACTGGTATCTAATGAATGTGGTTCCGACTTCAGTGGCACAGCGCAGCGTAAGAATTGTAATGAATGTAACGTATATTCTGTGTGTTATAGTTGCCGGAATGTCAGTTTTGTTTATGCTTTATCTTGCCAGAAGCAATAAGAAGAAACGAGAGATGTTTGACAGGATATTGTATGTTGATCAGCTTACGGGAGGTATGTCATATACTAAGTTTTCTATAGAGGCAAAGCTGAGCCTCATGAAAAATGATAAAAATGCAGCTTATGCGGTTTTTGATCTTGATAACTTCAAGCTTATCGGAGAGGTTTACGGAAACGACCGCGGAGATGAGATATTAAGATATGTTTACAGGATAATAGAGAAATGCGCCAGCAGCGACAGTCTGTATGCAAGGCGTACGGCTGATAGGTTTGTGCTGCTGCTATATTATGATACAAGAGAGGAGCTTAATGAGCGGCTGTTGAATTTATGCCGTACGCTTCAAAAGGAGCAGCCTGATATGGAGGGCGGGTATATTATAAAGCCTTCTATCGGAGTTTATCTTATAGAAAATCATAATGAGGATATTCAGCGTATGCAGAACCTCGCGTCGATCGCAAGAGCTTCCATAAAGCATAAGTACGATGAATTTATTTCTTATTACAAGGATATTTACCGTGATACGATGCTTTATAACAAGAAGCTTGAAAACCAGATGGAGATCGCGGATAAGAATCATGAATTCGTTCCGTTTTTCCAGCCTAAGTATAATACGATAACTCAGAAGATAACAGGTGCGGAAGCGCTTATAAGATGGATAAAACCGGACGGTACTGTTGTTTCTCCGTCGGTATTTATACCTCTTGCCGAAAGCAACAGCTTTGTTGTAAAGCTGGACAGGCAGATGTTTGAAATGGTATGCAGCAGGCAAAAACAGCTTATTGACGAGGGTTATAAGCCCGTTCCGATCTCGGTAAATCTGTCAAGACAGGTTCTCTATGATAAAACGTTTATAGATATTTATGAGAAAATAATGAAAAAATACGGAGTTACGACTGATCTGGTCGAGCTCGAGATCACTGAAAGTGCGCTGTTTGAAAATCAGGACGAATTTAAAAGCATTATAGACGAGCTTCATAAGCGTGGTTTTAAAATACTGATGGACGATTTCGGCGTAGGCTATTCTTCTATGATGATGCTTAAATCGATCCATATAGATAAAATGAAGCTGGATAAAAGCTTTGTAGACGATTATAACGATAAGCGCGGCAGCAAGATTATTGTAAGCGTTATCGAGCTTGCAAGATCGCTTAATATTCCGGTAACAGCCGAGGGAGTAGAAACAGGCGAGCAGTATGAGTTTTTCAAAAAGCTCAACTGCGATTCCATACAGGGCTATTATTTTGCCAAGCCAATGCCCTTTGAGGAATACCGGGATAGACTTTCGGAATTTAAAATATAAAAAAGCACGGCTGACGGTAATAGTCCTTTAATTTGGACTTATATGTAACCAGCCGTGTTTTTATTTTTACTCAGCTTTTTAATTATAAGGATATCTCTTTTTAAGAAATTTGATCTTAAAAAAGTAAACTACTGTTAAAAGGACGGCAGCGGCGATCCATGCAATAGGGGAGGCGTAGCATACGGCGTTGAAGCCGAATTTACTGACAAATCCGAAGGCAACGACTGAACGCGCTATAAGCTCTGTTACTCCGGCAAGCATAGGAAGAAAGCTGAAGCTAAGACCCTGGAGCAGGTTTCTGAAAATAAACAGTATGCCAAGCGTAGGATAGAATATGCATTGAGTTCTTAGGAAATGCGAAGCGTTCTGAAGAATTGAAGTTTCGGAGGAATCGACGAAAAGATAGCATATATATACTCCGAAGAAAAATATGATCAGAGCAGCGGCTGCACAGTAAATCATCTGAACAATAAAGCTCTGCTTTACTCCCTTTACTATTCTGTCGACCCGCTGTGCGCCTAAATTCTGACCGCCGTAGGTTGCCATTGTTACTCCTAGGGTTTCCATAGGCTGGGTCACAAGCATTTGGACTTTGCTTCCCGCTGTTGTAGCGGCAACGATCCCTGAACCAAGGGAGTTAACGGCCCTTTGCAGTATTATAGAGCCTACCGCTGTAATTGAAAACTGCAGCGCCATAGGAACGCCAACCTTGAGAAGTCTTGAAACGCAGGCAGTATCCCATCTGACTTCCTGCCTGTCAAAGTATAGGATATCAAGATTTTTCTTCATATAGATAAAGCAAAGGATTCCGGAAATTAGCTGTGAGATAACAGTTGCATATGCAACTCCCGAAACGCCTAGCTTGAAAACAAGAACAAAAACAAGGTCGAGCACAATATTAAGCCCCGAGGCTATCGTAAGATATTTAAGGGGAGTTTTGCTGTCACCCAAGGCTCTTGAAATGCTTGCAAGTATGTTATAGAAGATTGTTACAGGTATGCCTGCGAAAACTATTATTATGTACCGGTATGCATCGTCGAAAATATCCGATGGTGTATTCATAAGTTTAAGCAGGTCTTTGGTCAGCAGCATTGTGGCAGCGGTAAGCGCCGCTCCGAAAATAATGCAGAGATATGCGGTATTAGCTACATATTTTCTCATTTTAACGTAATCGCCAGCTCCGAAGAACTGAGCAACAGGTATTGAAAAGCCGCTGCATATTCCTGTCGCAAAGCCTATTACAAGAAAGTATACCGACCCTACTGATCCGACTGCGGCAAGAGCATTTACTCCGACATAGCGTCCGACCACTATAGTATCGACCATGCTGTAAAACTGCTGAAAAAGGTTTCCGAAAATCATTGGGATACAGAAAGCAAGTATAAGATTCAAAGGCTTTCCTTTAGTCATATCACGAACCATAGAGCCTCTCCTTTCATAGGTTTAATATATTCTTATTTTTGGCACAAGGTATATTTTAAGTCTTAAAGTATAATAAGTCAATGTATTTTGTGTTAATAATTAAAATAAGGATTTTGCACTGCCAAATCTGAAAAAAACAGGCTTTTTTGTGCAGTCTGTACTGAAATACGAATGGAAATACAGAAGATAAAAAACTGATATCGGGAATTGATCCTGATATCAGTTTGCTGTATATTATCTGGCTTTAGAGTACCAGCTTTTCAGTACCTGTTCAGCCTTTTTTCCGTATATGGTAAAGTCGCGGTTTTCCTTTGCCTTTTCGATAGGAGGAAGCGCGGCTTTCCAGTCCCACCAGAAGTAGCCGCAGAACCATTCCTTGTCCCAGGTAGCAGTCATTGCCGCCTCATAAAAATCCGCCTGTTCCTGCTCATCTGAAGGCATTTCAGGTCTGTTGTGGAAATCCCACGGGTACTGAGAGCAGCCTTGTTCGTTTCTTACTCCAATTTCAGCGAACATTATAGGCTTTCCGTAATGCTTATGCGCCTTTTCCAGGATCTTTGTACGTCTTTCAAATTCTTCTGTCATATGCGCAAGACTGCGGTCTATCCCGTCGGTGACCGGATAATATCCGGAAATACCGATAACGTCCACGTCATACAGCCAATCGAACCTCAGCTCGTCGCCGTGATTTATATTATGCATAATTATTCCGCCGTATACCTTCCGAACCTCGGCTATCATTTTACGGCATCTTTCAGACTGCTTGTCCATTCCCGCCATTTCACAGCCGGTGCAAAGCATTTCACAGCCTGTTTTCTGTGCAAGCTCAGCGTAGTGAAGCATAAAGGCGGTATATGATTTGAACCATTTGTCCCAGTATTCGGGATTTTCGGGAGGAAAGTCGATCCTTGCCCTCCATGATCTGTCAAAGCAGTTCACCATAGGCTTCAGACAGATCTTAAGCCCCAGAGCTCTTGCTTTATTTATAGCAAAAAGCAGGTCGGAGTCAGTCTGAGTCCTTTCGTAGTCGCTGAATATCCTTGTGTCTGCAAAGCTCTCCTGCCATGCGTTAACGGGAATACATATCCAGTCAAGACCGTTTGAAGCCAGTCTTTCCATAGACCTTTCCGCCGCCTCGGTCTGCATCATTCCGCTGGGAGAAAAGAACCCCCAGGTATATCCCTTACAGAATAAATTCTTGTTCATGTAAAAACCCTGCGCCGATACCTGCGGCACAGAGCAGCACCCTCTTTCATATTTATTTTAAGTTATTTTAAGCAAAGCTGTAGTAGTCCGATTTACTTTTTACGGTATGTTTCTATAAGAAAACTGCATTCGGTTTCAAGACTGTCCAAAGAAAAAAGACGGTTTTTTGCATCCTCACGAGTTTTATAAAAATAAGGAGTCATAGTAAAAAGATTCCGTATATCCTCGTTTGTTTCAAGAGTTACCGTATAGGTAAGCTCGGTTTCGTCTGCTTTTACAAAATTTCTTAATCCGTAAACGTTGGGTCTGTTTTCATACGGTTTCTCGTAAAGTACGCTTTTAAGTCCGTATAAATGCCTTGCCGCAGGTGAAACTATAACCAGAGCTCCTCCTTTTTTCAGCACTCTTGCATATTCGTCGTTGGATACGGGAGCAAAGGTACACACGATAAGATCGGCATAAAGACTGCAAAAGGGAAGCCTGAATGATGACGCCGCAGCAAATGAAGCATTTTTAATACCGTTTGATCTGCATCTTGTCATACAGTGAGCCGCGGCGGTCTTAGATATATCTATACCGTAAACCTCTGCATTTTCAGCTTCTTCTGCATATACGGCGGTATAGTAGCCTTCTCCGCAGCCGCTGTCTATAATTATTGGCTTAGTTATCCCGTTAAGCAGGGCTTTGATTATTTCTGCGGTTTTCAGCGCCAGCGGCTTATAGTAATCTTTATCGAGAAAATCGCTTCTTGCCTTAACCATAAGCGGATTGTCGCCTGCTTTCTTCGGATTCATTCCTTTTGTTGTAAGCAGATTTACATAACCGTTTTTGGCAATATCAAAGCAGTGACCGTTTTTACAGCGGTAGGAGCTTTTGTCCGGCTTAAGGCTCTTTCCGCATACGGGGCATATATACATTTTGACTCAAAGCTCCTTCTTTTCCGCAGTTTTTCAGTATGCTGTAAATTACTATGTATTATAGCATACATGATCGTAACATACAAGAGCAAAACGTTACTAAAGTAAGAAAAAAGTATGCCGGTTCACAAAAAAATAAACTCCCGTATCTAAACGGAAGTTTTAATCGTCAGTATGCTTATTTGCGGCGTTTATGTAGCAGCTGTAATCGTATGCGGTCGATTTCTTTATGGGCTTTTTTATTATTAGGAGCAGCTCGCATACGGATAGAATCATCAAAGAAATGACGATCGGAAGCAGAAACAGGTAATCCGCCAGCCGTCCTTTCGGAACGCCTATGTACTGGAGCAGAAAGCAGAACAATGTTCCTGCTGTTAATATTACAGCTGCCAATATTCTTGCGGCATTAATTTTTTTTCTGAATTTATTATAATTCATAAATATTGCTCCTCTTTAAAATAACTTTACATTAATTATACCCTTAAAGTTGTATTTTGTCAACCCTATAAGATTATATTATTTACACTTTTTAAGGTGTATGCTATAGACAGGGGTGTTAAATTGTCAAATCTCGATTATATAAGCATAGGCAACAGAATACGGAAGCGGCGGGAGCTTCTTGGCTACAGCCGGGAGCGGCTTGCGGAAATGCTGGATATAACGCCGAAGTTCTGTTCTGATATTGAGATCGGAGCAAAGGGAATGTCTCTTGCTACCCTGAATAAGCTTTCCAATACTTTAATGCTTTCCGCCGACTATATTCTTTACGGAGAATCGGATGAAAGCAGTTCAGGGGAGATAGTAAGGCTCCTGAAAAAGTGTCCGGAGGATAAGCTGATCTATGCTGAGGAGATACTCAGAACGTATATCAAGTCATGTATCGGCGAATAAAATACAGGAAAGATATCAGAATGCCTTTTTGCTCACGGAATAAATTTCTGAAAAATGTAATGAGATCGATCGTAATTTGATTTCCGTGTTTTTTGCTGTCTGCCTATTGACAATTTTAAATCCAGGCTATATAATTAAAGTATATATAAAAGGCGTTGACGGAATTATCCGAAATTAAGGATCGAAGAGAAGAGGCGGTTGGTGCGAGCCTTGATCCGAAATTCGGTGGCTGCCCCGAGCATCGCTGTGAAAGCAGCGGCGTATCTCCTGCGTTAAAGGGTTCGAGCGGTTTCGGCATTAGATTTTATGACGAAGCAATTTGGGTGGTAACACGGAGTATCTGGCTTCGTCCCATATTATGTGGGGCGGAGCTTTTTAAATAGCTATTGAAAGGATATGAAATTTATGGAATGGACAAGTCTTAACGATCTGAGGGAGGCTTACCTCAAGTTTTTTGAAAGCAAGGGCTGTCTGAGGCATAAAAGCTATCCGCTTATTCCTCAGAACGATAACAGTCTTCTGCTGATAGTTGCGGGAATGGCTCCCCTTAAGCCTTACTTTACAGGTCAGGAGATTCCTCCCAGGAACAGAATGACTACCTGTCAGAAATGCATACGGACGGGAGATATTGAAAATGTAGGAAAGACCGCAAGGCACGGTACATACTTTGAAATGCTGGGCAACTTTTCCTTCGGAGATTATTTCAAGGAGGAGGCTATTGCTTGGGCATGGGAATTTTGCACCGAGGTGCTGAAGCTTCCTGTTGAAAGGCTTTATGTTTCCGTTTACGAGGACGATGAGGAAGCGGAGAAGATATGGCATGAAAAGATAGGGCTTCCTATGGATAAGATATTCCGAATGGGCAAGGAGGATAATTTCTGGGAAGCGGGAGTTGACGGTCCATGCGGCCCATGCTCTGAAATTTACTTCGACAGGGGAGAGGAATACGGCTGCGGTAAGCCCGGCTGTACAGTAGGCTGTGACTGCGACAGGTATATGGAATTCTGGAATCTGGTATTTACTCAGTTCGAGCGTCACGAGGACGGGACTTATACTCCTCTAGCGCAGAAAAATATAGATACAGGAATGGGTCTTGAAAGACTTGCCGCAATGATGCAGGGAGTGGATTCAATATTTGACGTTGATTCGATCAAGGCTGTCCGTGATCAGATATGCGCCGTTGCAGGCTGCAAATACGGAGAAGAATACAAGAAAGACGTTTCGATCCGTGTCATAACCGACCATATAAGAGCGGTAACATTTCTTGCTTCAGACGGAGTTCTGCCGTCAAACGAGGGAAGAGGCTACGTTATGCGCCGTCTTTTAAGAAGAGCTGTCCGTCACGGCAAGCTGTTGGGTATAAACGGGCTGTTCCTGAAGGATCTGGTAAAGACTGTTGTTGACTGTAATAAATGTGAATACAACGAGCTTGAGGAGAAATATGATTATATAGTAAAGGTACTTACTACCGAGGAGCAGAATTTCAACAAAACTATAGACAGAGGAATGAAGATCCTTGAGGATTATATTCTAGCTGTGAAGTCTGAGGGAAAGAGCGTTCTGGACGGCGAATCATGCTTTAAGCTTTCGGATACCTACGGTTTTCCTATAGATCTTACCCGTGAGATACTTGAGGAAAAGGGTCTTAAAGCGGACGAAGAAGGCTATGCGGTATGTATGGAAAAGCAGAGAATTACCGCAAGAGAAGCAAGAGGCGGCTCTAAGTATATGGGTGCGGACGAAACCGTTTTTCATAAGATCGATAAGGAATTCCATACTGAGTTTATCGGTTATGACAAACTGAACGGAACGTCTGAGATCTCGTTTATAGCGACAGACGACGAGCTTATTGAAAATGCCGGAGCAGGTGAAACAGTATATATCGTTTCCGCACAGACTCCGTTCTATGCTGAAAGCGGCGGGCAGGTTGGCGACAAGGGAGTTATCGTTACAGCAAGCGGACGCTGTGAGGTCCTTGATGTACAGAAGGTCACAGCAGGAAAGTTTGCCCATAAGGTAAGAGTTATAGAGGGCGGTATTTCTGTTGGTCAGAAAGCCGAATTTGAGGTCGATGAAGCAAACAGGCTTGCAGTTATGCGCAACCATTCCTGCGCTCATCTTCTGCAATCGGCTTTAAGGACGGTTTTAGGCGAGCACGTTCATCAGGCAGGTCAGCTTGTCGACGCTAACAGGCTGAGGTTTGATTTCTCTCATTTCAGCGCAATGACTGCCGATGAGAAAAGCAGAGTAGAAGCGCTTGTAAACAGCTATATACTCTCCTCTTTAAGAATAACTATGGAGGAAATGCCTATTGCAGAGGCTCAGAAGCTGGGTGCAATGGCTCTTTTCGGAGAAAAGTACGGAGATTCAGTAAGAGTAGTTACTATGGGCAGCGGAGCTAAGACTGCTTCAATTGAGTTCTGCGGCGGTACTCATCTTGATAATACCTCAAAGATCGGATTATTTAAGATAATTTCAGAAAGCTCGGTCGCTTCGGGAGTAAGGCGTATAGAGGCTGTTACGGGTACGGGAGTGCTGGAGCTTTTCAACGAAAACGAGAAGATAATACGCAGCTCGGCAGAAACGCTGAAGCTTGCAAATCCGTCTGAGCTTTCCGCCAGGTGCGCTGCTGTAATGCAGGAGGTGCGTACTCTTGAAAAGGAAAGGGATTCGCTTCAGTCGGAAATATCCTCGCTTCGTACGAGATCGCTGCTTGACAGCGCTGTAAATGTAGGCGGTGTTAGGGTAGTAACGGCTAAAATGACAGGGATAAAACCGGATATGCTCAGAAAAATGGGTGATGAGCTTAAAGCCAGGGAAAGCGATGTGCTGGCGGTTATCGCAGGAATTGACGGAGAAAAGGCGAACTTTGCCGCAGCGGCAGGAAAGGACGCCGTTGCAAAGGGTATTCATGCAGGAAAAATAGTCGGAAGAACCGCGGCATTAACAGGCGGAAAGGGCGGAGGACGTCCCGATTCAGCTATGGCAGGAGCAGCCGATATCTCAAAGCTTGACGAAGCGCTTGAACAGGTATGCTCTATTGCAGAGGAATTTATAAAGTAATTCACAACGGCTGTATCAGTCGGATACGGGGGTATTTATGAGCAAGGGCGGAAAATCTGCCGGCTTCGGGTCGGCAGCGGCGGTAATAATATTGATCATTATTGCCGTTAACGTTATTGGCGGAAATAAAACTGAGATCGGTAAGTCAACCGTAAAACGGGAGAAACTTGAAAATACGGTTTCGGTCCAGACTGAGTATTATACAGATGAGCTTGGCTGGGTAGAAGCTCCGTCGGATCTTGAGGAGGGTATGAAGGCTTTCTCAGAGAAAACGGGGGTTTTGCCTTATCTGTATATTACCGGAGAGATAAACGGCGGAACTTCGCCTGATGTTTCTGATATGGAGGAATTCTGCAAAAGCAGATACGGCGAGCTTTTCAGCGATGAAAAGCATTTGCTGGTGGTCTTTTTCGAGCATGAAAAGGAGCATAAGGTCATTTGCTTCAGCGGAAAGGAAGCTGCACAGGTAATGGATAAGGAAGCCCAGAGTATTCTGACAGATCATATCGAAAAGTATTATTCCCGTTTCGGAAACCGTGCCAAGAAGCTATCCAAGGCCTTTGAAAAGACGGGGATCCGTATTATGAAAATAACCAGACCCGCTGTATTCTATTTATTTATAATGGCCGTTGTAATCACGGCTCTGGCGGTAACTCAGCATATGTGCAAAAAAGCGGTTCGGAAAAACCGTCTTAAAAAAGAGAATATGAAAAAGCTGCTTGAAACTCCGATCGAGACCTTTGAGGACAGCGAAGCTGAGAAGCTTGCCGAAAAGTACGAATAGCCGAAAGGGGGGAGCGTTTTATATGGGAATCTTTTCGAGAATAGGAGATATAATAAAGTCAAATATAAGTGATTTGAAGAACGATGAAAAAAACGCTGATGAGATCATATATGAAATGCGTCTGAAGCTAAGCGAAATAAACAGTCAGGCGCACGAATTGATAGAACTGGAGAAAAAAGCGGAAGCGGCTCTTGAAGAAAACCGCGCAGAGCGTAAAAAGTTCAGTATATACCGCAGCAAAGCGGAAGCGGCCGGAAATACGGACGATGCTGAGGTTTTCAGCGAAAAGCTTGAAAAGCTGGAGTACAGCAAAGCGATCCTTGAGTCGAATTATCAAACAGCTCATGAAAACGCAGAGAAGATAAAGACGGTTCATGACCGATTTGCAGGTGAGATAGCTAAAGCTGAAGGAAAGCTGAAAAATATAGGCGCTGTAAATTCAGTAGCTGAGGCAAATCAGATGTTAAGCCAGTTTACTCTGGAATACGGCGATGCAGGCAGACTTTCGTATATGCTGGAACAGATGGAGACCGAAGCTGAGCTGAAACAGGAAACCGCTGAATTTCTCAGCGGAGAAACAAAGGAGGATAAAGATGACTGATTGCTTGTTCTGTAAAATAATAAACGGAGATGTTCCGTCAAAGAAGATATATGAAGATGAAACGGTATACGTTTTTGAGGATATAGCTCCGACTGCTCCCGTACATTATCTTGTTATACCTAAGGAGCATATAGCTAAGCTTGACGAGCTTACTCCTGAAAACAGCGGGGTAGTTGCTCACATTTACGAGGTTATTGCGAAGCTTGCTGGTGAAATGGATTTAAAGGACGGCTTCAGGGTAGTGTCAAACTGCGGAGAACGTGCGGGACAGAGCGTTTTTCATATTCATTTTCATATGCTTGCAGGAAGAGATTTCGGCTGGCCGGCAGGCTGACCGTGAAATGTGAGGAGCGCCTGTGACGCGTAAATTCGCCTGGTGGGGATTATCTTTCCTTTTAGGGCTTTTGCTGTTTTCCGCCGACTGGGGAAAAAGCTTTGCACCGTTTGCAATATCGGTTTCTGCCGCAGGCGTTATATTATTTACAGCTCTGAAAAAATACAGGGTATATGTTTTATCAGCGGCAGTCTGCATATTGGCCGGTCTTTTTGTCGGAAAAATATATACTGTTTTATACTATGAGCCGATCATCTCTTACGATCAGAAGACGGTTTCGGTCGAGGGATATATTACGGATTTTCAGTATACGGGCGGTGATTCATGCAGAATTACCGTCAAGGGCAGGATCAACGGCGGAAAAAAGACAAGCATTACATACTTTGCCGCAGACGATAATTATGAATATTATCAAAACGTCAGAGTTACCGGAAAGGTTAAAGTTATAAGCGATACCGTAAGCTTTGATTCACTAAGCTATAACCGTCCCAGGGGAGTGTTTCTTGAGGGCGATGCCGTTCCTGAGGTGGAATTTATCGGCGGCTGCAAAAGCTGCTTTATGCGCAGTATAATGAAGTTCAGGGATTATGTATCACAGAGCATAAGGAACAGCACCGGCGAAAGCGAGGGAGCTTTTCTTACGGCTATGCTGTGCGGAGATAAGACGAATCTGGACGATTTGACTAAAACAATGCTTTACAGAAGCGGAATAGGTCATCTTTTCGCCGTTTCCGGCACGCATTTATCGGTAATAACAATGTTTTTCAGCGTAATAATTAACCGTCTGGTTTCCTCCAAAAGAAAAAGGTTTATTCTAACAGAGTCGGTCATTCTGGTATTTATTGCGTTTGCAGGATTTTCGCCGTCTGTTTTAAGAGCGGGGATAATGATGTCTGCCGTATACTGTTCGGGTGTATTCAGAAGACGTGCCGATACTCTGAACTCTCTCGGAATATGCTCTGCGGTAATGTGTGCAGCCGAGCCGTATCTTGTAAGAAATGCGTCCTTCGTTATGTCGCTTACGGCTGCATTCGCTGTGGGAACGGTCGGTCCTGCGCTTTGCAAAACGGTATCGGTAAAAAGGTTTAGCAGAGCGGTATATTCTTTTATTTCTGTAACAGCGGTGCTTTTTGTAACAATGCCTTTAGCTGCGGCATTTTTTACCGAGGTTTCGGTCATAGCGCCGATAACCAATCTAATTGCAGTACCGCTTTGCACAATAGCGTTGATACTGGTTACGGCGGGAGCGCTGTTGGGCGGAGGAGCTGTTTCGGTATTCCTGTTTAAAGCAGCCGGATTGATAACGGGCATTGTGATAAAATTTGCCTCCGGACTTTCGGCTCTTAGATTTGCCGCGGTTCCGTCATGCCGTTTTGCAGTAATTCTGATATTTTCAGCAGCTGCGGCGGCAGGTATAATTTATTCGGTAAAGTACAGAAAATTCAGAGTATACGCAATTATGACAGTTCTTGTATACTGCGGGATCTACGCTTCTGTTACCTTTGCTGAATTTGCCGGAAGAAGGACCGTTCATGCGGCAGTATTTCCCGGGAAGGGAAGCTGTACCGTAGTAATATATCAAGGCTCGGAAGCCGTTGTTATTGATCTGAGATCAAAGGCTTCGTATTCTCAGGCCGTGCAGAGATTTATTTCATACAACGGAATTGACAGGGTTGCCGGAATTTTCATAAGCAGCGGAGTAGATTACAGCAAAAGCGTTTACGAAAGTTCGCTTGTACCGTCCCCGGAGGATTATTATTCCGATTCCGGAATATCGGAAAGCTTAATTATGGACTCAGGCGCAAAGGCGGAGTTTCTGGACTTTTCTGTAGGATCAACTGAAAGCGGCTATATCGTAGCTGCTTACGGGAACAGGCTTGAGCTTTATTACGATCATATAAGCGTTAACGGTATACTGTACGATCTGTCCGATCAGACTTCAACAGTTACGTTCAGCTTCGGCAGTAAGTAAAGGAGATTTATTATGGCTTTTATTACCGCAGGCGATCTTTCCAAAAAAATTAAGGCTGGGGATATTGAAAGCCTGTATTATTTCTGCGGTCATGATTCCGGAGCATTGGAGGCGTATGTAAAAAAGCTGATAAAAAGGCTTTGCCCAGCTGAAGAACAGACCATGAACCTTCACAGCTTTGACGGCAGGAAGCCTGATATAGCCGAAATTGCAGGAGCTTGCGAAATGCTTCCGATGTTTGCTCAGAGAGTAGTCGTAGCTGTAAACGATCTTAATATGGATACCGTTGTTAAGTCAGACGCAGACGATCTCAGAAAAATTCTTTCCGTTCTTCCTGAAACGACTACGGTGATCATTTATTCCACAGGAGTTGATCTGTATAAAAACAAGCGCAGTCTAACGGATAAAAACAAGCGTTTTGCGGATTTCTGCGCCAAGCACGGAAGCGTTTGCGAGTTTTCATACAGGCGTGTGTCGGATATGGGAAAGAGCATAGCTTCAGCCGTAAAAAAAGCAGGCTGTGATATATCAAAGCAGGACGCCGAATACCTTGCGGACTGCTGTCTTTGCGATACCTCGTTTGTCGGACAGGAGATTGAAAAGCTTACCTCTTATGCGGCAGGCAGGAGAATAACTCGTGAGGATATAGACACTTTATGCGTAAAAAGAGTCGAGTCTGACGGATTTGCGTTGGCGCTCAATATACTCAGGAGCAACGCCCCTATGGTATTTAACCGTATGAAGGAGCTTTCAGATCAGAATTATGAGGCTTTTGAAATATTGGGAGTTATCAGCTTTTCCATGACTGATCTTTACAGAGCGAAGCTGGCAAGGTCATCAGGACGTTCGGTTTCCGACTGTACGACGGATTTTAAATACGGAAGAAACAGGGAATTTGCTGTAAAAAACGCTTATTCGGAATGCGCAAATATTACCTGTGAAAGGATCAGGCAGTCGCTTAAAATATTTTCCGATACGGATATACTGCTGAAAACGCGTTCCGGCGGAAAAAGCGCCGACCTACTGGTTCTGGAGCAGGCTGCCGCTAAGGCTATGGCGCTGCAGTGCTGATAATACTGACTGACATATAAGGCTTCGTTATATTTTGACGGGCGATGCTTAAAACTATAAAGGAGAACATATTCGCCTGAGTGCGTAATGGTTATTTGTATGGAAAAGATAAAGCTGAAACAGGCTGTCGTAGTCGAGGGAAAATATGATAAAATAAAGCTGTCCTCCTTTATTGACGGTGTTATTATCTGTACTAACGGATTCGGCGTATTTAAGGACAAGAAAACTGCGGAGCTTATTCGGCATTACGCTGAAAACTGCGGGATAATAATTCTTACAGACTCCGATTCGGCAGGCTTTAAAATCAGGGGACATATAAAAGGGATATGCCCGGAGGGTAAAATCATTAATCTTTATATACCGGATATTTTCGGCAAGGAAAAGCGCAAGGAACGTCCCTCAAAGGAAGGGAAGCTGGGCGTTGAGGGAATTGATACAGAGCTTCTGAGAGAAACCTTTGAAAGGGCGGGAATACTGACCTCTGAGCCGAAAAAGGCTTGTATTTCTAAACTCGATTTTTACGAGCTGGGGCTGTCCGGAAAGCCGAACAGCGGAGCTTTAAGAGCAAGGACGGCAGAAAAATTGGGACTGCCGTCGCTTATTACGGCTAACGCTTTGTTGGAAGCGGTCAATACTATGACGGATAAAACAGGCTTAGAAAAGCTTGTTAAGGAACTGAAGGAGAACAGCGAAACGGGGGAGAGCTGAAATTGACTTTTTCAAGCATATTGTTTCTGTATTTTTTTCTCCCTGTTTTTATGGGGATATACGGGATCTGCAAGCCTGAGCAGAGAGCGAAGATCCTTATGCTCGGTAGCTGTTTTTTTACTGCGTGGAAAGATCCTCTGGGACTTATAAACCTTTTTGCCGCTGTTTTGCTTGCTTACATAGGCGGGATATTGATATATAATTTCAGGACGGACGTGAAAAAGAGCAGAATTTTGCTTGGCTTATGCTGCGCTGTAAACGCGGCAATGCTTATAACTTTTTCCTACAGCGGATTCAGCAGAACAGGACTTTTCGGTTTGTTATCCGAAGCTGACGGGCGGTTCAGACTATATGCGGCGTTTGGAGTTACAGTTTATACGCTTCACAGCATTTCCTACTGTACTGATATTTACAGGGGGTTAATAAAGCCTGAAATTAAATTTTCCTGCGTATTTTCGTATGTGGGATTTATGCCTTCGCTTATCTGCGGTCCTCTGGTAAGATTCGGTGATATATCTGACGGACTTAGATCTCCGCAGATCAACAGTCAAAAGCTGTCAGACGGTATTCTGCTTTTTATGTTCGGATTAAGTGAAAAGGTGATAATATCAAATCAGTTGGGAGCTTTATGGAAGGATATAGCTTTAGTAGGAACAGATTCTATGTCGCTTGTAACTGCGTGGCTGGCGCTGTTTGTTTTCGGGTTCTGGTTTTACTTTGAATTTCTTAGCTTTTCACATATGGCCAGAGGCTTTGCACTTATGCTTGGATTTGAGGTAAACCCGAACTTCAGGCATCCGTTTGCAAAGAAAACGGTAAGGGATTTCTGTTCTTCCTTTAATATTTCACTAAATAGGTGGGCGGAGGATTATATATATTTGTCTTTTGGTAAAAGTAAGATATCCTCTGTTGCTGCTGCCGCAAAAATGCTGCTGTGTGCCTTGGCTGTAGGTTTATGGTACGGAACAGGGATAAACTTTGTTCTCTGGACGGTTTTTATTGCTCTGCTCATATTAGCTGAGAATAGCCTGAAAAGCGTTTTATCGCGTATCCCTTCAGTAATAAGGTTCATAATGACTCAGCTTACGGTGCTTTTCAGCTGGTCGGTCTTGGCGGGCAGAGATCTTCACGAAACATTCGGATATATAAGGGCTATGTTCCGTTGGGAAATATCCTCCGGTGATAACGGATTGTGGTATTGGCTCAGATCCTCATTCCTCTGTTCGGTATATGTATTTTACTGGCGTCACCTTTGCTCAAGACGCTGTATTCAAAGCTAAATGATCTGAAATTCAGCGTTATAAGCTTTTCAAAGCCTATGATAATACTGGCTCTGCTCATTCTTTGTACTGCTTTTATGGTTTCAGGAAACAGCAGAGCGGCTTTTGCTTTCTGACAGGAGGATAAAATGAAAAAAATATTGAATTATATATCTGCATTTCTGTTTTTCGCTTTTATTTTAATGTTTGCAGTAAGCACAGTTTTATTCCGTAATACTGGATCGGCTAAAGATAAGATCCGTGAGGGTGATACTGTTCAGAAGCAGCTGCAAAGCTATATAAGCAGCCGTTTTCCGCTCAGGAACAATTTCAGATCACTTTACAGTACAGTTATGGTAGGCTCGGGTCAGAATCGTCTGGGCAGTATTTATGTTGACGAGAACAGGCTTATAGAAATTTTCGATAAAACTGATGAAAAAAGGATAAACAACGCGGTAGGATATATCAACAGCTTTAAGGAAAAGCATAAAAACAGCGCAGTCTGCGCTATGCTCGTTCCAACGGCTTCAGGCATATATAAATCACAGCTTCCGTCCTTTGCTTCTGCAGTAGATCAGCAAAAGCTTATTGACGATATTTATTACCGTCTGGATAAAAGTATTGTAACTCTTGACGCATTTAATCCGCTTTTTGCGGCAAGGGACGACTATATTTATTTCAGGACGGACAGCAGATGGACTTCGTTTGGAGCTTACGCAGTCTATAAAAGCGTTATTCCAAAGCTTGGCTTTCAGCCGGTCGATCTTTCAAATTACGATATTGAATATGCCGACAGAAGCTTTTACGGCAACCTATATTTAAAAACCTATTACGGAGGAGTATCCGCTGATACCATTAACATATTCAGAAACAAAAACGGAAGCTATGTTACCGGTACGGAAGGCTATAAGAATGAGCAGAAATTTACGTCTAAATCGGTATACTACGATTCTGCGCTTCAGTCCGGGGATAAGTATGGTATCTTTCTGAACGGAGATCAGTATAAAAAATATGTTGTAACTACCTCCGTCAGCTCAGGGCCGGATATTCTTATTATAAAAGGCAGCTATGCTAACTGCATGATCCCTCTGCTTACGCCTCACTACAGGAGCATTACGCTTGTTGATCTTGATAAGCTTGAAAATGAGACCCTTGAAGATGTTGCAGATATTGAAAGCTATGACCAGATCTTGTTTTTGTATGATATAAAGCAGTTCTGCAGAAGCGGCAGCTTTGAACTTCTGTAAAAGTAAACATAATTCAGTCTTGATTTTAATATTTGAACGTCGGCTAGTTCTTTACCTTACGTCCTGCCGTAAAAAGACGGAAGGATCATATCATTCTCCCTGAAATTCCATTTGATTGCTATATATTTTATCCTCAGAAAATCAGCTGAACTATTGAAAATCGGGAGAATTTGTGGTATAATGTCAGAAACGTGTTTTTGATGAAAGGTTGGTTTATATGAGCGGCTATAATGATTTTATACATCTGATTGACCTGAACGACTATCCGGTTTCGTGGTGGAAACAGCTTCTGGAGCTTGGTCATGCAATAAAGGAAGATCCTCAGGATTACAGTGAAGCCTGTAAAGGGAAAATAATGGGTACTCTCTTTTATGAGCCTTCAACCAGAACGCAGATGTCTTTTCAGACGGCTATGCTTAGATTGGGAGGAACGATCATAGGCTTTGATAACCCTGCGACCTCGTCTGTTGCAAAGGGGGAGAATATAAAGGACACTACCAAGATAGTATCCGGATATGCTGATATTCTCGTTATGCGCCATCCTGTTGCCGGTTCGGTAAAGGCAGCGGCGCTTACTGCCGAATGTCCGGTAATAAATGCTGGCGACGGAGGTCATCTTCATCCAACTCAGACGCTTACCGACCTGCTTACGCTCAGAGAGGAAAAGGGTACGCTTGAGGATCTGACTATCGGGCTGTGCGGCGATCTTAAAAACGGAAGAACTGTACATTCGCTTATTAAGGCGATGTCCTGCTTCAAGGGTAATAGGTTTGTGCTTATATCAACGAAGGAGCTGGCGCTTCCTATGTACGTTAAGGATTTACTTGCCGCAGGAGGTCATGAATACAAGGAGGTTTCAAGTCTTGACGAAGCTATGCCTGAACTGGACGTTCTTTATATGACAAGGATCCAGCAGGAGCGTTTTGCTTCAAGAGAGGAATACGAGGCTCAGAAGGGCAGCTATATTCTGGATAAGGCTAAGCTTATAAACGCAAAGCCGGATCTTGCGGTTCTTCATCCGCTTCCTAGAGTAGATGAAATAGCCGTCGAGGTTGATGATGACAGCAGGGCAATGTATTTTAAGCAGGCAAAATACGGAATGTATATCAGAATGGCGCTGATACTGACTGTTCTCAGCGGAAAAGGTACTCCTGCGCCGCTTGTATACGGCAGAGTCCTGCCGTATGTAAAATGCTCAAATCCTAAGTGCATTACAAATCACGAAGAATATCTGCCTAAATATTTTATCGGCAAAGGCGATACTGTTATATGCGAATACTGCGACGAGAGAACTCTGATATAAAGCGGATATGCTGACAAAGGCTTTTGGCTTTACTATAACCGTGCGGCTCGGTATTATCTTTACCGTACGGTTAGTTTTTGTAATAATATTATGTAGTTTGGCGTCTTATTCCTAAATACATCTGACGTTCATGTAAAATTAGGTGTAACTTAATTGATTAAAGGTGTAAATTGTAGTATAATAATACTTATAAAATATAAGGAGTTAATTTTTCATGGCGAATATTTCAGATGAAGAATTTGAAAGACTGTACGGAAGACCGCCGGTAAGGACTGCCAGAAAGAAGAGAAAGATATACTGGAACCGGATAATTATAGCTGCTCTTATTTTTATACTTATAATTTTCGGGATATTTCAAATGATAAAAAGTATAATAAATCATTTTAAAAAGGAAGATAATATTCCTGCCGCAGTGCAGACCGACTCTGTTTCGGAAAGCGATACTCAGAGTACGGCAGAATCTCAGGTCAAAGTGTCCGAACTGCAGTTTAAGGTATGTATTGACCCAGGACACGGAGATACCGACGGCGGAACGGCAAATGCGGACAACACAAGGCTTGAAAAAGACGACAATTTAAGAATTGCCCTGCTGGTCCGAAAATATCTTGAGGAATACGGCGCGACAGTCGTTATGACAAGATCGGACGATACCTTTGTTGAGCTTGAGGAACGCTGTACTATCGCAAACGACGCAAAGGCGGATATGTATGTTTCGCTTCACCGCAACAGCTACGATGGAGATATTAGAGGCGTTGAGATCTGGGTACATAATAAAGAGCCTAAGGAGGATACCGTATTGGCTCAGAATATAATGAGCAGGCTTTCGGAAGCCGGAATTTCGGAAAACCGCGGCGTTCAGTACGGATATGTCGGAATTCCCGGAGATAATTATTATGTAAACGCTGATACGAAAATGCCAAGCTGTCTTGTTGAACTGGGATTTATAACCGACGAAACGGACAACAGGCTTTTTGATAAAAATATTGACGCTTATGCTAAGGCTGTTGCTGAGGGAATTATCCAGTCGGCAAAGGATCTTGGTGTTATTGATGATGACGGAACCAGACTCTTGAATCAGCAGCTTATTTCTAAGGATAAGGAATATGATTCATCTCTGACCGACAGTACGGGGTCAGGAGAAAACAGTGCATCAGATTTTCCGCCCGGAGGACATTTATATAATCAGGGAGAACAGCAGAATTATAACAGGTAATAATCGCAGATAAAACAGCAGCGCAAAAGCAGATTGCTAAAGCGCTGCTGTTTTTAATTGCGATAAATCAGTTTAGAATCAACAGCTTCTGATTTTCATTTATAGATGCAAAACTAAAAGCTTCCGCCGTTTCTGCGGTATTCGTCAGCCTTTTCGTTTATTTTTTTTGCAAGTTCGTCAAGCCCTGCGGGAGAGTATTCCTCATGAAATTCACAAATATAGCTTTCTGGTCCAGTCAGATCAAAGCACTTTTTTCCTAGCCAGATAACTCCGTACAATTCATCGGAGCCGTCGTTTTGTCTGTACATTATCCTATAGTTAAATTCCTGAAAGACGCTGCCTGTCCATATGTTTTTAAAATCAAAAAAGGTAAATGTAGGCAGATCCAAATAACCGTTAAGCATTTTAATTCCTCCGTAGTCATGCATTTTTATGTTTAATGCTATTATATCATAAAAGCCGTTTTATATCAAGTTTAAAAAATACAGAATTTTCATAGACCTTTTCAGATAAGTTTTGAAATTTTAGTGGAATACTAATTTTAAAATATTTGAAAAGGAGCAATGAAATGAAAAAAGTTTTGTTACTGGCATTGGCTGCGGCTGCGGCGCTTACCTCCTGCGGCAAAACAGAAAATGCAGCTGACAGCAAATCCGCGCCTGAAACAGCGCAGTCCGAAAATCTCGTAGAGCCGGTCATAATCGGCGCACAGACGGCTGTAAAGAATTTTTCGTCACTGTCAACTGAAAAGCACGGTTACGGTCAGGGAGTTCAGCTGGACGATAAAAACCGTCCGACGGGAGCTTTGGATTTTAATAGTGCATACGGAAAATATAACGCTAAAGCTATTACCGAAGATAAGGGAAAGATATATCTTACCTTTGATCAGGGCTATGAAAACGGATATACCGCACAAATACTGGATACGCTTAAAGAGAAAAAGGTAAAGGCTACGTTCTTTGTACTTCAGGACTATGCGGAGAAAAACCCTGAGCTTGTAAAGCGTATGATAGACGAGGGTCATACTGTCGGAAATCATTCGGTAAGCCATTATTCAATGCCTTCGCTCAGCGAACAGGAATGCCGTGACGAGATCGAGGGACTGCATAAGTATATCAAGGACGAGTTCGGCTATGAAATGACGGAATTCCGTCCTCCGATGGGAGAGTTTTCCGAGCTTTCTCTTGCCGTAACTCAGGACTGCGGCTATGAAACTGTTCTCTGGAGCTACGCTTATGCTGACTGGGATGTAGATAATCAGCCGTCTGAGGAGGAGGCTTTCGGTAAGCTTACCGGAGCGGTTCATGACGGAGCAATCTATCTTCTTCACTCGGTATCCTCAACTAATACTGAGGTACTGCCTGATTTTATTGACGCGGTAAGAGAAAAGGGATATGAGTTCGGCTGATCATATTAAAGGGTTATATTCCCTAAAGTGCGGAAACAAACAGTTTTCCGCACTTTTTTTGTTTCTGTTTTGTAATATATGACACCTTGACATTCTGTTAATAATGTGTTATATTTTATTTATTAAGTTATAATCATAATTAAAATTTGGAGGGAACAAAATGCTGAAAAAATCATTCTTGACGCCGGTGCTTTCAGGAGTTCTTGCGCTGACCGTAGTTGGTTCAGGCGTATTGTACTATTTCGACAGAAGCGGTGAAAAGGACGGCGGTAAAGATAAAACAAATGAGAAAGGCATTTCTCATGTATCCGAAAATATAGGGGATACTATAGATCTTGCGGAAAAAGCTATTAAGGGAGAGCTTGATTTTTCGTATTCAGCCGAAGCAGAGCTGAAGCTGGGAGAAGGGCTTACTAAAGATATCGGTTACGAGGTTAAGCCGTTTGCTGTTTCTGCGGCAACAAAGCAGAAGGGCAAGAAAACTGCTGCCGATATGAAGTTTAAATACGATTCCAAAGATATTGTTACCCTTAATACCGTTTATGATAATGAAACTGAAACTGTTTACATAAAATCACCTGAACTGAGCGATGCTTATCTCAGCGCGTCCGCCGACGATATAACTAAGCTTATGGAGGGTTCTGGCCTTGCTGATGAATTAAAATCAGTTTCACCTACCGGTTCTTCTGTTACTGCAATGGCGTCAGGATATGCTTATGCGGATATTTTCGATGCTCTTTCGGAAATTGATTACGGTGCGCTTGCTGACGATATGGAAGGATATTGGAAGCTTATCGTTGAGAATTGTCCTGAGGGCAAGGAAAGCGGCAATATTTCTGGAGATATAGACGGCAATTCCTATAATTATCAGGTAAAGACCTATGAGGTTACGGGTCAGGTCATGTATGATATAATGATTGACGTAACGGAAAAAGCTAAGAGCGATGAAGTAATTAAAGACCTGTTTGTTAAAATGGGAATTAGCGAGTCGGATTACGATACAGTTTTAGACAGCATGATATCTGAGATTGAGCCGGAGGAGGAAGAGCTAAAGGAAGTTCTGATGTCGGTTGACGTTTACTATGACGGTGAAACAGCGGTTGGATTCTCAACTTCAATTGAAGATGAATTAAATGTTAAAATGGTATCAATTGAAACTGACGAGGTTTACGCTGTTGATATGACTATGGATATAGACAATTCACAGATCTTTACGTTCAAAGGTTCTGCCAGAAACGACGGCGGAAAGGTAAACGGAAAGTTTGATCTCAGCGTTGATGACGGTTCTGATAATGTAGGAATGAGCATGACATTTACCGATCTTCAGGCTCAGGGAGAGTTATTTTCCGGATCTATGAAGTATGATCTTACAGTTGTCGATGCGGGAGAAACTGTTTCTCCGAGTATTGAGCTTGTTTCAAACAGCACTGAGGATAAGCTTGATATTACGGTAAATATTGAAGAAAGCGGAACGAATTATCTTACTGTAACAGTAACCGGAGAGGAAACAGATGCTTCAGATATTACTGTTCCGTCCGATAACATATATTCGTTTGACGAATCCGGCGTTGAAGCTTACATAGCTACCTGTAAGACTGACGAGCTTGAGGAAAACATTAAAAATGCATTAGGCAGCGATCTGTATAACGATATATTCGGAGGAAGCGAAAACGGCGATCCAGATTATAACGCTCCTGACATAGATAACAGCGACGGAAACGAAGGTAATACCGGGATTAACGAAAATATCGAAGGCTACGATGAGTATGAATATCCTGAACTAAGCGGCTGTGAGTTTAAGCTTAACGGAAAGGCAATAAAGTTCCCCTTGAAATACAGTGAGATCCAGTCTGGTTTTGATACAGATATTGATTCCTTGGACAGCAAGCAAAGCTACTTCCTGTCTTCTGCTGATTCAGATGTATACGCAAACGTATACAATATCAGTGATAAGAAGATAGCGATCAAGGATGCAGAAGTGACCGGGATCACTTCATACGGAGGCGATGAATTTACCGTTGAAGGATTAGGCTGCGAATCGTCTGTTGCAGACTTAGAAAAGGCTTTCAGCGGCGTAAAGGTAAACGACCCGGATTTCTCTACTGTTTGTGTGTATTCGGAGGAGTCCAGTGTTATGTTCGGAATAACAAACGGTAAGATCGATTATATAGCTTGGTATAATGATGCTTCAAATCAGTATTGATAATATTTTAAGCCGCCTTTAAGGGCGGCTTTGTTTTTGCTGAAGTATCAGTGTTATATTGACAAACTAAAAGAAATATGTCATAATATAAATATAAAGCAATTAAATAGACAGAGCCTTGCGGGACATGCTCATTCAGCAATGAGCATAAAAAAAGCTTCGCAGGTATTTACGGAACACGGAAGGAGGATATGCTCACGCTTATTCTGTGAGCATGAGTATTAAATGAAAGACTGCACTTTGGTCATAATGGCGGCAGGTCTGGGAAGCCGGTTCGGCGGTGGTATAAAGCAGCTTGAGCCTGTTGGCCCTAATAATGAAATAATAATGGATTATTCGGTATACGACGCTTTAGAAGCGGGCTTCAATAAAGTGGTATTTATAATCAGAAGGGATATAGAAGAAGCTTTCTGCAAAATGATAGGCGGCAGGATCGCCGAGCACGTTAACGTTCAGTATGTTTTTCAGGAGACATCGGATATTCCTGAAAAATATAAAGCTTTGGAAAGAGTTAAGCCATGGGGGACCGGACACGCTGTGCTGTGCTGCCGCGGAACTGTAAATGAGCCGTTTGCGGTTATAAATGCAGATGATTATTACGGTAAGGAAGCCTTTGTCAAGCTTTATGAACGTCTTACTGAGGAAATTAGCTCCGACGGAATGAACTTGAGCATGGCTGGATTTATCCTGAAGAATACGTTAAGCGATAACGGAGCCGTAACAAGAGGGATCTGTACGGTCGATGATGACAATAACCTGGTAGAAATAAAGGAAACCTATAATATAAGGCGTGAAAACGGCAGAGTTCTTGCAGGAAACGGCTATGAGGTAAGCGAGGACAGCTATGTTTCAATGAATATGTGGGGCTGTCCGCCTGAATTTATTGATATTCTCGGCGGAGAGTTTGAAGAGTTCCTTGAAAAGTACGGCAATGATCCGAAAGCAGAATTTCTGCTGCCTATAGTTATAGATAAGCTTCTGAAAAGTAAGACCGCAAGCTGCCGGCTGCTTGAAAGCCGTGACAGGTGGTTCGGAGTTACATACGCCGAGGATAAGCGGGCTGTTTCCGAATCAATATGCCGCCTTATAAGCGAGGGTGTATATCCCGAAAAGCTTTGGTAAATAATAATCTCCCGTATATGCGGGAGATTTTTTGGATTATTTTTTATTTATGAAAAAGAAAGGAGTCTGCGCTTATACGCAGGCAGATGTGAAAATGATACGCAGATTTAAAGATACCGACAGGGAGATATTTATTGAAATGGCTGAGGAATTCTATAATTCCCCCGCCGTACTTCATTCTATTCCTATAAGCCGCCATTCCGATACATTTGACGAGATAATTAAGGGAGGATGTTATCTCGATGGGTATATGTTTGAATATGAAGGACAGCCTGCCGGCTTCGGAGTTACTGCCAAAACATATTCGCCCGAAGCAGGAGGTATAGTTATATGGGTAGAGGATCTGTATATAAGACCTCAGTTCCGTTCAAAGGGACTCGGAAGACTGCTGTTTGAAGAGCTTGAAAGAAACGGAGATCCACGGTTAAAAAGAATACGCCTTGAGGTCGAGGAAGGTAATATAAAGGCGATCTCTCTTTATAAAAGGCTTGGATTCAGACATCTGCCGTATGGACAGATGGTCAAGGAGCTTTAGACGCTCTGCTTTCGATCTCCTTTATGATCTTATCGGCTGCTGAATTGAGTTTATCAAAATCCATTGCTGAGATATAATACTTTTCGATCTCGTCATGGATCTCCTTTGCAGTTTTTATCGTCCTTACAGCTTCCTCTGTAAGGTCCTTGCATGCTGCTTTATTCATTTTAAGTCTTACTCTTCGCTCGGAAATAAGCTTCTTATCATAAAAACGAGTAAGATTGAGATGCTTTCCGGCAGTAGTATCAAAGTCGTTGACCGAGCTTCCATTGATAAGCGCTATACCAAGCTCAGGAATAAGCATATGCTCATAAGCGGTATTGTTAAACATCTGACTCGGACAGATAATAACATCGTAATCCCTTACAGCCGCTTCATCTGCGAGAACCGAGATAAGATAATTTGATACGGCGTAATAATCGTCTGCCATGTAATAAACGTCGAAATAATCATTAAGTGTTTCAGTAAGAGTATAAATTCCGTATTCGGTAAGAGCAGTCAGCTGACGGAATTTTTTTGCGCCTGTTCCGCTTCCTTTCCTGCCGAGGATCTTTTTCTTAAAGCGTTCAATAAATGAATCCAGCTTTTCAGCGGAAATACAATCAGAGCCTATCTGATATGTATCGGAATAAATATTTGAAACTGCACCGGTAAACCGTTTGGCTCTTGCAAGCATAGATTTGTTTGCCGCCGTTACCTCTGAGATCATCGCTCCGTTCTCTTTAAGCAGCTCTTCGTTCCAATAATCACCCAGATTTATTATCTTCTGATTTACGCCCGGAATAAGGGGATCAAATACATGAGGCGAGGTTCCGTCAACTATAGCCGCTTTAGAGCCTTTAAAAACTACTGCGTCCAGTGAAGCTGGGTCTGAGGAGCAGTAATATCTTTCAACGTGCTGAGTTTTTTCAAAGTAATTGGCGGCTTTTTTCATAAGCGAGGACTTTCCCGTACCTGCGCCGCCCTTTAAAATATAGGTAAACATTCCGTCCTCAGCAATAACCTTACCAAATTCAGTGGAAAACCCATTCGAGGTCATTGCACCTAAAAAATAAACTTCTGACATATAAATCCCTCCAAAATTATTGTAATGATTTATAATATGTAAGACGCTTGATTTCTGTTAAGGTGTTTTCTCGGTAAAAAAGGCTGTTTTGCAGTAAATGCGAAACAGCCTTGATATTTATTTAATAAACTAAAGCAATAATTCCTTTGATGCTTTTTATAAACGTAAGACCCATTCTATTGCGAGCTTTGCCCAGCCTGAAGCTACGGGCTGATAATGAACTTCGGAGACCGCGGTCGTTTCATCGCAGAGCGCAAGACCATGACCGCCGTATTCATAGATATGGCTTTCAAACGGAATATGATATTTTGAAAGAGCCGACATATAAAACAGAGTATTTTCAACAGGAACACAGCCGTCGTCGGCGCAGTGCCAAAGAAATGTCGGCGGAGTGTTTTCGTGAACTCTTTTTTCCAGTGATACAAGCTCTCTAAGCTCAGCTGATTTTTCTTCTCCGATAAGATTAAGTATAGAGCCTTCATGGGTATATTGCGGATCGCTTGTGATTACCGGATAGCAGAGTATTGAGCCGTTTACCTTTATATCTTCCGGAGTACATTTCAGCGGTTTAGTAAGCAGTTCGCTGTCCCAGAAGTTTGCAGCCGTACCGGCAAGATGTCCTCCTGCCGAAAAACCGACAACTATGATTTTATCAGGATCTGTATCATATTTATCTGCGTTTTCACGGATATGCTTCACTGCCGCCGCACATTCAAGAGCCGCTGTGGGGAATTTCTTTTTTACACATGAATATCTGAGTACAAATGCGTTTATCCCCGCGCCTAAAAACCTCAGGGCAATAGGCTCTGCCTCGCGTTCCGAGCAGTAGTCATAGCCGCCGCCGGGGCAGATCAGAACCGCTCTTCGTTTTCTTATTCCCATTTCGGTATTAAAGGTGCTTGTATAACAGTCGAGTACCGGCGTACAGCTCTCTTCGCTTAATCCGGCAGCAGAATAATCGACTTTAATTTTTACAGTTTCCTTGTTCAAGATAATTACTCTCCTTAAAAATATGCTTTAGTCAGCGCTTTCGCTGTGGGACGCTTCGGAAGATCTGTCCGATACGGAAGAAGTATCGTCAGCTTTATCGTCCTTTTCTTCGGAGGATACAAGCTTGACGCACACAGCGTAGCCTCCTATATTGTCTCCTGAGATCTCATATTCGTATTCCTCGTCGTTTTCGTTAAGAGGGACAGGGCAGTTAGTTGTTTTCTCGCTGCTCATAGGTGTATAATACAGGGCATAGCAGTCTCCGTTGAAGCTCTCAAAGCTGTATGGATTTTTAAAAGTATACTGCTTGATAAAATCAAGATATTCCTCAAGACAAAGATCGTTAGCATGCATAATCTCAGCGTGAGGAAGTCCGACATATCTGAAATGATTGGCAAGTCCGCTTACTCTGGTAATGGCTGACTTGGATTCGGTATATCTCTGTATAAATCCGTATTTCCAGCAGTTTTCCGAAAACCATGTGTACTTTCCCGTACCGTCGAAGGCAGGATATGTGCCTTCGTCAGCAAGATAAAGCTGAAGATCAACTGCAAGTCCGGAGTCATGCTCAAAGCACGGCTTCTCAGTATGGGCTTCGTTATCGGCTTTGCTGTTTTCCTCCTCGTCCGAAACAGAGCCGGTATAGATATCACTTACCATTATTGTTTTCAGCTTCGTATCCTCATAAAAGCCGCAGAGAAGCGAATTGAAAGCTTTAAGCATTTCCTTTCTTCCCATTACCTGAGTGCTGCTTGTAGAACCTATCTGTGCGCCGCTCTTATCGAAAAGGTAGCCGTAAACGCCGTCAAGGTCTGAGGGCGCTCCTCCGCTGTACTTATATGTGGAATTAAGCATGATCAGGTTTCCGCTGCCCAGCGATTCGCTGTTTTTAACGCTTATGTATTTATAATTTCTGGTAAGTTTCTGAGCCTGAAAAGTCTCAGAGGATTCGTCTTTTACAGATGAGCCGTCGTCTTTCGCAGCCGAACTGACAGAAGCGGCAGGTTTCGTTTTTTCGCCGCCGTTTGAATTGGAATTGCACGATGTGGAAAGTGCGAGAATACCAATCAGCAATATTGCCATAGCGGCGGCAATATTTTTATATTTATAATGTTTTACCGCAGTTTTACTGCTCATAATCTTCAGCCTTCTTTCCGAATATCATACAAGTTAATTATAACACATTTTCTGCCTGCTGTGAACACTATTTTTGAAGCTTTTGAGTATTTCAACTTTTTGCACAAATAATCCAGTGCGTATTTAACATATTACACAAAATCCAGAACATAAATCGTTATCGAAAAGTAATGCGGCACAATATATTGTGTTTTAAATTCAAAGGCTGACAGGTTTTTATTCTTCAAGATTCCTTATGTAATGGAAAAGATACTGCTGAGCAATTCCCTCATAACCCTTTACACAGTCAGGAAGTCCGTTTGGATACCACCGTTCCATAATGCGCTTTACCCATACGTCGACCGGAAATGCTTCAATACGGTACATTCCGAACAGAAGAGCGCATTGAGCTACCTTTGGGCCTACGCCTTTAATCGTCATCAGAGCCGCTCTCGCTTCGTCTATAGGCATTGCGGAAACTGCGTTTAGATCAAGTTCTCCCGAATTTAATTTTCCAACAGCGTCAACCAGATATTTTGCCCTGAAGCCAGACCTGAGAAAAGCAAGGCTGTCAGCCGTTTCCTCTTTCATCATTTCGGCTGAGGGATAGCTGCCGTAATGCTCACAGAGCCTGCCTATAATTCCTTTTATTCTCGGAATATTGTTATTCTGTGATATTATAAACGAGGATAGAGCTTCCCAGCTGTCCTGACGGAGTATCCTTATCCCTCCAGCATAAGAGCAGGCCTTTGACATAGTTTCGTCTTCGGAAAATCGTTTTTTTAGTTCTGAATAGTCAGTGGACAAGTCCAAATAATTGTACCATTTGTCAAGAAAGTCACGCTCCGAAGTATCTTTCAAGCGGAAGATATGTTCTGCTGTATTTTCGCATGATATAATAAGCGGCGTGTTGAGATAATATCCGCTGTAGCAGTCTGTTCCGATTTTCTGCCAGCGAAACGCCTGTCCGCAGTCAAGGGTATCGTCAAGGTCGAAATCCTCCTGACATAGCAGAATATCCTTTCCGTCAACCTTATAATCCATAAAATTTCCTCTTTTCTATTGCAAAATCGTTTTAAAACCATTATACTATAAATATATAAATTTTTCAACAGATTTTATAGGGCGGTTTTTTATGGAGATCAGGAGAGCGGTATCTTGTGACGCTGAAACAATAATGCAGATCACTCATGCGGCGATAGAAGCGGTTTATCCGATTTATTATAACGGCAGCTGCGTAGAATTTTTTCTGAATTTACACAGCTTGGGGAACATAAAGGGCAGCATAGAAAATGACAGTGTTTTTATTTTGGAGGCTGACGGTAAGCCTGCGGCAACCTGCGCTTTTAACGAAAACCATATATTAAGGCTGTTCGTGCTGCCGGAATTTCAGAATATGGGTTATGGAAGCAGACTTATGGATTATGCCGAGAAAATAATAAAAGGCTCATATTCTGACACATATCTTGAAGCATCGCTTTCCGGGTGTATCATGTATGAAAAAAGGGGATATAAAACTGTTTGTCACCGAGCTGAGAAAACAAACGGCGGCATTTTAGTATATGAAGTAATGAAAAAAGATTTTGATCCGGAGGTTTGAAATGAGAGAAAGTATTTTAACCATACCTGTTAATGAGATATTTGAGCCCAAATGCGGCTGTCCTATATGCCGTATGAGAGATATGCTTGAGCAGCGTACTATCGAGTATATAATGGGAGCGGCAATGATGGAGCCGGATGTGAGAATGGAAACAAACCGCTTAGGATTCTGCAAGACCCATTTTGAGCAGATGCGTGCTTGTAAAAACCGTCTTTCGCTGGCGCTAATGCTTCAATCCCACTTACAGGATATTCAGAAGCATATTTTTAACCGCAAAAGCATATTTGAGGGAAAGACTGCAAAGCAGAAAAAGGTATCTGCCGTAAACAGCGAGTGCTTCGTCTGCTCGAAGATTGAATGGGGAATGTCTAGGCTTATGGTGACCTTTTTTGAAATGTATGAAAAGTCTAGGGATTTCAGAGAGCTTTTCAAAGCTCAGGAAATGCTTTGTCTGCCTCATTATGACCTGCTGGTAGGTATGACAGCTGACAGTATGGATAAGCGCTGGCAGAAGCAGTTTATAGGTGACTGCGGTGAGCTGACTGAAAAATATCTTGATCTCCTTGAAAAGGACGTATCTCATTACTGCAAAATGTACGACTACCGCAATACTGGAAAGGACGCCGACTGGGGCAATTCAAAGGATTCGATAGAGAGGGCAATTCGTTTTCTTACAACAAGGTAATTACATACCGGTTACAAATATTACGCAGTTCATTATGCACGGCTGTAGAATAAAAGTACGATTTTACAGACTCATTATCAGCAAATCGGAAAAATCAAAAGTTTTGATATTATCAGGGGGTTTTTTTGTACTTTTTAATATAAATTAACGTCGTTTATACAAAACAAATTAATAATAAACGTAAACTGCTTTAAAATCAAAGTATACGGAAAGCAAAAAATTTAGTACTGATTCTTTTAACTGAAAATTCATATTTGTAACTGTATTTTATTCCATTTAGTGTAAAAACAGAAGCTGATTTGTACGTTTTTTTAGACTTGAATGTTTTTCAACATATAAACAAGCCCATAAAAAGCCGTAGTTTTCAACGATTTCAACAGGATTATCAACACTTTTTATTATCAGAATTGGGTTTTCAACAGGCTTTTCAACAAAATCTTGAAAACTCCGTAGTTTAAACCTTATTTTTGTGTCAATAATATCATTGCAAACCAAAAATGTGCAAAACGGAGTGTTGATAATAAATGTTGAGAGGAATTAATAAACAAATCATTGAAGTTAAGTGTACGAATAATGAATACTTTGAAAAAATATTGTTATTTGTAAAAGCCGAAAAGTCTGATTCTCCCAGTGAAATATTACACGTTCAGGCAATTAACTGCTGCAGCGCTTTTACGTCTGCTTTCCCTAAAAGAAAGCGCCGAAGCTTCACCAAAACAGCGGCGGCAGTAGTTCTGTTATGTGCGCTTGGACTGGTCATAGGAATTTCAGCCGCGGCTTTGCTGTTATAGAAACGTCAGGCATAACGACGGCAAAAATCCGCTTTTATCGGCATATTTACCTCTTATAGGCTGTACGGGTGCCAAAGTTCAGTGAGAATTTTTGTTGAAAATGTATAAAGTAAATAAAAATCTTCAAAGGCTATTGGCTTTTGAGGATTTTTGTGTTATAATTTAATTTGATATAATGTTTTTCAGACGTTGAATTTTATGTGTTATTACAGGAAAGCAGTGAAATATGAATAACAGAGAAAAAAGCTTTGATAAAAGCAGGGACAAGCGTACTTATGACGGAGCTAAAGCTGACTGCGGCGACGAAAAGGGTTTGATAATAGGAAGAAATCCTGTTATTGAAGCGCTTAAAGCCGATAAGCTTATAGACCTTATATTTGTTAATTCCGAAGCCGGAGGCTCAATATCCCTTATATGCAGAATGGCTAAGGAAAAAGGCATACCCGTTAAGCAGGTAAACGAGCAGAAGCTTGCAAATATGAGCAGGGGAGCGTCGCATCAGGGCGTTATAGCTATGGGCGCCTGTGCTGAATATGCGGATATTGACGATATACTTAGATTAGCTCAGGAAAAGGGCGAGGATCCTTTTATTATTATCTGCGACGAAATAGAAGATCCTCATAATCTGGGCGCAATAATAAGAACTGCCGAGGCGGCGGGAGCTCATGGGATGATTATTCCTAAGCGAAGAAGCGCTTCGCTGAATCAGACTGTATTCAAAACCTCTGCCGGCGCTGCCAGCTGGTTGCCTGTCGCAAGGGTTTCAAATCTTGCTGCGGCTGTAGATAAGCTGAAGGAAAACGGCGTTTGGATATACGGTACTGACGGTTCCGGAGAAGATTATTCAAAGGTCGAAATGACAGGTCCTATAGGTCTGATAATAGGCTCAGAGGGTTTCGGAATGAGCAGGCTTTTAAAAGAAAAATGTGATTTTCTTCTGAAGCTTCCGATGGCAGGTAAGATCACTTCTCTTAATGCCTCGGTAGCAGCGGGGATATTTATGTATGAGATAGTAAGACAGCGCAGAGCTGATTAAGTTAGAAATTAAGGAGTGAGAAATTTGGCTGATAAATTTTCGTTAGAAGATATAGTGGCTGAGTATTCCAACAAATCTGCCGTCGGCGGAAATGAAAATGACGATATCAGTGTTGACGAAATTGTAGAAGAAGCAAACGAAGAAATCTTAAATACCTCTGAGATGCCCGTAATTAAAGGTGCAGATGAAATGCGTGAAAGTATTTTTACAGCGAAGGAAACTGAGAGCGGACTGAGCGGCAGGGAAGAGGCTGTACAGGCGAGTGCAGTTATAGAGGATAATCCTGCGGAAGCTTATGAAAACCCTGCCAGAAGGCTTTTCATAAGGAAGACCGGGCAGGAAAGAGTAAATATCAAGGAACTTGAAGATTCTATTAGAGCTGAAAAAGAGCGTGATATGAAGCGCAGCGAGGAAAACGCTCAGGTGATCGAAAATCTTATGAAGCTGAAAAAAGAGCGCGGAACGGTAAAGAAGAACAATGACGTTTCACCTGTAAGCCGACCTACAGTAAAGGATATAGATATGGGTCTTACCGGTAAAATAATCCCGAAAACGGAGGAGTTCGATAAGGCGGCAGATATACCTGAAAACGCTACATATGAGGAAAAATCGCGTCTGCTGTCTGAAAGAAGACAAAAGAAGATAGACAGCTTTAAGCTTAAAACTGAGGAGAATTCAGCCGAAAATGCGAATCAGAGGGACGGTGAAGCAGCTCAGAAGGAGTTTGAAAGCTTTGATGAAGCTCCGAGAATACTAAGAGATATTCTTCAGGTAAAAAGCAATTTGGTTATGCGTATGTGCGTACTTATGTTTACAGGAGTTTTCAGCCTGCTTATAACGCTTGCCAACGACTTTTCTCTGCCTCTTGTTAAAGTTTTCGATAAGACAATGAGTCCTTCGGCATACCTTTTTACAAATACTATACTGGGTCTTATTTCGATAGCGGTTTCCTATACCGTTTTGTCTGGCGGTATTAAGAATCTGTTCAAGCGCAGAGCCGACTGCGACAGCATTGCGGCAATAGGGATTTTTATGTCAGTTATTGCAGGAATAATCACGCTTTTTGAGCCGTCCGTTGTAAGGGAAAGCTTCTATCATGTGTATACGTCTGCGGCGATTTTCGGACTTGTATTCAATACGCTTGGAAAGCTGATGATCGTAAAGAAAACGGAACGTAATTTTCGGTTTGCGGCAGGGGATTACGAGCGCTATGCTCTGGTCAATATTAACGACGAGGATATTGCAAGCAAGTTTACAAAGGGTGCGCTCAACGATTTTCCGGAATTGGCGGCAATGAGAAAAACCGAATTTGTGAATGACTTTATGAAAAACTCTTATTCAGCAGATATATCAGACGGTTTTGCCAAGAAAACTGCACCGTTTATACTTCTGGCAGGACTTTTAGTGGGATTACTTTCGCTGATATTTGAAAAGGGAGCTTCGGGCGGAACAGAGAAATTCTTTACTCTGCTTGCAGTAATGTCAGGGACTATCTCAATGTGCTCCTCTCTGGCTCTCATGCTTGTGGTAAATGTGCCGATGGGCAGGGCACAGAAAAAGTTCTTACAGTATTCGGGCGTAATGCTTGGATATTCGTCGGTTGAAGAATTTGCAGATACAAATTCAGTGCTGGTTGACGCAGAGCAGCTGTTTCCTAATGGAATGGTTGATTTCGTAAATTTAAAGCTTCTAAGCTCTGCAAGGATAGAGGACTGTATACTTATGGCGGCAAGCCTTGCCTGTCAGGCGGGAAGCGTACTGAAGCCTACCTTTTATAAAATGCTCAGAGGAAAAACGGAAATGCTTTATCCGGTTGAAAGCTATATTTATGAGGACGGACTGGGACTTTCGGGCTGGATAGAAAACAAGCGTGTTCTGCTCGGAACGAGAGAGCTTATGGAAAATCATTCGATAGAGGGAATACCTACTGAGGCAAAGGAACAGGAGTACGCTAAAGGAAATATTGTTCTTTATTTGTCTGTATCCGGAGTTGTTTCTACATTGTTCGTAGTTCAGGCAAACGCCAGTCTTTCAGTTACGAGATGGCTTCAGGAGCTGGAGGAAGAGGGTATTACCGCAGTAGTCAGGACGGCTGACGGATTTATAAGCGTTAATTTCCTCTCAGAGCTTTTTGGAATAACTCCCAACAGTATAAAGCTTCTTCCTTTCAGATTCCATAAGGAGTACGAAAATCAGACAGAGTATATTCCCAAAATTTCTTCCTCAATGCTTTGCTCAGGACATTTCCCATCTTTTGCAATGCTTTTAATCGGAGCTAAAAGGCTGAAGTTTATTACAAATCTCGGAATAGCGGTTCAAATGGGAGCAGCGGTTCTTGGCGGTGTTCTATCGATCATTATGATGCTTCTGGGGGCGTTTTCACAGATCACGCCATCTTTGGTAATATGCTATAATATGGCGTTTGTACTGCTTACTCTGATTATACAGCACTTTAAGAAAATATAGAGTTATTAAATTGACCTGACTTATAAAAGCTTATCTGCCGATATTATCAAAATGCTTATAGTTGTCCCTTGATTTTGCATACGTCCGAGGAATAGGGGGATTATGAACGGTTAAGATTTGCAAACAGAATAGAAAGCGTCAACCGTAGGTAATTATTAGTTTTTAAACGACATACTGACTCCGTTTTTTAGCGGAGTCAGTTTTATTTTAAGTGATAATCTTTTGCTGTATAAATGACTTGTTGGCGCACCGATACCTTGGATATTTATGCTGAATTTAAAAATTATTATCACTAAAGTGCGGTATTTCTTTACATTAAAATAATTCCCCCTTGAAAAACCCAGCCCGTTGATATATAATTAAAATACAGTTAAAATAAAAGCAATAAAAAAGCGAGTATCCGAAAAGATACCCGTCGAAAGATGTCGTAAAATTAATCGTTTTATGGTATTTATTGATTTTATTTAACTGCTTATAGTATAACATATTAATTTAAAATTGTAAACTGTTAATATACCAAAATTAGACAAGTTATAACTATGCAATTTGCACAAATTTACTGTCGATTTTTGTAATAGGTGTAAAAACCTATAAATCGACAAAGGGGAAAAAGGAGAATAAAAACTATGTTTGGGCTTATAGGAAAGAAAAACATGACAATAAAGTACCTTGGCGAGCAATGGCTTGAAAATAAAAAAATGACCGTTAAACCGTCTACCTATGCTAATTACAGCAGACTTTTAAACGATCATATTATTCCGGCGTTAGGAAATTTGAAGTATGAATCGCTTGATAAAAGCGACATCAATAAATACATATCTAAACTTGCGGAATCCGGCAGAAAAGACGGAAAAGGCGGTCTGTCGGTAAGCATGACAAGAGATATTATCAAGGCTCTGCGAGCAATCGCAAAGTTTGCTCAGCTTGAATATGGACTGAAAAATATCTGCGACGGTATAACCGTTCCTAAAATAAAAAAGCCCGAAACAAAAACGCTTTCAGACAGGGAACGTAAAAGGCTTGAAAAGTACCTTATTGATAATATATGCTTATGCAACGTCAGCATATTGCTGTGTTTGTATACAGGTTTAAGAATCGGCGAATTATGCGGTCTGCAATGGAAAGACATTGATTTCAGACGGGGTTGTCTTACAGTCTGCAAAACCGTTCAGAGAATATCGCTTGGTAACGGTAAGACCGTTATTTCCATAGATACGCCAAAGACGGACAGCTCTGTCAGGGTGGTTTACATACCGTTATTTATCATTGAAATGCTTAAACATTTTAAGCAAGCACAAAATATTTTCATTTTATCTGGTAGGGAAAAACCTACTGAGCCAAGAACGTTACAGCACAAATTCAAAAGAATACTTGCTGTCTGCAAAATATCTGATATATCTTTCCATGCACTAAGGCATACTTATGCCACAATGTGCGTGGAAAAGCAGTTTGATATCAAGACTTTAAGCGAGCTTTTAGGGCATTCAGATGTAAAAATCACGCTCAATACTTATGTGCATTCCTCAGAAAAATTAAAGCGCAAATACGTCAAACGATTGGCGTGTTAGCGCTGTTCTATGCCTGTTCAGGTTTTTCGTAAAACGATTAAGTGTATGGTTAATTTAATTTTTTCTTAGTAAAAATCATATCAGAAAAATATTTGATAAGGAAAAATAAAATGTTAATTTTATTTAACTATTTGAAGCTTGACAATAGAATAATAGCAGCTTTAAGCAAAGATAATAAATTTCCGGGAATTATTATATAATCGTAAAATCAATAATGGCGAAAGGAGCAACTATGCTCAGGAAAAAAATTTTATCAATAGTGTCTGCTGCGGCAATGGCTATAACAATGGCTGTTGGCGGCAATGTATCTGCTAAAGATATAGGTATCAATGGTACATATACACAAGGTACGACTTTGGGGACTTTCTTCAAGCAAGACTGTCTGGGATATGAATCCATTAATTTAAATTACGAGTATGTACAAGTACCGGAAAATGCATCAGAAACATTCGGTATTCTGGCATTTGACAGCGAGTGGGGCGGATGGAACAAAACCTCTATTGGACAGTCAGGCAACCCGACAGCAAATGTTGAATACACAAGTACGGTAAACCTGAGTGATATCGAAAGTTCACTTACTACAGGCAAAGACCTTTACGGCTTTAACTTAATCACCGATAACTTTGGTGCTGGCTCGGTAAAGGTCAACTCGGTAACGCTCAATGACAAGCAAGGTCAGGAAACAACGATCACTGGCTCTTGGCATAAAGGCACAG
>UQPZ01000007.1 GCA_900543145.1 uncultured Ruminococcus sp.
AACAAAGCCAAAAGCATCGTAGATTGTCCGGTGTGGATCCCCAGATCCGCATTCCTAAACACCATGAGACATAATAAGACTACTACACCTACAATGCTGTTCTCATTTCCAAATAGGATGCTGAAAATACTAACAAAGAAAAAACAAAATGCCATTGTAGCAGCTATCTTCACCAGATATACCCACATATGATATAGTTTTTCTTTTAGTGTTTCACTCTTTTTCAACAGGTTTTTAGAACCTGCCTGATTTAACTGCAACTCCTGATAAAATGTCATATAAATACTCCCATCTTCTAATTTATCTTAAAACTAGATAATCTCATCTTTCTGCTTTGGCAGCTCTATAACAAATCTGCATCCACCATATTCACGGTTTTCTGCTTTGATTGTTCCTCCGGCACTATCTACAATCCGTTTTACAAGTGCAAGACCTAGGCCATTTCCTTCTGCTTTATGAGATCCATCTACCTGATAGAACTTGTCAAATATTCTGGATTTTACATCATCCTCTATTCCTGGTCCTTCATCTTCCAGAATGAACTTAACAGAATCCTGTTCTTGTTTCAGAAACATCGTAATTGTCCCCTTTGAAGGGCTGAACTTAATCGCATTATCTAAAAGATTTATCCAGATATGCATAAAAAGTCCTTCATTCGCAGTATATTTAACTTCCTCCAATTCTACCTGAAAACCAATTTCTTTTTCTGTCCATTTTGTTTCCAATGAAAGAACTGCCTGGCGGATCTGTTCATCCAGACGATTATCGTCAATAAACGCACAAACTATTCGAACGCCTGCTACATCATTGAGATATGTCTGTATTCTCGTCTGAGTTGCTTTGTACATTGGACAGCTCCGGTTTGCGGGTATGCAGCCGCCGTTCGATTGATTCGTGTAGAAGCTGAGATACAAGAGCCATTAACGGAATAAAGAAAATCATGCCAAGGACACCGAACAGTTTACCGCCCAGCAAAACCGCCAACAACGTCCAGAACGGGGATAGCCCTACACTGTTTCCCACGACGTGCGGATAGATGAACTGATTTTCAACAAACTGAGTTGCCTGATAGACGATCAAGCATAGGAGCGCCTTGTTCGGAGCCGCCAATAAAGTAAATAAAATGCCGAAAGCGCAGGAGAGAAATCCTCCAATATAAGGAACGAATGCAAAGGCGGCAGTTAAAACGGCTGTTAGCCCCGCATATGGAATCCCTGCAACAGAAAACGAAAGAAAGATCAATGTTCCAAGAATCATAACCTCGACACACTGACCAGAAAGAAACTTCGCATAGGTGTCATGTGCAAGTTTCGAAATATGGCAAATTCTATCTGCAACGGATTCCTTACAGTAGGCATACAGTGCCCGTTTGCTTTGACTGCTCAATTCACGCCATCCAATTAGCACATAGAATGTGATCACAAGTGAAATTGCAACATCAGCAATCGCAGATACCGTAGAGCCAGCAACATTGGCAACTGAGGAAATCACTGTGTTCATTTCGCTCGAAATGCTTTGCAGAATAGATTTCCAATCGAGCGCAGCAAAATGTGCCGACAGTTTCTCTGTGTCAATGCCGTATCTTTGCAATAAGCCGACCCAGTCAGGCCATTTTTCTTGAACAAGAGCAGCAATGCTTTTTACAGATGCAGTGAGCTGTGGAATCGCAATTACACACAGAAGAGCAATAATCGCAATAACACATATCAGCGTCAGTAACAGGCTTATCATGTCTATTTGCCGATCTGTAGCTTTAGTCAGCTTTCGTCGAAGCCTCTTTGCCAGTCCGCGCACGGGTACACTCAGAACAAAGGCCAGCAAAAGGCCTGATAAAATCGGAGCGAGCAAGCCAATACACGATTTTAGAAAGTTGGCAACATAGTTTAGATTGTTGAATGCCGCAAATAAGATCACCCCAAACGTGATTAGTAGAAGCGGCTTTTTGTAGGATTTATCCATGATTACATCCTCGTAAGAAATCGGTTTGTTTTATTATTGGGGAGTATCTTATAGGCAATCCACCAACCAAAGAAACAGACTGGCAATGCAGCGAGAACATCCATGATAGAATGCTGTTTCATAAAAACGGTGGAGAGACTGATACACACGGCGATTGATGTAGCAGCGATTTTCCATCCGACGCTTTGGAGCGCCTTGCAATCCCATAACCCAAACATCGCGGCAACAGAGCCTATTACATGAAGTGAGGGGCAAACATTTGTATTGGTATCGAAACTATAGAATAATTCAATAAAGCGTGTAAGTAGATTATTGCGTACAAATGCTTCTGGCCGCAAATTTTGGCAGGTTGGAAAGAACAGGTAAATCAAAACCGTGATCGTATAGGTGACTATCACAAAATACATCATACGCCGAAATGCAGGTACATCGACGAAAAAAGTATAAACCAACGTACCGATTAGAAAGACAAACCAAAATAGATACGGAATCAACGCCCATTCACAAAATGGTATTATATCATCGAGTCCACAATAGACGGGATAGTAATTTCGTTGCGGTTGCAACCGCTCAAGAAACAAAAACAGCAAGCCGAAAATTGGCCAGTAAAGCAATAGCCTGACGTGAGAAAATTCAGGTGTATTAAGTTTATGGATGCGGAACTCACGGTAATTAACTTCCGGCTTTATATGATTACTTTGCATGACTGTATATCCATTCATAGATTTTATCGGCTGCCGTACATTCCGTCTGCGACCGCATTGCCGCGCGCATTTTAGAAAGAAGCACTGGGGCATTTAGCGTTTTTATTGTGGTGTCTGCGATTGCTTTTGGCGTATTGGCTGTGACGGCCATTCCATTACGCAGAAAAAAATTCAGATTATGTGTCTCGCAGCCAGCCACTGCATCGATAAGCACCATTGGTAACTCTGCCGCCATTGCCTCAGATGTACTTAGACCTCCGGGCTTTGTCAGGAATAGGTCTGAGGCTTGCATGAGCTGCGGCACATTATTGACGGTTCCCAGAACATGAACTTGAGAATACTTTTCTGTCCTTTTTTGGAGTTTTTTGCGTAAATCATCATTTGTGCCGCATACAACACTAAGTTCTTGTTCTGTTGTGAGGTAAGGGCAGAGATACGATATAATCTCCTCCATTGGACCGCAGCCCATGCTACCGCACATCATTAAAATATGTTGATGAGCAGGAGAGATTCCGGCGTTGGCTTTTCCTGCTTCTTGTGACACACGCTGGTAGAATTGCTGCCGCACAGGGATTCCACTGGCGATCAGCTTTTGAGGTTGAAGTCCACATTGTTCAAACTCACCTAACAGCGAAGTGGACGGAATGAAATACCAGTCCAGCGCAGAATCCGCTGTGCAGGGAGCGCAGGTATAGTCTGTAGAAATGTGGCTCGTTACAAGCTGTAAGCATGGGTGCTGTCGGCGCATTTCTGTCAACGCCAAGGCTGGGAATACATGAGTACAGATAATATTATCGTAGCCTGCAGAGCGGATGTATTGATACATCCGCTCTGCGCCGGAGGAAAGTAGCTTATAGATCGGCGTTCCCTCACAAAAAATATCTTCGTGAGATTCCGCACGCTGATACCCAGCATCAAAAAGCCTTGGAGCATGGCGGTAAATTCGGGTATGCCAATTAGAAATAAACGTGGATGCTTTTTCTGAAATAAACTGCAAAGAATCTGTAATATTGCAGATTTCTCCGCGAGAGTGGTAGGCTTCCTGAACTGCTTGCGCACAGGAGTTATGCCCTGCGCCAGTGTTGCAGCTTAGAATTAGTGTTTGCATTTGAATCTCCTATTTTTTCCTTTGCTGCATAGCAAACAGCTTTTGCAGGCGTGGGCGATTATAGCGCTGGACAACAATAAACGGCAAATTACCCAGCACAATGTAGATAATCGTTATACATACCCCGCCAACACCGGACCATATTTTCAGCAGTCCAAGACCGGCGATAGACAACAGAATATGTGTCCACTCTGCCACGCAAGTTTCTTCTATCATGCGCGGCAAGTTCTCATAGTTTTCCTTTGTCAGTTTCTTTTCCGGCATGATTTTAACGAATATGCGGCTCATATCGGGGATCTTTGCCTGCCATTTCCGAACATGAAGCCGCTTCCATAGTTTTTGCTCTGCCGGGTGGCAGACCCAAGGAAAACGATCGGCGTGAAACCAATGCTTCGGGATCAAGCGCCCCACTACAAAGGAGAGAACCCCTAACGCCGCGATATATAGCAGACACATAAGAAAATGCTTCATAAAAACCTCAACATAGCGGTGCGAAAATACGAAGGACACCATCTACGACCCAGCGGCGCGAATAATGTTTCATATCATAGGGCTTTACCTCTTTACATTTTGCCTGTGTAGCGATGAAATCGTCCTTTATTGCTGCAATAATACTGGAACGATAAAAGAACGAATTGTTTTCAAAGTGGAGAAAGAGACTGCGGTAGTCCAGATTGACAGTTCCTATCGTCGCAACTTTGTCGTCTGATACAAAGCTCTTTGCATGAACGAAGCCGGGAGTATACTCATAAATCTTGATGCCGCCAGTCAGCAACACCTGATAAAAGCTCCGAGACATACGGAAAATCAGCTTCTTATCAGGGATGCCGGGCATAATGATCCGCACGTCTACACCACGTTGAGCAGCGGAAATCATTGCATCCATCAAGTCATCGCCAAGCATAAGATACGGTGTAAAAAACCATGCGTAATCCGTGCTTTGAGAAAGCAAGTCAATAAAGAGCTGATTACTGGTAGCTTCATGGTTAAGGGGCGAATCGTAGTAACTAAGCACATAACCATCAAATGTGTGCGGCGGCGCAGGATACCTTTTGGGATATGTGGGCATTGCAAGCTGTCCTGCTTCTTTTTTCAGCGAAAATGCGTTCCAAAAGGTCAAGAACATATGGGTAAAATTTTTTACTGGCTCACCAGTAATCCGAAAGCCTGTGTCCTTCCAGTGTCCATAGGGATGTTCCAAATTGATATACCGATCTGATAAGTTGATACCTCCGCTATAAGCAACTTCGTTGTCAATAATCAGCATTTTGCGATGATCGCGATAGTTTGCAGTTCCTTTTAAGGCAAGGAAAGGATTAAAAGGAATACATGGAATGCCTTTCTTTTTCAGTTCACGGACATTACTGAAATTGAACGAAGAAATACTGCCAAGATCATCGTATATCACACGTACATCAACGCCCTGCTCCATTTTTACTTCCAGTTCGTTCACGATTGCGTCCCACATATGCCCCGGCTCAATAATGAAGTATTCTACGTAAATCGAGTTTCTTGCATTTTTCAAATCGGCAAGCATATCAGGGAACATATTATCGCCCAACGGATAGTAACGAACCTGCTCAACTGCACACATCGGATATTGCGTTTTTTCTTCCAGCCACCGCACTGTTTGCCCCATGCGTTTTTCGCCGTCAAAGGGCGCTTCTTTTATTGGAAGAGGCTGCGGATTGCAACTCTTTTGAACTTGCTGCAAGCGCCTTTTTAGAGGGCGGGCCGTCCGTTTATTTCCAAAGAGCAGATATAGTAACGCTCCTACCAAAGGTAGTGACAGAATAACCAGCAGCCAAAGCAATTTATAAGCGGTTTCATCTCTCTTTATAATAATAAATACCACCAAGAAAAACGCTGCAACGGAAAGCAGTGACACAATAATCGGTGCGTAAGGGGTCAGCCATTTCATCAACAGCAAAAGCCAGAGCGATTGTAAAGCCACCGCTGGAATAATTGTTAGAATGCGTCGAATGATTTTTCCCATATGTTTACCCCCCTCTATGTTATTTCTCCTCCGAAGATGCTTCCCAATCGCAAACTATTTGTGCCATTTCCTGTGGGGTTTCTTTATAGCCTCGTAATACCCACGCATTCATAAGCCCAAACAATCCATATGTAATAAATTGGATAAAGTAGTGCGTTTTGGCATCGGCATTAGCGACAATGGATGCCGCTTCTTGTAAATAGAAGTTTAGAATCACATATTGGCGATCAGCTGAGTAGAGCAGATCACAAATAGGACGAGTGGAAAGGCAAAATTCAAAAAACAGCCTGATGCCGTCATAACTACCAGTGGCGAAGTTGGTAGCACCGTGTTCGTCGGAAAAGCGCTTCCACAGACATGTGATTTTGAAAGACAGAACTTCATCTTTACTTTTGAAATAACGGAAATAAGTGGAGCGACCTACATCTGCCTTGGCAGTCATCTCCTCAATACTGATTTTTTCAATGGGTTTTTCTTTCATTAGTTCCAGCAACGCTGTACCCATACATTCTTTCAGATAGTCTGTTGTAGCCGTTGTCCTTCGCATAAGAAACGTCTCCTTTAATTGCGTATCATTGAAACAAGGATTGTCATTTGTTCCACTTTCGCTCGGACTATTGACAACGCCTGCTTCTGTGATATTCATAGCATCTATGATACTATCGTTTCATTTATACTATCATTTGCTATTTGCCCTGTCAAGCTAAAATGCGAGTACGACGAGCAGAAAGGAAAACTATGGGTACGATTTTTTCCCGTGTAAAACTCAGCGGAAAGCATGTGGCCGCCCTCTTGGCGCTGATGCTGCTCTCCGCTGTGACAGCCATGCTGCTGCCTACTGCCCTGGCCAGTATGATTGACATCGGAGTGGCCGGAGAAAACCGAAACACCATCCTAATCATTGCGGCGGTGATGGCAACCCTGGCCATTCTGCGGCTCTGTGTTTATTATATCTGAGCTATTCACAGTAAAGTTGGACATTTGTATTCAGCGGGAGAAAATAACCTTGACAAATCTCGTCTCAGAAGAAGATTTTGGAACGCTACTGCAAAGAACACGGCTACACGGCGTTCCGGCACTACGACGAGGACGACGGGTATTCCGGGACGAACTTCAACCGCCCTGGCTTCCAGCGGATGCTTGCCGACATCAAGGAGGGCAAGATCAAGCGCGTCATCGTAAAGGATATGAGCCGCTTCGGGCGCGACTATCTGCAAGTGGGGATGTATACGGATGTTCTCTTTCCCGACTTCGGCGTTCACTTTATCGCCGTCAACGACGGCGTAGACAGCACACGGGGCGAGAACGAGTTTACCGCAATCCGCAATGTGTTTAACGAGATGTACGCACGGGACACCAGCAAGAAAATCCGTGCCACATGGCAGACCAAGGGTAAATCCGGCGAGCGTCTTTGCACAAACGCGCCCTACGGGTATATGAAAGACCCGGAGGACAAAAAGAAGTGGATCGTGGACGAGGAAGCCGCCGCCATTGTGCAAAAGGTGTTCTCTCTCTGCATTGACGGATTGGGGCCGACACAGATCGCACGGTGGTTGAAGGAGCATGAAATCCTCTGCCCGTCCGCTTACTGGAAGTCCAAGGGCATCAAGACGCCCACCAAGCCGCCGAAAAACCCTTACGGCTGGACGACCGAAACCGTTTCCTTTATGTTGGAGCGCGTTGAGTATTTAGGGCATACGGTAAACTTTAAGACCACCAAGCAGTCCTACAAGAGCAAGAAAATCCTGCGGAATGACCCGGAGAACTGGGCGATCTTTGAGAACACGCAGCCGCCGATTATCGAAGAAAGCGTGTTCCTCATTGTTCAGAATATCCGCAAGTCCCGCCGCCGTCCTACGAGGATGGGCGATATGGGAATGTTCTCCGGCCTTTTGTTCTGTGCCGACTGCGGGAATAAGATGTACCAATGCCGCACCAATGAAAAGCCGGGAAACGCCTACTTTCTGTGTGCGACCTACCGCAAAGACCGCAGCCTTTGTACGACCCACAGCATCCGCAATGTTATCCTGCATGAAATCGTGCTGAACAATCTCCGGGAAGCCATACAGTATGTGACGGAGCATGAAGCCGAGTTTATACAGGAGGCGGCAGACCACAGCCTGCGGGATCGGGACGCGGAGTTTGCAAGGAAGCGCGAGGCCTACGCAAAGGCCGAGCAGCGGATCGCGGAGCTTGACCGCATCATCTCCCGTCTGTATGAGGACAATGTAATGGGCAAGCTGTCTGACGAAAGGTTTGTGAAGATGTCCCATGACTACGAGTTGGAACAGAGCAACCTTAAATCTATGGCAGATGTCTTGCGCAAGGAGCTGAAACAGCAGGAGCAGCAGAAAACCAATGTCAAGGCCTTTATCGCTGTCGTGAAGAAATACACGGATATGCGGGAGCTTGACGCAACGCTTCTGCGGGAGTTCATTGACCGCATCGAGGTGTCACAGGCTGACAGGGCGACCAAGCGGCAGAGCATCACGATTGTCTATAACTTCATCGGTGCATTTGACTTCTCGCGGGCTATCGAAGAAGCCCGCAATACAACGAAAAAACAGCAAAGAACGGCATAGCCGTCCAGCTATACCGTTCCTTGCTAAAATGTTTTCTTAATTCAGAGGGCTTGAGGACGGATATTTTTTTATATTGAACAAACACTGTTATTTAATTAAAAATCACTGGACTTTTACTTCTGTACATGATATAATTAAGTGTTAGATATTACAGCTTAAAATAAGGAGAGTATTAAATGATTACAGTTTCAAACGTCAGCCTGTCTTTCGGAGGACAAATGCTTTTCAAAGACGTTGACTTGAAGTTTACAGCGGGCAACTGCTATGGAATTATCGGAGCAAACGGAGCGGGAAAATCCACATTCCTCAAGATCCTCTGCGGTGAAATAGAACCGACTACAGGTGATGTTTCAATTGATAAGGGAACAAGAATGTCTGTACTCAGACAGGATCATTTCGCTTTTGACGAATATAATGTACTGGATACGGTAATTATGGGCAACAGACGTCTTTACGATATAATGCAGGAAAAAGACGCTTTATATGCAAAGGAGGACTTTTCAGAAGAGGACGGCGACAAAGCGGGACAGCTTGAAAGCGAATTTGCCGAACTTAACGGCTGGGAAGCAGAGTCTGACGCTTCAAAGCTTATTCAGGGTCTTGGACTTTCAGAGGATATAATGTATTCACAGATGTCCTCGCTTTCCGGAAATGAAAAGGTAAAGGTTCTGCTTGCGCAGGCGCTTTTCGGAAATCCGGATATTATACTTCTGGACGAGCCTACCAACCATCTGGATATTGACGCTATACGCTGGCTTGAGGATTTTCTTGCAGAATATTTCGGAACTGTTCTTGTCGTATCTCATGACAGACATTTTCTTAACAATGTCTGCACTCACATAGTAGATATAGATTATACAAAAATTAAAATGTACGTTGGAAACTACGAATTCTGGTATGAATCCTCACAGCTTATGCAGAGAATGATCAAACAGCAGAATAAAAAAGCTGAGGAAAAGATCAAGGAACTTCAGGAATTTATAGCAAGGTTCTCCGCTAACAAATCAAAATCAAAACAGGCAACCTCACGTCGAAAGCTTATTGACAAGCTTACTGTTGAAGAAATGCCTGCTTCGTCAAGAAAATACCCCTATATCGGCTTTAATATGGACAGAGAACCCGGCAAGGAAATTTTAAGAGTAGAAGGAATTTCCAAGACTGTTGACGGTGAAAAGCTGTTAAATAATGTTTCCTTTACGCTTGGCAGAACAGACAAGGTTGCTTTTATCGGTGAATCCGAGCAGGCTATCACTATGCTATTTAAAATTCTTATGGAAGAGGAACAGCCTGACGAGGGCAGCTTTAAATGGGGTTCTACTACCTCCCGCTCATATTTTCCGAAAGACAACAGCGAATTTTTTAACGGCTGCGATATGACAATAGTAGATTGGATAAGACAGTATTCCACTACCGAGGAAACCGACACCTTCCTAAGAGGCTTTTTAGGAAAAATGCTGTTCTCAGGCGATGACATATACAAAAAGGTAAATGTTCTGTCCGGAGGCGAAAAGGTAAGATGTATGTTCTCAAGAATGATGCTGTTCGGTTCAAACGTACTGCTGCTTGACAGGCCTACAAACCATCTTGACCTTGAAAGCATTACCGCTGTAAATAACGGTCTTAGTGATTTTAAGGGAGTAGTTATATTTGCTTCTCATGACCATGAAATTATGCAGACGGTTGCAAACAGGATAATCGAGATCACCCCCGACGGCTGTATCGACAGAATCGGAACCTACGATGAATATCTGGAGTTCAGGCGTGAAAAGGGAATGAGATCATATATAGAATGATCCGCAGTCATTAGAAAGAAGGCTAATAATATGACAAAATTATCTGAAAATATTAATTTGGACACACCTTCTGTAACGGATAATAATAAGCGTCTGAAAAGAAAAAAGAAGATCCGTATAGCTGCCATTTTAATTACGGCTTTGATTCTGCTGTATGCGGTTTCTTGGATCGGACTTAACGTAATCTACAGCAAAACCAAAGTACCCGACGGTCTTTCGGCGCAGGAAACTGTAGAGAAATACTTTGATTACTGGGACAGCGGCAATCTTAAAGGACTTAATCTTATCAAAACCGATCTATGTGCCGAAGAATTCATAGAAAAGGACGGTGCGCTTGTCGGCAGCGGTAAGCGGGAACAGCTGAAGTGGCATGAATGCTATTCCGCAGAAAATCTGCTGGACAATATTAAAATCACCAAAATAGAAGCAGTTAATGAAACTCTGAACAATAAAACAGATTATAATTATTATGAGCAGCAAGTTTTCAATGTACATTACAGTAAAACAATAGACGAGGACGTACAAGGCAAAGTATCAGGAGATAACTTCACCTTTATAATGGTTTGCAGAGAAACCAAAGACAGTCCGTGGCGCGTCGGAGCAATTTTCACAGGATGGTAATCACTTTTATTCAGTAAAAAAGGGGTCAATATGAAAAAAGCAATAAAAATAATTATGATAATCTTTATTATGATCGCTCTGCTTGCAGGCTCAGCGGTTCTGTTCTGCTATTATAAGAACAGGCAGTATGAGAAAACCTCCGTTCCTGAAAACCTTTCCGCTTCAAATACAGTCAGACAATATTTTGAATATTGGAACGACGGAAATAACGTAGGCATGAGTCAGCTTACCTTTGCTGAAAGCAAATTCAATACGGCGGAAACAAAAAACTTTCTGCCGTCCCTGTACTTTTTCTGTACAATAGAATGCACCGAAAGTATTCTTCTGGACGAAAAGGCTAAAAATTATGACAGCTATTACGATAACGCGATTGTTTCAGCTTCATTTACATATAAAAGCACACCGGGCTTTGCCGACGACCGTTTTTCAAAGGAGAATACAGGCTGGTACTTTTATCTTGTAAAGGAAGAAGAAAATTCGCCGTGGAAGATAATAAGTTGGGAGCATAAATAAAAACACTTATTTATACAGTTAATAATATCCGAAAGGTTCTGATTTATATGTTTAAGACTGCTGCTGTATTTTCTGATAATATGGTTTTACAGCGAGAAAAAAATATTTCCGTCTGGGGCGAGGCTGACAGCGGAGCTGCTGTAACCGCAGAGCTTAACGGTAAAAAAGCCGAATGTACTGCAAATGACGGTAAATGGTCGCTGATTCTTCCTCCGATGCCGGCAGGCGGACCGTATGAGCTGCATATTGTATGCCGTACTGACAGTGAAGAATCCGTTATCTTCCGCAACGTTATGATAGGAGAGGTTTGGCTCTGCGGGGGACAGTCAAATATGGAGCTTGAGCTTCAAAATGCAAAAAACGGAAAAGCTGTTTTAGCTGAACTTACTAACGATATGCCTGTACGATTTTACTATACTAATAAAGTCGGAACGGTAAAAGCCGCCGAAGAAGCCGAAAGAGACTCCTGTTGGGGAATGTGTGACCCCGAAGGCTCAAAGGCATGGAGCGCAGTTGGATTTTTCTTCGCAAGAAAGCTTGCAAAGGAGCTTGGAGTAACAGTAGGGCTTATCGGCTGCAACTGGGGAGGAACATCAGGGTCAGCCTGGGTAGACAGAAAAACTCTTGATACAAACAAAGAGCTTAATTCATACCTTGAAGAGTATGATAAAGCAATAGAGGGAAAATCGGTACAGGAGCAGGAAAAGGAATACGCTGATTACCTCGATTACGATAAGGCGTGGAATGAAAAATCGCAGGAGGTATATAAAAAAGAACCCGACGCAAGCTGGGATAAAGTTCAGGAACTTTGCGGAGAAAACAAGTGGCCAGGACCTATAAACTGCGTCAATCCTTACCGCCCTGCCGGACTTTTTGAAACTATGCTTTCAAGAGTTTGCCCTTATACGCTCAGAGGTTTTCTGTATTATCAGGGAGAATCGGATGATCACAAGCCGAATACATACTATACTCTGCTTACAAGTCTTATATCTCTTTGGAGAAATATCTGGAACGACGAAAAGCTGCCGTTTATTATTGTTCAGCTTCCTATGTTTAAATATAAAAACGATCCAGACTATAAACACTGGTGTCTTATAAGAGAGGCTCAGATGAGAGCGTTTCAGACTGTAAAGAACACAGGTATCGCTGTTATTACAGACTGCGGAGAGCTTGACAATATTCATCCTACAGATAAGCTCCCCGTAGGAGAACGGCTGTGTCTACAGGCTCAAAAGCTTGCTTACGGCATGAACGTCAAAGCGTTCGGGCCGATATACAGTTCTTATGAATATATAAACGGCGGAATTAAGCTCAGCTTTGAGTATGCAGAAAACGGCTTTAATGTCAAGGATGAAGAACCAATCGGCTTTGAGATAGCTGGAGAGGACAAAAAATTTTACCCTGCTAAAGCCGAAATAACCGAAAATAAAATATTTATCAGCAGTGAAAAAGTTTCTGTTCCCGTCTATGCAAGATATTGCTGGGTAAATTACGGCGAAGTTAACATATATAACGAAACTGGGATACCTCTTGCGCCATTCAGAACTCATAGAAACGACGTCTGATCATAAACCGAGCAGCCATTGCAAAAACGGCTGCCCGGTTATTTTTATACATAAAAAACTCTGACCTTATTTAAATAAGATCAGAGCTTTTTTATCTCTATTATACGACCGCTCCGTTATTTGGTCTTTCGGTTTTCTGCTTCTTGGCTCTCGACTTTTTAGAAGGGACCGGAGTCTTGTTTTTATTCTTCTTCTCCACATAATCCTGCCACATTACCCAGAGGGTAGGAGCAATACAGTTTGAGGAATAAACTCCTGCAAGCATACCGATTATAAGCGGAAATGCAAAGCTTATTATTGACGTAATATTGCATATCAGACAAACAACACATACTGTTGCCATAGCCAGAACCGTAGTTACTGTAGTATGTACAGAACGTCCCATAGTCTGAGTTATCGACAGGTTTACAAGCTCGTTCAGAGGCATTTTCTTTCCGAGCAGTCTGCGGTTTTCACGGATACGGTCGTAAACGATAATAGTTGCGTTTATCGAATAACCCAGTATCGTAAGCAGAACCGCCATAAAGTTTGCGTTTATATCAAATCTGAAAATTACAAAACAGCCGTAAACCATACACATATCATGTATAAGCGCCAATACCGCAAAGCAGCCGGCTGAAAGTCCGCCTATCTTTTTAAATCTGAAGCCTATATAAATAATAGTTACTATAGCTGCAAAGGCACAGGCAACCAGACACTTGAAGAAAAATTCCGTACCGTTTGAGGCGGCAATATCATTGGATTCAAGCAGATCTATATTATTGTCCGCAAATCTGCTTTCCATAGCGGTTTTAAGCTTTTCCTGATTTTCATTGCTTATACCCTTCTTTGAGGAAAGGGAGATCTTGATAGTAGTATCGTTGCTGGAGAAATTTTCTCCCTTCGTAACTACAGCGCTTTCGCCTATGGTATCGCTTACAAGCGTTGAAACCTCATTGGTATCTATATCGCCTGTATATGTATAGGTTATTATCGTTCCGCCCTTGAATTCAATAGCTACGTTAAGACCGATAACAGCTGTAATAATTATAAATACTGCAATAAGACTGCATGAAACAGTATAAAATATCTTGCGGTGAGAAGTAACGTTAAGTGATTTATTTTTCTTTTCCTTAAGTTCAGCAAGCTTCTCTTCAGTATCCGGAACTCCGTAAAATCTGCGATTCTTGAAGCATTTGAATTTTGAGAGCGAAGAAAGCATCAGCCTTGAACAGAAAATTCCGAATACAAAGTTAAGAATAATACCTACCAAAAGAGTATATCCGAGAGAATAGATCGTTCCGGCAGTAGCCGCTCCGAACATAAAGAATATAGGCTTTAGTATAGTGCCAAATACACTGTCCGTAGGCCCGAACGCACCCATTAGAATTACAGCTACAAACACTACTGTGATATTTCCGTCAAATACTGCGCTCCATGCACGCTTATAACCCATTTCGATCGCACCGTTAAGGGTTTTTCCGTTGCGCAGCTCTTCCTTTATACGCTCTGCCGTTATAACGTTGGCGTCAACGCCCATTCCTACTGCAAGAATTATACCGGCAATACCAGGAATAGTTAGTGTAAAGCTTTCGATATTTCCGAAGAAGCCTGATATACATGCTATAGAGCCTACAACCTGTCCTATCAGAGCAATTGAAGCAACGAATCCCGGAAGCCTATAAATAACTATCATATAAATTGCAATGATTATAAAAGCGATAACTCCTGCAATAAGCATTGCGTTTCTCGCTCCCTCTCCCAAGGTTGCAGAAATTATATTCGTGCTTGAGGTAGTAAGCTTGAACGGCAGAGAGCCTGCGTTGATCTTGTCTGCTAGCGCCTTTGCAGTATCATAAGTAAAGTTACCGGTGATTTGCGCCTTGCCGTCGGTTATTGCGCTTTCAACATTAGGAGCTGATATGCTTTTATCGTCCATCCAGATCGAGATCTGTCCCTTGCCTGCAAGCTCAGCTGTAGCGTCGGCAAATTTCTTTGCACCCTCGCTGTTGAGCGTAAGTCCGACTCCGAATTTTACGCCGCCTGTCTTTTCGTCCTGATACTGCTGAGCCTCAGCCTTTTTGACGTCTGTTCCCGTAAGAACCTCTTCCCCGTCGGCTTGAGTTCCCTTTCTGAAAGTAAGTACAGCAGTTTCACCCAGCTCTGATACCGCAGCCTCCGGATCAAAATTCTCTTCTCCGGCCTGCCACGGGAATGAAACCATTACTCTGTCCTTGGAGTAATCAACATAAACCTCGCTGTCTGTAATATTAAGACTTATAAGACGCTGTTCTATAACAGCCTTTGCCGCGTCCATCTCATCGTCCGTAGCATTGTATCCGTCCGCAGGCTGAAAGGTCGCATTAACGCCGCCCTGAATATCAATACCCCAGCGTATTTCGTCCGCGCCCTTTATGTAGGTCGTTTTTATATCGCCGTACTGAGTATGAATTCCGGCAAACGTAAGATAGCCTAAACCCAGAATACAAATAAGAACTATAAAAAACACGGGTTTTTTAACTCGTCGCACGATTGTTCCTCCTAAAATTTATTCTATGCGTATTTTGTCAATTCCGCACGCACATTCACTTTATAATTATAGTGCTTTTTTATGCAAAAGTCAATAGATATTGAAAAAAATGAAGACAGCAAAGCGCACAATTTTCAATAAATTTCTTGTATACCATAAAATTGCACTACAGCCCTTATACTTTTATAGATTCAGGAAACTATAATACTGTTGAATTGCACAAATATATTCGTATGCTGTTATATTATTTCACATTATACACAAAAATATAAAATTTATATATCGGTATGTTGCTTTATGTAACTGTAAGACGTGTTATTAATAGATACATTTAACAACGAAACGGGGAAACGATATTGAAAATTATTACCGCAGGAATATACAATATAATTTTTCTATTGCTTTTTATAAGCAAAAGGGTGATGCTTAATGAAGTCTGCCGCTAATAAAATATTTCATTGTTTATATGCAATACTGTTTATATATATCTTCGTAAACGTAGTTATTAACTATTATTTGGAAGAACGCCTTAATACGGCTCTGTTCGGTATGCTGTTTCTCGCCGCTGCCCTGATGATTTTTAAAACGGTAAAGCGCAGGGAAAGAATAAACCGAGAAATCAAAACCTACCCGATCTTACTGCTGATTATAATACTAATGACAGCAATACAGATTTTTCTGATAATAAGTCTTGACTATAAGCCTGTTTATGACAGTAAAATAGTTGATACTGCCGCTAGGGATTTTGCCCGTACAGGAACTTTTGACGGCATACACGGACAGTATTATTATTTTTCACGCTATACGAACAACTGGGGAATACTGGTTTTTCTGTCGCTGATATACAGAGCTATATATCTTGTTTTCGGAAGCATTTCTCGGTATGTGCCCTCTGTTATAAATCTTATCGCAATTCAAGGCTCGGTAATACTGATGTACTTTACTGCAAAGCTTATTTTCAGAGATAAGACACGCCCTCTTTTCTGTGCCGCCCTTGCGGCTTCAATGCCCGTATTGTATCTTTACACGACTATTTTTTATTCCGATACGCTGAGTATGCCGTTTGTATTAGGCGCAGTTTATCTTTACCTGAGAGCGCTCAGATCGAAACGTTTATCGAGAAGCATAATACAGCTTGTTTTCAGCGGACTGCTTGCAGGAATGGCTTTCAGTATAAAAGGCAGCGCTGCCGTACTGATACCGGCGTTTATTATCTATTTTCTCTTAAAGATCGGCTGGAAGCGTGCGCTGTGCTTTTCAATAATCTTAATTACGACTTTCAGCACATGGTGCATTTCATTTAATAAGGCGGTAATGCTAACTGACCTTACCACGCAGGAGCTGCTGGAAACCGTCAAATTCTCGCCTACTCACTGGATAATGATGGGACTCAAAGGAAATGGCGGCTACAGTTGGAGCGACAGGGATTTTACCAAAGGCTTTAAAACCTATGATGAGAAAAAGGCCGCCAATATTGAAGAAATAAAGCTCAGACTTGAACAATATGACGCTCAGAGCTTTTTTAAGCACCTGAATCAAAAAATTACTTTTACTTGGAACAGCGGAAAGTTCTATTCAGTCCATCATCTGAAAAAATGTCCTAAAAGCTCTCTAATGTATACTATACGAAGCGGAAAAAAGTTCAAATTTTATACTAACGGAGTTCATTTAGCAATGCTTACACTTATGCTGCTGTCGTTTATTTACGGAGCGGTTCATTCAAGAAAAAAGCCTGTGTCCCTTATAAGACTTTCCATATTCGGACTTGCTCTTTTCCTGCTTATATGGGAAACCCGTTCCAGATATCTGGTTAATTTTCTGCCGTTAATGTTTATAATCTGCGCCGATGGCATGAATTATCTGAATGGACTTGTTTCGTATATTATCAACAAACTGTCCCCTGGAAAAGGTGCAGATAAAAAATACCGGAAAACGTATTAAATCGTTTTTCCGGTATCTTATTATCTTAACGCCTGATTATCTGTTCATAAGCGCTTTTACTTCCTCAGAAGTAAAATGATAAGCCTTATCGCAGAAATGACACTTTACCTCTGTAATCTCATCATGCGAAAGCTCTTCAAGCTGTTCCCTGCCCAAAGAGACCAATGCCCGCTCTACTCTTTCCCTTGAGCAGTCGCAGATATAATCGACCTTGAAGTCGTCAAGCACATTAGGCTCAAGCCCCTCAAGCGCCTTCATAGCTATATCCTCTGCGGATAGACCGTCCGATAACATAGAAGTTACCGACTTCATTGACCGTATATTCTTTTCGATCATATCCGCCGCCTCATCAGGTGCAAACGGAAGCAGCTGTATCAGAAAACCTCCTGCCTGAGCGCAGGTAAGATCCGGATTTACAAGTACCCCCAAAGCGCATACGCTTGGGACCTGTTCGCTGACTGCAAGATAACTTGTAATGTCCTCGGCGATCTCTCCGGATACTATCGGTATCTGACCCGAATACGGCTCTTTAAGTCCAAGATCCTTTATAACGCTTAATGTTCCGTCCGTTCCGACCGCTCCTCCTACGTCCAGCTTACCGACGCTGTTGAGCGGAATTTCAACTATCGGGTTCTGTATATAGGACTTAACGTTGCCGAAGCTGTCCGAAACTGCAATAAGCGTTCCCGCAGGTCCTCCTCCCGCAATCCTAAGGGTAATGGAATCGTCCTTTCCTTTAAGACCGAAACCTAGAAGCGAAGCTCCCAGCGTAAGTCTGCCCAGCGCCGCGGTACATACCGCAGAGGTCTTATGTATCTGTTCAATACGAGCGACAATATCTCTGCCGTCAATGGCGCTGCATACAACCGAAGCGTCCTTACTGATAACTCTTACTATTCTTCCCATTTATACGAATGTACTCCTTTCAGACTTTTTAATACCTTCCGCCTCTGCCGGCATACTGCTTCAGCTGTTTATTTTCCTGACAACGTAAACGATCCTCTCCGAATCTTCAGCAGGAGGAGCGTCGGTATAGCCGTCGTATTCCCCAAGTACCTCAAAGCCTGCTTTATTAAGGCACTGACGTAGAAGCTCACGAGAATAGGCCTGCTCCGCAAAGCTTTCCTGATAACGGTCATAGCCGCCCTGTCCGTTTCTTTCAAAAAAGTCTAAATATATATCAACAGAACTGTCCTCAGCATTATATTCATTCTGCCATACGCAGAAAAGTCCGTCAAGATCATAGACGAAAGCATTATTTGAAAGCACTTCCCTATGCTTATAAACTGTATTTACGTCAAAAATAAACAAGCCGTCCGGATATGCAAAAAGAGAAACTCTTTCAAAGACTTTCATTACAGCTTCTATATCCGTCAGATGATTTATACTGTCAAGAGTGCATACGGTAACGTCGACAGTTCCGTACATATCAAGCTTTGTCATATCCTGACAAAGATACTGGATCGGCAGACCGCTGTCGTATTTCTTGTCAAGCGCTGCGTTAAGCATTTGCTCGGAGCTGTCAATGCCTATAACGTCATAACCCATTTTTGCAAACCGTTCGCACAGTGAACCTGTTCCGCAGGCTATATCCAGCAGTATATTTTTCCTGCCGCCGAAGCGTTCCACATACCTGTCCACAGCCGCAGCGATTTTATCATACTCAACATTATCTGTCAGCCTGTCGTAAAACCAGGCAAACTTGCCGTACCCGCTCATTAACCGTTGTCCTTATCCTTTTTTTCCTTCAGCCTATCGAATACGATACTGTATCCGCCGCTTCCGTCATAGGAAATTGAACGGTTTACTCGGCTGATAGTAGCGGTAGACGCTCCCGTTTCCGAAACTATATCGCTGTAAACATGATTTTCAGTCAGCAGCTTCGCTACCTGAAAGCGCTGGGATAAAGCCTTCAGTTCGGGAACAGTGCAGAGGTCTTTGAAAAAAGCCCTGCAATCCTCAATAGTCTGCAAACAGAGAACCGCTTCAAAAAGATCGTCAAGATTTTTTATTTCCTTTTTTTCCATCATAATAACGCCCGTCCGCAAATTCATATATATAAATATGAAATAGCGTACACAGACCCGCCTCCTCTTACTGTTTATTGTACTTCTCAGCAAAAAGCCCTTTACTTATCATAGTGTAAAGTGCTAAACTACCTAATGCTATTTTAGCACATCACATAATAAAAGTAAAGGGGTTTTAATAATTTTTATTTATTTCTTTTTCTCGGAGTAAGAAAGCCTGAGCCGATATCCGAACTGCGGTCATCTTGCGGCTCTTCTTTAAAGTCTTCTTCTAAGCTGTCTGACGGTATGCCGGCCTCCGCGACCTCCTCTATTATTTCCCTGAGCCTTTCAACGCCCTCTCCGGTAACAGCTGAAAACTCAACGCACACTATATCCTCAAAGCACGGTATCTCTTTTGCAAATTCAGCCATACGGGCTTTTCTTGCAGACGGTTTAAGCTTATCGGCTTTCGTGAAAACTATTGCAAACGGCATTTCATTTTCGATCATAAAATCTATCATCTGCAAATCATCGGCAGTAGGCGAATGACGCATATCTATAAGCTGAAAAACAAGCTCAATATACCTTTCGGGACTTGCAAGATAGCCGCCTATAAGCTCGCTCCATTCCCGCTTTAGGTTTTTGGCCGTTTTCGCATAACCATATCCGGGAAGATCCGCAAGATAAATATTCTCCAGCGAGAAAAAATTGATCGTTACGGTTTTGCCGGGAACAGAGCTTACCCTTGCAAGTGATTTTCGGTTAAGAAGCTTATTTATCAGCGACGATTTACCGACGTTTGATCTGCCGGAAAAGGCAATTTCGATCCTGTCAGGCTTCGGCATCTGCGATAAGCTTCCGAATGACGTAAAAAACTCCGCTTTATTAAAATTCATATGTCACCTATTTCTGCACTGCCGCTTTACTTGCCCTGCGAACAGGCTTTTTTACTATTTCATAGGTTATGTCCTCGGGATTCGGTTTCCTGACCAGTGCGGCGTCAAGAACGTCTTGTATCTTTTCTGCGAAAATAAATTCAAGTCCAAGCTTTACCGTATCGTCGATCTCGTCAAGATCGCCCATATTTTCCTTGGGAACTATTACTGTCTTTACTCCCGCCTTATATGCCGCCATTGTTTTTTCACGAAGCCCCCCTATAGGAAGTACATTTCCTCTTAGGGTAATTTCGCCTGTCATTGCTACGTCCGAACGCACCGGAATACCGCTTAGCGCAGAAACCAACGCAGTAGTCATAGTTACGCCGGCAGAAGGCCCGTCCTTTGGAACTGCCCCTTCTGGAGCATGAATATGCAGATCGTTTTTCTCATAGAAATCGGAAGAAATTTTATATTTGTCTGCAATACTTCGGACAAGGCTTACTGCAATTTTAGCCGATTCCTTCATTACGTCTCCCAGCGAGCCTGTAAGCTCAATCTTGCCCTTGCCGTCAAGTACAAGAACTTCCAGAGGCATAATAACTCCGCCGACAGATGTCCATGCCAGACCGTTTACGCAGCCAACCTGATCTTCCTTTGAAACAAGCTCCGGCAGATACTTTTTATGACCTAGATATGCTTCGAGATCTGCGTCCTTAAAGGTTACCTTTACAGCTCCCTCCTCGACTATCTCCTTTGCCGCCTTTCTGCAAAGAGAGCCTACGGCCCTTTCAAGCTTACGAACCCCCGCTTCTCTTGTATAGCCGTCTATAAGCGCATAGATACCGTCGTTTGTAATACGCATCTGCGACGCTTTCAGTCCGTTTTTGGCAAGCTGCTTTGGGATCAGATGCTTCTTTGCAATATTAAACTTTTCCTCTCTGGTATAGCTTGAAAGCTCAATGACCTCCATTCTGTCAAGCAGCGGCGGCTGGATAGTTTCAAGCGTATTGGCTGTAGTTACAAAAAGCACGTCGCTCAGATCAAACGGAAGCTCTATATAATGATCCCGGAACGAGAAGTTCTGCTCGGAATCAAGCACCTCAAGCATAGCTGATGACGGATCTCCTCTGAAATCATTGCTCATTTTATCAATTTCGTCAAGCAGTATTACAGGATTCTTTGTACCTGCCTGTTTGATCGCATTTATTATACGTCCTGGCATAGCGCCGACATAAGTCTTTCTGTGGCCTCTTATATCGCTTTCGTCCTTTACTCCTCCGAGTGAAACACGGACATACTTACGGTTCAAAGCTCTTGCTATAGATTTTCCGATAGAGGTCTTTCCGACTCCCGGAGGGCCGACAAGACAAATTATCTGACCCTTTATACCTGGTGTAAGAGATCTTACGGCAAGATTTTCAAGTATTCTTTCCTTTACTCTCTTCATTCCGTAATGATCCTTGTCCAGAATCTGCTGCGCCTTTTTTATATTTGTCTGATTCTTGGAATATTTATTCCAGGGCAGAGAAATGCAGGTATCGAGATAGCCTCTTATCACAACCGCCTCCTGCGAGCCTGAAGCCATTCTTGACAGCCTTCTTACCTCGGAAAAAAGCTTTTCCTCTACCTCCTTGCCGGCATGAAGCTTATGTATTTTATCTATATAGTTCTGGATCTCATTTGCATCGCTGAAATCTTCTCCGTAGCCGCCTTCGCCAAGCTCGTTCTGAAGCGCCTTGATCTGCTCTCGGATATAGAATTCTCTTTGATTCTGTTCAATTGCGGCGTGGACCTGCTCATGGATCTCGGCTTCCAGCGTAAGCACGTCAATCTCTCTAGACAGAACTGACAGCAGAAACGCCGTTTTCTCACCTGCCGAGGGTATCTCCAATAGCTGCTGCTTATCGGTAAAAGGCAGAACTATATTAAACGCTATAGCTTCAAAAAGCGACTTGGCGTCAGCCGCTCCCATAACCTGAGTATACAGCTCCTGCGGCATTCTCGGAAGAACTCTTGCATAATCTGCAAAGACCTCCTTAAGCTCCCTGAAAAGCGCAGTAATTTCGTTATCGCTCAGAGTTTCACGGCTGTAATTAGCCATATCCCTGACCTCGGCTTCATAGCAGGCATCTGTGTCGATAAGCTCGACAAGCTTTGCTTTCTGCACGCCTTCCACCAGACATCTGTAAACTCCGTTGGGAGTTTTTACTATCTGTTTTACCTTTGCTACCGTTCCTATTTTATATACGTCGTTTTTCTCAGGACGTTCTGCATTTACATCCTTCTGTGCCACAAGGTAAACGTATCCGCCGCTTTGAAGCGCATTTTTCATTGCTTTTACCGAGCCTGCACGTCCTACGTCGAAATGCATTACCATATTAGGGAATACCACAAGTTCTCTTGTAGGTACGCAAGGATATATCTGTACTCCTGAACTTTCCTTTATATTTATATTATCTTTCATAGCTGCTCCTATCTATATTTACAATAATCTACATTTTTTATATTCAACTTCCGATTTCAAATATATAATACCACATTTTATTAAACTTTGCAACCCCTAATGTATACTAAATTACTGTAAATTTACATTCCTGTTTATTACAAAACAAAAAGAGATACCCATAAACGGATACCTCTCAGCTTTACAGTTAAAATTTAATCTGCAACATACGGAAGAAGCGCCAGATGACGAGCTCTCTTAATTGCTGTAGTAAGCTCTCTCTGATGATATGCGCAAGTGCCTGTTACACGTCTTGGAAGAATCTTAGCTCTTTCAGTCATGCACTTTCTCAGCTTCGCAATATCCTTATAATCGATTTTTTCAGCTCTGTCTACACAGAACATACAAACCTTCTTACGACCTCTTTTAGCAGGTCTATTATTTCTTTCCATGATTAATCCTCCTTACTCAACATGATGACTTTCAGATCAGAAAGGTACTCCGTCGTCGCTTAATACCTCGAAATCATCAAGGTCGCCTATATTCAGTGCGTCATTGGCGGGCGCACTGCCGTAATTGTTATTCTGCGGCTGAGAATTGCCGGAATAATTACTATTCTGCTGATAATTATTATTCTGGTATCCTCCGTTGTTAGGATTCGAGCCGTAATTATTCTGATAACCACCCTGACCCTGCTGCTTCGGTTCTCCTGTAAAGGACGTATTATCCACAAAAACCTCGGTAACATAATGTCTTGTGCCGTTTTTATCATCATAGGTACGGGTCCTGAGCTGTCCTTCAACGGCTATCATTCTGCCTTTGGCAAAATACTTGCCGATAAATTCAGCACGCTGATTCCACGCTACGCAGTTAATAAAATCCGTCTGCCTTTCTTCGCCGGGCTTAGTATAGCCTCTGTCTACAGCAATAGTAAAGGAAAGCACACTAGCTCCGCCCGGAGTCTGACGCACTTCAAGATCCTGCGTGATTCTACCCATCAAAATAACTCTGTTAAGCATAACTTTTCCCTCTTTTCAATCGGCCTTACTTTACTGTGATCAGAAAACGGATAACTCCGTCTGTGATCTTGAGAACACGCTCAAGCTCAGCAGGGAAAGATGTTTCGCTTGTGAAATTCCACAATACATAATTTCCTTCTGTTTCGTAGTTAATAGCATAAGCCAATTTACGCTTGCCCCAGTCGTTCATTTCAACATTGGTCGCATTCGCCTCGATCATCTCGTTGAACTTAGCGGTAAGATCCTTTACAGCATCCTCACCGGCCTTTGAGCTGAAAACAACAACAGCCTCGTAAGTTTCATTAATCTTTGCCATTACTTGCACCTCCTTCTGGATTTCGCCTGTATATATAATACAAGCAAGGATAACTTAATTATTATAACACAGTCCGCGAAAACTGTCAATTAGATACGCAGACTGTAAATATTAATATTTTGTAAATTTACGCAAGCAGCTTATTTGCTATAAATACCACCAATATATTAAGAGTCATAAATACCAACAGCGACATGATCAGCGCCGCAAAGGAGGTTCCTCCCTTAGACGCTATTCGTTCCTTAACAGAACTTTCATCACCCGATTCCGAGTATACTGAACGGATCGAAAGTATATCCCGTCTGGCAGTTTTATAGTACCAGTAGTTGGCAAACATCGCAGGCACAACTCTTACTGCCATAGAAAGCACATACGCAAGATTCAGAATTGTACCGAATGCGTCGCTGTTCAGGTTCATGCCTGCTGAAATAACGTCGATACCCATAAATCCCGACTGGAACGAATACAAAAGATTCGGTATTCCGGTAAGGATCGTAAGAAACATAAAAAGCGCCCCGATAAGCGGCATTTTTCTGTAAAAGAAATAAAACTGAGGAAACAGCAGAGCGCCGAGATTAAGACTTGACTTTCCTCCGAATTTTCCGAAACGTATAAAATTGGAGAGCATTACGACAGGATTCTTTCCGACATATTTTGCATAGTCCCCAAGCTTTACCCCGTCTATATCTGAATCCTGATCAAAGGTCATCTGCTGACCGGCTCCGAAAGGAGGCATACCCTGATAAAAACCGCGTCCGGCATTATTCTGATTCCCCTGAAAACCTGAGTTATGAGAATTTTCGTGAGGAGTGTTAAAGGGACGCGCCTCGCCGGAATTGACCGTAAGAGGCATACCGCACTTTTTACAGAAAAGTCCGTCCGGAGGATTTGTTTCTCCGCACCTTACGCACCTTACGGGCTTATTTTCAGTATTAGCCGACCCGGTATCCGAATCATAATGCGGCTGCCACGACTCTCCCTTTTCATGAAGCTCAGTATTAATGCACTGACCTTCCTTTTCATAACAAACACGGTGATACGGAGTTCCGCATTCAGGACAGACAACTACATCTTCGCCCTCCCTGAATATCTCACCGCAGCTGATACACTTTGTTCCGATATAATTTGCCATAGCGACGTTTCCTTTCCGACACTGCAACGATATGCTCAACCGTAATACTATTCTAAAATAAATTAGTATAATTATAACATACCTTTTCAAAAAAAGAAAGAGTTTTTACTATTTTTTCTTTACTTTTTATAAAAAAGGCTTTATAATATATTATGACGATAAAATAAGGAGATTAATCTATGGTATTTTTAGAAAATCTGAGAACTGAGCTTGAAAGCTACAGACCCAAGATCAAAGAGCTATACGAAGTATTTGACATTGAAAACAGCAGGGAGCGTATTCTTGAGCTTCAGGAAAAAGCGGCTGAACCCGGCTTCTGGGACGACCTTGAGAAATCGCAGAGGGTGCTTCAGGAAACAAGAAACCTGGAAAGCAATATAGAAAAATACTCAAAAATCAAAAGCTCCTTTGAGGACATTGAAGTAATGCTCGATATGGCGGCGGAAGAAAACGACGAAAGTATGACCGAAGAGATACAAAGCGAAATAGAAGCCCTTGCCAAATCAGTTGACGAACTTACGCTGGCTTCACTTCTTACAGGTGAATATGACAAATGCAATGCGATAATCAATTTTCACGCCGGGGCAGGCGGAACCGAAGCACAGGACTGGTGCGAAATGCTTTTCAGAATGTATAACCGCTGGGGCGATGCTCACGGCTTTAAGGTCAAAACTCTTGACTATCTTGAGGGCGGCGACGCGGGAATGAAAAGCGCTTCGATAATAATTGAGGGCGAAAACGCATACGGCTATTTAAAAAGCGAGTCAGGTATACACCGTCTTGTACGTATATCTCCTTTTGACAGCTCGGGAAGCAGGCATACCTCCTTTGCGGCTATAGACGTAATGCCTGAAATTGACGATTCGATTGAAGTGGAAATAAGACCTGAGGATATTGAAATGCAGGTTTACCGTTCCAGTGGAGCAGGAGGTCAGCATATCAACAAGACCTCGTCGGCAGTAAGACTTATTCATAAGCCTACAGGAATAGTCTGCGCTTGTCAGACTCAGCGTTCTCAGTTTCAGAACAGGGATTACGCAATGAAAATGCTGAAATCAAAGCTTATAGAAATAAAAGAGCGTGAAAACCTTGAAAGAATTGAAGATATAAAAGGCGTTCAGAAGGAAATCGCCTGGGGAGCGCAGATACGCTCTTATGTTTTCATGCCGTATACTCTTGTAAAGGATCACAGAACAGGCTTTGAGACCTCGAACGTAAACGCCGTTATGGACGGAGATCTTGACGGATTTATAAACGCATATCTTAAATCACTTTCCCTAGGCAGTCTTAACGATGAAGACAAAAAAATATAGCATAGAAACAGCGGATAAGGGTCGAGATCCTTATCCGCATATTTTATGCTTTTATTTCACATATACTAAAGCCTTTAACAGCTTTAAGAAACTCCTTCTCTTCCAAAGGCTTGGAAAAATAGTTGCCCTGAATAAAATCGCAGTTCATATCCAGCAGCATTCTTACCTGCTCCGATGTTTCAGCGCCCTCGGCGACTATCTTCATATTAAGCTTTTTTATCATAGCTATCGTACTTTCGATAGCTATCCTCGCTTTTTCATTTTCAAGAGATTTCCAGACTATCTCCTTTTCAAGCTTTATAAATCTGAAGGGAAGATTAAGAAGATAGCTCATATTTGAATATCCTGTCCCGTAATCGTCAAGCGCAAGCTTTATTCCGATCTCAGAAAGCTGTTTTATATTCTGCTCCATGATATGCGGAGTATACGCCGCCGAGGGTTCTGTAATTTCCAGACAGATCTGAGACGGGTCTATCTTATATTTGTCCATTATATTGACAAAGCTTTCAACTAATCCTGACTGCATACACTGAACCACCGACAGATTTACCTGAACATACTCTATCCCAAGAGCTGTTGCGCTTCCCTTTCTCATAAAACGGCAGGCTTCCTCGAAAACGAACTTTCCTATCTTCATAATGCTTCCGTTCTGTTCGGCAATAGGTATAAATTCATCTGGAGGAATATTTCCCAGCTGTTTATCAAAAAGACGTATCAAAGCCTCACATGAAACTATCCTGTTTTCCTCGGAATCAAAAATAGGCTGATAATTTACTCTGAAGCTTTTCTCTGAAAGCGCCCTTTCGATCGCTCTTTCAACATCGATCCTGCGTTTTTTATCATAAAGATTTATATCTGCGGTATGCAGAAGCTTGCTTGTAATAAACGCCGACTGCTTGAACTGCTCTATATAATCCATGACCGTTTCGACGTCAGCTGCGTCCGCAGGACAGTCAATACGCAGAAACAGCGCTGATATCATTGTATCTACAGCGCCTATCTTCCAGTTTGAACTGAGTCTTGCGTCGATCTCCCTGTAGATCCTGCCGACCTTGTTATGATCCTTGGAAAATGTAAGCGCAAAGCATTCGTCCTCAAGATAATATCCGTCGCCGAGATTGACAAAAGAATAAAGATATTCCGAAAAGCTCCGCAGAAGATTATTTGAAAAACGTCCGCCGAATGTCTTTATAAGCAAGGTAAAATCAGGTATTCTGATAAGCAGAACCGAAAATTTATTTTCCGCAGAAAAATTTATCATGCAGTTATTTGCAAACGTACTTCTGTTAAGCATTTTAGTTACTGAATCTATCATATCGTCCTGATTCTGAAGCATAAACATAACCAGCATTATACACAGCGCCCCTCCGAAGCATTCAACAAGAAGCTCGGGATTGAACATCTGAACAACTACGGCAGCGCAGGTCATTCCTATAAATCCAGTTATGGAAATAACGACCTGAGTAGAGATCATGCGTCTGTTTCTCAGAGTATAAACAACGCCGAAAACAAGATAATAAACCGAAACAGCATAGCAGACAGGCTGTAAAGGCCCTCTTGTATAAACTCCGTCGGCGTCTAGGTAAATTATCCACTCAGTAAGCGGTGACGTTATGATCAGCAGCAGGTCAACACAGATAGGTATATAAAGCGCAGCCTTGAAGCCCTTTGAGATAGACGTAAAATTATCCGTTAGAAACAGCACATACATCATAAATACAAAAGTGATCAGATTATGCGTAAAATAATAAGCAATATGACAGAAGATCTTTGTGCCGCGCCCTACCGTTTCAACTGTTGTAAACACCGAAAGCAGATCAAAAAAGCAGGATACCGCCGCTGTTCCCAGTAAAAGACCGAATATCTTGTTTCTTCGGCACGGTATTCTCTTTCTGAAATAAAATATAACGGCAGTTACGATATAAATTACCAGTGCAGCTATATCATAATGTACTATATAATTCAAAATGCCGCCTTCCTTTCAGTAAGCTTAGGCGAAACATTTCAGTAAATCGTTTTCGTTCATTTATTTCGCCATGCTTTTTTCTATATTAAATTAATTATATCACTTGAAATTATTTTCGACAATAGACTTCACAGTTTATTATAACTTTTTTGCTTTCTTGCATAATATAAACGTCTGAAATATATAAGATATATCAAAATGCTCCGAGTTTGCTGATCCTGACGACATGGGATTGTTAACTTTTTGAAAATTATATTACGAAACTCTCCGAAAATTTGATTGATTTTAAGTAACAAAATAAAAAAACGCCGTTCCAAACTGAAAGAACGGCGTTGATTTTATACAAGATCAATGATATTTTTTATATCCCGGATGTTTTCCGGTTACTCCGTATTTTGGACGCATTGAAATAAGCCTGTCGATATTTTCCTTTGAAATATCAACTGCTCCTCCTAAGATCCTGGCATTGAGAGAGATCTGTGCCTGAAGCTCAAGAGTTTCCATTCTGTAATACGCAGTAATAAGGTCCGCTCCTACAGTCAGCGCACCGTGATTTTCAAGCAGCATAACGTCATGCTCCTGAAGATACGGAGTTATAGCGTCGGGAACTTCATATGTAGACGGAGTACCATACGGAGTAACAGGAACCGAACCTACGGCAATTACCGTTTCGATCATGCAGTAATCGTCAAGCGGCACATGAGCGCAGGCAAAGCCGGTCGCAGCCGGAGGATGAGCGTGAACAACGGCTCCGACATCGGGGCGCTGCTCATAGCATCTCAGGTGCATTTTTACTTCTGATGAAGGCTTCCAGCCCTCCTTGGCTTCGATTATATTGAAATCTCCGTCGATAAGTCCTATCTTATCAGCCGTAATATAAGCCTTGCTTACTCCCGTCTGAGTGGCGAGAAACCTGTTTTCTCCCACCTTCACAGTAACGTTTCCGTCGTTTGCGGCTACCCAGCCCTTCTGCCACATTTTATGGCATATCTCAACCATCTGCTCTTTAATTTCCTCGTACATAAATTCTAGTCCTTTCAAAATAATGTTTAATTATGAGTTTGCTTATCTGCATTCAATAACAAATATTCATTTCTCAGCAGTGCAAAAACATACATATTATCAAATATTTCCTTATTTTCTTTTCTCGGAAGCAGTTCTGCGAATTCTGCCTCTTTCCTCATTTTCAATCGTTCAGCCAATTTAACTGATCTTAAATTTCGTGCATTGATTTCCGCAAAAATACGGCGTGACTTTAAATTTACAAAAGCATGATCAAGCATACCTTTTACGCTCTCATACGCATACCCTTTGCCCTGATATTCGGCGTTGAAAGTGTAACCCAATTCGCAGTTGCCACCGCTTCGCTCGGAAAAATATATCTTGCCGATAACTTTATTTTCCAAAACCACAGCAAAAAACTCATTACTTAGGGAAAATTTGACCGCTTCCTGAACGCACGCTTCTTCCGTAAAAGTTTCGTACGGTTCAAAGTATGTAACCTCTTTGTCTGTAAGTATTTCTGCTAAGTCCTTAAAATCTTCCGGTCTGAACATTCTGATAGATAACCGCTCTGTGGTAAATATATTAGACATGCAAAACCTCCTCAGAATCAGACTACTCCTTTTTGCAGCATTAAATTAGCGTATACCGCCTTTTCACCCGTCGCAACGATAGCGTAGGCAGTCTTTGCCTCTTCATAGAACCTAAAGCGCTCGATTTCGCCGATCGCGTCAGAACCTCTTTCGTCATGCTTTGCAACTATAGCCTTGTACTCCTCCCAGATCGGAGTTTTTGTGTTGTCGCCGGGCATGACCTGCATAAGGTTTACCGGCTTTTCAACGTATGTGTCCAGCGGAAACAACTGCAATATAGCGTCCAGAAGTTCGGGAACACCGTGACCGTCACAGCGGATGACCTTTGCGTTTCTTCCCATGCTTTCGGCGGGGAAGTTGCCGTCCGCAATAATAATTCTATCCGAATGTCCCATCTCGCAAAGCACCTTTAAAAGCTCGGGAGAAAGAATTACAGGTATATTTTTCAGCATTGTATTCATTCCTTTCGTATCTTTAGTGAAAATACGGGCAGATGTTGCCGCCCATATTTCAACAACACAAACTATTTGATATGATCGATAAAATCATTCTTTACTAATTCGTAATCAACGTATGTTTGCGGATTCCCCAGCTGGTCATTCCACGAATTATAGTTTACTCTCAGCCTTTTGAAACCAAACAGTTCATAAACGTGCTGAGTTCTCGTATTGTTCAGATTTGTATTAAGAATGATTTTCTCATATCCGTGATCATTAAACAGCGAATTTATCAGCATACACAGAACGATTCTTCCAATTCCTTTTTCCTGTTTGGTATGATCGCATCTTTTTATACCGATCTCGACAATGTTGTTACCCTCATTATAGTAATTGCATTCGCCTATGGGAATACCGTTCAGCTAAATAATATGTCTGGGTGTTGTATTGTCGCTGTCATTTGAAATTTATGCGGCAGCCTTGTCTGCACTTGTACCAATACCAAGCGGAAATCCGGCGTGCGCCATGACCCTACCGTCGTTCCACCAACCTGCAAGGATTTTTGCGTCACAAATTTCTGCGTTTCTGATTACGAGATTATTGTGTTTTTAATACATATAGATACTCCTGTTTTCTGCGGAGGACTGTTATTTATCAACCCACCTGTGTTTTGTGTGAATGTTGATAAATGTTTTTTTCATATAATATCACCCTTTTGTATGGTCCTTTTTATTTTACTATTTTAAGAAATCTCTCATAAGCCCTGTCCCAATCTTCTGAGTTTTCTCCCTCAAAAAGGAAAATATCCTCGGAGTTTCTTATGATTTTCCTTGCCTCGCCAATATCTTCAATGTCACCGCTTGCAATAAGTTGAACGGCAATATTTCCAAGAGCGGTAGCCTCCACAGGTCCGCCGGAAACTTTTATTTTACAGGCGCTTGCCGTAAGCTTTGACAAAAATCTGTCCTTTGTGCCGCCGCCGAACATATAAAGCGTTTCAAACTTTCTGCCGGTACATTCTTCAAGCTGCCCGATCGCCGAGCGATATTTGAGCGCAAGACTTTCGTAAATACAGCGCATAATTTCGCCAACGCTTTCGGGAATCGCCTGCCCCGTGAGCCTACAGTATTCTTTAATACGCCTGGGAATATTTCCGGCAGGAGTAAATTCCGGCGCATCAGGATCGATAAAGCACTTAAACGGCTCGGCTTTCTTCGCTAAGTTTTCAAGCTCCATAAAGGAGTACTCCTTGCCTTCTCTTGCCCATTGGCGGCGGCTTTCCTGAATAAGCCACAAGCCGATAATATTTTTAAGAAACGACGTTTTGCCCTCGCAGCCAAGCTCATTGGTTACGTTGAGGCGGTTGGAGTTTTCATCAATAATAGGTTCGTCAAGCTCAGTTCCGAGCAGACTCCATGTTCCGCATGAGAGAAAAGCGAAATCCTTTTCAGCGGCAGGACAGGCGGCGAGCGCAGACTGAGTATCATGACCGCAGACTGCAATTATCTTAACGGGCTTTATGTCAAGCTCTTCACATATCTCATCTGAAAGCGTTCCGACACAAACACCGCTATTGACGATCTCAGGCATGAGCGATCTTTTTATTCCCAAAGCAGACAAAACATCATCTGACCAGCATTTGTTTTTCTGGTCGAAAAGCTGAGTTGTCGAAGCTATCGACTGCTCGGCGTGAATTTTACCGCTGAGAAAATAAGCAAACAGGTCAGGCATAAGCAAAAGCTTATCCGCACGCTCAAGCAGCTCCGGACGGTTTTTTACAAGGCTCAGCAGCTGAAACGCTGTATTGATTTCCATAAACTGATTACCTGTTATGTCGTAGAACCTATCCTTGTCGATAAGCTTGAAGCTTTCCTCCATCATTCCCGCCGTTCGTGAATCCCGGTAATGAATAGGATTCTCCAGCAGTCTGCCGTCTTTATCCAAAAGCCCGAAATCAACGCCCCAGGTATCTATTGCAACACTTTCCACCTCATACGGCTTAGCCTTTATAAGGCTCTGCTTAATTTCGTGAAAAAGCCTCAGCACATCCCAGTACATGGTTTTGCCCAGAATAACGGGGTCGTTTGAAAATCGGTGAATCTCTTCAAGAGTGATTTTTTCACCGTCGAACGTGCCGACAATGGCACGACCGCTCGAAGCGCCGAAATCTATCGCCAGTACTTTTTTATACAATTTATCATCTCCGATCGGGTGTTAACAATATATCAGCCTCTGTACACTTTTTTGTACTCATATTCTTTATCCTGAGAAATTATCTGATATTTCTGTACATCGGACCATATGCCGCACACGCTCTGAAATCCTGACCTTCCCTGTCCATGCCAAAAGCGTTCCATGCCGCCGGACGGAAGATCTTGTCCTCCGGAACATTATGCATACATACTGGTATTCTCAGCATTGAAGCAAGAGTGATAAGGTCTGCGCCGATATGTCCGTAGCTGATTGCGCCGTGGTTAGCGCCCCAGTTGTTCATTACGTCGTATGCGGTCTTGAACGCACCCTCGCCCGTAGTTCTGGGTGCGAACCAGGTACAGGGCCATGTATAGTCGGTTCTTTTCCAGAGCTTGTCGGTTACCTCGTCAGGCAGATGAACCGTATAGCCCTCGCAGATCTGCAGAACAGGTCCGAGACCCTTTACAAGATTAAGCCTTATCATTGTAGCAGGCATTTCGGCTTCCGTTACAAAGCGTGAGGAATATCCGCCGCCTCTGAAATATCCGCAGTCTGCATAGTTCCAGGTGGTAGCCTTCATGATGTTATCAATGTCGTTGTCGGTTATGTCGTACCAAGGCTTCATAACGTTGTTTCCATTTTCATCAACAGCCTGACCGTTTGCGTCAAGACAAGCCGCACCTGAATTGATAAGATGGATAAATCCGCCTGCGTCCTTTGCTACTCCCTCAAGCTCATAACCTGTCGCTTTCTTGACAGCTTCAGGCGACCAGTATGTACGAACATCTGCAAAAATCTGGGCGCGGTTTGTCAGAAGCTTCATAAAGAGCATACCAAGTCCGTTTAGAACATCGTTTTCCGTAGCAAGAATATAAGGCTCTCTTGCGCCGTTCCAGTCGAACGAGGTGTTCAGCATTGCCTCGGGGAAATCGCAGTTAGGATAAAAATCAGTCCACTGACGCTGACCCTGGAAGCCTGCGGCAATAGCGTTGTGACCAACAGTTTCTTCCTCACAGCCCTTAGGAAGCTTATCGTTGCCGTTCATCAAATCCTTGATAATACACATCATCTTAACTACAAATTCCCAGTCTGCGTCCTTCTGCTCTCTTGTTTTCTGGATCTCCTCTGGATTCTTGTCAAAGCCCTCTATGCATTTTTCCTTAGTCCATACAAGAGCCTTTTGGAACTCTTCCTCGTCGTAAATACCCTCGGTCATTCGTCTGATAACTTCAACCTCGTCCACCGATTCAACTCTCATTCCGAGATATTCCTCAATAAACGCCGGGTCGATGATAGAGCCGCCGATTCCCATTGTAACAGAACCGATCTGAAGGTATGATTTTCCTCTCATAGTAGCGCAGGCAACAGCCGCACGGCCGAAGCGGAGCAGCTTTTCCTTAACGTCTGCCGGAATTGTAGTATCGTCAGCCTCCTGAACGTCATGACCGTAAATTCCGAATGCCGGAAGTCCTTTCTGAGCGTGAGTAGCAAGCACAGATGCAAGATAAACCGCACCGGGACGCTCAGTTCCGTTGAAGCCCCAAACTCCCTTTATCGTCATAGGATCCATATCCATAGTTTCAGCGCCGTAGCACCAGCATGGAGTAACCGTCAGAGTTATGTCAACTCCGGCTTTCTTGAATTTATCGGCACAGGCGGCGGCTTCCGCAACTCTGCCTATAGTTGTATCGGCTATGATTACCTTTACAGGCTCGCCGTTTGAATACTTAATATTATCCTCAAACAGCTTTGCCGCCGATCTAGCCATATTCATTGTCTGCTCTTCCAAAGAACCCCTTACGTTAAGAACCCCCCGTCTTCCGTCAATAGTCGGACGGATTCCTATAACCGGGTAATCTCCGATAAGTCTTGATTTTGCCATAATAAAACCTCCTGAAAATTTCTGATTTACAATGTATTTCCGCCGCCCTAAAGCGGTAACGTTTACATTTCTATATAATTATATCACAAATCCGGCATTTTGTCTTGCAAATTTATTTGTGGGAAAGGTAAAATTTTCAGCATTATTTTTGTGCAGAATCAATAACCGTCATACTGAAACATACCTATTTTTATTTACACAAAGAAACAAACCGCGCTTCACAGACAGCAAAGCGCGGTAAAAAACTCATCTGTAAAAATCATGCTGCTGAAAGAAATCAGATCTGTCCTGTTCTTCCGGCTTATAAGCGTCAATATTTCCGTCAAGAATATCTTCAAAACCTGTTGAAATACACTGATCCTTATCCATTCTTTTAAGATATTCAGACATCTGCTCTCTTGAAAGCGAGCTTTCAGCAACCATTTTTTTATGCTCTCCGTTAAACGGAAACGACGGCAACTCTCTCATTTCATTTATAGTTCTTATCAGTTTTATATCTGCTAACTCCGCCAGATAAATATACGCCAGCATACAAGCCATTAAAATCGACAAGTCCAAACCGCTGAGTTTAAATACCATAAATAGAACCATATAAACTCCGGCAAAGCAAATTATATTTATTTTCTGTATGCGTATATCGTCAATAAGCAGCACAATTCCGTGAATAAACAGCGCAATATAAAAAAGAATACCTAACCCAAATGAAGAAACGTTTCTGAAAAGAAATAATTCAGCCGCTAAATAGTTCACCCATCCTGAAAAACCGTATACTAAAACGCAGACAGCAAGCAGCAGCATAGGTACGGCTGACAGAAACTTCTGCTGCTTTACTTTTCTGCGGTATATTTTTCTCAGTTCATGATCGGGCAAAATAAGAAAATCGTTCTTTGAATACATTGCTTTACTCCTGCTTGTCAGTTGTTCTTAGGATACCGACCTACCGTTTCACTTGACATATTTTCAGACCATAGAACATAATCAAGCTTTCCGTCCGTAATAAAAACCGTAAAATAAGTTTCATTCAGCTCCTCCGGCAGACCTTTCTTTATCTCATTGACAAAATCGTCGTTCTCAGTGCTTATGTAGTTCATATACTTAAATTCATATTTTCCGTCCAGAGCAGTACATGCCTTCTCCGCCGCCTCGTAGACAGCCGCTGCATTACTGTCCGCTTTATCGGACTTATCATCGGCTATTATCCCTGCGAGATACGCCTGGCTTTTCGTTCCGGCATACGCTATTTTCCACTCATGCTCGGGAGTTTCTATTACTATTGCATACCCGTCATAGAAAGCTTCCTTCCCCCGATTTTTATAGCTTACCGTCCCTATAAGCTCGACTGCGGTAATATATTCGTCCTTGATATTAACGCTTTCTAGTATTTTTGACTGCTCTCTGTCGGCGGTAAACGAAACGTCTGAAAGCATATTTTCCTCATGCTCGTCGTATCCGTGATCATGCCCCTGATTCTCAACAGTATCCTTGTACTGCTCCTGCATCTCAGAGGTCATAAGCTTTAGCATTGACTCGTCAAATTCAAAATTCGCATACTTCATATACTGACCCAAAACGTATTCGGCATTCTCGATAGGATCGTCGGAAACCGAATTACCTGTGCTTTCATCAGTCGCTTCGGAAACGTATCCGTTAACCGAATCGGTATCGGGCGATTTTCCGTCCGAAACTCCGCCGCTGTTTTTTTGATTGCAGCCGGCAGCCGATAAGCATAGGATAACGGCAGCCAATATTGCAGAAATCTTTTTCATAAGCAGATCCTTTCGCTGTTTATCGTCTTCTTTCTTTTGTATAAAATCCAATCTGTCATAGGGTAAGCCAGCTTGATCCTATGATCCAAGTATATCGTCAAGAACCGCGTTTATATCGGAGTATGAATATCCTTGACGTGCCAGTGCGTTTTTAACCTTTTTTACGCCGTCCTCGTCCTCAAGCTTTCTAAGGTATTTTTTCTCAATAAGCTCCGCCAGACGCTCATGTACCGTATCCTCGTATCCGCTCAGGACTTCATCTATAAGCTCCTTTGAAAGCCCTTTAAGCCGCATCTCCTGAACTGCACGGAAATAGCCGAACTTTTTTACCTCCATGTATTTCCTTGCAAGGCTCTCGGCGTACCTCCTGTCATTGATAAAACCAAGCTCTGCAAGCTTATCGCATACGTCGTAGCAGATCTGTTCGCCGTAATTATTAAGCAGCTTTTTATAAAGCTCGCTGTAGGAATAATCCCTGTAATCAAGAAGATACATTGCCCGTTCCCTCGCGCGGCGGAATTCGTTTGAATAAACGATCTCATCCCATACATCCTCAGAAACCTCCATGCCGCCGCGGAGATTATATTTTGAAATTATTTCAGAATTAAGGAAGGCAGGCTCAGAGTTCTCAATATCTACACGGTAGGTGCTTCCCTTATATTTTTCAGCAGAAATTATTTTAAGCATTTATCAGTCGCCAAGCTCGCTTATATCCACCGGAGCAAACTCCTCGAAATCGTCCTCCGCCGAAACGGTAAGATCGGGCATTACAGGCTCTTCCTTTTTGACAGGCTTAGCCGCTGCCGCAGACTTTTCCTCAAGCTTCGCCGCCTTCTTATTTTTCTTTGAAGCCATAACTACTTCAACTTCGCTGCTCTTGATCTTATCCTCTATCTCAGCCATAATTTCAGGATTGGCGTCAAGGAAATCCTTGGCGTTATCGCGGCCCTGTCCCAGCTTCATATCATTATAGCTATACCATGCGCCGCCTTTTTTGACGATATTCATTTCAGCAGCAAGGTCAAGCACCTCTCCTGTCCTTGAAATTCCCTTTCCGTACATAATATCAAATTCGCATTCCTTGAACGGAGGAGCGACCTTGTTCTTTACGACCTTGCACTTGGTACGGTTTCCTATTACCTCTGCGCCGTTCTTTATCTGCTCCCCTCTTCTTACCTCGATCCTTACCGAAGCATAGAATTTCAAAGCGCGTCCGCCAGGAGTAGTTTCGGGATTACCGTATATAACGCCTATCTTTTCACGAACCTGATTGATAAAGATCGCACAGCAGTTTGATTTTGCAATTACAGAGGTAAGCTTTCTCATTGCCTGCGACATAAGCCTTGCAAGCTGTCCTACATGAGTATCGCCCATTTCCCCGTCTATTTCCGCCTTTGTTACCATTGCCGCAACTGAGTCTATAACTATACAGTCGATAGCTCCCGATCTTGCAAGAGCCTCGGCTATCTCAAGAGCCTGCTCGCCGCTGTCAGGCTGAGAAACCAGCATACTGTCAATATCCACTCCCAGCTTTTCTGCATAAACAGGGTCCAGAGCGTGTTCAACGTCTATAAAAGCAACCTCTCCGCCGGCTCGCTGAGCCTGAGCAATACAATGCAGAGCTACGGTAGTTTTACCGGACGATTCAGGTCCGTATATCTCAACGATCCTGCCTCTCGGTATTCCCCCTATTCCTAGAGCCATATCAAGAGTCATAGAGCCGGTAGGTATAGCCTCAACGTCCAGCGCTTTTGAATCACCCAGCTTCATTATTGCTCCCGCTCCGAACTGCTTTTCTATGTATGCAATAGCGGTATCCAACGCTTTCTGCTTTTCTTCCTTGTCAACGATCTTTACAACGGTCTTTACTTCCTTTTTCTTCTTGTCGATAGCCATATTAAAAGCCTCCTATGTTTAATGGGATTTTCCTCTTCATATATATTATAGCATACTTTTTCAGTTTAACAGTATCTTTTATCGGACAGTTACAGAAAACCCCCGATTTTATGTACAAAATTATGTACTGTTTATCAGTTCCGCCAGTATTCGCCTACAGTCGCCCTGTAAATTCCGCACATATCCTTTTTTGCCCTGACATTTTTAAAGCCGTGACGGATCATAATATCCATAACGTCGTTTTCCTGACCGATACCGATCTCAAATATCATCATTCCGCTCGGCTTTATTCTGCTTTTCCACAAACGGGTTATGCTCCTGTAAAAATCGAGTCCGTCCTCACCGCCATATAGAGCGCTTTTCGGCTCAAAGCCAACTTCTCTCTGAAGCTTCTTCATATCCTCTGAGGTAAGATAAGGCGGATTGCAGATTATCAGATCGGCATCGGGAGCTTCGCTGACAACGCTGCTGTCAAGAACATCGCCCTGAATTATTTCAGCAGCTGAATTATTAAGAGTCTTATTCGCTTTAAGATATTTCAGCGCCTCATAAGATTTCTCGATACACAATACCCTTTCACAGCTAAGGCTTTTTTCAAGTGCGATTCCGATACAGCCTGAACCTGAGCATAGGTCTATAACGGTTAACCCCGATTTTCCCCTGTATTTTTCAGCCGCATGATCTACCAGCGTTTCGGTATCCTGCCTTGGGATAAGAACACCCTTTCCTACCTTGAACGGCAGGCCGTAAAATTCCCATTCACCCAGAATATACTGAAGAGGTTCGCCTTTTTTCCTCCTGCCGGCAAGCTCAAGATACCCCGCCGCAGTTTTGCCGCTTACGCTGCACTCAAGCATTTTCAAAAAAGACGCACAGCGGCAGTCCGTTTTCAAAGCTGCACCCAGAAGCTCTCTGGCTTCAAATTCCGCATTATCTATCCCAGCGTTTCTAAGCTCGCCGCTGACTATTTCCATCAGACTCTTATATGTACTCATTTTATTTCAGTTTCAGTATCCGTTTCAGACGCCTGCCTGTGAAGCTTTTCCTCGTCCTCTGGTATTACGGCTTTCAATGCCGCTACAGCACACTCAATTTCCTTTTCGTCAGGCTCTCTTGTCGTGATCCTCTGTATCCAAAGACCGGGAGCGGAAAGTATTTTTGTTGCCGGGTTATCGTATTTTCCGGCAATCCTTATAAGCTCGTAGGCTATTCCCATAACAAGCGGAAGCAGTGCAAGCTTGCAGAGCATTCTCAGCGCTACATTTTCCCAGGTAAGCCTGAAAACCGTATTTACAAATATACTTATGAACAATACAAGAAAAATAAAGCTTGTACCGCACCTTGGGTGAAAGCGGGAATACTTTCTGACATTTTCAGGAGTAAGCTCTGCACCGTGCTCGAAGCAGGCGATAGTCTTATGCTCCGCACCGTGGTACTCGTAGGTTCTGCGTATATCCTTCATAAGCGCGGTCAAAGCCGTATAGCCTACAAATATTCCGATTTTAAGAAGCCCCTCTATAATATTTTTCACTATTACCGGCATAGGAACAAAATGCTCTATCCCCTTTGATACCCATGAGGGCAGCATCATAAACAGAAAAACCGCCGCCAGAACCCCGATCACCATGGATATTACCGATATGACCGGCATAAGCTTATCGCCGACCTTTTCGTCCAGCCATTTTTCAAACCTAGTCGGTTCTTCTTCCTCTTCATATTCCATCTGCTTATTTGCAGATCTGGTAAGGCATTTATAGCCGTCTATCATTGAGATAACAAAATTGAATACTCCCCTTACTAAAGGGCATTTCCTGTACCACGGAACATTTTTTCCGCCTTTTATATTCCAGACCTCGAGATCTATCTCTCCTGTCGGCAGACGGTTAGCCATAGCCGCCTTATCGATCCCGCGCATCATTACGCCCTCGATAACCGCCTGACCTCCTATTTTGGATTTAAACTTTTCCGTTCCCGAAGCTTCCTTACTCTCGCTCATTTATATGATAATACCAGCACAAAGCCGGCATATCCTCCTTCCGATAGTATAATTATTTACTTATCAAGCTTTTCTCCTTCGCTGAGCGTATTATCTGTTGATATAAGCTCTACGTTTACCGTCGATTGATTGTCCGGCTTTTTCTTCTGCTCGATACATGGCAGAGTTATCATTACTGTTGTTCCTACGCCCTGCTCGCTGTTTATTTCAAGAGTTCCGCCGTGCCTCTGGATAATTTCATCGGCTACTGCAAGGCCTATTCCCGAGCCTCTTCTCGTATGATTTGCCTTAAAGAACTTAGTCTTTATTTTCGGCAGATCTTCCTTTGAAATTCCCATTCCGGTATCCGATACCGAAATACAGATCTCGTTATTTTCCTCATACGCCTCAACCGATACCGTATCTCCCTTATCGGAATATTTTATCGCATTGTCAACAATATTGATAAATACCTGACGAAGCCTGTTCTTATCTCCGTATACAAACGGAAGCATTTCAGGCTCATAGTAATTCAAAGTTATGCCCAGCGCTCTTGCTCTCTCCTGATAAATAAGCACCGTTTCACCAAGCTCTGCAAGAATATCTATCGTGTCCTTATTAAGAGAAAGCCTGTTGTCCTGTATTCTTGAAAAATCAAGCAGCTCCTCTACCATCTGGGAAAGACGTTCGGTTTCGGAGGTTATTACTCTCATTCCCTTTTTAAAGGTCTCGGCGTCGTCAATAGTCGTCATTGTTTCGCTCCAGCCCTTTATTGCCGTAAGCGGCGTTCTGAGCTCATGAGAAACAGAGGAGATAAACTCATTTTTCATTGCCTCGGTATTTGAAAGCTCCTCCGCCATATAGTTGATGGAATCGCACAGCTCTCCCAGCTCGTCATCTGAGGTTTTTTCAATTCTTTCGGAAAAATCCCCCTTGGCAAACTTTCTTGCTATCTGACCTATCTGTATAACAGGATAAACGATAGATTTTATAAAGAACATTCCCGAGAAAAACATAAGCAGTATAATACTTGCCACTACAAGAGTTATCAGCAGGAAAATAATAAAAAGCTGATGATCTACGCCCTTCATTGAGGAAATCATTCTAAGGGCTTCGTATTCACAGCCCCTCGGAGAAATAACTGCGGTGACCGCTATGACCTTTTCGCCGGTAGGAAGCCTGAATATCTGCGACGCTACTCCTGTGGATTCCTTTTTTGCCGTTTCATAATCGGAAAGATCGGTTTCCTGTGCCGGAGAAAACCCCGAAGAGGTTATATCTATGCTTCCGTCGGTCTTTATAGCCATAAGCTCTATCTTATCCTTGTCCTCGTAGCTTTCGACTACCGAACGTATTTCAGAATTATAATTTACCGAAGCGTCGTCGCTGTTCTTCATAACGGCTCCGGTAACAACATTCATCTTTGAGGTTACATACTGTCTTGCGGAGCTGTAGTAGTAATTTCTTACAACCAGAACAAGAAGCACCTCGACTATAAGCAGTATCACGATAACAACGCCCAGACTGTTTCTGATCCAGTGCTGAGTAATGCTGTGTCTGCCGTATTTGCTCTTATTTTTATTTATGCCCACCGGCAAGCCCCTTTCAAAGCTAATAAACCGCCGCTGTAAGGCGCAGTATTAAAAATCAGGTCGAAGCCCATTTATAGCCAAAGCCCCAGATAGTAAGAATATATTTAGGACTTGACGGCTCATCTTCTATTTTCATTCTTATACGTCTTATATTTACGTCAACAATCTTATCGTCGCCGTAGTAGCTTTCGCCCCAGATATGATTGAGTATACTGGTTCTGTCCAGAGCCGTATTCTGATTCTTAAAGAAGTACTCCATTATCTGATACTCGACCTGAGTCAGATCTATCTGCTCTCCGTTCTTATAAACAGTGCGGCTTTTTAAGTTGAGCGTAAACGGACCTGAAACCAGGGTGGAAGCCGCCTCCGGCTTTGCATGGGACATATTTACTCTTCTGCAAACCGCATCAACTCTTGCAATAAGCTCGGAAATCGAAAACGGCTTGGTAATATAGTCGTCAGCACCTATCATAAGAGATGAGATCTTATCCATTTCCTGAGATTTCGCCGAAAGCATGATAATACCCATTGTATCAGAACGCTCTCGGAATCTCTTGCAAACCTGCATTCCGTCTATCCCCGGCATCATAATATCAAGCAGCGCAATATCAATTCCGCCGTCATTCTCTTCAAAGACCCTTATTGCGTCCTCGCCGCAGTTAACGTCAATTACGTCGTAGCCGCTTCTTTTAAGATTTATTACCACAAATTCGCGGATCGAATCCTCGTCCTCACAGACCAAAACCTTTTTCATATCAAAACCTCCCTGTAAATGCTTTTAAGCTATTCAACGGTATAAAAATTATTCTGAACCTCATCTATCGTAAGTATCAGCTGTTCCCGCTTATTAGTCGGCAGCTTTACAAGATATTCGAGCTGACCCTTGCTTCGTATAAGCTCGTACCCCTCATAAAGATAGTCCTCGCTTTCCTGCTTTGAAGCTACGGCTATTCTCATAAGCTCGGTCATTTCCGAATTAATATCCCCCTGATACTTATAAAAAACCGTTTCACCTGTATCAGCGTCCTTTTTGACCGTTACCTTATCCGTCCAACGGCTGGGAAACATCATCGAGTATCCGTCGGAAATAGCATAGTAGCCTGAATATCTGGCTTCAAGATTATAGAAATCCTTATAAACGGACCAGGTCGTCATTAGCAGCTGCTCCTCAGCTACGGCGTTTTCATAGCCGAGCATCGGCTTTGAGGACGGTATCTCGATAATTCCGTCGTCGTCTATATCGGATGAATAGTATCCTGACGGACGAGTACACAGCGGAAGCAGCTTTTCGCTTCTCAGCTGCATAGGATTCTGAAGCGTAGAATACCTGAAATATACTATTTCAGTCTGAAGCTCCCCCGACGCATTAAGTCCGTCAATATAGATCGCCTGACGCCCGTCCGGAAGATAGCCTTTCTTTGAACTTACATAGGACGCAACGTTATCGCACATATCTATTCCGTCGCCCTTTGTTATCTCGCCGTCCTGAAGCTCCAGCAGCGCCGCCTTTGCGGTAACGATACCCGTATCTGTATTCGTGCTTCTCTGAATAGTAATTATTTCGTTAAAGCCGTCCGAATTTATATCAAAGGTTTCAAGTACGGAATATGTGTCTGTTCCTATTCTTGTAAAATCGCCTTTGTCATAGCTGTATATTTCAAGAGTTTTATCGTCTCCTGCAATATTCTGATAACCGACGAGGACGTCGATCTGATTGCCGTTTCCCATAGGAGTTATAATGACCTGATCTATTTCAGTCCCCGCTCCTGCGATCTCCTTTACAGAAACCCACTTTCCGTCGCTGTTTTTATCAAGGAGATTTACCCGAAGTCCGTCGTTTTCTCCTCCGGTTCCCGTATATTCATAGAAAACGAGAGCCTCGTCGCTGTCCTCGCCGTCTATATCAGCGATAACGTAAGCTGACCTGTTGGCGCCGTTTCGCGGATATTTAAGCGTTATGTTGTTTCCGACAGCAGAAATAAGCGCTTCGTGTATTTCACTCTGCTCCTCGGTAAGCTTAGGCGCAGTGAGAATATTATCAACATTGAAGTTAACAGGCGAACAGCCCGTCATTGCAAGCACAGCCGCCAGCGGCAGCGCCGCCCTTTTCAATCTCATTTCACCACTCCCGTTAAAACAAATAAAACGCCCGCTTATTTACAGCGTACATATATTTATATTATAACACAAAGCCGCATTCTTTTCAAGCTTAATCGGCAAATATTTTGCAGAAAAAAGCGCCGCTTTAAACGGCGCCTGAAAATCTTAAAATAAGCTGAGAAGCTGTTCTTTTTTATAATCGGAAATATTTCCGTAAATTTCTGCGGCTCCGGGGACTGCGGTATATTTGTTTTTGTAATCCACATATACCTGCTGCTTCAACAGAGCTTTATTTCCGTCCTTGTCTTTAAATTCAACAAAGTAGCTGAAGGTTTCGGTTCTGTTATCTTCATCAAAAACTCTCTGCGACGGAATACAGCTGAGTATTTCAGAGCCGTCCGCAGTTATTTCCTCCGCTCTTTCTTTAAATCCGTCTTTAAAATAATCATTGCTGCAAGGCTGCTCTTTTACAAGAATGTTTTCCGCCATAAATTGATCGAAGCTGCTGTCTGCGTCAGCCTTGCAGCTACAGATATAGGAAAGCGCCTGTACAAAGTCATTGGCAGCTTTATTGTTATGGTCATCGGTAGACGCCTCAATATCAAATACGCCGCCGCTGTTGTAACGGTAAAGAATTATACAAATATCGCCGAGGTTATCGCTTGTGAGCCATATCTGCGAAGCCAGATAAACTGCCTGATCGCTTTGTCCTTCGCCTAAGTTTTCATAACCAGATCCGGTATAATACACAGGCTGACATCTTATTTCAAATTTATGTCCTTTGATATATTTATTATACTGCGCCTCTAGGAGTTCTTTGTCATGAAACTTTTCATATACACAATTTTCACTGATCACATTACCTTTCAGAAATCCGTCGATATCTCCGTCAAGGAGCTGTCTGATCTTTTTCTCTGAATCATAATACCATTGTATTTTTTCAAAATTAGGTATTTTGTCCGATTTTACTATCTGCGAATATATCATAAGTCCCAGCGCTATTATTACAGCCGAAAGCACAGATATTACGGTTACCGATATTATTTTTGATCTTCTGGCTTTTTTGTTTATTTTCTTAAACGGTTTTATTTCATTATCCGTTTTGATCTTAAGCCTGGTATCAAGACCGGTCTTTGCTTCCTCAGCCATATTGCGGCAGTCATCGCAGTCCCTTAAATGCTCCTCAAGCTCATGCCTGGTCTCCTTTTCGCACAATCCGTCCGCATATAACGGAATAAGATCTCTTGCAACATTACAATTCATAGCCGTCCTCCTTAAGTAACTCGATAATTTTCTGCTTTGCTCTGAAAAAATTCACCCTAGCCCAGTTTTCAGATCTTTCAAACAATCCGCCGATATCCCGAAAGCTCAGCTCACCCATTACCCTGAGTGAAAAAATCTCCTTGTATGGCTCGTCCAGAGCGTGCATTGCCTTATGTATTCCAAGCGCCTGCTCCCTGTCCTCAAACATATCCTCAATATTAAAGCTGTCGCCGTAATATGAAAAATCGTCTGTTGAAATGTTTGAATTCTCCTTTTTCTTTGTAAAATTGATATACTCGTTTCTGGCAATAGTACAAAGCCAGGTTACGACCTTGCATCTGCCGTTAAATCTGTCAGAATACCTAACCGCCTTATAAAAAGTTTCCTGCATTATCTCTTCTGCAATTTCGGTATTGCCGCAGAGCTTCAGAACAAATCTGTAGACCGGCTGAGAATACAGCCGATATATCTCGTCAAAATCCTGCACGCTATTCCCCCCTTCACTTTATTAGACAGCCTTAATTGCATTTCGTTACAAAAAATGCCGTGAAAAAATCACGGCAATAAATTTATTCCTCATAATTTGATTGTATAGTAAGCCTATCCATAAATTCTTCAAGATTCATTTTTACGGAGATGTCTTTCTTGCTTACCGTTACTGTAACAGCCTCCGAGCCGTGAATATCGAACCAGTTATCCGAAAAGACGCAGTCGCCCTCCTCCAGATCAAGGCAGACGGACTTCGCAAAGCTTTCCGCTGAGAACCTCAGTATAAAATCCTGCTTATTTTCCCTAGCTGTAACGGATATATACGGCTTCTCAAAAGCAAACTCCTTAGGGCGAACAAAAAGAGCAGTGCCGCGGCTTATAACCTCTCCGTCCTTAATAAGGCTGTATTCAAGATATTTTTCACGCTTGTCCTGTCTGGTATCCAGTTGACCGCTCAGCTCGCATACGGCTGCATTTTCAGCGCAAAGCGCCGGAACTTTGATATCCCCGCCGCCCTCCAACAGAACTTCCGCCCTGCTGTTTCTAAGCCGCCAGCTTAATCGGCAGGAAAGCGTTTCAAGAGTTTCGTTTGAAACATTCAGCACAGGCTTCTGCGGATCGCTGCTGTCACATGAGATGAGCACAGGATCATAAAACCGCTTCGCATAATAATGCAGGCCCTTCCAGCGTCCGAAGTAATCAATACCTGACCAAGAGATAACCGGGTTTGAATCGTTTATCTGCCAGTAAGCCGAACCCATGCAGCGCCCTCTGGCACGGCGCATATGCTCAACGTTTGAACGTATGCAGTCTGCCTGAACGAGCTGAGAGGAGTATATAAGCCGCTCAAAGCTGTATGGATACCTGACCATCTGAGCCAGATAGTACATTATCTTCTCATTGCCCTGAGCACATTTCTGATGAGCCTCCATTACCGGCGACATAAGGTCGAAATCACCCTTATCCTTATCGGCAAAAGCCTTTACGGTTTTTAAGCAGGGCAGGGATTCAAAGCCGTATTCAGAGCAGAAGCGGTAATAATACTTTCTGAAATCCTCTATAGGCTTCAGATTATGCCATACGTCCCAGTAATGCATATCTCCCGCATGATTTGATGAGGAATTATTAAAGCCTCCGCCCGACGAAGGCGACGAGGGCCAGTAAAATATATCGGGTGAATATTCTTTTACAAGCGACGGTATTATCTCCTCAAACTGCCGCAGATAATCCGCCTTTGACTGAGGATCGTCGGGTATCCCCCAGCCCTCCCAAGCCGATTCTATCTCGTTGTTTCCGCACCACATTCCAAGAGAGCAATGATTTCTCAGACGGATAATATTATCCTTTACTTCTTCCCTTACCGTTTTTTCAAATTGCTCGGTCAGCAGATATGAAGAGCAGGCGAACATAAAATCCTGCCATACGATAAGGCCAAGCTCGTCGCAGCAGTCGTAGAAGTAATCATCGGGATAGTAACCTCCGCCCCATACCCTGATAAAATTGAAGTTTGCAGCAGCGCACTGCTCCAACAGTTTACGGGTACGTTTTTCTGTACACCTGGAAACGATCTGATCCTCTGGGATATAATTGCCGCCCATCGCAAAAATCTTCTTACCGTTAAGCTTAAAGCAGAATTCCTCTCCCCACTGATCCTTTTCCCTGCTTACCGTAAGAGTCCTCAGACCTATTTTTGTAATTCTTTCATCGACGGCTACTCCGTTTTTCATAAGCCTTAAAGCGCATTTGTAAAGTGGCTGATCTCCATAGCCGTTTGCCCACCAAAGCCTTGGCTTATCAATTATACAGCTTATCTCATGATACCCGCCGCCGTTAAGCTTGATCTCCTCACAGAACAAGGAACGGCCGCCGGGTGAATAAACCTCGAGAACCGCCGAACCGCAGCCGTAGTTCTCGCTGTGAACAAAACATTTCAGCCCGACCCGTCCGCCCTTATGCTCCTGTGAATAGCGAACGTCAAGTATCCTGCCTTCTGTAAAGCATTCCAACCGCACACCACGCCATATACCCATATCCGGCAGCTTAGGACCCCAGTCCCAGCCGAACATACAGTGAGCCTTTCTCAGATGGGTATAACCCGGCATTGTGGAATCTACTCCCCAGAGAGGGCGCTCAGTCTGCTTCTGAGCTATATATCTGTTAGGAGATAAAATTTTCACCCTCAGCTGATTTTCACCGGCACATAGCAGCTGCTTAACGTCAAACTCCCATACCCTGTGCATATTATCGGTTACTCCGATAAGCCTATCGTTAAGATAAACCTCACTTAAAGTATCTATACCGTCAAAAACAAGCCTGATATTTTTATAGCGAAGAACGCTTGAATCTGCATAAATAACAGTTGAAAACTCATAGTCGTCGTCCGATATACAGGTTGAGCTGTACTCATTTTCACGCCGATACGGATCCTGAAGCCTGCCGTGCTCCAGCAGGGTCTTATATACCGAGCAGGGAACGGAGCACATCAGCCTTTCGCTTCCGCCGCATTTTGTCATAACCCAGTTGTCGTTAAGCTCAATTTTCACGCAGATACCTCATTTCAATTCTTAATAATCAAGTTTTCTCCTTAAAGCCAGAAAAATCAGCCGCATTATGTTAAACCTATTATGAACTTTTTGGACCGTCAAGTCAACTGATATTTTATGAACAAACGCTTCTATATGTTTTTATTGCGTTTATGCCTTAATAAAAAAATACCCGAGGAAGCAAACGTTTCCTCAGGTATATATTACCTGTAAATTATAATTCGATCTTACCGCTGATCTTGCCGTTTACTACATAATAAGCAGAGCTGTCCTCGGGTTTTACATATACCTCGAGTTTTCGTACGCAGCCCTTATTATTAGCCTTGAAATCAGCTCTCGCAGCTTCGGCAACTGAATCAATATCGATTTCCTTTCCAGCAAACTGAAGATAAACGGTTTCCTTTTTAACAGCAGGCTTATCAGCCGCCTTTGCTGAAGTTTTTTTAGCGGGAGCCTTCTTTTCGGCCGTTTTTCTTCCTGCCTTTTCAGAAACCTTTTTTTCAGCAGTCTTAGCGGCGTTTTTTACAGCTTGTGCTTCGGTCTTGACCGCTTCCTTTATTGCCTCAGCTTCGTTCTTTACAGCTTCCTTTGCTGCCTCTGCGGTTTTCTTTACAGCCATAATAAAATCTCCTTTCGGTTCAAAACATGCTTATTACTTCTTATCAACAGCCTCTTTAAGAGCCTTGCCTGCCTTAAATGCCGGCACCTTTTTTGCAGGGCAATGTACAGGCTGCTTTGTAGCAGGATTGATAGACTCCTTAGCCGCTCTGTCGCGTACCTCAAATGTTCCGAATCCTACGATTGAAACCTTTTCACCCTTTGCAAGAGTTTCTGATATTGTATCTACAACAGCACATAGAGCCTTTTCAGCGTCTTTTTTTGTATAACCGCCCTTTTCGGCAATTACAGAAATGAGTTCCGATTTTGTCATGATAAAAACCTCCGTTAATTAAATTTCTGCTTGTATTATAGCCTATTTCGCGTTGTTTGTCAAATTTTACAGCGTATTTTCTTATCGTTTTCACAATATTTGTACGAATATATAAAAAGCCGTTGCAATATCCAATGCCTTTTTGTATTTATTCACAGAATATCAATAGCTATTCGGTCAAAATAACAGCTAAAATTTTGAGCTTCAGTGTAAATGTTCCCTATTTATCGGCTTTAAAACCCCTTTATGTCATATAAAAACCACATAAAAAAAGCCATACCCATATGCAAACAGGTATAGCTAAAAGTAATATTATATTCACAAATCACTGCCTGAGATTTGAATAATAAACAACTATATGTCTATTTTCTCCCGTATTGGAATCGACGCCTTTTATATCAGCTCCGTTGCGGCTCATAAGTTCCGCGGCTGAAGCTCCGTTTTTTACGCACCTGAATATCTCATGGCCGTCACAGACAACGATTATCTCGTTGTCAGTTACGGAGATACCGCCCTTTCTGCCCAATACAAGCTCGTCTGACCCGTTTCTCTCAACAGCATATGAAAGCCTTTTTCCGTGCAGGCTGTCAAGCTCCTTTGATGAAGTCCTTTTCTTTTTAAATAATCCCATTGTTTTATGCGCTGATGTAAAAGCGCACTCCTTTCATTTATTCCATAATTACTCCGTTATTCTGATCAGACGGACTGCACAGAGCCTTTGACGCAGGAATAACCGCCAGCGCTTCGCCGACTAGCTGTAAAAGCCCGGCAAGCAGATTTATTTCATCGTCACTAAGACCCTCGGACAGTGCGTTAGCAATAGATACGGCAATAAAATTCAGCTTCTGACCATAGCAGTTGTTCAAAATAATCAGCCCGTTCCGTCATTTAATTTCTACATATTTATTATATGTATGTCTTTCTCTTTCAGTGAATAAAGCAGATAAGACAAAGCATACTAATACAGAAATTATTTTTGAAAGGAAGTCGCTGCAGTTTTGTTTGTATTAAAAACTATTCTCGCCACTATAGCCTCAATAGTCATCATGTTTCTGCTGTCTAAAATGCTGGGAAACAAACAGATAAGCGAAATGAATATGTTTGACTATATTAACGGAATCACAATAGGCTCTATAGCGTCCGAACTTGCAATATCCAGCAATGGTCAGGAGATCATTACCGCCGTGATCGCTATGGTACTTTACGGAGTAACCGGATTTTTGCTTTCTATCCTGACGATCAAGTCCATACACGCCAGACGTTTCTTTGCAGGAACCCCTTTGATCCTTATGGAAAACGGTAAGATCTATCCTGAAAATATAAAAACCGCAAAGCTTGATACCAGTGACCTGCTTACCAGAGCAAGAAACTCCGGTTACTTTGACCTCTCTCAAATATCATATGCTATTCTTGAAAACAACGGTAAGATCTCATTTCTCCCTAAAAAAGCCTACACTCCCGTTACTTTGAAGGATCTTGGGCAGGAGCCTCCCGACGACAAGCTGTGCGCAAACGTAATTCTTGACGGAGTAGTAATGGAGGATAACCTGAAGCATACAGGAAACGATATGAAATGGCTTTCAAATGAAATGCACAAGCAGGGCTATTCCTCACCCTCGGACATCTTTATGGCTTCAGTTGACGGAAATAACAAGATAACCTTTTATCCGCAATGCAGCCACAAAGTCAAAAAGGATCTATTTGATTAAAGAAAGCTTTCAAGCAAAACGGCAAGCTTTGAAACCGGCATTCCGACTACATTGAAATAATCTCCGTATATTCCGGAAACAAGCAGAGAACCTGCGCCCTGGATACCGTAGGCTCCCGCTTTATCAAAAGGCTCGCCCGTTTCGATATAATCTGAAATATCCTCTTCAGTCAGACGCCTGAACGTTACCTCGGTAATTTCGGAAAATGAACGCAGCTTTCCATTGCAGATAAATGCCGCTCCGGTAATTACCTTATGAGTCCTGCCTGAAAGCGCTCTCAGCATATTTGACGCATGAGCGCTGTCCTCAGGCTTCCCCATTATTTTTCCGTCAAGCACAACCACAGTATCACAGGCTATAATAACATCTCCATTGCACTTGTCAGCCGCTTCCCTGCATTTTTGAACGGCAATAGCCTCGGCAGCGTACTCCGGATTTATCCCGTCCGGAACGATTTCCTCGCAATTAGCAGGACAAACCTCAAACTCACTGCACAAAAGCTTCATCAGCTCCCTGCGGCGCGGCGACTGTGAAGCCAGAACTACTTTTTTACCCTTTAACAGCGTTCGTATTTTCATCGGCATTATGCATTTTCCTTTCAAATTCAACAGACAAAAAGGATTTCCCGCATAGGAGAAATCCCTGTTGATCTAAGCAAGCTTATTTCCACACTCAGAGCAGAACTTAGTACCCGACGTTTCCTTATGGCCGCATTCCGTACAGAAAATTGACGCCGCTTCCGGCTGTTCCGAAATGACCGGCTGAAACTCCTGAGCTTCTGTGCTTTCAGGTGCGGCTTCCGGCTTAAACTCATCTGACGGAACGAACTGTGGTACAGCCGCCGGCTGACTGCACTCCGCTTCCGTAATCGGAAGCTGCTCGGACTTAGCTGCCTTTACCTCCTGCTTAGTTCCGCAGATAGGACAGAATACCACGTCGGCATTTATGGAAGCGCCGCAGCCTGAACAGTTTTTAAGACCCTTTAAAGTATTGACCTGTTCCTTCATCTGAGATACCTCCGAAAGCAATGCGTCGATCTCAGCGGCAAGGCTCTTTACCTCTTCATCATCTACGGTATCGAGCAGACGAAGCTTTACCGCCCTTCCTATCTCAGTATACTTTTTATTGATTTCCGAAAGTGCGGAGTTGATTCTGCCGTTAAGCTTATTTGTTTCAGCCATTCTCTTAGCTGAATCCGAAACCGCAGTTGCTCCGGAAGAAATTTTCTCTCCCAGCTTATTAAAAAATGCCATATTTAAAACCTCCAATTATATAATTAAATTATTTATCAGCTATCTGCAAATCTTCTGAATCAACAGCCGAATCCTCCTGAGGAATATCCTGCTGTGGAGCAGAAGTTTTTTTGGTAGTCTGTGCCTGATCAGTGCCTGATGAAACTGTCTGTGAAGCGGAAGTCTGAGTTGAAGCAGAAGTCTGAACTTCATTGCTGATTATCGAATTTGCAGGAATATCATTTTCATTGCCGCCTGAGATCTCAGAATTGCTTATCTCTTCATCAAGCTCCTCCTGCGACATTTTTCCTCTTTCCACAGCCTTTTCGTTAATATCTGAAACTCTTAGATAAGTATCTACATAATAATGCATAAGGATCCGATCATAGGTATAGCCGTTTTCGGCATAAAGGCAGGCACCCCACTGAGACATTCCTACTCCGTGTCCATAGCCGTAGGTAGTAAATGTAAACACGCCTTTTTTGTAATCTATAGTAAATGCATTGGATCTAAGGCCGAAAAGCTTCTGAACTGTCGTTCCGGTGATTCTTACCGAGCTTCCGCCTACGGAGCATGAGGTATGTCCGTCAATAGTCATGCCTCCGATATACCTGCTGCTGTAGCGTGAATCAGTTCTGAACCAATTTTCAACATTATCAGAAAGAGTCAGATTTGTTTTCTCTTCAAAAACCGATTTTACTTCTTCCTCGGTAAATTCAGTTTTAAGCCCGAAATTAGGATCCTGATCGTCATAAGCGCTTACAACAGCCCGCAGATAAGGATAATAAACGTCCCATACATTTTCGCTTTCCGCTGAATATCCCGCAGATGAAGCAGAGTATACGGCGTTGATTATATTACCGTTATAGTAAACGCACTGACCTTCCACGGCGCTTATACAGTTTTCGATCTTAGAAGGATAGCCCGATTTCAGACCTACAGTAGGTATAAGACCTAAGCTGTCGTTAAAGCGCAGATACGAATAAGCTGCTACTGCCTGAGCCTTTATAGCGTCCTCTTTCCACTCCGCTCCGATCTCGCTGTAAACCATACGGCAGAGAAGCTCATGAGCGTTCATAGTAACAGTCGAACCGGAGATTATATCGTAAACCGTATAGAATTCATCTGCAACGCTTCTGGTTTCATAATAATTCAGAGGCTCGGGCTGAGGATCGTAAAACATTGTATCGTCTTCAGGAAGCTCCATAGAAAAGCTTTCAGATTTTTTATCTGTTTTCTCAGCAGCCGCCTTTTTCTTCTCGGCTTTTGAAACGACCGTCATATCATATTCGTCGATCCCGGCTTTTCTGAAATCAATAAACTTTGCCGCTTCGTAAGCGTTGGACGTATCCGCAGCAGCAGCTTCAATATTAACGGGTGTATTATGACTTATCTTTCTTGCAGTCCTGCCGTCTTCAAATGCAGCAGCTCCGAACGATCCTATAACAGCAAATCCAGCAAGCATTATTCCCGCATTTGTCAGCATTTTTCTGATCTTACTATCCATAAAATACCTCTTTGTATTTTTTATTCCTTTAAAAGGCTTATTTTTTACCATCGGTTCTTATGGCAACACCTAATTTAATTTTAATCATTAATAAAAAAAAGTCAAGACATTTCAAATTATGTCCTGACTTTTTGTAGTTTCTCACAAACTATATTAAAATTATTCAGCAATATTCACAAAACTGATTTAGTTCTTAAAAAATCTCTGTCCTTCAAGCTCCATACAGAAAGTAAGACTTTCAAACCAAGCCGCTGATGAACCTGAACAGTATTTCGGAGCGTAGTAATATGTAGCGCCCTTGGAGGCGTCTGCTCCCTCTCCGTTAAGAGCCCTTTTAGCACAGTCTTTTGTGTTTTTGGACGGAGCATTGGTTTTATTGTAATATGCCGAAATTGCGGTAAACTGATTAGGAGCCGTAAGAACTCCCTTGATAGAATCAGGGAATCTGCTTGATTTTACCCTGTTTATAATGACATTCGCAACAGCGATCTTACTAGCGTCGGAGCAGCCTCCTACTTCTCCCTGAAGAACGTAGCACATCATTTCAAATTCTTCATCAGTATAGCTTATAACGGATCTTTCGCTGTTATCCGATTTCTCCGTAGTAGTTTTCTTTGTCGTATCGGCAGCCGACGCTGTGGTATTGGTCTTGCTTTCCGTTACCTTCTGCGTCTTAGCAGCAGTTTCCTTAACAGGCGCATTTGCTGTAAGATATTCAGCCATACAGTAGCCTTCAGTTCCGCTGAATTCAACTCTGTACCAGCCGTCATCGGTTTTTCCGGTGCAGTTTACCTTTGTTCCTGCGTCAAGTACCGTAATAACATCGCTGCTCTTTGACGGACCTTTTCTCATATTGACCGCTTCCGCTGTATACATAGCCTTAACGTCGGCAGCTTTGACCTTTGAACTTTCAGATTTCTTCTCTGATCTCGCAGTTTCCGCTGAAGCCTTTGTTTTCTCAGTCTCAGAAGTTTCGGATTTCTTTGCCTTTTCAGCTGTAACGGTAGTCACCGCATTTTCGGCAAACTCATACTCTTCAACTCCGGCCTTCCACCAGCTTACAGTTGCGCTTGAAGCGCTTGTATATGCAGGGATTCTCTCTTCTTCAGCAGCCTGCACTGCCACAGCGTTATACTCAGTTGCAGCTTTTGTTTCTCTGCCGGAAATTTCGGTCTTATCCGAAAGTCCGTAAACACTGATCGCGCCGATAGCCAGCACAGCCATTGCTCCGGAACCCAGCATTGTTCCTACTTTCTTGATAGAAGGCTTCGAGCTTCGCAAGACTCCCTCTACAGATTGTTTCTGCTTCATTTGTATCACATTACCTTTCCGACAGCCTTATACCGCTTTACATTCAAGCCGTCTCCCCTGCGGGCGTGAGAGATCCGCAGAGCAAATATATATTTACATCTTTAAGATGCAGTAAACTTAATAGGACCAGCCGAGATATTTTTTATTGTTTCCCCATACATCTCTCCAGCACTTAGGGAAATATATATCCTTATCAGCCTTTTCCTTATATGAATCTACTATTAGATCAAGATTATCGTCGGCAGTCATTTTCTTTGCAACAACGACCCATCTCATTTTGCTTACCTCATTTGAGCAGGTTGAAAGTGAAATATAATCATCGTCCTCAGTACACTCGACATCAGAAGAATACCAAGACTGTTTTCTGACGTTGTCTATCCAGCTTTCAAACGAATACTCATCGTCATCAAAATTACGGTATCTCCAATAATCAAAAATCGGCACATCGTCCTGCCGGTCATCCTCGGCAGACAAAAAGCAGCCTATAATAACATATTTTTCGTTGTTATCAAATATAGTATTGAACTCAATTACAGGATACTTCTTAAGAAAGTCGACCCCGCCCTTATACTCGGCAAGATGAGTAAACGAAGTACCGAGCTTTCTCATATGATGTCCGTAAATCGTAATATTGTCTGCCTGTCCGTTTTTATCAATAGGAACTACGCAGTCAGCATAAATACTGCCGGATTCATAATATTCCTTATCGAGATTTCTTTTCAGGTAGTAGTTGTTTCCTTCTTCAATATCGTCTGTAACGTGCTGAAGGACCGGAAAGTTTATGTATTCCTCGCCATTTGAATTGACAAAGCCCGGTATCTTAATCCAACCCACGACTTCATCGTTTCTTTTCAGCAGATCCTTAGCCCAGCTCTGAACCTTTCGCTCTTTAACGGTATTTTCCGGATTGGAATCGCCGTCCTCCGCTGTTCCGCTTACGTCGTTGAGCTTAAGGTCGTCAAAATTCGGTTCATACTTTACTATTTCCTGAGCGTAATTGATCTGCTCCTGATCGCTTTTAAGAAAATCGGTAAGCTCGTTGAGAGAAAAAACAAAAAGGAAAATAGAAAAAATAAATACAGCCTTTCTGATAATCTCTGAGCTCTTATCGCCTTTCCAAGGAATAAAGTATTTTACAAATCTGACAAAAAAATTTGTGTCGTCATTTTTTGAAATATTTTTGATCTCGTTAGCCATAGACATAATCAATCCTCAACTTTCTTTTTTTAACAGAAGCTCACTTAACATTTTAAGCGCCCTCTGCACAGTTGTCAAACGGATAAATTTTCTGTCCATATCTTCATATTCTTTATACAGCATTAAATCTCTGACTTCTTCATAGTCCTTATACTTTACGGAAACGTAAACCGTTCCCACAGGCTTTTCATCAGTTCCTCCGTCAGGTCCTGCAAGCCCGGTAATGCCTATTGCCGAATCGCTTCCCGTAAGACGCATTATACCTGCGCTCATTTCCGAAGCCGTTTGCTCCGAATAAACCGTATAGCATTCAAGCGTTTCAGCGCTTACTCCCAGCAGCTTCATCTTGATTTCCTCGTTATATGCGCATACGCCGCCGAGAAAAATTTTTGAAGCTCCGGAAACCGAGGTTACTGTCTGGCTTAGCATTCCTCCGGTACAGCTTTCCGCCGTGCTGAGTGTTATGCCCTTAGCTATCATATATTCTACTACACTGCTTGTAACAATGTCAAGAGTTTTTGTAACCAGTTTGTTATCTTCGGCAAATTTCACAGTACCTGACCCCCGTTTATTTAGTATAATGCACATAAAAACCGCTGTATAATTGACACATATATTAATATAGACAATTCATTTAACATAATGTACTGTTAAATTATGGATATTTATGTAACCTTTTTGTTACACTTAAAGCTGTATGTTTAATTGTTTTCATCATTTTTACGTCGGTTTTCTTATGCCGAAATACCTCGGATTTTCCCGAAACTGCGCGATTTGAGCAACTTTAGAAGTCATATGCCGAAATGTGGAAATGTCCATTTTATCGTACATTTTATTTAAATTCGGTTACGTTCTTTACCGACGCGTAACTTTTTCAATTGTACAATAAAAGTCCCATAAAATATTGCTGCGCAAAATACATAAGAACGAACAGCAAAGAAAATTTTAAGCGCAAAATTGTTTCGTATCTTCAATTTTACTGTCTGATTTTGCGTACACGTCCGCAAAACAAAGGCTTGCGCCTTTACAGCACATTCGTTTCCTGGAATCAGCGCTAGGATTGAATTTTCGTTTTATTTTCCAAAAATAGAAATAAAGCACAAGCAAAATTCTCTGACAAGTTAAAATGCTTGTCATCTGTAACCCCTTATTTTCCGCAGTTTCACTTTACCATACAACTAAATCACGCTTTATTTTTGATTAATTTTACCGTTGTGTTTTCAACCGCCTTTTGTATCAGAGGTTCATAATCAAAAGCTTCCTGAGCTGCTTCTACCTCTGCGAGTACAGGCTTTGTTTTAGGATGTTTAGGTGTGAATACCGTGCAGCAGTCCTCATATGGCTCGATAGAAGTATCAAATGTTCCTATTTTTCGCGATACCGCAACTATTTCGGACTTGTCCATTCCTATGCAAGGACGGAAAACCGGAATGCGGCAGGCAGCGTCAGTACATACCATTGCGTACATAGTCTGACTTGCGACCTGACCGATGCTCTCTCCGGTAACCAGACACTGGATATCCTCTTTTTCACAAAATCTCTGAGCGATCTCCATCATAAGCCTGCGCATCAAGATCGTAAACAGCTCTTCGGGACAGTTATCCCTCAGAACCTCCTGTATCTCTGTAAAAGGAACACAGTAGAAGTTAATATCTCCGCAGTAAGCTGCGATCTCCTCGGCAAGCTTTTCAACCTTCATTCTGGCTCTCTCAGAAGTATAAGGCGGAGCCTCAAAATGTATCGCCTGGATCTGTACTCCTCTTTTTGCAACCATATATCCGGCAACTGGGGAATCTATACCTCCCGAAAGCAGAAGCATTCCGCGTCCGCTTGAACCTACCGGCATACCGCCTGCACCGTCAAGCTTCAGAGCATTTATAAACGCGTGTTCCTCTCGTATTTCTACCGTTACCGTAACGTCCGGATCATGAACATCAACCGTTAGGTGCGGAAATCTCTCCAAGATCTCATGCCCCAGCTCTCTGCATATTTCCGGAGACTTTAGAGGAAACTTCTTATCTGCCCTCTTTGCATTTACCTTAAAGCTGTTTGCACCTTCCAGCGCTTCCTCAAGATAATCCATTGGATCATTCAGAATAGATTCCATATTCTTTTCAACCATAAGTGCACGGCAAAGCTTGGCAATTCCAAAAATACATGACAGCTTTTTAACTACCTCGTCCATATCAATATCTTCCGAAAGCGGCTCGATATAAAGTGTTGACTGAGCCCTTGAATACTTAAAGCTTCCGCAATCGCGCAGACGCCTTTTAACATTTTTTACAAGGATACTTTCAAAATTATTTTTGTTCAGCCCTTTAAGAGCAATTTCACCGTATTTGCACAGTATAAGTTCTTTCATTGCAATTTTTCTCACCTTTCAAAAATCCTGTATATTTTTCGTCCTTTATATATTATAAATAGTATAAACCATTTGTTCCTAATATTATTTTATCCTGCACAGTTTTTTCTGCGCCTGTTTCAAGGCTTCAATCAAAGCGTCGACATCCTCAAAGCTGTTTTCATCGCAGAAGCTTATGCGGAGTGTGGAGTCTAGGTATTTATCCGGTACCTTGAACTCTTTCAGCACCGAACTTTTCTTTCCCTTTGAACAGGCTGAACCGCTCGAAACATATATCCCTTTTTTTTCCAGAAAATGAAGCAAAACCTCGGATTTATATCCTTCTACAGCAATGCTGTTAATATAAGGCGAACATTCAAGATCCGAATTAATGAATATCCCATCGGCTTCTGCGCATTTGTCAAACAAATACCTGCGAAGCGAGTCAACCCTTTTAAATCTTTCCGAAATACTGCCGCAATATTTTTCAGCTGCAGCGCCAAAGCCGCAGATAAGCGGAATACATTCGGTTCCTGAACGAAAGCCCTTTTCCTGACCTCCGCCGAGAATAAATGCCGGAACTCTTACTCCTTTTTTGATATAAATTGCTCCGATTCCCTTAGGAGCGTGAATTTTATGACCGCTTAGGGAAATAATATCCGCAGAAAGCTTTTTTACATTAACGGGAATTTTCAGATACCCCTGAACACAGTCACAGTGTGTTATTATCTGCGGGAATCTGCGTTTTATTACGCTGAAAGCCTTTTGTACCGGAAATATACGTCCTGTTTCATTATTGACAAGCATACAGCTTACAAGACAGGTGCTGTCGTCTGCTGCGGAAATTATATCCTCTGCATTTATATTTCCGTCTGCTCCCGGAGAGATCCTGACAATCTCAAAGCCCCGCTTTTCAAGCTCCGTACAGCACGACTGAACCGACGGATGCTCGACCGAAGTCGTAACGATCCTTTTTTTCCTTTTACCCAATGTTCCGGAAATGCCGAAAAATGCAGCATTGCTGCTTTCGGTAGCGCATGATGTAAAAAATATTTCTTCGCCCGAAGCGCCTATTGACTCGGCGATAAGCTCTCGCGCATTATTCATAAGTTTTTCGGCTTCGACTCCGAGACTGTGTAGTGACGACGGATTTCCGAAGCATTCCATTCCCTTTACGACAGCTTCCGCAGCTTCCGCACAAGGCTTCGTAGTCGCCGCATTGTCAAGATATATCATAAAATTTTCAGTTCCTTTCAGAAAATTTTTACTTAATATGTACTATCCAACAGACTGTACACCGCAGCAAAATATATGATCATTATTTCCTGCCGTTTTCGCACTGCTGCTACAGTCATACTATTTTATTATAGCACAATCTGTCCGATAATGCAAATAAATAAGTATATTCTGATAAAAATACGGCATAATAATTCTGACAAGGATAATATATGTACTTTTTATTGTACTTGTTTTCAAATATGTACAATAATATGTACCAATTGTTTTTCATCATAAAAGTATATAAAAATGTACAGCAGTAATAACAAGTACGTTTATATGTACAGTAAATTCAAGGAGGCAGTTATGTCAGTTACAAGAAGAGGTTTAATAAGGATCTGCTCGTTTGCCGCCGCCGCGGTAGCAGCTCTGGGAGTACGCAACGCTCAGCTTATGAATCAGCAAAAAAACAGCTCCAGGGCGCTTGAATATTCATATCTGCGGGCTGTTGAGGATCTTTCAACTGCCGCTGACAATATCAGCAATACTCTCCAAAAGGAGCTGTATGCCGGAACGGCGGATATGCATGAAAGCCTTGCCGCAAAGCTCTGGAGGGAATCCTCAGCCGCTAAAGCGGCACTATCCCAGCTACCCGTAGAGGAGCTTCAGCTTGAGAACACCTATAAATTCTTATCTCAGGTAGGAAACTATGCATTGTCGATCTCTGAAAAAGCAAGGAACGGAGAAGAGATCTCAATAGAGGAATATGAAAAGCTCAGAACACTGCATGATTTCTCAAAACGTCTGAACGATGATATGTGGGAACTTGAAAACAGTATTTCAAGCGGAGAAATATCACTTTCAAACGTCGCCAGCCAAACCAGAACAGCGGGAGAAAACGAAAAAGCGCCTACTGTTACCGAAGGCTTCGAGGATTTTGAAGAGGGCTTCGATTCCTACCCTACGCTTATATACGACGGTCCGTTTTCCGATCATATCCTTGAGAAAAATCCTAAAATGACCTCCGGCGCAGAAGAAGTCACTCAGGAAAAGGCTCTTGAGCGCTGTACGCTTGCCCTAGGTATCAACTCGACTGAGTTTACACAGGTCAATGAAGAAGCGGGAAAAATGCCTTCATGGGTCTTTTCTGACGATAAAGGCAGTGTAACCTGCGGAGTTACCAAAAACGGAGGATATATATCCTATTTTCTAAAAAGCCGTCAGGTTACCGACAGCTCCATTTCCCAGGAGGACGGACTTAACGCAGCTGATAAATTCCTCCAGGAACTCGGTATAAACTCTATGACGAAAACCTATTATGAAAACTACAACGGAATACTGACCGTCAATTACGCTTATGACGATAACGGAATATGCTGCTATACCGATCTCGTAAAGGTTTCTGTAGCTATGGATAACGGAGAAATACTGGGTTATGATGCAAGAGGTTTTCTTGTAAATCACGAAGAAAGAACCTATAAAGAAGATAGGGTTTCCGTACTGGACGCTCAGAAAAAGGTATCTCCTATGCTCGAGGTGCTTTCACGCCGCCTGGCAGTAATTCCGTCGGACGCGACTGAAGAGCTTTTATGCTATGAGTTTAAATGTCAGGCGGAGGACGGCTCTCACGTTCTGGTATACGTTAACGCATATACCGGCAAGGAAGAGCAGATACTAATGCTTTTTGAAAGCGAAAACGGTACGCTTACAATGTAAATTCAATATAATTTTTCATCACAGAAAGGAAGTTTTATCATGCCGGCAGATTTCAAATCAAGCAAAACCAAAGAAAATCTTATGAGGGCATTCGCAGGAGAAAGTCAGGCAAGAAACCGCTATACCTTTGCCGCGGGACAGTGCCGTCAGCAGCAGCTTTATGTAGTTGCAGACCTGTTTAACTTTACCGCAAATCAGGAAAAGGAACACGCAGAGGTTTTCTATAATCATCTTACCGAATGCTCCGGAGAAACTATTCATATCAACGGAGGCTATCCGGTAGATATATCAAAGAAATGCGAAGATCTTCTGAAAATGGCTCATCACAACGAATACGAGGAATATGAGGACGTATATCCTTCCTTTGCCGCAGTAGCAAGGGAGGAAGGCTTCTCAAAGATCGCCCAGGACTTTGAAAATATCTCAAAGGTTGAAAAATGCCACGGCGACCGCTTCAATACTTTTAAGACCCTGATGGAGTCAGGCAGGCTTTTTGAAGCTGAAGAAAAAACCACATGGGTGTGCCTTAACTGCGGATATATTCTTGAAAGCGCTCAGGCTCCTAAAAACTGCCCCGTCTGCTTACACCCGCAGGGCTATTTCCTGAGAATGAATATGGCTCCTTGGGGCTGTCAGCAATAAATATTTAAAGAGTATCCACTAAAATTCGGCAGCTGTAAATACGCCTCAGAGAATAAAGAGCTCTGAGGCGTGTTTTTGTACTACGCACCCGTCAGACATTAATTACTTTAAAAACGTAAAAAACGCTTCTGATACAAATATCAAAAGCGTCTTTATAATATTATTGTAATTAATATTTAAATCTGCTGCCGCCGATAAATTCTCTTACAAGCGAATCGTCGGGAACATTGTCAATGCATACGCCGTTCAATTCTTCCAGAACCTCCAGCATAAGTCCGTAATTATCAAAATCCTTGAACTTATGCTCCTCTGACTTCAGATCGCCGTATAAAAATTTCTTATAAACGGAAAGCTCATAAGGGTGAAAGGTATCAATAGAATACTCCGCTCTGTATTTAAACGGCATGATAAACCTGTTTTCTCCGCGTTCTACGTTTTTGAACATTTCTATTGTGCTTTCAACTTCCCTTCCGCGGAAAAACTTATCCCTGATGATACGCCTCATCAGCCTTATATGCGACGGATGAAGCAGTCCTCCTGTTCGGGTCTCTATTCTGGTTCTTACGCTTACATAAACAAAATTTGCAAAGCTGTCGGTAAGACCGGTGACCTGAGGATTAAGAGCGTGGATACCCTCAAAAACTACCAGTTCGCCCGGCTTTCTCTTAAACGTTCTTCCCTTTTTTCTGATCTGTCCGGCAAAATCAAAGTCGGGGATCTCGACCTCCTCACAGTTTGAGATCTTCAGCATATGCTCGTTGAGAAGCGGAATATCCAGCCGCATAGGCGATTCATAATCTATCTCGCCGTTCTCGTCCTTAACAGCAGTTTCAGGATCTATCGGAAGAAAGTAATCATCCATTGAAATAGTATGCGTTTCAATTCCTCGGCCGTCAAGATAATCCTCAAGCCTGAGAGCGGTAGTCGTCTTTCCTGCGCCGGAAGGCCCTGAAAGAAGAATAATTGGCTTTTTCTTTCTGCTGTCAGCTATGGAATTAGCAACTGTTTCGATTTGCTTGTGATAATTGTATTCGCTTCTCCTTATAAATTCAGCCTCGTTTTCCTCAAGCTTACGGTTGATAGATGTGCAGTGCAGCTTTCTCATACCTGTTTTCTCCTGTTAACTTAATTGATTTGTCCTTTTACTTTATGCTGCGGCAAGCTAAGCCGCTCTATATGATAAGTATTATATATTATATGCAGCAAATCTCAACTCCGATTATTACTGCTCCCATTTAGAGCAAAGGTTATTTATAGTATCAGTCATTTTTCCAAGCTCCTTATTTGTAAGTCCCTTGCTTGACTGTACTACGGCAGATAGCCTATCAAGTGCGGCGGACAGCCTTTGATAAGCGGTAGACGGCTTCGGCTTTCTGACGATCGCTTTCGGCTCTGCGTTCATAAACTGCCCTGTCGCCATATCAAGCTCTGCCCCGCTGTACGGACAGTAAGCATCAAGTCCAAGCTCTTCCCTGAGGTGCTTTGTAAAAGCCTCAGCAACTGCGTCCTCTCCGTGAATTACAAATACCTTTTCAGTCGCTTTGATATGCTTTATCCATTTGTCAAGACCGCTGACATCAGCGTGACCGCTTATTCCAGGAAGAATTTTTATCTCAGCGTTTACCGTTATCTCTTCACCGAACAGCTTTACCTTTGACGCTCCCTCGCAAAGACTTCTGCCCAGAGTATTGGCGGCCTGATAACCGACAAAAAGCACTGTGCATTCCTTTCTCCAAAGATTATGCTTCAAATGGTGCTTGATCCTTCCAGCTTCACACATTCCGCTGGCGGAGATAATTACTTTCGGTGTCTTATCAAAGTTAATCGCCCTTGATTCGTCGCTGGTGGTAGAAAGATGAAGACCGCTGAAGGTTATGGGATTTATCCCCTTTGAAACAAATTCCATAGCCTCTTCGTCAAAGCAGGAATCCTTATTTTTATTGAATATGGCTGTAGCCTCTATCGCAAGGGGAGAGTCAACATAAACCGGAAAATCACCGTGTCCCTTTACAAGTCCGCCGTCCTTTATGTGCCTTATAAAGTACAGCAGTTCCTGTGTTCTTCCGACTGCAAATGACGGAATAACAACGTTTCCTCCCCTGTCAAAGGTCGTCTGAATAACTCCGGCAAGAGCCGCAGCATAATCAGTAGGTCTGTCATGGATCCTTGTGCCGTAGGTCGATTCCATGACTACATAATCTGCGTCGTCAAGATACTGAGGATCTCTTATCAACGGCTGATCGGTATTTCCTATATCGCCGGAGAAAATTATTTTCTTGGAAACACCGTTTTCCTCCAGCCAGATCTCAATGCTTGCAGACCCCAGCAGATGTCCTGCGTCAGAAAACCTTACCTTTATTCCGTCTGCAATATCACACATCTCTCCGTACCTGTGAGGTACAAAGCATTTTGCTGCGCCCTCGGCGTCCTGCATTGTATACAGCGGCTCGATCTCCTCCTGACCCTTTCTCCTGCCCTTTCTGTTACGCCATTCAGCCTCGAATTCCTGAATATGCGCTGAATCCCTCAGCATAATATCGCAAAGATTACAGCTTGCCTCAGTACAGTGTATCTCACCCTTAAAGCCGCCGGCAAACAGCAGCGGAATCAGTCCCGAATGGTCTATATGAGCATGAGTAAGCAATACAAAATCTATTTTCCCCGGAGATGTGGGTATCTGTTCGTTTTCAAAAGAATCAAAGCCCTGCTCCATACCGAAATCAACAAGAAATCTTTTTCCGCAGGCTTCGATATAAGTACAGCTTCCCGTTACCTCGTGAGCCGCTCCGATAAAGGTAGTTTTCATAAGATCGTCCCCTTTTTTTATTTAGCAGAATATCCTAAACTCATTTCACAGCAGTTAAACTGCTCTGTTTTTATTATAACATATCTCCAATATATTTTCAATGTGTTTCTTATATTTTATCAGTTTTTCACAAAAAGACGCTCTTATAGCAAACCATATAAAAAGCATTGCCCTTTTGATGTGAGAATATACAAAAACCGCAGAGCTTTACAGTCCTGCGGTCGTTTGATCATTAAATTAAGGAACCATTTCGCTTGATGTGCTGTCCTGTTTGTTTGAAGCAGAACTATCGGCCTTGCTTGATGAAGCGTCTGTTGCTGCCGACGATACGTCAGCCTTTGATGAAGAATCATCATTCTTATCAGACGCTCCGGACGAGCCCTTCTTTATCTCCGTTACCGTTGAACCCTCTTTCTTTATATATATCTTTAATAGGTCATTCTTTTTGGCTTCTACATTACATGAAACGTACCCGCTTGAAACCTCAGCCTTTCCGTCAGTGGTCAGATAAGGACCATCTGCCTCAAACGATACATAAAAGGTTTCAGTTGACTTTTTCTTATCGTCAAGCTTTACCTTTACCTTGTAAACTCTGTAAACACAGCTATCAGCTCCGCTAGAGAAAATAGAATTTTTTTCAGGAAGATCTGCATAGTAAGTGTTTTCAAGCTCAAAGCTTTCAAAGCTGGTTATCTTACCGTCAAATGAGCTTAAACCTATAATAAACGAACTATTAAGATTATCCTGTTTAAATTCCTTTACCTGCTCCGCAAAGAAATCGTCCAGCTTTTCAAAATCCTCATAAGGTGAATCCGCCGTCAGATATTTACTGTATGACGCTTCATCAACGGTAAATTCCTTTGTATAATATCCGTCGGAATCCTTAGTTCCTACAGCCTTGTAGCCTTCTTTTTCTAAACTCGAGTAAACGTAAGCCTTTATTACAAACTTATCTCCTGCCTTGTATTCCTTATCACTGTCCTCAACATGGAAATTAACGTTTTCCTTTACTATGTCGGGACAGCCTTCAGTGATTACGTCGGTTATCCTCAGCCTTGGCAGTGCGCCCTTTGTTTTAAATTCAATACCCTCAAATACATCTATTTCTTCAAGCTCGGTAAGTCCTTCTACAACAAAATCCTTTTTCCCCGACAGATTTTCTACTATATACGTTACATTTTCATAAGTAAAGTATTTTCCCGAATCGCTGTCGTAAGGGTCAATATCTTCAATATCCCCAACGTCATAGATGTTTATGTAACCCTCAACAGTAAATGTATCTCCGTTTGAAAGCTCATACTTGCTGATTTCATGACAATAACTTATAAACGGATATTTCTCCGAATTTCTGGGATAATCAGCCTCGCCTTTTCCGTCTATTCCGCTGAACTTGACATTGAAATCCTCGAAAATATCCAGCTTAGTGCCTTCATTCAGACCCTTTACCTCTACCTCGAACTCTGTATTCGTAAGCTTTATCTTTGCTTCTTTAAGATCGTCCTCGTCATATTCAACCGTACAGGTTATCTTATCTCCGTTGGAAAGCCCGGAATCCTCAGACAGATCCAGAGTCATTTCAAATTTCCCAGACTTCTTGTTAATTTTCATAAGAGCGTCACGCATATCCTCCGCTTCGCCTTTATCCTTAGCCTTCGTATAAACCTTCAGAAGAGTTTTCTTATCGTTTGAAAAGTAATCGCTGTATTCAGCGTCCTCATCCTCATCGTCTGTTCCTCTGTAGCCGAGATCCCCCAGATCTCCCAGATCCCCGAGAACACTTGACAGATAATCAGACGGCGGACAATTAAGAGCGGCCGTACATTTTCCCAAACCGTTTATACCCTTGAATTCTATCTTAAAAAGCTCCTTAGCGTCTATCTTCTGATATTTGGTAGTATTAATTATAACGATTATAACTACTATAAGAAGAACTATCGCCGCAGCGGCAATAACAGCTAACATTACTTTTTTCTTATCCTTTGTTCCGGAAACCTCTGCACCTGCTGTGGGTACTGCGGTATATTCCGGTGTCTGGACCGATCCTGCCGACTGCTGCTCAGGAATTACCGCTTCAACAGGCTCCCCGCACCTACCGCAGAACCTTTCATTTTCGTTCAGCTGACTACCGCATTTTGCACAAAATTTTGGCTGACTCATAATCTACCTCCGAATTTATATTATTATTTACTCCCCGGACAAAAAAATTTATTTTTCGTCCAATTGTTACCTTTTAATTATATTATAAAAATATAGCTTTGTCAATACATCAAACATACAAAAAAGCCCCTTTGCAGGGACTTTTAATATATATTATAACGTTTATGAACAAATTTCCGAAAAACTGAGCTTTTACAGCCGTATTACAGGACTGAATGAAGATATGGAAACTGACTGTTATAAATGAGATATGCCCAGTACCTGATACTTTTACATTCCGAAATAAACTCGTCCGAATCCTCGTCAAGCAGCGGCGCAAGCTTTATTACCGAATATGAAATATCGTCCAGGGTCGAGGATCTTGCTACAAACGATATACGGATATAATACTTTTCCCAGAAATCCTCCAGCTCAGCTACCTTATCTGCCGTTTCCTCCGACTTGTCCTCATGCAGAGAAATTATTTCGTCTATCCTGCTGTAAAGCTCCTCGTTGCTGTTTTTCATTATGCATAGCGAATATACGGATATGCCGATTATCAAAGAAAATATCCCTATGCATATATATACTCTTTTCATATGGAATATTCCTCCGCAGCTTTTATTTGTTTTTTCCGCCGGTTTTCCTAATAAGCTTGTATTTTCCGTCACCGTCACAGGTCATAAGAAATACCTGGTCAAGGGTGCATTTTTCCTTTTTAAGCACGTTCATCAGCCACTTTCTGTCCGAGCCGATAAAGTCGAGAGCGTTATCCGCTATTTCTCCGTCGGTTACAATTAGCTGAGGGGGGTTTTTGCATTTGACATCTATGCCAAGATCCTTAGGCGTACACGGCTGGCAGGACTGCTTCTGATAAACAGAGATTTTTCCTGTTGTTTCAACAACAGCAAGCTGCACCTCGTCCAGATCAAAAACCTGCATACTTCTCAGTGATTCCATTAGGTCGTCTATTGTAAACCTCAGCTTTTTCATTACCGCCTCGTCCACAACTCCGTCCGATATGATTATTTTCGGACTTCCTGAAAAAAACTTCCTGACCTTTCGTGAATAAAGCGAAAACTGGGACATAAATACATCAAGACAGACCAGCGTAAAGATCGGAACGACTCCCATGATCATCGGTATATTTATATCCTCTATCGGAAGCGTTGCAATATTGGACATAAGAATAGTTACAACAAGTTCGGACGGCTGAAGCTCTCCTATCTGACGTTTTCCCATCAGCCTTATAGAAATAACAATAATGAAATAAAGTATTATCGCTCTGAAAAAAACTATCAGCATAAGCCTTCGCGGCTGATCCGTTAGGATACTGCGCTTAAATACGCCTCCGTTTCAATGAATTTTCTGATATGCCATAGAAAAACACATCAATCGTTCAGAATTATTTTAACTCAAATTATCCTGAATATTCAGAAATGTTATGCAGATAATAAGCACGAACGGCAATATTTTGCATATAAACCTGTCATAAGGAAAGGAGCTGTATAGTATGAGTAAAACCCTTGATTACTCCAATTATAAAGAAGCGCTGATCTCAGACGATATAACCGAAAATCTGATAAATTTAAGAGCGGTTACCGGAAATACTATGGATCTTAACGTAATGGAGATCAATCTCGGCGGAGTAGACTGCGCCGTTGTTACAATCGAAGGAATGGTGGCTACCTCGTCAATGGCAGAGCTTATTTTCAGACCGCTCATGAACTTTAAGGTGCCGCAGAAGGAGCCTGCTCAGGGTATTTTCAGCTTCTGTACCAGACAGAGTCTTTTTGCCAACGAAAGAAAGATAATCTGCTCCTACGGAGATATTATACAGCTGCTTTTTTCAGGCTTCGCTCTGATCCTTATAAACGGTATATCCAGAGCTGTTGCCTACGGTATACAGGGCTACGATAAAAAATCCATATCCGAGCCTACCAGCGAACGCAATATTATGGGCTCTCAGGAAGCGTTTGCCGAGGTAATAAGAACCAATATCTCACTTATCCGCAGGAGAATAAAAAATCCCGCCCTTCGCTTTGAAATGCTTCAGCTGGGAGAAGAATCCTCTACCGACGTATGTATTGTATATATGGCGGGAAAAGCTCCTGCCCGTATAGTTGACAGAGTCCGCAAAAAGCTGAAAAAGATACGGATGGATACTATTATAGCAAGCGGCTATATCAAACCGTTCCTTGAAGAAAAAAACAGCCAGAATCTGTTTTCAGGTATATCCGCAACCGAAAGGCCTGATATATTCTGTACTAAGCTTAACGAAGGAAAGGTAGGCGTTCTGATCGACGGAACTCCTTTTTCATTACTGTGTCCGTCGCTTTTTGAAGAAAATTTCAGAACAATAGATGACTACTGCTCAAAATCCTACTTTGCTTCATATCTTAAATGGATACGTTATATAGCATTTTTCTTTGCTGTAGCCTTTCCCGGTATCTACGTTGCGATCACAAATTTTCACCCTGAAATGCTTACTCTTCGGCTGCTGCTCAATCTTTATGCTTCCGAGCAGTCTACTCCGTATCCTCTGTTTTTTGAAATATTGATAATAATGGCTCTGCTGGAGCTGATGAGGGAAGCAAGTATACGGCTTCCCAGCGCAGTAGGCAGCGCAGTCTCTATTGTAGGAGGACTTGTTATAGGCGACGCCGCAGTAAAAAGCGGAATAATATCGTCGCCATTGCTAATAATCGTAGGACTTACCGCTACAGCTTCCTTTGTTATCCCGAGCCTTAATCAGCAGACGTCGATCTTGCGTCTGGTATATATAGTAGCGGGAGGTGCAGCAGGCTTTATCGGTATTGCTGTATGTACGATAATGATAGTTGCCAACATCTGCGCAATGGACGAATTTCACATTCCTTATACTGCGCCTGTTTCACCGTTTTCAATAAAGGAAATAAAAAATGTTATATCGAGAAAAAGCTATTTCCAGATGCAGAAGGATCATACTACGGTAGAAGAATTTACTGAAAAATAAAAGGCATAAATAATTTATCATCGGGAGTTTTTTAAATGAAGAAAATAACACCGGTACAAATGGTATCAATTTTAATTTGCTGTCTGTTTGCACGGCTTATGACATATATCCCGTCGGAGGAAGACAACGCCGTTCTGCTTTTATGCTCCAAGCTTATATCAATTGCCGTTCAGTGCGTAATAATTATACCTCTAATCAGACTATATAACAAGACCGGCGGCAGGGGAATTATTGAAACTGCCTTTGCAAAGAACCGTTTTACAGGCTGTACGGCTGCAATTCTATATCTTTTGTTCTGTCTGTTTATACTGTTCCTGACTATAGGAAACTTTACCTACTTTCTTCAGTACAGCTTTTCGTCATCTTATTCTGCATGGACTGTAGTAACGGTATTTTCACTGGCTGCAATCTATGTCGCTTCAATGGGTATTTCCTCCGGTGCACGGACTGCGGTCGTCGTTGCGTTTATAACGATCCTCGGTACTTCACTGGTTCTTACGGGATTTAAGGGAGTTGTAGATTTCCGCGCTCTTAATATTGCAGCCGAAAACCGCGGGAAAACGCTTCTTACCGGATTACGGGATACCTTTTCACGCTCAGAGGAGCTTGTAATATTCGCCGTTCTGCTGCCGCAAATGAAGTCAAAACCGGGGAAGACAGCTTATTCATATATTGCGGCTAAGGCTCTTTTATCGTCAGCAATTGTGATCTCGATAGCCGTGATCCTCGGAGAATATGCAATTGATACAACGCTTCCCTTCTTCTCGTTATCCTCATATTCAAAAACAGAAATAATAGAACGCTTCGACGCATTTTTCCTTATGTTCTGGACATTATGCGCTTTAATAAGAACCTCTGTTTTAATATTCTGCATTACCGACTGTATGAAATACCTGTTTCCGAAAACACATAAAAGAATATGGATGTTTTCGTCAGTTATCCTTTGCTCAGCGGCGGACGTAGTATTGATCACGCTTGATAAATGGAACGTTATAAAATTTGAAAGGTTCGGATATATTCCTATAATTATTCTGACAGCAGCAGTTCCGCTTATAGTAATGCTCCTCAAAACCAGGTATACTAAAACAGGAGGTGCAAAATGAAAAGAATGTATTTCTGGATAGTAATACTTGCTCTTGTTCTGGTTTCGGTCAATAACAGAGAATCCGTAGAAATATCGGAACGCTCTCTTATTCACGCTGTTGGAATAGACCAAACGGACAAAGGGATAACCGTTACTCTTCAGGTATTCAAATCAAGCGGCGCAGGCTCGGATACCCAGATAGACCCCAGCAAATCAAATACCTTTGTAATATCGAATACCGCCGCGACCTTCGATGAAGCTATCGGTAAATGCGAAAGCCAGCTCGGAAATTACCTTTTTATAGGTCATAACCAGATAATCGTACTGGGCTCAGGCGTAAAGCTGGATGATCCGAATAAGCTGTTAAGCTATTTTATTAAAAACAAAAACAACTATCTCGGTGTTTCAGTAGTAATGGCAGAAAATACGGCAAAGGAGATCATGGAAGTAGAGCTTACCTCAGGAGCTATCGCCTCAGAAAACTTTACCGATATTATAAATATGTATTACAATAACGGAGAAACCGTATTTTCCGATATGCTTCATTTCTTAAACTCAATGAAATCCCAGGATAAATCCGCAGTTATCCCTGTCGTATCCGTAAAGGAGCTGTCAACTCAGTCAGATGATTCCGGACAGGAAAGCTCCGAAGGATCCGGCGGGTCTGAACAGGAAAGCGGTTCGTCAGAGGAAAACAGCTCCGGAACAGAATCATCTGAAAATGAAAGCTCTTCTCAGGACAGCAGTTCCTCAGAAAGCCAGAACTCCTCAGAGAGCCAAGACTCTTCGGAAAGCGGAAGCAAAGCGGAAGAAAGCTCTGAATCCTCACAGCAGGGGGGGCAGAGCGGCGGAAGTAAGGAAAGCGGCGAAGAAGGCTCTCAATCCGCTGAGAAACTTATAACAATTGAAAAAGCCGCCGTTATTTCCGGAGGAAAAGTAAAAGGATATATTTCCGGCGACGAAATAAAAGGAGTAAACTGGATCACCGACCATATGCATGAAACTGTGATCAATACCGAGATAGACGGAAAGTCTGTAGGAGTTACCGTAAAAAAGAGAAGCTCTGAAACAAAGCTTGAAAAAAAAGATAATAAGCTTGTTTACAAAATTGATATTAAAGCAATAATTCTGACCGATACCAATATCCTCGCCGAGCTTGATGAAAACGAGCTTGAGAAAAAGGTTGAAGAAAAGATACGCTCCGACTGCGAAGCCGCAATTGAAAAGGCTTATTTTGAATACAACGCAGACTGCCTGAACGTAACTCAATTGGTCAAATTTTATTATCCTCAGATATATCTTGATTATATGGATGATTTTAATACCCTGAAGCAGAATATTGAATTTGTAACAAAAGCAAAATGCTATGTAAAATAAAATCAAACGGGCAGCACAGCTTATCCCTGCTGATCATGCAGGAGAAAACTGCGTCTGCCCGTTAAATATTATTTACGAAATGATAACGGAAGTCCTGTTAAACCGCTTCAACCGTCAGCTTTCCGTCCTTTGCTGTAATTCCGAGAGCGCTTACCGCTCCCTCTCCCTTGTCTATAAGAACCTCTGCGACCTTATCCTCTATTTCGTCCCTGATAACATGACGTATATCTCTCGCTCCCAGCTTCTTGCCGTAAGCCTTATGAGCTATAAGCTTCAAAGCCTCCTTATCATAAGCAAGCCTGATATTTTTCTCACCGAGCGGCTCCTTCATTTCGTCAAGCATAAGAGCGGCGATTTCCGCATAATTTTCCTCTGTCAGCGGATTAAATACTACTATCTCGTCAACTCTGCCCAGAAATTCAGGACGCAGAAATTCCCTCAGAGCCTTCATTGCCTTTTCCTGAGATACCTCGGCGTCGGTCTTGTTAAAGCCTACTCCCGTATCCTTATCTGTAGAACCGGCATTCGACGTCATAACTATTACGGTATTTTCAAAGGAAACCGAACGCCCCTGAGAATCCCTTATCTTTCCCTCGTCAAGGATCTGGAGCATTATATTCATTACGTCGGGGTGTGCCTTTTCGATCTCGTCAAAAAGCACGACCGAATAAGGACGCCGCCTTACCTTTTCCGTAAGCTGTCCCGCTTCGTCAAAGCCTACATACCCCGGAGGAGAGCCTATAAGCTTTGAAACCGAATGCTTCTCCATAAATTCCGACATATCAACCCGTATAAGCGGTTCGGTAGCGTCAAAAAGCTCTTCTCCGAGAGCCTTAACAAGCTCGGTCTTTCCTACTCCCGTAGGACCGACAAATATAAACGATGCAGGTCTGCGGCGCTTTGTAAGCTGAACCCTTGTACGCTTTATCGCCTTAGCTACCTTGTCTACCGCCTGCTCTTGACCTATTACCCGCGCAGACAGAGCCTTTTTAAGACTGCGTATCTTTTCGTATTCCGTTTCAACTATTTTGTTTGCGGGAATTCCGGTCCAAAGCTCGATGACCTTTGAAATATCCTCATCGCTGACCTGAATATTCTTAATTATATCCTCGACCTCTTTAAGCCTGTTCTGTATTCTCAGTATTTCAGCTTTTTCAGTTGCTATTATCTCATAGTCCGGATTCTCCGTAGCCTCGTGATCGGAAACCAGCTTTTCGTGAGTATGAAGCTCCTCGTTAAGACGGTCAAACTCCTCCAGCTCAGGACTTCTTATGCTTGCGACCGCACAAGCCTCGTCCAGCAGGTCGATAGCCTTGTCCGGCAGGAATCTGTCGTTGATATATCTTTCAGAAAGCACCGCGCATTTTCTAAGCATTTCATCTGAGATCTTTACTCTGTGGTGCTTTTCATAGTATTTTGCGATACCTTCAAGAACCTTGACCGTATCCTCTACGGTAGGCTCTGAAACGGTAACCGGCTGAAAACGTCTTTCAAGAGCGGAATCCTTTTCAATATACTTTCTGTATTCCTTGAAGGTAGTCGCTCCGATTACCTGGACCTCGCCTCTGGAAAGCGCAGGTTTAAGTATATTAGCGGCGTTCATTGTGCCCTCGCTGTCGCCTGTTCCGACTAAGTTATGAACCTCGTCAATAAAAAGGATAACGTTGCCCTCGTTCCTGACCTCCTCTACAAGACCCTTGCAGCGGCTTTCAAACTGCCCTCTGAACTGAGTTCCCGCAACCAGAGCCGTTAGGTCAAGCAGATAAAGCTCCTTATCCTTGATATGAAACGGAACATCGCCGCTTACTATCTTCTGAGCTATACCCTCAGCAACAGCAGTTTTTCCGACGCCCGGCTCCCCGATAAGACAAGGATTGTTTTTCTGTCTGCGTGAAAGAATGTGAATAACTCTCGATATCTCCTTATCCCTGCCGACTATATTGTCAAGCTTTCCCTCTCTTGCTCTTTCGGTAAGATTGGTGCAGTAATTAGTAAGAAATTTAAGCTTTTTCTTTTTATCCCCTTTTGCGTCCGAATTCTTCGGCGCAGCGCCGCGGTTCTTTATGGGTTCTGCCGAAATGCCGTTATCCTGCGGCTCGCCCGGAGCTCCTCCGAAAAGACTGCTCAGAAAGCTGGGCATAGTGCCGCTTCCGCCTAGCTCAAAGTCGTTTCCGTCCGTAAGCTCCATAAGCTGCTCCGACATTGCCTGGATCTCATCCTCGCTTATGCCCATTGATTTTATATAATCGTCAACCTGCGAAATTCCCAGTTCCTTTGCACATACAAGACAAAGCCCCTCGTTATGCTTCTGATTGGGATCGCCGGCGTTCATCTGAGAGATAAATACAACGGCGGGTCTTTTTTTGCAGCGTGAACACATTAACATAATTCATCTGTTCCTTTCCCCGACCTTAAAGGTCTTTCTGATTTTTATTTATAGAAGATATAGAATATATATCTGAAAATATACGTTTTGTTTATTAACTCAGTATTAAGCGGAAAAATATCGGGATTATCTCCGCCTGCACTTACTACGGCGGAGCAGATAAATCCTATAAGCAGAAGATAAAGCGTTCCCTTAGCCATTCCGGCCAGAAGACCGAAAAACCTGTTTATACCGTTTGCTACCGGTATCCTGTCAAATACTCCGGCGATTGCAAATATAATAGCAAGCACCGATTCTGCGGCTATCAGGATAATTATAAAAAGAATATACTTAACGACCGAAGTGCCAAGAGGAGCAGCAGTGCCTGTAAGATATTCTGCGCCCACAGTTTTATCCTCGTCTGCCAAGGCTCTTACCGTATCATAGACAAAGCCTTTTGAAAGATCTTCGTCCGTTTCTTCAATACCAAGTTCAGCGCAGACCTCCGACACAAATCCGCCCTCAAAAAATTCATTCATTTTATTCTCGATCTGCTCAGCCTGAGCGCTGTCAAGTCCGCTTTCCTCCGCCGCCTTTGCAACTGCCTGAGGAATGCTTCCGCTGTCGGTAAGCGCCTCCCTAAGCTGCTCATCGGAGATCTCCGCCTCACAGCCGTTTTGCTTCAGAAAATCCCTTACCGAATCCTCAATACTGAAATCCTCCAGCTTTTCGCTTATTGCAGCTTCTATTTTCGGAGCGGCAAATCTTTCGTAAACCGGTCCTGACAGCAGCTCCGCCGCTATCAAAGCGATTATTACGCATACTATCGTACCAAGCATTTTCAGAGCGTATCTTATAAATCCCCTGCAATAGCCTATTACCGCCGAAAGAGTAAATATCAGAATAACCGCAGTATCAAGCGCAAAAGCCATAAGTTCAGTCCTTTCCGGAATAGTATCATGATTTAAACAGTATCTTGTTTACTTCCCTATAGCCCATAAAATAAACGGCGTCATTAAAATAGACAAAATCGGTATAGTCCGGAGAAACGGAAGCGGTAGCCAGCAGATTCCCTTTTTTATCAAAAGCTTCAACAGAATCAGAGCCGAGTATATACGCTGTTCCGTCCTCACAGCGGACTCTTTTTGGACTGCCGCTCTGCGATTCTATAAGCGAAGGCTGAGCGTTATCCGAATCGCAGTCAAAAACCGCAAGGCGGGAAGAGTTTCGGGCTGTACCCCTTACCGCTGCCGCCGCACATTCCTCACTTAAGGAATATGATACCATATCCGAGGTATATTCGTAGCTGTCGATTATTTTTCCCTTTTTGTCAAGAAGATAAAACTTTTTATCTCCAACCGCCCATATCCTTCCTCCGTCGTTTTCACAGGCGCTGAACACAAGCGAATCCAGCTTTTCGCTTTTCATAAGTTCGTCGGTCTTGTCAAATTCAACATAATGTATCTGAGAAACTATCTCTCCGTCCTCAGAGGTGAACGCGCTTACATAACAGCCTGCTCCGTCAGATGCAAAGCTTACGTCCATGATCCTCTGACCGCTGCTCCAGCGGTATATTTCGGTTCCGTTTGAATCAAAAACCGTCATACAGGCGGCGTATTTTTCAGTCTGTGTGATAACTGCGGCGTTTCCGTTTTCAGCAAGCGCTGCGTAAATTATCTGATCATCTATAGTTTTCTCATATACCTCTCCGCTTTTATTGTAAAGCCTGAAGGTATATCCGCCGTTATCAAACGAAAGCAGACGCTTTCCGGCAGTTTTTATCATCGGATTGGCAAAGTTATGGTTTGCCGTATCACGAAGCTTTCCGTTTTCGTCATAAAAATAAATACGGCTCTCATCAGCTATTATAATATTGTTGTCCATTCTGTCAATAATATTTACCGAGCCGCCGCTAAGTCCGATAGGAAAATTTCCCGACTGAGTTACACCGTCGTTTACAATAGTATCGTGCGGTTTTTCCATTATCCCTTCAAGCTTTGGTATCCAAAGCTCTCTCGTAATATAAACGGCAAGACCCAGGAGAACTATTATAAGAATAATAATACCCTTTTTAAGTCTTCTGCGGCGTTTTTCCTTTTTTCTTGCCGCCCGAAGATCCTCCATATCAATAGTCTTTTCATTCTGAAGCTCACGCTTTTTCCCTTTTTTCTTTTTGTCAGACTCGTTAAGACTTACCTTTATAGGCTTTTCAGCCGCTTCGTCAGCCTTTTCGCCCGACCGCAGAGCTTCAGTTTCGCTTATACTGAATTTCATAGTCTTTTCGTTTTCATCTTTTTTCACTTTTAGTCAAATCCTTCTTCATCATAAAAAACCTTGTTGAGATACAGTCCCTGAGGAGGCACCGTTATCCCTGCTTTTGTTCTGTCCCTTGATCTGATTATTTCTTCAATAGCGTCCGCTTCTATTTTTCCTTCGTTTATGTACAGAAGCGTACCCACCATTATCCTTACCATATTATATAAAAATCCGTTTCCTGCAACGGTAAAAACGACCATATCGCCTTCCCGCCTAACCCGAAACCAATATATTTTTCTTACCGTATTTTCCTTTTCGCAGTCGGCGGAGCAGAACGCCCTGAAATCATGCTCCCCTACAAATGCCTGCGCCGCCTTATCAAGCAGCTTTTCGTCTATAGCTATACGGCTTCTGTAGGCGGTATCCTTATAAAAGGGATCCTTTATACAGCTGTTATGGACGATGTACTCATATTCCTTTCCTCTGCACATAAAACGTGCATGAAAATCCTCCGGAACTTCTTTGCAGTTAAGCACAGCAATATCGTCGGGAAGCTTGTCGTTAAGCCCGGCAATTATCCCGCGGCAGTTTATTCCGGACTCTATCGTAAAGCTGAAATAATATTCTCTTGCGTGAACTCCTGCGTCGGTTCTTGAACAGCCGTTTATCGTTACAGCCTGCCCTGTCAGAGCTTCTATCGCTTCCTCAATTACCTGCTGTACCGCAAGAGCGTTGCTCTGACGCTGAAAGCCGTGATACGCTGCGCCGTTGTAAGCCGCCCTTACAAGAAAATTCTTCATAGCCATTCTCTAATCAACAGTTATAGCTTCTATGGAATCTATACGGACTATTTTTGTTATGTCCTTTTTCCTGCCGTGAACGGTAAGCTTTACCCATTCCTCGTCTGCGTCCAGAACCGTGCATTTTTCCTCCAGCAGCTCGTCGCTTTCAACAGTACATTCCATGCCTATAAGATCCTTTATTATTTTCGACATACCGTTTCCCCCGTTTATTTTATTTTCAAGCCTGCGTATTTTTTCAGCAAGACGCTTTATCTTATCGTCCTGCTCAATATCATTTAACCAGCCCATTACGTCACCCCTTGACTAATATGTTTATCACAGCGACCGCCCCTATAAAAGCCGCCGTTACTGCGATTGCGATATAATCCGCCGCTCCTGTCCTCAGCTGCTTCATTCTGGTCCTGCCCTCTCCGCCGTGATAGCAGCGGCATTCCATTGCAAGCGCAAGCTCCTCCGCTCTCCTGAATGAAGAAACAAAAAGCGGTATCAGTATCGGAATAAGCGCCCTTGCCCTCTGCAGCAGCGAACCGCTTTCCATATCAGCTCCCCTTGCTTTCTGAGCTGACATTATTTTGTCCGTTTCCTCGATAAGCGTCGGTATGAACCTTAGAGCTATTGTCATCATCATAGCAAGCTCATGAACAGGCACTTTTATTTTCTTAAGAGGAGAAAGCAGCCGCTCGATCGCGTCGGTAAGGTCGATAGGCGAAGTAGTATAGGTAAGCAGAGATGTCCCTATTATAAGACAGACTATCCTTACTACCATAAATACCGCCGTATGAACGCCCTCCTGAGTAATTTTTATAAACTTGAACTGCCACAGCACATCTCCCGTTCTTACAAACAGCAGATTCAGCAGAGCCGTAAAAATTATAATCGGAATTATAGGCTTAAGGCTTTTCAGCATCATTTTCGCCGGGATCCGAGATACGGCGAAGGTCAGCAGTGTAAAAGCTATACCGGCAAGCAGACCGTAAAAGCTTGACGACATAAAAAGCATTACTATAAACGCCATAGTAAGCACCAGCTTTACCCGTGGATCCATTCTGTGAACGGGCGATCTGCCCGGAAAATACTGTCCGATAGTGATATCCTTTAACAAAGGTACATCCTCCTTAATTCTGCGGCATACCATAATACGTTTCAGCAACGTAAGGTATTTAAATTGATTGTATTATTCTAATTATCGTTTGAATCCCCGCCGCTTCCGCCGCCGATAAACATCAGTATAAATACAGCCGCAAGAAGCGCTACGGCAAACAGCATGGCGTAATTGCTCAATATCTCAGTAACCGCCGCGCCGAGTACAACGCCGAGTATAAAAAATGCTATTATTCCGTAAACCTTGAGTCCTGCTCCTAAACATTCTTTTTCTCCGGTAAGCCTGTATTTGCATATATTTTCCGTCGCAGTTCTCAGATTTCCGGTACACATAGTAGTTGCGAAGCTTATGGAATGGACCTTCCTGAAGCTTTCCACCTGAAGCGAGCATACAAAGGAGATCATTATATTGGCGGCGATATTGTATTTTCCTACCGGAATAAACGCTGCTGCGGCAAGCACGGCTGATTCTATAAGAATTATATACTGCCGCCAGTGAAAACGGGAATCCGAAAAACGTTTTCTTATCCACTCCGCCATTGCAACGCCAAGTACGAACATAACTATAGGAACAAGGTATTTTACAAGAGCCAGCCAGTCGTTCCTGAACGCCGAGATCCCCAGTAATACTATATTTCCCGTCTGAGCGTTTGCAAATACGCCGTCCCTGCACACATAGCTGTAGGCGTCAAGAAATCCGCCTGCCGCCGCAAGGATCGAAGCCACGGGATAGGTTTCGGACATCTGTCTTTTTACGCTTGTCATATTCCGATCTTCTTCTCTCCCGCTAAGATCTGCAAAAGCAGCTTTCTGCCGAAATCGACAGTATAAACGTCCTCTCCGAAATCGAAGCCCATTGCTTTGAGCCTGCCGAAGACCCTTGTTATCTGCGGAACGGCAAGTCCCATAGCCTCAAGCTCCTCGGAGCGGTGAAATACGTTTACCGGCGTATCGTAGCAAAATACCCTCGCCGAATTCATCACAAGTATCTTAGAGCAGCTCTTAGCCACGTCCTCCATTGAATGAGATACCAGCATTACCGTATTCTTCTTCTCCTGATGATACTCCCTTATAAGTCCCAGGATCTGTTCCCTGCCTTTGGGATCGAGCCCTGAGGTCGGCTCGTCAAGAATAAGTACCTTCGGCTCCATCGCCATAACTCCCGCTATTGCAACACGCCTTTTCTGACCGCCTGAAAGCTCAAACGGGGATTTATCAAGTATCTCCGGCGAAAGTCCGACAAGCCTTGCGGTCTCCTTTACCCTGCGGTCTATCTCAGCGTCAGAAAGTCCCATATTTTTAGGGCCGAACGCAATATCCTTATAGCAGGTCTCCTCAAAAAGCTGATATTCGGGATACTGAAATACAAGTCCTACCTTGAACCTTATAGGTCTGAGCCTCGACTTATCCGCCCAAAGCTCCTCTCCGTCTATGAAGATCTTTCCCGACGAAGGCTTCAGCAATCCGTTGAAGTGCTGTATAAGCGTTGATTTCCCCGAGCCGGTATGACCGATAATTCCTACAAGCTCGCCCTCTTCTATTTCTATATTGACATTATCTACGGCTGTCTTTCTGAAGGGAGTTCCCTCACCGTAAACATAAGATAAATTTTCAGTTCTGATAACTGCCATAAAATACTTTCCTTCTTACAAAATAAAAAATCCGTTATCGTATAATTATATCATACATTTGTGTAGATTTCAAGAAAATTGTTTGAATGACGGGTGATTTCTTTGACCGCTATTCGTCTGCGCTTATCTCAGCCTGAGCCTTTATGCTTTTTCTTATCAAAAGCACGGCTATAATATTCCATACCGGCAGAAACAGCAGAGCAATATACAGCAGCCTGCGGCTTTTGATCTTGGGACAGCATCTGCTTGTTCTTACTACTGCGGAAATACCGAAAACAAGTATCATAAAACTTAATATGCATACTGTAACGGAAATAACCGTTAATGCTGCAAACAGCTGAATATTTACCGCAAAGAATAAAAAGGCTAACCAGATAAGCCCCAGTCCTGCTGTAGCAAAAATAACAATATACAGCAGCAGAGGATTAAAGAGCATTACCGATGACTGAACAAGCGTTTTGATCTGAGGAGCTATGATAAAAGCTCCCGCAGTAAGGGATACCGCCGACAAAGCATAGGCGGCAATGCAAAGAGCCGTCAGCCGTTTTCCGATTTTGACCGCCGTTTCGCATACGCTTTCTCCCGGCTTCGCTTTAACGGGACATTTCACAAGCCTTATTATTATGTAAATCGCTCCGGCAACTACCGGAACAGACAGGCTGAGGCAGAATAATGCGTAAAGTACCGAACCGCCGCTGAGCTTATCGGATAATGCCTTTGTAAAGGCAGCTGCAAAGCTGATGATAATCTCCGAAATATAGACGCTGAAAAGTACGGGAACGGCTGTCATATACAATATTGACGCACCAAGAGAATCAAGCCTTGCTTTTCCGGATCTTTCAAGAATGATAAGCGCCGCAAACAGCGCGATGATTACAAACGAAACCATATAAAACCTTCCCCTGCAATTTATTTTTTACCCCTGTCCCAGTCTTTCTCTGAGCAGTCCTGCGACCGCCTCAGCACATTCCTCCTCGGATATTATTTCGGTAGAAATATCATATCCCGCTTTTTTCAGTCCGTAGGCAAGCTCCGTTACCTGAGGTACGTCAAGTCCGAGATTTTTCAGCGTTTCGACCTGAGAGAAAACCTTTTTAGGAACGCTGTCCATAACTATCTCGCCGCCGTCTACAACGACTACCCTGTCCGCCTGCGCCGCTTCCTCCATATAGTGAGTTATAAGCACTATAGTGACTCCGTTTTCACGGTTAAGCATTTTTATTGTCTTCATGACCTCCGCCCTGCCCTTAGGGTCAAGCATTGCAGTCGGCTCGTCCAGCAGGATACAGTCGGGGCGCATAGCGATTATTCCTGCAATAGCTACCCTCTGCTTCTGTCCTCCCGACAGCTTATGGGGAGCGTGACTGCGGTATTCGTACATACCAACGGTTTTCAGCGCCTCGTCTACTCTCCTGCGTATCTCCGTAGGCTCGACTCCCATATTTTCAAGAGCAAAGGCTACGTCCTCCTCGACTATCGTAGCAACTATCTGATTGTCCGGATTCTGGAATACCATTCCTACACGCTGACGTATCGGAAGCAGGTTTTTCTCGACCTTTGTATTCATTCCGTCGGCGTAAACGTCGCCGCTTTCGGGAATATTTATAGCGTTAAAACACTTTGCGAGAGTTGATTTTCCAGATCCGTTATGCCCAAGGACAGCCACAAACTCGCCTTTTTTTATTTCAAGCTCTACTCCTTTAAGCACCTCGGTTTTTACGGGAGGCTCTTCCATTTCATTTATATATGAAAAATTCAGATGCTCCGCTTTTAAAAATGCGTTCATTTTGTTTCCTCTTTTCTCGGTTACGATTATTCACATCTTCAAATCAGTCTTAAGTTTTAAGAGTTTACAGCAGCTGTAAACCTGTGCCGTAAATTTATACCCTCAGAAACGGCTCATCTCACCGCTTTGAACCTCCGTACTGTTTTACAAGCCTTTCGACCTCTTCAAGCTTAGGAGGATACAGCGGTATCGGGAATTTTGTAACCGCCGTTCCCGCTGCTGCGCAGGCGAATCTTACAAGCTTATCATCGTCAAAGCCCTTGTAAAGTCCGTAGACCGTACCTGCCTTAAAGCTGTCACCTGCTCCCAGAGTTGAAACAACATCGACCTTCACCGAGCCGCAGGATTTAGGCAGCTGACCTTTTCTGCCGTACATTGCGCCCTTTTCGCCGAGGGTGAATATAACCAGTCCGTCGGTGTTTTCAGTATAGAGCCTGTAAAGCTCCTCATAGCTTTTATCGGGATAATGACCGTCAAGATACTGGTGAGAGACCGCATTTACGGCGCAGTGCTTATTCATATAGCTGTCGTGATCGCAGTCTATCGTTGCATACGGCTTATTGTGCTTTACGCAAAGCTGTGCGATCTCATCTCCGAAAAACGGGTCAGCGCCTACGCAAACGGCGTTTTTCACCGATCCCTCGCAGGGCGGCTCGTAAAACGGCTTTTTTCTGCCAAAATGCTTTTCCCATTCTCCGAAGCAGGTACGGGTGCTTTTGTCAATTATCACATAATCAATTATTCCGTCAAAGTCCTCATGAACAAGCTCGCTCGTATCACAATTCTTATCCTTAAAATAACCAATTATAATATCCCTGTTCAGATTTCCGATATGCGTTCCTCCAAGCCTCAAAGACACTCCCAGACTGCAGAGCACCGCCGCCGCAGTTCCCGTTTCTCCCCCGACGTGATGATATTTCTCCTTTATTTCAGCATAGCCGTCGGCTTCGGGATAATTGCCGCACAGCAGGTATGCGCAGGTCGACATTACCATGCCGTACATATAGATATGATCTGACATTTGATCACTCCTCTTTCTCTTCAAAAAAGCTTTTAAGCTCTTTACGCCGAAATTTCTTTTTTCAGCATACCCGATCGTGTTCTCCGAATACGCCTTTCCGAAAGTCAGGACTTTTGCTTTTTTCGAGCAGGTAAAGATTTAATATATCCATCACTGCTCATTTACCCACACCGCCGTTGAGCCGCAGGGAAGGGGCATTCCCGACTTTTCAACAGGCAGCCCTATCTCGTCGGCTGTTACCTTTCCTCCGAATCCAGGGGTAATGACTTCATTCAGAATATAAGCCATAACTGATGGAGAAAGCCCTGTTGTATAGCTGTTTAGCAGGAAGAAAAGCGGCTTGTCCGAAAGCACCTCGGAGCAGGTCTTTACCAGATCATAAATGCAGTCCTCAAGCTTCCAGACCTCTCCTCCCGGACCTCTGCCATAGCTCGGCGGATCCATTACAACCGCATCGTAGCGGTTTCCCCGGCGTATCTCACGCTGAACGAATTTAAGGCAGTCGTCAACCAGCCAGCGGATTGGCTTATCCGAAAGTCCGCTTGCCGCGGCGTTTTCCCTCGCCCACTGAACCATACCTTTTGAAGCGTCGACATGGGAAACCTGCGCTCCAGCATTGGCGCAGGCGAGAGTCGCTCCGCCTGTGTATGCGAACAGATTAAGCACCTTGATCTCACGTCCCGCACTTCTGATTTTATCAGCCATGAAGTCCCAGTTTACCGCCTGTTCAGGGAAAAGTCCCGTATGCTTGAAGCCTGTGGGACGGATAATAAATTTAAGATCCCCGTAGCTGATATTCCAGTTTTCGGGCAGTCTTTTGCGGTATTCCCACTCGCCGCCGCCCTTTGATGAACGGTGATAAACTGCGTCAGCTTTCTCCCACAAGTCAGTTTTGCGGGGCGTTTTCCATATTATCTGCGGATCGGGTCGCACCAGAGTTTTACCGCCCCAGCTTTCAAGCTTATCGCCGTCCGAAGTGTCGATTATCTTATAATCCTGCCAGTTATCTGCAATTCTCATATTTTCAATCCTCAATTAGATCCTCGATTATTATTTTACGATGCCCGAACAGAAACATTTCCGTCCAAATTCTTATTTCATCTATACCTGCCGTTTCCACGGTCTTTTCTTCTCCGTCCAGCCTCTGGCGTTCCAGTATTCGGTATCTGCCTTATTCCATGAACCGCCTTTGTTCATCATACGGGAGATCCCGAAGAAGAAACGTCCTTTCAAGCCTGCGGCAGGTCTGAATCCGGAGCTTTTTATCCTTGCGGCGATCCGGCTGACCTCCGACTCTATACGAGCCTTATTCTTTTCACTTACGCCGTCCCAGGAAGCCGCCCTGACTGCATTTCCGACAGAATAGACCTTCGGAACTCCCCAAAATATCAGGCTGTCTTTCATATCCTTATTGGTGGATCTTGAACCGCCTCCGGCACAGGTGGAAATTACTATCCCCTTTTTCGAGAACATTTTCTCTTCCGGACGGTGTATTATCCATCTCCAGCCGTAGTGGTCGAGAAATGCTTTCATTGAACCTGTGCAGTGATAGACATACACAGGAGAAGTAAGAATTATCACGTCGGCGTTATCCATTGCGTCGGTAATAGGCTTGAGCTTTGCGGCATGAGGACAAAGGCTTTCGCTTTTTACGATACAGTTTGTACAGCCGCAGCAAAATTCCCCGAAATCCCGCGGAAGAAAAAATTCATAAATATTCTTTTCCTCCGCAAGCTTCTGAGCCATAAGCCTGCCGATATGATATGTAGAGCCTTTATGGTTCTGACCGTGAATAAGAGCTATTTTCATTGCGCCGCCTCCTGAAATTATTGTACTTTGTTTTTCCGTGCATTTTTATTTTGTGCGATATACCCCTCTACTAATAGGCAAAAAAGGGGGGAAAGTTGCACGTAAATGTACAACTATGAACAAAAAAGTTTTTAATTAAAACAAAATTTGGATACCCTTACAAATCAGCGCCGCAGAATTTATGCAATATAACGGTAAAAACAAGCGGAGCAGCGGAATTTCAAAAAGTCTGTTTTATATTACATTTCCTCTATCAGCCTGGCAATATTATTGGCATATTCAGTAATAATTCCCGTACGCTTACCCTCAAGCATAACTCTGACCAGCGGTTCTGTTCCGGATTCACGGACTAAGATCCTTCCGTCGCCGCCCAGCTTTTCCCTGTACGTTTCAATAGCGTTCCGAACCGCCTCGTTTTTCTCCCACATACCCTTTTTATCGGCGGTTATCTTTACGTTTACAAGCACCTGCGGATAGCATTCCATACAGGAAGCTACCTCGCTCGCCTTTTTCTTTGTTTTCTTCAAAACCTCGAGAAGCTTTACTCCTGTTAGCTCGCCGTCGCCGGTATTCGCTTCGTCAAGGAAAATAATATGCCCAGACTGCTCGCCGCCGAGATTATAACCGAATTTCTGCATTCTTTCAAGAACATACCTGTCGCCTACGGCTGTTGTTGTTGCGCTGATACCCTCGTTTTCCGCAAATTTGAAAAAACCAAGATTGCTCATAACCGTAACCACGCAGGTGTTTGACTTTAATTTCCCCTGAACTTTCATGAATTTTGAGAATATCGCCAGAAGCTTATCGCCGTCAATAAGCTGACCGTTTTCGTCCACTGCAAGACACCTGTCAGCGTCGCCGTCGAAGGCAAGACCCAGATCGCACTTTTTCTCAACGACTGTTTTCTGCAAATCTTCAATATGCGTTGAACCGCAGTTTTCATTTATATTTGTTCCGTCAGGCTCGTTGTGAATGAACACGCAGCTTGCGCCAAGGCCCTCGAAAAGCTTTGGAGCGACCCTTGACGCTGAACCGTTTGCACAGTCGATCGCGACCTTAATGCCCTTGAAATCGCAGTCCACGGTTTTCATAACATACCTTATATAATCCCACTCGGCGTTTGCTTCATAGAAGACCCTGCCGATCTCACAGCCGTCTTTAAGCTCCATTTTTTCAGGCTCATCCAAGATCAGTGACTCTATTTCCTCCTCGATCTTATCTGAAAGCTTAAAGCCCGTTCCGGAAAACAGCTTGATTCCGTTGAACTCAACGCTGTTATGCGAAGCGGAGATCATAACGCCTGCGTCGGCTTCGTATTTCTGAACCAGCATAGCAACCGCAGGAGTAGGAACTACCCCGAGAATATGAGCATTTGCACCTACCGAGCAGATACCTGCTATAAGCGCCGCTTCAAGTACGTCGCCTGAAATTCTTGTGTCCTTTCCGATTATTATTTTAGGCGTATGTTTGGTTTCCTTGGCAAGCACCAGAGCCGCCGCTCTTCCTATGTTCATAGCGGTTTCACAGGTAAGCCCGGTAATTGCAACTCCCCTTGCTCCGTCTGTTCCGAATAGTCTTCCCATTATAAATTACTCCTTTTAATGATTTTCAGTTTTTATAAACAGCCCTTTTAAGGCGGCAGCAAACTATCTTTTCAGCAGCATTTCAAGCTCGGTTATTTCTCCTCCTGCGACCTGCTGAGTTATTTCGTGTCCGGTAGGTTTAAAGCCCATATGATGGTAAAAGCCTATTGCGTTTTCATTTCCTTTCAGCACAAAAAGCACAGCTTCCCTTTTTTCAATTTTATTCAGACAGCTTTTCAAAAGTGCTTTTCCTATTCCGATTTTCTGATATTTTTTAAGAACGTACAATGCTGTGATCTCTCCGGCATTTCTGACAGAGCAAAATTCCCTGCATTCCTGAAGAAAAGCGGCAAAACCGCCGACCTGTCCGTTCACAACGGCTGCAAGTTTATTCTCATTTACGCAGGCGAACTTTCTGCTTTTTTCAAAAGTATGAGAAGCAAGAAATTCGTCCGGCATAAATCCTCTGTAGGTTTCCTGCCACGCTTTATAATGCACATATGCGGCTCCCTCTGCGGTTTTATCCGTCTGCCGCTGTATTTCAAAGTGCATAGATCTTCACCTCAGCTCATAGAAATGAATACAATTTGACATTTTATTATACCATATATATGAGAGCAAGTCAAACACAAATTATCCTTTGAGTACGGTTTTTATTTTCCCTGCCGTATCGGAAAACAAAGCGTAAAATACTCCGCCGGATATATCTGAAAATCAATTGCGATTTCACCCAGAGCTTATCAGTTCGGCAAAACAGAAGCAAAGATTTGATCAGCAAAATTGATTTACGAACTGCTCTTACCTGATCTGTTGACATTAAACCCCGGCTGTGATATAATTGTTTTAAATGTAAATTTAATTATATCGGAGGAAAATTACTATGTCAGTAATTAAGCTGAAACCCGCTTTTAAAGATTACATCTGGGGCGGAACAAGACTGCGCGACGATTTCGGAAAGGACTGCGATTTTGAAAAGGTTGCCGAAAGCTGGGAGCTTTCATGTCATAAGGACGGAAATTCAATCGTAGCTAACGGCGGATATGCCGGTATGACGCTTACGGAATATATTGAAAAAGCCGGCAGGTCAGTTTTAGGAACCGACTGTGAGAAATTTGACAGCTTTCCTATTCTCATCAAGCTTATCGACGCTAAGGATAACCTTTCGGTCCAGGTACATCCGAATAACGAATACGCTCAGAGAGTTGAGGGAGAATACGGTAAAACCGAGATGTGGTATGTTGTCGACTGCGACGAGGGCGCTGAACTGCTCTACGGCTTTAAGCACGAGATCACAAAGGAAGAGTTTGCAAACCGTATTGCAGACAATACCCTGCTTGAAGTAACAAACGCCGTTCCTGTAAAAAAAGGCGATGTATTCTTTATTGAGGCAGGAACGCTTCACGCTATAGGAAAGGATATCCTCATTGCGGAAATTCAGCAGAATTCAAATACTACATATAGGATCTACGACTACGGCAGAGTCGGCAATGATGGCAAGCCGAGAGAGCTGCACGTTGAAAAGGCTAAGGACGTAACCGTTCTCGGACCTGCAAAGCAGTATCCAGAAACGCCTGCTGAAGAAAAGGACGGCTATAAGATCAAGCTGCTTTCGTCTTGTGAATATTTTACTGCATACAGAGTTGACGTTGAAAGCAAGGCTGTGCTTGAAGCTGATGAAAAATCTTTCAACAGTATTCTGGTGCTGGAGGGAGAGCCTGAAATAATTGCCGACGATATTGTCAAAGCGAAAAAGGGCGACAGCATTTTTATATCGGCGGGCACAGGAAAATACACAGTTGAGGGCAAGTGCCGATTCGTGCTTACCAAAGTATGACCGACGGAGCATATGCCTGAATCAGATAAATAGGCGCTGCGGCTTTTAACGAGCCGCACACTGAAATATTAATAAACAAGCAAAAGGGAGAATGAAATATGAAATATTACATAGGTATAGACCTGGGCGGTACAAATATAAAAGCGGGAGTTGTCGACGAACAGTTCAATATCGTATCTAAGGCTTCCTGCAAAACCAATCTTCCCAGACCCGCTGAAGAGATCTGCAGGGATATGGCTGAAATAGCCCTGAGAGCGGTAGAACTTGCCGGCCTTACCCTAAACGAAATAGAAAGCGTAGGAATAGGCACTCCGGGGATCGCAAACTCTGCAACGGGAATAATCGAGTATTCAAACAATCTGGGCTTCGATAACTTTCCTGTAGTAAAGCTTATGAAAACTCATATTCCGAAGCCCTGCTACGTTGAAAACGACGCTAATGCCGCAGCTTACGGAGAATTCGTTGCCGGAGCGGCAAAGGGCGCAAATGACGCAGTATGCATTACTCTCGGAACAGGAGTAGGCGGAGGAATAATCATCAACGGGAAGATATACTCCGGCTTCAACTTCGCGGGAGCTGAAATAGGACATACGGTAATCGATCCTGACGGCCCGTTATGCACCTGCGGACGAAAGGGCTGCTTCGAGGTGTTTTCCTCAGCTACAGGACTTGTACGAATGACAAAAGAAGCTATGGAATACAACCGAGGATCTCTTCTCTGGAAGGCTTCTGAAAACGAAGGAAAGGTTTCTGCAAGAACCGCCTTCAATGCTATGAGAATGGGCGATACTGCGGCCAAGGCTGTCGTTGACAAATATATAAAATACCTTGCCTGCGGAATAACCAACACTATCAATATATTCCAGCCTGATATTCTCTGTATCGGAGGAGGAGTGTGCAACGAGGGAGATCCGCTGCTGCTTCCTTTGAAGGAACTGGTCGCAAAAGAGGTATACACAAGAAATTCACCGAAAAACACCGAGATAGTTATAGCTCAGCTCGGGAACGACGCAGGGATCATAGGAGCGGCTTTCCTGGGACTTTCGCATTGATATGGATATTATTAATGTGAAATTATCACGGCGATGCATACTGAGCTTGCCGAATATGATCTGTTTTAAACCGAAAGGTTTTGAAGTATGAAAAAGCGTCCGATCATATCGGGAATATTCATTTTTGCAATTTTACTGCTGCCGCTGTGCGCATACGTCGAGCATATGCTTGACAGCAGCAAACAAACCGCAGCAACGACCGGAATTATGACTGTATTCGGAATCGCTTTTCTGATACGGCAGCTCTATCTTCTGCAAAAAGACAGAGCAAAAATAAACAAGATCAAGGTATATGCAAAGATGATATCGGCGCTTTGTGCAGCAGGAATATTCTACATGATATATGCTTATAGATTTTCCTGCGAGCCGCCAGATTGGACGCTGATTCCATTTGTGATAGTTTTATCGGCAGTATTGCTTCCAAATATTTTCAGCGGATATTTGGATAAAAAGCTCAGAAAAATATTTTCAAAAAATAAGGAGTAAAAATTATGGGATTTTTAGACAAGCTAACAAAGGTAATTAAAACAGTTGACGAAATACTTGACTCAACTCCGAAAAACAGCGGAGCGGCTGATCCTTCGCCCGTTCAGGATAAAAGCAGGGATACAGCAGTCCAAGAGAAAAACAGCGCTTCTTCGATAATGTCCAAGGCAGCTAAAACTCCTGCCCGTATCCTTGAAAGCGGTACGACAGCGGCAAAGCCGTCCAGACAGGTAAATGAAACGTTTTACGACGGCGAAGACGCAGAGGTCGAGGTCGAATATTCTTTTAAACTCAGCGGGGATTTCCTTCCTCTTGAAAGCGGAGCAGCAGACGATGTAGATTATATTGCAGAATACCTGCCTTACAGCAATGAGGAATACGGAGATAAGGAATATTCTTCGGACATTCCATACTTTTGTATTACATGTGCAGCCGAATATAAAATATCTAATATGATAGCCGAATGCAAGAACGGCGGAACTCCCGAAGATGCCCTTATGTTCCTAAGAGTCAGCGATCTTGGCGAAAAATTTTATTTTAAGGCTAAAATACAGTTAGGTGAAAATATAATTTATTTCTATGCGCTTGACAAGGGTATAAACTGGGACAACAATTATATCGGAGTATGGTATAATCCCGACGTTTTAGGAACTCCGCTTGAAAAAAAGCTTATGGCGGCGGTTGACGAAGCGGCGGCAACATATAAGGAAACAGTCTTATAAATCAAATTATAATAAAAAGAGGTAATTAATATGTCAGAATGCAAGGATTGTAATTTTTTCTGCGGCGGAGCGGACAAGGCTCCGCAGAGGTCGCTTTTCAACGCACTGGGAATGACTAAGGAGGAAATGGAAAGACCGCTGGTAGGTATAGTTTCCTCGTATAACGAAATAGTTCCGGGGCATATGAATATCGACAAAATAGTTGAAGCCGTAAAAATGGGCGTTGCAATGGCGGGCGGAACTCCCGTAGTTTTCCCTGCTATCGCCGTATGCGACGGTATCGCTATGGGACATCAGGGAATGAAATACTCCCTTGTTACACGCGACCTTATCGCCGATTCCACCGAATGCATGGCGCTTGCTCATCACTTTGATGCGCTGGTTATGGTTCCTAACTGCGACAAAAACGTTCCCGGACTGCTGATGGCGGCGGCGAGAGTAAATGTTCCGACTATATTCGTATCAGGCGGACCTATGCTTGCCGGACGTGTCAAAGGCTCAAAGACTTCGCTTTCAAGTATGTTTGAAGCGGTAGGAGCGTACAATGCAGGTAAATATTCTATCGAGGACGTTGAAGAATACGAAAACAAGGCCTGCCCTACCTGCGGAAGCTGCTCGGGTATGTATACCGCAAATTCAATGAACTGCCTTACCGAGGTTCTTGGAATGGGGCTTAGAGGAAACGGAACTATTCCGGCAGTATATTCCGAAAGACTTAAGCTTGCAAAACACGCAGGAATGCAGGTAATGGAGCTTTACAGAAAGAATATCAGACCGAGGGATATAATGACCAAGGAAGCGTTTATCAACGCAATTACTGCTGATATGGCGCTCGGCTGTTCTACCAACTCTATGCTTCATCTGCCGGCGATCGCCCATGAATGCGGAATAGAGCTTGATCTTGACTTTGTTAACGAGATCTCAAAAAGAACGCCTAATATCTGTCATCTTGCTCCTGCCGGACATACATATATGGAGGATCTTAACGAAGCGGGCGGCGTTTACGCTGTTCTCGGCGAGCTTAACAAGAAATCACTTATCAATACGGACTGCATGACCTGCACGGGAAAAACCGTAGGAGAAAATATCAAGGGTGCTGTAAACAAGGATTCGGATATTATCAGACCGATAGATAAGCCTTACTCAGAAACCGGCGGTATAGCAGTTCTTAAAGGAAACCTCGCTCCCGATACCTGCGTTGTAAAGCGTTCGGCTGTTGCACCTGAAATGCTTGTTCACGAAGGCCCTGCAAGAGTATTTGACTGCGAGGAGGACGCTATTGAAGCTATCAGAGGCGGAAAGATCGTTGACGGCGACGTTGTCGTAATACGCTATGAAGGCCCTAAGGGAGGCCCCGGAATGAGAGAAATGCTTAATCCGACCTCGGCTATAGCGGGAATGGGTCTCGGCTCTACAGTAGCGCTTATTACCGACGGACGTTTCAGCGGCGCTACAAGAGGTGCGGCTATCGGACACGTTTCCCCTGAAGCGGCGGTAGGCGGTCCTATTGCGTTGGTTGAGGAGGGAGATATTATATCAATAGATATTCCTGCAAATACAATTAACGTAAAGCTTTCTGACGAAGAACTGGCTGCAAGAAGAGCACAGTGGAAGCCGAGAGAGCCTAAGATCACTACAGGCTACTTAGCAAGATACGCTTCACTGGTAACCTCCGGAAACAGAGGAGCGGTTCTTGAGATAAATAAATAATAATCCTTAAAACCGGCATTGTAATTTTATCTCCGGAAATTTGAAAGGACGGAATTTTTATGGTAAAGAAGATCGTACAGTTCCTTTTGCTCCTGATTTTTATAGCATTTGTCATATGCGCCGTTATCGTAGGCAGCTATATGCTTAATCACCCCGCTACCGACGGCGATACCAGAACGCTTATTTCAGGCGCATGGTATGATGACGACAAAAACGTAGCCATGACTTTCGACGAAAACAGTAAGTTCAAGATACTGCATATCGACGATGAAAGCGTTATCGCAGAGGGCTATTTCAAGGTAGATGAGGACGCAAGGAAAATAAAGCTTTTTATTCTGCCTGGAAACCATTCGCCTGAATTTGACAAGGCGATGGATTTTAAGTTCTTCGCTCAGATCTCCTATACTGACCTTAACGACCCGTCAGCTGACAAGGAGGCCTCGGAGCAGGAAAAGAGCAAGCCTTGTACGGCAACATTTCTTATAAACGGCTCAAACAAAATATACGACTGTGAAATGCCGGAAAAGACCCTTGATCTTTATTCAAAGGGCAAAAAATTCGAGGAAAAGAAATAATGAAGCTTTTAATTAAAAACGTATGGGCGGCAGACCCTCAGGCAGAGCTTAACAGTATAACGGATATTCTCGCCGAGGACGGAGTTATTAAGGAGATCGGAAAAATATCCTGTGAAGCGGACAGAATAATCGACGGACATTCAAAGCTGGCAGCTATTCCCGGACTATTCGATATGCACGTTCACTTCCGTGATCCGGGGCTTACCTATAAGGAGGATATTATAACCGGTGCAGACGCCGCAAAAGCGGGAGGAGTAACCGGCGTGCTGCTTATGCCCAATACAAAGCCTGCCTGCGACAATCCCGAAACTGCTGAATATATTCTGACAAAAGGCAGTCAGACGGGAATCAATATTTACACCTCGGCTTGTATTACAAAGGGTATGCAGAGCGGCGAGCTGTGCGATTACGAAGCCTTGAAACAGGCCGGAGTAATTGCCGTTACCGACGATGGACGGCCCGTTGAAAATGCGGAGCTTATGAGAAAGGCGCTGGAGCTTTCAAATGAAAACGGGCTGACCGTGCTTTCGCACTGTGAAGATCTGAAAATAATAAACGGCGGAATAATAAACAAGGGCGAAGTGTCCAAAAAATTGGGCGTCAAAGGAATGGACAGAGCGTCTGAGGACTATATTACCGCAAGGGAAATTGCGCTTGCGGCTTCCTGCGGGGCGCATATCCATATCTGCCACGTTTCGACATACGGTTCGGTAAATATTATACGGGCGGCAAAGCGTGACGGAGTAAATGTAACCTGTGAAACCGCACCGCATTACTTTACCTATACTGACGAAAAGCTGCTGAGCCGCGACGCAGACTACAGAATGTCACCGCCGCTGAGAACCGAAAAGGACAGGCAGGCTATAGAGGAAGCATTGCTTGACGGAACTATAGACTGTATTATTACAGATCATGCTCCCCATTCGGCAGAGGAAAAGGCGGATTTTGAAAAAGCGCCAAACGGAGTTGTGGGACTTGAGACCTCTCTTGCCGTAACGCTTACAGAACTTTATCATACCGGGAAGTGCGGACTGGACAGAATATCCGAGCTTATGTCGGTCAATCCCAGAAAGATCCTAAAGCTCAGACCTGTAAAGATAGCTGTCGGAGAGCCATGCGAGCTTTGCATTTTCGACCCTGAGTTTGAATGGACGGTAGAGCCGGAAAAGCTTCATTCAAAATCAAAGAATACAGTATTCAAGGGAGAAAAGCTCAAAGGAAAAGTATTCTTTACAGTCTGCGGCGGCAAAGTCGTTTACGAGCTGTAACAGTGTTATCATGATATAATCAATTGATGATAGGCTTAATTTGAAAGGAAGATGAAAATGTCATTTGACAGACTTATTGAAAATATTGTAAAGACTCAGAACCCGTCGGTAGTGGGACTTGACCCGAAGCTTGAGTATATTCCGTCATTTATTACAGACAAAAAGGTTAAAAAGTACGGAAAGACCCTTAAAGCAGCGGCAAAAGCTATACTTGAGTTCAACAAGAGCATTATTGACGAGATACACGACATCTGCCCTGCAATAAAGCCTCAGGCGGCCTATTATGAAATGTACGGCTACGAGGGAGTCAAGACCTTATATAAAACTATCCAGTACGCTCAGGAAAACGGTATGTTCGTTATGACAGACGGAAAGCGCAACGATATAGGCGCAACTATGGACGCTTATGCGACGGCTCATCTTGGCTTTACAGAAGTATGCGGAGAAGAAATTCCTGCTTTCGGAGCTGACGCTCTTACTGTAAACGGATACCTGGGAACTGACGGGATCTCACCTCTGCTTGAAAAATGCAGATCCTATGATAAGGGAATTTTCGTTTTGGTGAAGACCTCGAACAAGTCGTCGGGTGAATTGCAGGATCTGATGATCGGAAATAAAACAGTTTACGCCACAATGGGCGATATGTGCGAAAAATGGGGCGTTGAGGTCATGGGTAAGTACGGCTACAGCGGCGTTGGAGCAGTTGTCGGCGCAACCTATCCCGAACAGCTTGCTGAAATGAGAGCGGCGCTTCCTCACACCTTTTTCCTTGTTCCCGGCTACGGCGCTCAGGGCGGCGGCGCTCAGGGCGTTGCAAAGGGCTTTGACGCTAACGGCTTAGGCGCTATCGTTAATTCTTCCCGTGCGGTAATGTGCGCATACAAAAAGGAGGAGTGCGACGAGCATGACTTTGCAAAGGCAGCAAGACGTGAGGTTATCAGAATGAAAGAGGATATTATTTCTTATCTGCCTAAAATAGCGCTTCCGGAATAAAATTTACGCAGGCGAGGAATGCTCAGCCTGCGTTTTGGTTTGATAAAATCTCTGATAGGGCATATTGTTTTATTTACAAATAGAATACGGAACAAATTATGAAAAATAAGATTTCATTAATACTGAATTTCATGCTCTCAAGCCTAATTGCATTTTCATTACCTGTTGCCTCCGGAATTATTTTTATGAATATAACCGGTCATTCCAAAGGTTACGGCTACGATTTACGTGATGAAAAAGACATATCAGTTTTGTTTGGCTGCTTTGAGCTTATAATATTACTTACGGTAGCCACTTCTTCTAACGTCTATTTGTTCAAGAGAATCAGCAAAAAAGGAAAGCTGATTACATCACTCACGGTATTGTTTTTTGCAGCACTGTTCGCTTTATGTATATATCTTATCGGAGGTTGGAATGAATTCTGAAAAGCCTTTAATAACACAACATCAGACATAAAAGTAAATCATATATGGAAGGAATGATATAATGTACAGACAAGGCAAATATCCGATTGTTGAAAAAGCTGCCATTGCAAAAGGAGTTTTCGACCTGACGGTTAAATGTCCTGAAATTGCGGCTGACGCTGAGGCAGGTCAGTTTGCACAGATCACTGCCGAGGGATTTTTCCTGCGCAGACCTATTTCTATCTGCGATATTGATAAGATAAACGGAACTATCCGCTTTGTTTTTGAAGTAAGAGGCCACGGAACTGAGAAAATTTCCGAGCTAAACAAGGGAGATCTGATTGATATTATCGCTCCTTTAGGCAAGGGCTTTAAGGTTATCGAGGGCGGTACAGCTGTCTGCATAGGCGGAGGGATCGGCACTCCTCCTATGGTGGGAATTGCTAAGGCTTACGGCGAAAACGCCACCGTTATCAGCGGCTTCAGAACCTCCTCAATTGCAATTTTGCAGGACGATTTCAAGGCGCTCGGAGCTGAAACTATTCTCTGCACAGACGACGGCTCGGCAGGTATTCACGGCTTTGTTACCGAGGCTCTAAAGACCTGTCTTGAATCTAAAAAGCCGAATATTATTTATGCCTGCGGTCCTATGCCGATGCTTAAAGGTATCGTTGACATAGCTGAAAAATACGGCATTGAAACGCAGGTTTCGCTTGAACAGCGAATGGCTTGCGGCGTGGGTGCGTGTCTTGGCTGCGTATGCAGAACCGTAAAAAACGGCAAAGAAATTTACTCGCACGTCTGCAAGGACGGTCCGGTTTTTGACAGCAAGGAGGTAGATCTCAATGGCTGATCTGAGAGTCAACGTTGCAGGCGTAGAGTTTAAAAACCCTGTAATCCCTGCAAGCGGAGCGTTCGGCTACGGACGTGAATATGAAAAATTTTATCCCCTTTCAAGGCTTGGCGGTATCTCGGTAAAAGGTACGACTCTTCATGAACGTCAGGGAAATCCGGGACCGAGAATTGCCGAAACTCCCTCGGGAATGCTCAATTCCGTAGGACTTCAAAACGGCGGCGTGGAAAAATTTCTTAAATATGAGCTTCCTAATCTTGTCACAAAGGAAACAAGGATCGTTGCAAATATTGCAGGCTCAACCGTGGAGGAATGCGCCGAGCTGGCGGCAATGCTCAACGGCACGGCTGTCGATATGATCGAGCTTAACATTTCCTGCCCTAACGTAAAGCAGGGCGGCGCAGCCTTTGGAACCGACTGCACCGTTGCAGGTCAGGTAACAAAGGCGGTAAGGGACGCTTCAGAAAAGCCTCTTATGGTCAAGCTTTCGCCAAATGTAACAAGTATTGTAGACATTGCAAAATCTGTTGAGGCTAACGGAGCGGACGCTGTTTCGCTTATAAACACTCTGCTGGGCATGAGAATCGACATCAAAACCCGCAGACCTATTCTTAAAAACAATGTCGGCGGACTGTCTGGACCTGCGGTATTCCCCGTTGCGGTAAGAATGGTATGGCAGGTTGCAAATGCCGTAAGCATTCCCGTTGTCGGAATGGGCGGAATTGCCGGCTATGAGGATGCTGTTGAAATGATGATGGCGGGAGCAAGCGCTGTCCAGGTAGGTGCGGCGATTTTCTCAAACCCGTACGCACCGATTGAAATAATCGACGGAATGAACAAATGGTGCAATGATAACGGAGTAAAAAGCATCACCGAGATCGTTGGAACGGTCAGACCTTGGTAGCAGCGGCATATTTACGGAGCATTTCTGCTTAAAATTCGCCGAAACCTTAATAAATATATAAAAACACCGGGCAGATTTGAACTGTCCGGTGTTTTTGTATATAATTTTTCTATGATGCTTCAAACTGAGAGTTATAAAGCTCGGCATAGAAACCGTTTTGCTCGATAAGCTGCTGATGATTTCCCTGCTCTATTATATCTCCGTCCTTCATTACGAGAATAAGGTCTGCGTCGCGTATAGTAGAAAGCCTGTGAGCTATTATAAAGCTGGTCCTGCCCTCCATCAGATTATCCATAGCCTTCTGTATCCTTATTTCGGTCCTTGTATCTACAGATGAGGTCGCTTCATCAAGGATCAGTATCTTATTATCGGCTAGAATAGCTCTGGCAATAGTAAGCAGCTGCTTCTGACCCTGAGAAACGTTGGAGGCTTCTTCATTAAGCTCCATATTATAGCCGCCGGGAAGCGTCTGAATAAAGTGATGAACGTGCGCCGCTTTCGCTGCCGCAATAACCTCCTCGTCGGTTGCGTCAAGTCTGCCGTAGCGGATATTCTCCATAATAGTACCCTTAAACAGCCATGTATCCTGAAGCACCATTCCGAAAGCTTCTCTCAGCTCGCTTCTGTCAAAATCCCTGATATCGTAGCCGTCGACCTTGATCTTTCCTCCGTTAAGATCGTAAAATCTCATAAGCAGCTTTACCATTGTGGTTTTTCCTGCTCCGGTAGGTCCTACTATAGCTATCTTCTGACCCTGCTTTACATCTGCGGAGAAATCGTTGATTATTATCTTTTCGGGGTCATATCCGAATCTTACATTCTCAAATTCTACATCGCCCTTTACGTCGTCTATAGAAACGGGAGCGTGATTTTCGGCCTTCTGCCGCTCCTCCGGCTCTTCCAAGAACTCAAATATCCTTTCAGCAGCAGCCGCTGTAGTCTGCAGCATACTTGAAACCTGCGCCATCTGCTGGATAGGCTGTGTAAACTGTCTTACATACTGGATAAACGCCTGAATATCTCCGACGCCAATAGAACCTTTCATTACCAGAAAGGCGCCGTATACCGCTACTCCGACATAGCCGAGATTGCCTACGAACTGCATTATAGGCATCATGATACCGGAAATAAACTGAGATTTCCATGCGGAGTTATACAAAATATGGTTTGCCTTGTCAAACTCCTCAGCGGCGGCTTCCTCACGGTTGAACGCCTTGATTACCGTATGACCGCCGTATACCTCTTCTACCTGACCGTTTACATGACCAAGGTATTCCTGCTGCTGCTGAAAGTATTTCTGGGATTTCTTAACTACTATTCCGACAAGTACGGCGGAAACCGGCAAGATAACCAGTGCGATTACCGTCATAGCCGGACTTATAGACAGCATCATTATAAGGATCCCTATAATGAGCGTTATTGATGTGATAAGCTGAGTAATAGACTGATTAAGGCTCTGAGAAAGCATATCCACGTCGTTTGTTACTCTTGAAAGCACTTCTCCGTGAGTTTTCGTATCAAAGTAGTTCATCGGCAGACGGCTCATCTTCTCGCTTATATCCTTTCTCATTTTATAGGATATTTTCTGAGAAACCCCCGTCATTATCCAACCCTGAATAAACTGAAGCACAGCTGACAGGCAGTAAAGTCCAAGGAGGATAAGCAGTATCCTTGCGATCTTATCAAAATTTATACCGCCGATACCCTCTATCTTAGCGACAAGTCCGTCGAAAAGCTCATTTGTTGCGCGTCCGAGGATTTTTGGACCGAGAATATTAAATACCGTTCCGCCTATTGCAAATATTATTACGGCCAATATCCTGAATTTAAACTGCGCCATATATTTTATAAGCTTAGAGGACGAGCCTTTAAAATCCTTAGGCTTTTCCCCCGCCATCATAGGACCGTGACCCATAGGGCCTCGCCTCCTCGGCGGCTGTCTTTTCATTTCAGACATTTAATACTCCTCCTTTTCCGTATATCCCGCGGCCTCAAGCTGCTCGCTGTATTCCTTTTCGGAAAGCTGCGACTTTACTATCTGCCTGTATACCTCGCAGCTGCACAGAAGCTGTGTATGAGTTCCGATCCCTGCGATCCTTCCTTCATCAAGCACGATTATCTTATCTGCATTCAGGATAGTTACTATTCTCTGTGCTACGATTATTACCGTTTTGTCCTTAACCCTTTCTGACAGCGCTTTTCTGAGCTTTACGTCGGTCTTATAGTCAAGAGCCGAGAAGGAATCGTCAAAGATATATATATTGGGATCCTTTGCAATCGCTCTGGCAATAGAAAGACGCTGCTTCTGTCCTCCAGATACGTTTGAACCGCCCTGAGCGATATGGGAGCTGTATTTATCGGGCATTGCAGCTATAAAGTCCGAAGCCTGAGCTATCTCAGAAGCCATAATTATTCGGCTTTCAGGAGCGTCCTGACATCCGAAACGCAGGTTGCTGTCTATATCGCCTGAGAAAAGCACTCCCTTCTGCGGAACAAAGCCTATGCTTTCTCTGAGATTATGCTGGGTATAGGATCTTATATCCTTACCGTCGATAAGCAGCTCGCCGCCGGTAATATCATAAAACCTGGGTATAAGATTGATGAGAGTAGATTTTCCGCTTCCCGTACTTCCTATAATCGCTGTGGTCTCTCCCGGTTTTGCTGTGAAATCTATATCATAAAGAACGTCCTCGTCGGCTCCCGGATATCTGAAATTAACGTGCCTGAATTCAACCAGTCCATTTTCCACTCTGTCCTGAGTCGCAGTTTCTATGTCCTTGACGGACGGCTCGGTAGTAAGTATCTCATCGATTCTCTCAGCTGATACCGCCGCACGGGGAAGCATTACCGAAATCATTGTGATCATAAGGAATGCCATAACTATCTGCATTGTATAGGTTATAAAAGCAGTCATTCCTCCTACCTGAAGATTTCCTAAGTCTATCTGCTTTGAGGCTACCCAGATAATCAGTACCGAAACGCCGTTCATAATAAACATCATAGCCGGCATCATAAACGTCATTACCCTATTCGTAAACAGCATTGTTTTAGTCAGATCCTTGTTTGCTCCGTCAAAACGCTGCTCCTCATATTTTTCCCTTGAAAAGGCTCTTATTACAGGCAATCCCGTAAGGATCTCTCTCATTACAAGGTTAAGATTGTCAACCTTTTTCTGCATGATCTTAAATTTAGGCATTGCGACCTTCATTAGGATCCCTACCAGAACCAGTATTACTGCGACCGCAAGACCGATTATCCAGGTCATATGGGCATTTGTGTTGAGTACCTTGATAATTCCTCCTATTCCTATAATAGGAGCGTACGCTATCATTCTTATCAGCATTACCGCAACCATCTGAATCTGCTGAATATCATTTGTCGAACGGGTAATGAGACTTGCTGTAGAAAACTTATCCATTTCAGCGCTTGAAAATTTGACTACCTTTTTAAATACGCCTATTCTCAGATCAAGACCTACCCCTGCACCGATCTTAGCCGCAATATAGCACACAGCCATTGATACAAGCATTATTATAAGCGCCATTGCAAGCATTTTTCCGCCTGTTACAAATAAATAATCCTTTTCAAGCTGATCAAGATCAACTCCGAGAGAGGTATACTCGCCGATAACAAACGCCTTTCCCGTCTGCTCAACGATCATATCCGACAGGTCGGCATACTTTTCCTCTATTGAGCTTCTGAAATCTGCCGCGCTTACTTTGCCTGATGCTATAAAGGTCAGCATATTGACCTTCTGTCCCTCTTTGACCTCTATTCCCATAGACTGAGCAATCTGATCCAGTGACGCACCCTGCGAATCTCCCTGAGTAAGCATTGCTGCAACAGCTTCGTCAGGCATCTGCATTGCACCCGACAGCGACATCATAGGCATACCGAACGCCTTATCAAGAGATTCTAAAGACTCATTGTCAAGATCAGACTTCAGAACGTAAAGTTCAGCTTCTGAAGCGCCGCTTTTATACGGCAGATCGCTTTCGCTTATACCTTTTTCAAGGCTGTAGCTGCCGTTTACAAGTTCCTTTTCTTCATCGGTCATAAACATCTGAAGAGTCTGCATTGACCCCCGGCTTATCGCCTTGGGCGCAAGGCTTTCTACACCCTGCTGCATTATTCCGGTATCTACCAGTTCAGAGGTATAAGAGGGAAGCGAAAGGTCGCAGTATGCCTGAACAACAAGCAGACACAGTGCGGTCACTATCCACAGCCAATACTTCTTCAAGTATTTAAGTATTTTGCCCATGTTTCTGTTCTCCTTCGTTAAGATTATTATTTTTATATTCCTGCAGCCGCCTGAGGATTATACTGCAAAGTCGTTCGTTAAGGTCAAAAAATGTACTGAGGTTCTCCTCCCCCATTTCTTCAAATACCTTAAACATAAACCTTTTGGTATTTTCCTTATTTGCTTCAAACAGCTCGAAGCCTTTTGGGGTAAAGCAGACCCTTACACCCCGCCGATCAGATTTATCTATAATCCTTTCGACCAAGCCCCTGTTTTCAAGACTTCCCACAGTTTTTGAGATCATTGCCGGCGAGACCCTAAGCTCCTTTGTCAGACTGTTCATTGATACGCTTCTGCCGACCGGATCCTTGCCGCAGTCGCCGAGAATATGCGACATCACCATAAGCGTTGCAAACTCGCCTTGATTAAAATCATTATTCAGAAGTATACTGAAGCTTACGGATTTCATTTTGTGATGAAGCTCCATAAACCTGCGCGCTACGGAGTCGTCCACATCCAAAACCTCCCTTTCACAACCTTTTCACAAGACTTTCACATTGTTAACTTGGTTTATATTTAACCTAGTTAACTATTTATACAGTATAGCATTTTTCAGCCGTACAGTCAACTGCAAACATTCACAAATAATATAAACAATAATCAAAGATTTTGCTTTAATATAACCATAAACGGTAGTAAAATATGAACATATTAAATTACAGCTTGCAAAGGAGAACTGCTATGAAAACAGATAAACTTCCCGTCTGGCTCAATAATGCCGTATTCTATGAAATATATCCTCAGTCGTTCAAGGACTCTAACGGCGACGGAATAGGAGATCTGAAGGGGATCATCCAAAAGCTTGACTATATCAAAACGCTTGGCTTTAATGCAGTGTGGCTTAATCCCTGCTTTGATTCGCCGTTTACAGATGCCGGCTATGATGTACGCGACTATAAAAAAATCGCTCCGAGGTATGGCACTAACGAAGATATGAAACAGCTGATAGACGAAGTGCATAAAAGAGATATGCATATTATTCTTGACCTTGTTCCCGGGCATACCTCAGCTGAGCATGAATGGTTCAGGCAGTCAATGAAGCCCGAACGGAACGAATTTACCGACAGATATATCTGGACAAACTCGATCTGGGAAAGCACCGAAGGGATACCCTGTATCAGAGGTATCTCAGACCGCGACGGTTCGGCAGGCGTAAACTTTTTTTCAACTCAGCCTGCGCTAAACTACGGCTATGCCGACCGAACCAGAGATTATATGCAGGCTCCCAATGACAAAGCACCGATGGCAGCAAGAGCGGCGATAAAGGACGTCATGTCCTTCTGGCTGGATATGGGCTGCGACGGGTTCAGAGTAGATATGGCAGGAAGCCTTGTAAAGAACGATCCTGACGGAAGTGAAAATATAAAACTTTGGCAGGATTTCAGACAGTTCCTTGATGAAAAATACCCTCACTGCGCAATGATCTCAGAATGGGGCGAACCTGAAAAATCTATTGCCGGCGGCTTTCATATGGATTTTCTTCTGCATTTCGGACCTATGTGCTATACCTCTCTTTTCAGAAGCGAAAAGCCGTTTTTTTCAAAATCAGGAGGAGATATTTCTGTTTTCCGCAATGAATATCAGAAGTTCTACGATTCGGCAGACGGCAGAGGACTTATTTGCATTCCTTCCTCAAATCATGATATGGACAGAATCGCACGTTACCGTGATACTGACGATCTGAAGGTATGCTTCGCTTTTCTGCTTTCAATGTGCGGAGCGCCGTTCGTATATTACGGAGATGAGATCGGAATGAACTATGTCGAAGGTCTTACCTCAGTAGAGGGAGGCTTCGGGAGGACAGGATCCCGTACTCCTATGCAGTGGGATAAGACGCTTAACGCCGGCTTCTCTGCCGGTCAGAAAACTCTTATTCCTCTCGATCCGTCTCCCGATCGCCCTGACGTACTTTCCTCATTGTCGGATAAAGATTCCCTGCTTAATACGGTCAGTGAGCTTATAGCTTTAAGACAAGCTCACAGCGCTTTACAGAATTTCGGCGGATTTGAATTTATATACGCCGAAAAAAATAAATACCCGCTTATCTACCGCCGCTACGACGATAATGAAGAGATCTTCGCAGTAATAAATCCGCTGGGTAAAGCTGCGGAATGCTCCCTTGAAATATGTATTAACGGAGATGTACTCTTTAAAACAGGCGGAGAAATAAACACGGAGGCAGGAAAAATCTCCGTACCTCCGTGCAGTGCATTTTTAATTAAAACAAAATAACGCTATTTCAGAGCCTCGTCCCATTCCGGCTGCTTAAAGCCTACGAGAACCTTGTCTTTAAGGACAAGTATCGGACGCTTTACGAGCATTCCGTCGGTAGATAAAAGCTTCAGCTTCTCCTCGTCAGTCATGGCGGGGAGTTTTTCTTTCAGGTTCATTGATTTATAAAGAGTTCCGCTGGTATTAAAAAACCTTTTAAGCTCAAGTCCGCTTTTTTTATGCCACTCTTTTAGCTCTTCATAGGAGGGTCTGTCCTCCTTGATATGCCTGCTTTCAAAGTCCGAAGCTTTAGACTCGAGATATTTTCTTGCTTTAATGCAGGTGGTGCATTTCGGGTAGTTTACAAACAGCATTTTTATCATTCCTTTCATATTCAGCTTTATCACATGGATTAACATGAACCATACAATGCTTTACCGACGGAAACTTTTCCTCAATAATATTATGAACTTCTGTAGCTATCTCATGCGCCTTTTTTAATGTAGCGGAAGCGTCGGCGGCAATTTCTATATCCACATAAATTCTCGAACCGAAAAGACGGGTCTTTATTTCGTCAAGACGTATAACGTCCGGCTGAGCGCTGATCTCTTTTCTCATTTTGTCAACCAACGCCTTATCGCAGGATTTATCAACCATCTTATCCATAGCATCGCGGAAGATATTATACGCCGATTTTATAATAAACAGGCAGATCACAACTCCGGCGATCGGATCCAGAATAGGAAAAGCGAGCCTTGCACCGGCTATACCTATCAGGCTTCCCACTGACGATAGACTGTCCGAGCGGTGATGCCAGGCGTCAGCCATTAAGGCATCAGAATTTATTTTCTTTGCCGCGGCTCTTGTATACCAATACATCCACTCCTTAACAGCTATCGAAACAGCCGCCGCAATAAGCGGAAGAACGGTAGGAACGGCTAAACTGTCATACCCTCCGCCGAATATACTTTTCAGGCCTGTATATCCTATGCATAAACCTGTAGCCATAAGCACGGCGGCAAGTATTATAGCCGCTGCGCTTTCAAGCCGTTCATGACCGTATGGATGCTCCTCATCGGCTTTTTTATCTGCCAGCCTGACTCCGATTATTACCACGACAGTAGAAAAAACGTCCGAAGCCGAATGAACCGCGTCGGAGATCATTGCCCCTGACCTGCCGACTATTCCTGCAATAAGCTTTCCCGCAGACAATGCAATGTTCACAGCTATACTTACAAACGATACCCGCATAGCGATTGCAAGCTCTGAAGATTTTTTATTTCTCATAACCCCATACTCCTTGCCCCATTTAATTAGCAGACGGTAACCAATTTACTGTATACCAAGACAGGAAGCAAGAGAATAGATCTCTCCGCTTCCTGTTATTAGTATACTATATGAAGATGTTTTTGTTTTGGTTAATCCACCATTGCTTTATTACGGCTCTACAGGCTCAAAATCTATTCTTATTTCGGGCAGTTTTTCTATAGTAGTATAAGCGTTATAAAGTCCGTCAGCCGCCGACAGATTGTTTTCTCCGCTTGCAGGAGGAGCGAACAGTCTGAGCGTCAGGTCGCATTCACCTTCAAGCGGCTTTTCAAAGAAAGCACTCATAAGGTCGATAGTTCTGGCCTCCGGAGATTTATAGAACCACTTTCCGTTTATCTCCATCATTATATTAGAATCATTATCAAAGGTTACCTCGCAGAAATGCGGATTCTTTTCAAAATGAAGCGGGATCTCGATTCCCTCAGCGTCCTCCGCTCCGCCCCAGCGAAGAGTTACAGGGAATGAAAGCTCATCGCCCTTAGTCATTGCAGGCTTAAAGAAATCGTCGTGGATAATTTCCTTATAGGTCTGCATAACAGGCTGCTCGATACCGCAGTCGGAATAGTTGGGATTTTCAATTTCAAGGCCAAGACGTCCCCTGTCACGGAACTGATAGAATGTGAAGCCGCTGAACCAATCCTCGGGATCGTTTTTGAGCATTTCGCAGAATTCCCTGACCATAACAGCCTGATCGTATGCGCCGGTAACGTCACCGTCGGCGTTGAACTCGCTCATTACCATTGGCTTCGCAACACCGCCGTTGATTTCCTTGAATCTGTTGTAGGACATTTTTGTAAGCTTATAGGTATTCTCAACGGTATCTCTCTTAAACGACCTGTTCACAGAATCCTTGAGTGCAACATCAAAGGGCCAGCCCCAATGAAGCGCCATATATTTATCTACCGACCAGATATCCGTTTCCTTTACCGCCTGAGAAAATTCCTTTTCCATTATGATCTCGGTTTCGTTAGGATCTTCAATACCGCCGATACACAAAATAGTCGAAACGTTTGGAGCGTACTCCTTCAGTATTTTATTGAAGCGGCAGTAGAAATCCGCAACTCCCTGATAACCTGCCTCCCCTGTTCTCTTTGTAAACGAGAACCAATTTCCGGTTGCCTCATGGTTTACTCTGAGAAGAAGCCTGCCGAAAGGCCTGAGGTCATTGGCAATAGCAATAAGGTGTTCATCAGAAACATTCGGATCAATAGTAAGAGTAAGAGTAACGTCCTGTCCGTGACGGCGCACATCTCTCATATAAGTGAAAGGCTCGTCGTCGGTCGTTCCGTTAAGTCCTCCCTTATAGGTAAAATAATCGTCATAGGGATAGTCCCACTGGAAAGAAATATCAGCGTCCTTCATAACCTCCGAGATCCTGCCGGGCCATTCCTTGTCAAGCGGATAATAGCAGTACATCAGAGAAATACTTCTGTGAGGTCTGCCAAGCTTATGAAGAATATAGTCCTGATTAACATATTCTCCCCTTTCCGAGCCGTCGCCTAAGTCAACGGCGCATTTTGCTTTTCCCATATGAACGGAATACGCTTTTAATTCGCTCATTTTTTTCGTCCTCCTAATTATAATAGATCAATGAATTTATCTCGTCAAATATATCAGCAAGGTCTATAAAGACCTGATTGCTCTTTTCAGTTTCAGGGTACTGATTGGAATAAATACAGAGCACAAACGGTGACTGAGCATAAACTACAGCGCAGTCATTATATACGGACTCGTTAAACTCGGAGCCGTATTTCTGAGATACTTTATATTTCTCAGACAGCTTTTTTCCTATCTGTTCGTTAAGGTCGGTATCAGTCATCAGGTCGGTAAGCCATTCCCCAAGCTCGCTTTCTTCTCCGAACTCATAAATATCTCTGTAAGATTTAAGCATATCCGAAGTTGTGGCATAGGTAAATATCCAGTCAGCTCCTACATAGTAGTAAGAACCCAGCCTATACTGAAGATCATTGAATACATTCCAGCCGTAATGCTGTTCAAGAAGATAATACGCCGTATTGTCAGAACGCTGTATCGCCGCTTCAATCAGTTCCTTCGCCGTAAACTCAGTACCCATAGCCGTAGAGGCTATATAGTCCTCCCCGACAATATCACCCGGCCAGTTTTTATCCTTAACTATTTTTTCGTCAAGATCTATGCCGCTTGCCAGAATGCTTTTTACATACGGAGCCTTAATAGTACTGCATGTCATAAACTGCTTCATAGAATTATAGTTTACCTGAGCGCCGGTTTCAATATTTTCATACGAAAAAGCGATGGAATATCCGAAACTTCTGCATATTTCATCTAACCTGCTGAAGCACTCCTCCAGCTTTTCATTGGACTTTACCTTAGAAAAACCTGAAACAGAAACGCTGTGACTATTAAGCATATCCTGAGAAATTTCCTCCGGTTCGCCTTCGTATATAGTTACCGCAGCAGTTACCGCCGGTCTTTCCTCAGACAGGCTGTCCTCGGGAGCGGATAAGTCGGCGGGTATACTTTCGCTTTCCGTTGTAACCGTTTTCATTGAAACAGACGAATCCGCTTTTACAGCTGAGCTGCCAGCTTCATTTGTACACCCGATAAGAAATGCAGCGAAGTATAGCGCAGCTGCAAACAGCACTGATTTTCTCATAAAAACGACCTCTGTATACTGATTATTTTTCAAACCCCTTAGCATATCATATTTTAATATATAATAACATAATGACCGTATAAAGTCAAGCTTTTATGAGGTTTTATATAACAGAAATACACAACTGACGTAATATCATATAATGTAAAGAAATTTGCTTAAATTGTCTAAAAATGTTTATACAAGATAAATTATATGCTATTATTCAATCAGGGTATTTTAATAAAAGTAAAACTAATTAAAAAGGGAAAACTGAAAATAAAAATCAAGAAGAACGCCTTATAAATCTGCCTAGGGGATATGATGATTTTAAATACATATACGTTGAACCGTGGGACAGCTGCGCAGGCCAGTTTACATATGAGATACCTTCCGACTGGAAAAATGCCGTTCTAAAATATGAAGATACGTGAGAAACCGTAATTGAGCTTGAATCAAAGAATTTTACCGCTCATGATGTTCTGAAAGAAGCCGAATTGTGATCTTACAGTTAATTTAAAGAGATAGGCATAACCAAAATACAGTAAACTGGTATACAGTTAAAAAAAGAGTGCATCACTCACGGATACACTCTTGTTTATAATTTTTATTTAAACACCTAAGTAACCAACTGGCACCCCTAGTAGGAATCGAACCTACAACTAGCCCTTAGGAGGGGCTTGTTATATCCATTTAACTATAGGGGCATTTAATTTTATGCATTCAGAAAGCCAATACCGTCTCCTGCATACCTTGCGGACGCAGGAGAATCTTGACTTGTATCAGCCCCTTAATGGTCGGAGTGACGGGACTTGAACCCACGGCCTCTACCACCCCAAGGTAAACATTACAAAACACAATATTTTTAAAAATATCTACATTTTATGTATAAATACTTTTTAAATAAACACAAACAATTAAAATTTTGAGCCTATTCCGCAAGGTAGCTGCAAACTGATGTGCAACTAAATTTAGACAAAAACAAGCATAAAAGAGGTGAATCATATGAAAATATCAATAACAATTGACGTTGACGCAAAAGCTTCCGGTTATGCAAATGATGATGAGCTTAGAAATAATATCATAAATTTCTCAAGATGTTTAATCATTAACGGGGCTGAAGAAGAATGCGTTGAGCTGACAATGCTCAGTGTCGAATATGAAAATTGAAATAGCAGGAGGTATGTTAAATATGAAGTATACTATAAAACGAATGAAAATCAGTCTAAATCCTAATTTAGTAAATCTTTATACTTTTACTGCACGAGCAATTAAAAATCTAGTAAAAACCCGGTCTGCTTTTGCTCTTATGTCTGCTACACGAGAACTATGGAATTGTATTGATACGATTACGGATTATTATGATGATAAGATTATCTCGGACAGACAACAAGCAATGTTCTTTGATCACATTAACAAATTACTTGATGATTTATATAGAATTGCAAACGAAATAGATGAGGGGCGTCCAATTTTAATAAACAATAAGTAACTAATATTTGTTACAAAAACTAAATATCATGAACTGTGCCGGTGATCCTGATCGCCGACATACTTGATGATATATTATCATCAGCATAGACAAGGTCGCTCCTTGAGCAGCAGGTTGTGTTCTTCCCTGCTGCTTTTTCTATGCTTTTTAAGCGAAGAACACAAGAAATATTGAAAGGGCTTGATCTTATGAAGAACACAAAAGTAATCGCAATTGCCAACCAGAAAGGCGGAGTGGGAAAAACAACAACTGCCGTTAATCTGGGAGCCGCTCTGGGAATGAAAGGATATAAAGTTTTGCTTATAGACCTTGATCCGCAGGGAAACCTGAGCAGCTACTTAGGATATGAATATTCAGAAGATCAGATAACAATTACAGAACTTATGCTGTCTGTAGTTCACAATTCTTTTTTTGACATTTATAAATCAATATGTAACAGTGAAGCAAATCACGTTGACTACATTCCGGCTGACATTAACTTATCTTCAGCTGAGCTTTTTTTAGCTCAGGCCTTAAGCCGTGAAACGGTTTTAAAAAGAATATTAATAAAAGAAAATCTTGAGTACGATTATATTATTATTGATTGCCTGCCTTCACTAGGAATTTTGCTGATGAACGCTTTAGCTGCTGCAGATAGTCTTATAGTTCCGGTGCAGGCTCAAAAATTTGCTTTAGATGGGATAAATCTTTTGCTTGACGTGACTCAGCAGATGCAGCAAACGCTCAATCCTCAGTTGAAGCTTGCAGGAGTAGTTGTTACAATGACCGATAACACAAATATGTCAAAAGCCGTTATCAAACAGCTTAAACACCAATTTAACGATAAGCTGTTTTCAACGCATATAAGTAAATCCGTTTCTGCCACATATAGCACATATACAGAAAAAGCTCTTGTGCTTTACAAAAATAAATTAGGGCAAGAATATAAGTCACTTGCAAATGAAATTGAAAGTGCGACATTATGTCGCATTTAGGAGGAAGGGTTTGCAATGAAAATAGATTTTACAAAAGAAAATAAACCTCGCGCAAGCTTTTCAAGCTTTGAAACACTTTTTGAAAACGAAAATATCAAACAGCTTCCTGTAGATTTGCTGATCCCATTTGAGGATCAGCCTTTTAAACTATATCATGCTAAAAAGCTTGCGGAACTTGCGGCGGATATTAAAGAGAATGGCATTCTATCGCCAGTGATCGTGCGACCTTTTGGCACAAAGTATCAGATCCTGTCAGGTCATAATCGCACAAATGCCGGAAGGCTTGCAGGACTTAATACAATTCCCTGTATTATTAAAGACTGTGACGAGCAAACTGCAAAGCTTATCATGGTTAATTCAAATTTGATCCAGCGTGATGAGCTGTTGCCATCGGAACGTGCTTATGCATATAAAATTCAGAAACAGTGTTCAAGCGTTAAAAGCATAGCACTAAAAGAATCCCAGGATAGACGTCAGATTCAGCGATATATACGGCTTACATATCTCATTAAGCCCCTGCTTGAAAAAGTTGACGCCGGAGAAATAACCTTTGTGGCAGGCGTTAACCTTTCGTATCTTTCACTATTTAATCAGCAATTACTTGCTAGGTTTGTAGATGAGAATGAATATAAGGTTACCCCTAAAATTTCACAAATATTAAAGATTAAATGCCAAGATTTTGACTTGACCGAAGATTTTCTTTTTTCAATTTTCAATCCTAAAAAAATTGAAAAGCAGAAGATAACTTTTAAAAAAGAGGATTTTTCAAAATATTTTTCTGATACTCTTGAACCAGAAAAGATAAAAGAAAGTATAATCAACATTTTAGACGAATATTTTGAAAATCTTAAAAATGCGACATAATGTCGCATTTGATATGTGCGCACAATGTATTGACAACAGCTTGATATAATGATATAATAAAGATGAGAAAATAAAAGGAGCTGTTAGATATGGAAAAAACAACGATCAATGTTCGCATTGATAAACAGGATAAGGATAATGCTAAAATGATATTCGACAGTCTGGGGCTTGATATGTCAACGGCAATAAATATGTTTATCCGCCAGACGATAATTGAAAACGGACTTCCGTTCAGACCAACTCTCGACGCACCGAAAAGACTTCAGGCCGCCAGTTATAATGAACTGCTTGAAAAGCTTGCCGAGGGAGAGCGTTCTTTAAAAGAGGGAAATACGGTACCAGCAGATGTATTTTTCAAAAAAATGAGTGACAAATATGATTACAAATTATAAGGTAGTAATTTCAGAGGAGGCGCAGGAAGACATTGATTGCTTGTTTGAATATATCTGTAATGTTTTGACCGCAGAAAGATCCGCTGAGAGAATCATTCAGCAAATAAGCAGATCAATTTTAGGTTTGAGCAGCTTTCCTCTGAAAGGGGTTGAAACAAAAATCAAAGCCTGTGACGGCAGTATGTACCGGAAGCTGATCGTAGACAACTATATTGTTTTCTATTTAGTTTACGATACGGAAAAAACCGTTAAGATAGTAAGAGTCATAGACGGAAGAACAAATTATCATATGTAGGAGAAAGACGATTGAATTATCAGTCGTCTTTTTATTATGCGATATAAAAATAAGGAGTGAAAAGAATGGCGATTGAAACCGGAATTTACGGCGAGGTCACAATACGACACGAGCTAGCGCACGGAATATATCAGCTTGTGCTTGCAGCCGGAAAAGGATTGAGGGCTTTGATTATTGGTAAGGATTTTGCAAAACAGGTATTAACTCAGGCGGCGTTGGCAAAAGCTGATGACTACGATGAAAACTATCTGGGCTATCCTGAGCAGGACGGAAGAATGTCAATACCGCTCTATGAGCTTAATCAGAAGGGATTGCTTAATCTTCCCCTGCAGGAAGCGAAAGCGCATTTTAATAATCTTATACACCTTATCCCTGACTATCTGAGGAACAGAGGAATATTGAAAGAAAAACCTCTGCCTGATATTCGTACTAAGCTTGCCGACGAAACTCGTCAACTTGAAAAACAGCTCTCCGGCAGATCAAAAAAGGATCTGATAGCTTCAGCAGAAGAAATAGTAAATTTCAATAAAATAAAAGGTTTCATCGCCGGCAGCGAATTTCCGTTAAGAAATCAGGGACTGCTGATTGCTGCACCAAATCTCGTAAAGTCTGTACAAAAAACTTTGCGGGAACTGAAACTTGAAATAAATACTGAAAATGTACAGAAGGTATGCGGAAGCTATGACGAAGCGGTAAAAATCGACAATAAGGTTATTGAGGATGCTTTGAGTGACATCGCAAATGAACTAAAGCGCACACAGATGTCAAGAGTGAAAACTGTAGTGATGCAAATGACGGCTGACGGGAAAACACACGATTTTGCGCTTTCCGTTGAAGATTTTGAAAATATGCTGCTTACCGATGAGATCAAAGCAGAGTTTGCAAAAGCATATATGCCGGATTTCCCCGTTCCCGATTATTACGGGGAGGAATACAAATGGCTTTACGAATCGCTGTTTTTAAAAAGGTTCGGCGAAAATGTTAAGGAAAACTGGAAGAGATTCGCTCCGCAAGGTGAAAACATAGAGCTGCACCTAAAATCATTGTCAACGGAAATAGTAGCAGCTGACAGCTATACTGATCTACGGAACATTGCTCAGATAAAAGGCTATTTGCAATCCGCATATAAAAATCCGGAGAAATATATAGAAAGGCTGATGAGATCAGATGAGATTGAAGACCATAAGAAAACCATTAATGAAATACAGCAACTTATATATAAAGCTGAACAGCAGGCAGATCAGACTACATCTGCTGAACAGCAGGCAGATCAGACTACATCTGCGGGTAACGATCAATCAGAGGCTAAAAAGCCGGAAGCCGCTGCACATTTGCAGTCCAATAAGCAGTCTGATATAGAATTTGTGAAAAAAGAAGTGAAAAGGCGTAAACCTACACCGGAAAGCCGCAAAATGCTTAACAAAGCTAAAATAATAACGGCACAGGAGGCTGAAAACCTATCAGATACGCTGGTAAGAGAGCGTATAGAGCATCCCAACTCCAACCGTGTTATGTATGTTCTTAATAAACAAAAGCCGAATGAGGTCATAAGGCTATATACAAATTATGACGATAAGACTAAATCCGCAGAAGTTGTTATACAGTCGTATGATAACAATCGGTTACACAGTATGCATGATATTACCCCTCTGTCCAAATCAGATTATATTGATTATATAGAACATCTAACTAAGCCCATAGTTATGACCGAGGCGGCTTACAAAGCCTACAGCGATCAAAGGGTGCTGGAACAGGCGACGAAATTTGAAGAAGAAGTTAAACCATTTATTCCAAAGGAGCAGCTGTCTCAGGAAGCGGTCGGAGTTATAGTTTCTGACATTGCCATTGATTCGGTTGAAGAGATAATAAATGAATCAATTGAAAATAGGAACGAAGCTGAAATATCAGCTGAAGCAAATGTTTCTGATATTCAGCCGGAGGAGCAGATCGAAGAAATAATTGAAGAAGAAATAGAAATTGAAATAGGGTGATAATTATGAACAGTATCCAATATATAGATCCGGCAAAACTGAAAAGCTACAGGGATCATATTTTCCCGCTGTACAGCGGAGACCGGCTTGACCGGCTTGTTGAATCCATCAAAGCTCTGGGAGTATTAACTCCGATCATAGTTCGTGCGCTGGACTTCAAGGGCAACAACTACGAGATACTTGCCGGACACAATCGTGTACATGCTTGTCAGCTGGCCGGAGTAAAAGAAGTACCGTCAATTGTAGTCATTCCGAAATCGGAAGAAGAAGCAAAGCTTATAGCAATCGAAACAAATATGTGCCAGAGGTCGCTGGAGGAAATACCTTTATCAGTAAAAGCCAGGGCAATAGCACAGTGGTACAGCTGTATAAAAGCTCAGGGTCTGAGGACGGATCTGCTTGACGAAATCTCCCAGCTTGAACGGCTTGAAAGCATGGAGTTTTCCATGCCGACGGAGGCAAAAATAATCAACGAAAAAAGTGCCGCAAACCCCGATGAAATCAGGGAAAAATCAACTTCCGTGCAATTTGAACGTAATTTAGAATCCAGAAATTATATTGCAGAAAAAACAGGCTTGTCTGTTGCAGAAATTCAACGCCTAATCAGACTAGCAACTCTTTCCGACGATCTGCTAAAAAAGGTTGACGATGGGATAATACCCTACACTGCGGCTTACGAGCTGACGTTTGTCCCCAAGGATACTAATTATACGCTCAATATTATGCTTGATACTGTAAAGCCGCCGATATCAATTACTATAAAGGCAGCTCAGAGGTTGAGATATGCTTGCCGAAACGGCAAAAATATAATAAGCTCAGATGAAATAATGAATATAATAAACGGAGAGAAAAAGTCTGCAAAGGATAAGCCTCTGTCCGTTACGCTGAAACCAAAGGTGCTTAACAAATATTTTGGAGAAATAAAAAGCAGGAAAGCTGTTGCTGAAAAGGTTGAACAGTCACTGGAGCTTACGGAGGTTATAATACCTCAAATCTTTGAAAAGCATAATGTTTCTGATACGGATTATAGCATGATAGTGTCCGAAGCGCTGGATATGTATTTTAATAAAATAAATTAGGAGGTACTAAAAATGCTAAAAGATAATGAGATAATCGGCTGGTATAACGGCAAGGCTTTGACGGTCAATGAAAATGACGAGATCAGCTATTATGAAATGCCGGAAGAATACGCAGTCAAAGGAGAGATACTAGACTGTGATGATCTGAAGCCTATATCTGAGCTTCCGGCAGATGAGATCATAGCGATCATGGATTATCTTGCAGAGAGGTCTAAGATATGAAATATTCGAATGAAAGCAGAAAGCAGTTTTCCAAGGATATACAGATTCAGAAAGAAAAACTGCAAAAGGAAATTGAGAATATCGCTCTTAACTATACCGATAGCCCGGAAAAGCTTGCTGAGCTTGCCGCATTCCGTTCCAAATTCCATAATTACAGCTTCAGAAATGCCGTGCTTATATATGCTCAGAATCCGAACGCTTCTTTTGTCGGCAGCTATGCTAAGTTTAAAGAGTTGGGGAAAGAGATCGCAGTTGAAAACAATGAATATGACGAAAAAGGCAATATTCCGTATTTTGGAGTTAAAGCCGGTCAGAGGGGCATGAAGATTTTTGTGCCGGCTGAAATAACGTATATCTGTGTAGATAAAGTCAATAACGAATGGATCAGAATGTCCGAAGCGACAGCACAGCAAAAAAGCGCGGCCAAAATAGGGACGCTTGAAACAAAAACAGAGCTTACGTTCAGGCTGGGAACTGTCTTTGATATTTCTCAGACGGCGATACCTTCAAAGTATTATCCACAGGTTTATTTTATGGGTTACAACTCAGAACAGCACGCTCAGATTTATGAGGGCTTAAAGGCTTATATAGAAAACGAGCTGAACTGCCCGGTAACAGTCGGCATTGACAATTCAATTGCACTTCGTGGCTTTTGCTACACCGGCTCTGGAGTCGGAATAGCTCTTAACAAAAGACTTGAGGACACTCAGAAGCTTTCTACTTTGTCCCATGAGCTGGGGCATTTTCTTATGCACCGAGGCAATCAAAATGCAAAACCCTCTGCTCAGTGTGAGATTGAAGCAGATATATATAACATAATGCTTGAATCTCATTTTGGTATAGAAACAAACGATATACGCAAGGCGCACCTTGCAGGCAGCTATCGTCAATATTTAAAAGCAATATCAGAAACAAAGTCAAAAGAAAACGGAGATAAGAGCGTTTTTGATAATCTTGAAACTATTTTTTCAAATGCTGGAAGGGCTTTTGACGAATCAATTCAGAAGATCGACAGCTATGCTAATATGTATGTACCGAAAATGATAGCTGAAACATCGGAAGAATATGAAATTGAGGCTTGACAATGTATAATTTTTGATACATAATGTATACATATAACGCCTCAGTTTTTTGGACGGAGCAAGGCTCCGAATAAATTCAAGGAGGAAATATTTATGAGTAAGTACATTGAGGCGGTCAAAAAGGTTCGAGGCGGGCTTCCGCTTTCAGAAAATGAGAAGGAAGTGCTGGAGAACGGCGCCAATATACTCGAAAGCGTACCTGAAATATATAAGGCTCCGGCGCTGCTTGCAAAACAGCAGAAAGGCTATGAACTGAGCAAGGTTGAAAAAGAATATCTTAGTATGCAGCTTATGCTTTTGTCAGAGTCGGAAGATGATGAAACTGCCGATGAAGCGGCAGCAAATGATATGCTCGTTGAAGAACTGCTGAAAGACCGGACGCAGAATTAACTTGTCTGCGTCACTGTAAACTTAAAATTTATTTTTAAAGGAAGAACATTATTGGTGTTCTTCCTTTTTTGTTTGGAGGAAAAGCAATGGAAATAGGAGATGTATATTTAGTCAATTTTCACTATGAGGAAAATGCGAGGTTCGCCAAACTGCGTCCTGCAGTTTGTATTCTGATTAATTCAAACAATGATGAATTTGCGGCGCTGAAAGTAACGTCGAAAGAACGTGCTTACGATAAATGCAGTATTAGGCTTACCGAAAGCAAAGCAGCTGGATTAAAGGTTCAATCGTTTGTCCGCTGTAATAAGATCGAGTTCTTTAAAAGTTCTGATATAATCGCTAAGCGCGGAAATTTATCAGAACATGATTTAAGATCCGTTATAAGCGGCTTCAATGACTACTATTCAAGGCTTTCGGAAATTAATCAGAGCATAAAACAATATCAAGAAGAACCGGAGCAGCCTGATCTGGAAATGGAGTGATAAAAATTGAACAGAAACAATTATCCTTTTACTCAAGACGAAATGAAAGCCGCATATGAAACATCGGTTATAGATCTGGCACAGCAGTACGGATATGAGCTTAAAGCAGAGCGTGATGTTTATCACATTAAGGGATTTGGAGGATTATATATCTGGCAGAATGGTTTAGGGTGGTATCAACACAGTACTCAAGATCGGGGTAACAATGTTGATTTTTTGATGAAATTCTGCGGCGTAGATCGTAAGATTGACGCCATAAGAATGCTGCTGACAACAGCGAGGATTACTCCTGCAGCTGAACTGCGCATAAATAATGAGCCGCCGAAGCCAAAAGGAAAAATAAAGCTGCCGGAAAAATTCAGCGGCACATACGGAAATCTATATTGGTATCTGATGACTAAACGATGCATTGATAAAGACGTGGTATATAAATGCCTGTACGATCGCAATATATATCAGGATATACACCGTAATGTGGTTTTCTGCGGCAAGGATAACAGCGGCAACATTAAATATGCAAGCGTGCGCGGAACGGTTGAAATTGAAGGCAAAGAGCCGTTTAAAGGAGAGGTTTTCAACAGCGATAAAAAATACGGCTTCAGGATAGACGGTACAAGCGACCGTCTTTTTGTATTTGAGGCACCCATCGACGCAATGAGCCATGCAACCTTGTGTAAGCTGTCAGGTCTTGATTGGCAAATGGACACACGGCTTGCGCTCGGCGGCACATCCGATTTGGCTCTTAAGCAGTATCTTTCCGACAATCCGCAGATTAAGCAAATAGTTTTCTGTTTGGATAACGATTTCTACAAATGGGATAAACATCTGCAATGTTGGAACAACGTAGGACAGAATGTGATATTAAAATACGTTGAAAAATATAAGGAGAAATACATCATCGGCCGTTCCAGACCTCCGGTTCCGTTCAAGGATTTCAACGAATATTTGACCGGAACGCTACACCCCGAATTTGCACAGCAATGCAAGGAAAAGGCTTGTCAAACCTTTATGCAGCATGATTCGCCTGAAAAGATCGAGGAGTATTTCCCTGAAGAGCAGGCGGAAATCCAATCGGAGCCGATCCCTGCCCTGGAAGCCTGAACTTTATTTATTTCAATTTTTACAGCTGCGGAGCAGCGTACCGAAAGGGCAAAAATCGAAGTGAAACGAGATTTTAACCCAGAAGGGCAGGAATAGCTGTCATACGACAGCTTAGCACATCTCGCAGGCAAAGCCTGCGAAGCGTATTACAGCACACAAAAATGTATTACAAACATAATACACAAGTGTCAAAGCATAAGCCTTGACGAAAAGGAGGGAAAACAAAGTGAAAAGTACGCCTTTAGTTATTCGTGTGCCGGACGAATTGAAAGAACAGCTTGAGGTAAAAGCCTCCGCCGAACACATTACCGTGTCAGACCTTGTAAGACGGTATATAGACAAGGGTCTGAACCTTGAGGGGTACAAGTCAGAGATTGATTTTCTTTCAGAAATCATGCAGACGGTTTTATCCGGCGTGCTTGATCCTCAGATTGAAAGAATTATCAAGCTTATCATTAAGCTCGGTAAGATTAATGGTGCAGGATATTTTCTTCAGCTTGCCAATCTTTTAAGTGAGGATAACGAATCGGACATCGGGGATATATCTGAAATCGTAAACCGCTGTAATCGTTTGGCTGTAAAATATATGTCACAGAAGGACAGCGATGTTGAAAGATTTTTGCTTAATAACACAGAGCTGCTAAAAGAAGCTCTAAGGCTTAAGAATGATCCTTACGGGTTTGAATTTAATGCAATAGGCGGAAGCGATGAGTAGCGCCGTATTAATATATAAGGCGAGAGGATATAACAAACGGACGGACGGAAACCGAACAGTAAAAAATAAGGCTCATGTAGAATACATAGCTACCCGACCCGGGGCATGGAAAGAGCCGGAACAAGACAGCGCACTGTTCGGCAGCTTTAACCGGCAATATCTTGACGTTATATCGGTAGATGAAGGTATGCAAAAGATAGCTGAGGTTACGGATAGGTATAAGACGACATACCGTGATGTGATTTCCTTTACCTCAGAGCAGGCTGCTCATCTTGGACTTAATACTCTTGCAGACTGGAAAAAATACGTTAAGGAGCAGGTTCTGGTTATAGCTAAGGAGAGAGGGATTAAATATGAAAACCTTGAATGGGAGGCGGCAGTTCACGATAAAAAAGGACAGCCTCATACTCACATAATAATGTGGGATAACTCAAACGCAGTTCAGCCGAACAAGCTTGATACCAAGCTATACAAGCAAACGCGGAGGAAGCTGATCCAGAAAACATACAAGGAAGAGTTTCAGGAATTTTTCAATGCTCAAAACGAGGCGAAAAACGCCCTCCGAGCCGACAGCCGTGAAATTCTCAAAGGCTTTGAAGAATACTTAACTCCACAGAGGATAAATACCTATGATGTGAATGATTATCTTGACGGAGTAATTCAATTTGATGTTTCCGGCTTAAGCAGCTTTGATATTCTTAATTCACCTAATGCGGAGGATATTCTGAAAGAGTATCTCCGGGTCAGATTAGTAGTGCTTAAGCATAAGGGACGGCTGGCGTATAAGGATCTTGCGCCGGAGAGAAAAACAATAGTAGACAATTTTGTAAAGCTGCTGCTTAACAGCAATGATAAGCTTAAGGCGCTGGCTGATAACTTTGTTTCATCTCATATTGAGGTTTTTAAGTTTTATTCGGCAAAGGAAAATGAGCTGAAATATGAAACCGGGAAATATTCCAATATGGCAGTTAAAATGATCGCAAACGCTCTTTTGCAGTCCATGAAAGACTATCAGTTTGAAGACTGTATACAGGACGGAGCGACAGGACAGCAGCAAGCTGAATATATAGCCGGAGGAATTCTGACAGCGTTTGCAAATCTGGCTCGGCTTACAAGGCAGAATAACGCAAGGTGCGCGGAATATAACTCTATGGCTAAGAGTGGGGATTTATCAAAGGAAGCTATAAAGGAGCTAATAAAGCAAAGAAAGGACAGGGGGCTGGAAATTTGAAAAACAAAAGCAAAATACCGCTGCTGGTCATATTGTTTGGTATCGCCTGCGCCGTAGGCTTCTTCACAGCGCCGGGCATTTTTTTACTTATATCAAAGCAAGCCGACAGGTTCGGATATTACCCTCCGGGGTATTGCGTTGAAATACTAAAAGCTGAAAAGGACGCTCAGACCACATTCATTTGCACGGTTTTCATTGTAGTGGCTATGGGTTACTTATTATTCTTTTCCGACACAAAGGACGATTATCAGGCAGAGCTTTACAGCGTTACTCCTGACATTCAGATACCTCAGCCATTAGGTCAGTATCAGCATGGATCCGCATGGTTCCTTTCAGACAAAAAATTTTGTGGGGATTATCCGGTCGTAAGGATCAACTTAAAAGCTCCTGTTTTCCGCTATCTTTTACAGCAGGGAAAACAGGATATAAATGAAGTAAAGAAATACCGCATATCTAACGGAGAACTCAGGCAAAGAAAGCTTTTTCAGAATCTGCCGCACAGGATGATATATATCAAATATAATCACTCGAAGCTATATCTTAAAAGGCAGGCAAAAATGCTGAAAAGACTTGATACCGAACCGCTGAAAAAAACAGGCGGAGGCTTAGTTGTTAACTATAAGATAAGAGGACGCAAAGAATATATCAATGTTCTTACCGACGATATTCATTCAATGGTTTTAGGTTCAACGGGTTCAGGAAAATCACGTTATCTGGTTATACAGTCGATAATCTGTCAGCTGCTTGCCGGAGAATCGGTTTTTGTATCTGACCCAAAGGGAGAGCTATATCAATATTTGTGCAGGCTGCTTAAGCGTCTTGGAGTAAATACAATAGTGCTTGATTACCGTGATATGAGCAAATCAATGGGATATAACTTTTTACAACCTATTATTGACAAGCTTAAAGCAGGAGATCTTAACAAGGCAATGCAGCTGTGCCGCGATTACGCTACAATGATCGCCGGCAAGAAAAACGAACAGACTGAGCCTTTGTGGCACGACGGCAAGGTTGCTGTACTGGCAGCCGGTATTATGGCCTGTACATATGACAATATGGATAAGCCTCAGAACCAGAATCTATGTTATGTCTACGAATGGCTTACAAGGATGTGCGCTGAACGTTCGGGAGGAAAGGGGTTGCTGCTTAATGAATATCTAAAGGTTGCAGGTGAAGATCATCCGGCAAACCTTATCTTTGCTCAGGCAAACGTTGCGCCGAGCAAAACCCGAGGTAGCTTTTATACATCTGCGTGTACGGCTCTTACGGTATTTACCGACAGACAGCTCTATCACATTTGCAGTAATTCGGATTTCAAGCTTACCGACCTTGCGACAAAAAGGACAGCTATGTTTGTGATCCTGCCGGAGAGCAAGACAACGTTTTATCCGCTAGTATCTTTACTCGTTGCACAAATATATGAAGCGCTGGACGATTACAGCAATAACGTTTTAGGATCCGGTCGACTGCCTCGCAGAGTTCACTTTGATCTGGACGAGTTCGGTAATTTTTCAGCATTTCCTGATTTTAATATGATGTTAACGGTAGGACGATCCAAGGGCATTATATACAATCTGTTCCTACAGAGCTATGCTCAGCTGAAGGAGAAGTACAACGATAACATCTGCGAAATAATCAAGGGCAACTGTACAAATCAGATATACCTAAAATCCACAGACGATTCCGGAACCAACAAGCCAATATCGGACAGCTTAGGAAAATACACGACCTCAAGCTACTCACTGTCCTCCAACAGCGGCAAGTACAGCGGCGGCTCATCGTCAATGAACCTATCGGAACGCAATCTGCTTTTCCCGGACGAACTAAAACGGCTGAGAAGACCGTATATGCTTGTTATCGGAGAAAATGGCTGCAAGATCACAAACTCGCCTGATCTAAGTAAATGGGCTTTTAACACAATGCTCGGCTTGGGAAATAAGAAGCATAACGAAAAAGTCAGAGCTTTGCGGCAGTCGCAGAGACCCAAGCTTAAAGATGTAGACAAACCGCCGGAGTATGACGGTATGTGGGTAACCGCAAACTTCAATAAATTTAAAATACAAATCTTGAAAAAACAAAAAAGATTATAAAGGAGTAACTATTATGAAGAAAAACAAATTGAAAAGAACGCTTTTATCATTTGTCCTGACCGCTTTTTCAGCGGTGATTTTCGCTCAGTCTGCATTCGCTTCGTTCCAGGATTCCAAAATCGCAACAGGTACTGAAAAGCTTATAGATGACGTGCTTAAATGGATACAAATACTGGCTATACCTATTGGTACGGTTTTTATAATATACTTTCAGATCCGTAAAAGCGGAGCTGATCAGCAGGACAAAAAAGAATGGTCGGAAAGAACAAAAACGACAATAATCAGTGTCGTTATTGCAGAGGTCGCAAGTACGCTGATAAATCTGGTGCTTGCCTACTATAAGTAAGGAGCTTCATTATGAAAATAAAGGTATCTATAGACCGCTGTTTTAATAAACCGGATATGAACCTGAAGGCTCTTGCCAGAATTACGATAGACAATGTTTTTACAATCGAGGGCTTCAAGATAATGCCGGACAAAAATGGTGAACTTAAGGCTATTATGCCGCAGCAGTCTTATGTGGACAAAGATGGAAAAACCCAGTATAGGGATATTGCACATCCGATAACTCCGGAGGCAAGGAGCATAATATGCAGCACTATACTTAAAGCGTATTATGCTCATGTACAGCGGGCTGAGGCAGAGAAAATGTCGGCGGTTAAAACTCAGAGCAGCGCTAATGATCAGGGTAACAGCGCTGAATTAAAACCGCAGCTTGATCAGAATTACAATTATCAGAGTTGGGACAGCTTGCTTCAGCAAGAGCCTGATATGGAAATGGGGTGAACGCTTTGGCTGGATTAGTTTCTATAGCTATATGTTTTATACTCGGACTTATAGCTCCGGTACTGCTTGAAAATTTACAGAACTGCCTTGAAGATCTTGCATACAATTCTTTTAGAGTTGACGCATACATCTCAGAAACTACAAATTCTTCGGTAACTGAATCTCTAATGAATGTATTTGCTTCAATAGGGATCTCCCTGCTAATGCTTCTCTTTTTAGTAAAGGGATTCCAAACATATGTATTATACACAGACGGTGACGCAGAAAGCGATCCTATCAATTTTCTGGCACTTTTTATAAAAGGCTTGGTAATAGCTGTCTGCGGTAACACTGTTTTGAATTGGTTTGCAGAAATTATATCAGATCTCTCCGGTAAGGCTCTGACAGCAGTGCAAAGCTCTTTAGGAACAGATTATGATTGGGATGGATTTGTAGATTACTTTTCGACATGGACAGAAGAATCGCTGGCAGAAGAACTGACGAGCTTTGCTATAGTAGTAATTTTCACTATTTTCTTCTGGATAATATATATTAAATGTCTGGGCTATGGATTTGAACTATGGATCTTAAAAATTGCAATGCCTATATGCTCAATAGGACTTATTAACTCAGATAAAGGCATTTTCAAATCATATGTTATGAGTATCTCAAAGGTCATGGTAACTATACTTGTACAGATAACGCTTACACAACTTGGTTTTTCAATATTAATATCAGGATTTCACAACAATAACCTTTTAAGTGCGGCATTTCTTGGGACTATCTGCCTTTGGACGAGTTTAAGAAGTCCAAAAATGCTGGGTGACTTTATGATCCCGTCACAGGGAGGAGGTAATCTTATGATGAAGGCATATTATGGCGGTAATATGATCCGCAGTATTAAAAGCGTATTTAGACACTTTAAAAAGTAGTAAGGCGATGTGCATATGACTATATCAAATATAATAAACGGAATACTGATACTTATTCCTATAGGGTCAGCGCTAAGAATTGCGATACTTGCAATTTCTATGATCTCTAACAAAGATGATGAAAGAGCTATTAAGGGTAAGATCGTTAATACGATCAAGTTCGCAGTCTTAGCGTCCTGCGTGGGTATAATTAAGGATCTTGTCCTGCGTTACTATAACTAATTAATGGTGCGGCATTATGCCGCACCCGGAGGTGAAAAAATTGAATGAAAATAAATGCTATTTTCCGGTTGACGTATCCGTTGAAAAAGAATACACTCCCGGCTTAGGTAAAAAAGAAATGCGCCGAACAATTAAAGGAAGTTTCGTTGTACTGGTTTTATCGATCGTACTGTATATTTACTTCAATAACCTGTTGGCTTCAATGGTCGTTTTTATAGTAGGTTCAGCAGCCTGCGGGATATTTTGTATACGCAGTCCAGGTACTAATATATCATTTGTAGACGAGATTAAGAATCTTGCGTCTTACATAAAAGCTCAGAAAGTTTTTCTTTTTCAATATTCAGATGAATGGAGATAACCGAATGAAAACGATAATTGACGGGTTTAAATACGATACGGAAACCGCAGTAATGGTTATGTCTTATATGCTTAACGAATACGAAAAAGGAGAGCTTTACCGCAACCGCAAGTATAAATTCTTTTGCCTGCATATGCTGCAGCGGGAGAAAAAGCTTGAATATGAATACAAGATAATACCGCTAACAAAACAGCAGGCAATGGATCTGCTTATAGATTATGAGCAAATTGATGAGTATGAAAAGCTGTTCGGCGAAATACCCGAAGCTGAGGGAGAGGACTTTATACCGGAACCTGAAGAAGATGTAACAACAGCTGAGAAGGTATATATAACGGCTGAGATCCCGGAACCAGCCGAGCCTGGCGAACCCGAGGCGGTCATTTCAAGTAATGTTCCCGATGACGGCAAAAGTAGTGAAATTAAAAAGAAAACAAAGCCGCTGCGCAGGGTTCAGAAAAAGCTTCTTGCAGCCTGCCTAAATAATGATATTAAGACTGTACAGGCTTGTATTACCTGCGGAGCTGTACCAGGTGCGGCACATATACGGCGGGCGATTCTTTATGACGGCAGAGATATACTTAGATTGCTTTTTGCCGATTTCCCAGGCTTGAAAATCGGCAAAAAAGAAATACGTCTTGCAATCTTAAAACGCGATATTGAGATGTTTAAGTTAATCTTACTAAAGTGTCCGAAGTTGGAAGAGTATGCTTTGAAAGTAAGTAAAAAATATCTTATTGCTGAAATTGTGGAATATTTAAAAAATGATTTCAATGAGGATAAGATTAAACAATCGGTACATAAGGCAGAAGAATAAGTGTGTCACTGTGACACTTTTCAGACAACGATAAAAGAATCGTACATATCTTGAATGGACTTAAAGCCTTAGAAATAATTGAAGAATGTGATTATAACGGTGATGTAAGTCCTATGAAAGAACCCGAAATTCTTAAAAATGAACCGC
>UQPZ01000008.1 GCA_900543145.1 uncultured Ruminococcus sp.
CTCCTGACGTCGCTCGTTTGTAATAATGCGCAGTTTAACGCCGCGGTTATAATTTGCAAACGGCAGGCAATATTTTATGTCCTGGCGCGGACGGCGCAATTCGCGTGATCGCTCCTGACGTCGCTCGTTTGTAATAATGCGCAGTTTAACGCCGCGGTTATAATTTACAAACGGCAGGCAATATAAATAGAAAAGATCGGTCAGCTTTAATAAACTGACCGATCTCTATTTTTACTATTTTATGCTGACCATTACTCTCTTTTGAAGCCGAGTGTAATTTCATATTCAGAATCCAGCGAATTCTGCTTATCTGCGTCCTTTACATACTTATTGACCAAAGCTGTAGACTTTTCTACTGCCTGAAGCGTTCCCGCTCCCGCTACACAGCCTCCCGGACAACCCATTCCCTCAAGAAGGTAGCCATCGTATTTTCCTACCTTTGCAAGCTGGAGCAGCTTTCTGCATTCCTTCAGCCCCTGAGCTGAAGCGACCTTTATTTCACGGTCGGGGTCAAGACGTTTTATTACGTCAGCAACTGCCTTTGCAACTCCGCCGCTGACAGCAAAGCCCCTTCCGTCACCTGTTCCATCGCTGAGCGGAACAGTTTCATCGTCCGTAATATCCTCAAATTTAACATTCTTAGCCTCGAACATTCCCATAAGCTCTTCAAAGGTAAGAACAAAGTCTACGTCAGAGCGTACCGAACGCCTGCTGGCTTCCAGCTTTTTGGCGGCGCAAGGCCCGATAAACGCAATACAAGCATCAGGATTCTCTTTTTTTACCATTCTTGCAGTTAGAACCATAGGAGTCATTGCCATAGATATGTACGGCGCAAGCTCAGGAAAAAGCTTCTTAGCCATTACAGACCAGGACGGACAGCAGGAGGTAGCCATAAAAGGCTGATGTTCGGGAACCTCTCGCATAAAATCCTTAGCTTCCTCTACCGCACAGAGGTCTGCTCCTATTGCGACCTCTACAACACTGTCAAAGCCCAGCTTTTTCATAGCCGCCGTAAGCTTTTCAGGCGACGCCTTAGGTCCAAACTGCCCTACAAATGCAGGAGCGACCAACGCAATAACCTTTTTGCCTTTTTTAATTGCATGAATAAGCTGGAATATCTGTCCCTTATCAACGATAGCGCCGAATGGACAGTTAACAAGGCACATTCCACAGGAAACGCACTTATCGTAGTCTATCTTAGCCTTGCCGTTTTCGTCCGAGCCTATTGCGTCCATTCCGCAGGCCCTTGCGCAGGGGCGTTCCATTTTATTTATAGCGTTATACGGACAAACGCTCTGACATCTTCCGCATTTAATACATTTTGACTGATCAATGACCGATTTTCCGTGAACTATTTCAATTGCTCCCTTTGGGCATACCTCCTTGCAGGGGTGTGCAAGGCAGCCCTGACAGCAGTCGGTAACGTGATAATGAGTTTCCGGACAGGCATTGCAGGCAAAATTGATTATATTTACAAGCGGCGGATCGTAATACTTTTCAGCAATAGCCGTTTCCTCAATCCCGTCTGAAACAGACTCATGCTGGTCGATAGGACGAAGCGGAAGTCCGATAGCAAGACGAAGCCTTTCTTCAACGATAGCCCTTTCAAGAAAGATCGACTCACGGTATACCGCAACCTTTCCCGGTACTATTTTATACGGAAGAGTATCTATCCTGCTGTAATCCCCGCCTTCATATGCGAGCCTTGCAACCTCTGTAAATACCTTTCTTCTTATATCCGTAACCGAATTATAAATGCCTCTCATTTTCATCAGGAGTTTCTCTCCTTTCACTCTCAATAAAACTCTGATCTTAACAATCCTTATGCTTTTATTGTACCTTTTTGTTAAAGTTTTGTCAAGGATTATATACGTTTTTTCATGGGGTATTCTCATTTAAATTATTGGAGAGAACTTTTGAATAAAAAGGATCTTATGAAATAAAAATGAAACTATTCCGCCTGAATATGACCGCTTTCATATACGGTTCGCTGTTTCTCTTCTGATAATATCCGACTGATCAGCTTCCGAATATTAGGATCGCCATTATTCTTACGGTAAACAGCATAAAAGCCGCTGACTATCGGATATACTCCGTCAACATAACCATATAAACACTCCTGACGGCAAACCGAACAAAACTGCATAGTAAAGAATTTCATATTGCAACAAAGCTGCGCCCTCCGTTTTTTACATTGTATTTTATTGCTGTGCCATACTCAATCAGATCACAGTCCATAAAAAACCAATTAGAAGAGTAAAAAATAAAAATTTTACATTTCCTATTGACAAACGCCGTTATTTTTGGTATACTAATATAAATTGCATATTATCGGATTTTGGAGGAAAAAACAATGAGCGGATTAGAAATTGTAGCAGGCGTGCTTCTTATTCTGGCAAGTCTGGTGATTATTTTAGTAGTTTTGGTTCAGGAAAGCAAGGAGCAGGGATTGACTTCTGCTATCGGCGGCGGTTCAAACGAATCGTTCTACGGAAGAAATACAGGAAGAACCCGTGACGCTAAGCTTTCTAAATTTACCAGAACGGCGGCAATAATATTCTTTGTTGTTACACTGGCAGTTAATATTATTTCGTCAATACAGAAATAGTCATATCAAGCTGAAAAACTATGCCCTGCTTATGCGGGGCTTTTGTTTTGCGTCGATGGAAAAAAGCCTGAAGGGAGGATAATTTTACGGTGTTTACGGTCAATGACCCGAAAAAAATAATAGATATGTTTTCATGGTGCAGAGATTCAATGCTGAAAAGTTATTCGGAGGGAATAACCGGGGCAGGATACTGTGATAATAAATCTGAGCCTGCTTGGTCGGCAGTGTTTACCGGAGATTACTGCTTTCTTGCAGGAAAGCCTGCAGAAAACAATGAGCTTGCACAATTAATAAAAAATAACGGCAGCGAAACCGTAGTTATTCCTCAATATTCCGACTGGCTTGAACCGCTTAATAGGTGCGGCTGCGGTCTGGAACTTACAAAGCGCTATCATACAAGGCTTCCCGATAACGGCTTTGATTTAAAAAAGCTTGAAATTATCAGGTCAGAAATTTGTAAAATAAAAGGTGCGGCTATTGAAAAAATAGGTGAAAAGGAATATAATGAACTGAGATACTGTAAATGGGAAAATTCGTTTGTAAGCAATTTTAAGGATTACAGCGACTATAGCAGGAACGGTTTTGGGTATATTATTCTTATAGACGGGCAGATCGCTTCAGGAGCTTCAACCTTCGGAAGCTACAGCAAGGGCGTTGAGATTCAGATCGCTTCTGAACCGAAATACAGAAGAATGGGACTAGCCTCAATATGCTCCGCACAGTTTATTATCGAATGTATTAAAAGAGGTCTGCGCCCTCACTGGGACGCTGCGAATTTAATATCAGTAAAAATTGCAGAAAAGCTGGGCTTTAAATACGACGGAAGCTATCCGGCTTTTTACATTAATAAAAAGACGAAAGGCAGATCAGATGGTTAAGAAAAAGGAAAAGAAAACGAAAACAGATTATCAGAAGCTTATATTTATAAAGCTGAAAAAATCCGGTAAGAAACCGGTAAGCTTTAAGGAGCTTCTGAAAAGCTGCCGTATTAATGGCTTTGATTTCGGTGAATTTGTAAAAGCGGTCAATAAGCTTAAAGCAAAGGGAGAAATAACCGAGACCCGCTCAGGATTCTTATTAATAGATAAAAAATCCTTCGTGAAATGCGTTGTTGCCCGTCTTAATAAAACCTACGGGTTTGTAAGAGATACGGCTACAGATCAGGAGTTTTTTATTACAGGTAAGTTTCTCAAGGGAGCAATGCCGGGGGATATCGTTCTGGTGCGTACCTTTGAGGGAAAAGGAGCTTCGCTTGAGGGCGAAGTACAGGAAATTCTTGAAGAAAACTTCTCACGCTTTACCGGAGAGATAGTTAGTGAATTCGGAGAGCTTAAAATAGTTCCTGATACGCTTTCAAAATATGCTATGGAGTTTGAAAATCCAAATGGCTTTGAACTGCATGAGCATGATAAGGTTATGGCTGAGATAACTGTCAGAGGCAGCAGACATTCGGAGCATAAATGTACAATTGTATCAAGCTTCGGAAGCTCTCTTAAAGCCGCTGTCTGTGCGCTTTCAGTTCTGGAACTAAACGGAATAACCCCCGTTTTCCCTCCGGAGGTCATATACGAAGCTAAAATGGTTTCCGACAGCCTTAGGGTTTCTCAAGACACCGCCGACCGTCTTGACCTCAGGGATAAACCGATCTTTACCATTGACGGAGCTGATACAAAGGATATTGACGACGCTGTTTCTGTTGAAAGGATCGAAGGCGGCTACGAGCTGGGAGTTCATATTGCCGACGTTTCGCATTACGTTCTTCCTAAGTCCTCCCTTGACAGCGAAGCGTTCAAAAGAGGAACCAGCGTATATTATGCCAACCGTGTTATACCAATGCTGCCCAAGGAGCTTTCAAACGGAATATGTTCGCTGAATCCGCAGGAGGACAGGCTGGCGTTTTCCTGCCTTATCAGGCTTGACAGCAATGCCGTTATAAAAGAGTATAAGTTTGCAAAAACAATTATCCGTTCAAGGGTCAAGGGAGTCTATTCTGAATTAAACGAGCTTCTGGAAGGCTATAACTCTAAAACTCTCTGCGAAAAATACTCCGAGGTTCTGGAAACAATTCCTGTTATGCATGAGCTTGCCGTAAAACTGAACAAGAAAAAACTTAACCGCGGCGCTCCTCAGCTAGAAACTCCGGAAGGAAAGCTTATTATTAATGAGGATGACGTATGCGTCGGAGTAAAGGTAAGACAGCGCGGTATCAGCGAGGAAATGATAGAAGACTTTATGCTAACCGCAAACGAATGTGCCGCAAGATTCGGTCTTGAAAATAATCTTCCGTTTGTCTACCGTGTTCATGAAAACCCATCGGAGGAAAAGCTTGAAAATCTTAAAGAAGGTCTGACAAAGCTTGGGATAACCTTTAACTTCAACGGTCAGCCCTCCCCAGCCGATCTTTCGTCGATACTTGAAAAAGTTCGGGGAACTGATATAGCGGTAATAGTTAATAATCTTATCCTAAGATCAATGTCGAAAGCAAAATATTCTACCGAGCCTATCGGTCATTTCGGACTTGTGCTTGACGATTATGCACATTTTACTTCTCCGATAAGACGTTATCCCGATCTTACTATTCATCGTATAATGAGCGATTTCCTGGGAGGACTTACCGCAGAGCAGTGTGCGCAGAAGTATAATAAATTCTCCTACGCAAGCGCAGATCAGTCAACTCAGACCGAGCTTACGGCAATGAATGTTGAGCGCAGCTGTGAGGATTGCTACAAGGCGGAATATATGAAAGCGCATATCGGAGAGGAATTTGATGGTATAATAGTTTCGGCTATGGATTTCGGTTTGTTCGTAATGCTTCCCGATACCTGCGAGGGTCTTGTTTCCGTTCATGCGATGTCTGAAGGCGAATACTGTTACGACGGAACTATGACTCTGAAAAATCTCAATACCGGCGAAGCGTGGCGCGTAGGAGACAGGATCAGAATAAAAGTTGAAAACGCTGACGTAAACAGCGGTAAGGTCGACTTTATTCCCGCATAAAACTTTCGGGCAAGAAATTTTTCTTGACAATTATCATAAAATATGTTATAGTATTTCAGTACCCATGAGGGAGTAGTCAGCAGGCTGTTTTGAGGCAGTCTGCGGTAATGTCGACATAATGATTTTTTAATCCGGTATTATCTTAAAAGACGAGACTCACGGACAACGGTCAATGCGTTGTTCGTGAGCCTTTTTATTTTGACTGAAGGGAAAGATTATAATGGGAATCGCTGAACTTTTTATTCTGGCGGCAGGACTGTCAATGGACGCATTCGCCGTATCGGTATGCAAGGGGCTGGCTCTGAGAAGAGCGAAAATAGGTCATATGCTCTGGGCAGGACTGTGGTTCGGAGGATTTCAGGCGGCAATGCCTGTTATCGGCTACCTGCTGGGAGTTAATTTTCAGGGCAAGATCCAATCCTTTGACCATTGGATAGCTTTTATTCTTCTGTCCTTTATCGGCGCAAATATGATAAAGGAAGCTCTCAGCAAGGATAACGAAAAAGCCGACGCCTCAATGAAGCCTAAAAATATGCTGCTTCTCGCTGTAGCTACAAGCATAGACGCGCTTGCAGTCGGAGTTACCTTTGCATTTTTGAAAATAAATATTGTTCCGGCAGTTACCTTGATAGGAATAGTAACCTTTCTCTTTTCAGCCGCCGGGATCAAGATAGGAAGTATCTTCGGCACAAAATATAAATCCAAGGCCGAATTTGCAGGAGGACTGATACTTATACTTCTTGGCGTCAAAATTCTTGCCGAGCATTTATTTTTCTCCTGATAAGTCTGACTTTAACCCTATGATTCGACTTGATTTTCATATTGTATGGTGTTATAATTAGAAAAACAGATTAATTGCTAAAAAAATAAAGGACGTTAATTATGAATAACAATACAGAAAATTTCAAGCCTAATGAACAGAAAGAAATCTCCCGCCCTGCTCAAGGGAGAACCTCTCAGCAGCTTAAACGCGACAGAATGCAGGCGTTTGCGGTTATGATAGTTTTCGGATTAATTGTTGCCGCTTCAGTAATTTATTTTGTAACTTCGGGCAATAATAACAGCAAAGATAATAACAGCAGCGCTTCTTTGAATAATAAAACAGGCAGCTCGGCGTCCTCTGCCGCTGAATCTGTGAGCAGATCTCAGGCGGAATCAGAGCAGGTTTCCGAAGCCGCAAGCCAAGCCGAAGCAAAAGAAGCCGAGGGTCACAACGTTGAGGTAATAAACGGCAGAACTTATATAGACGGTATCCTGATCGTCAATAAAACCTACAGTATACCCGATACCTACGCTCCGGGGCTTGACGCCGATACCGAAGAAGCCTTTTATAAAATGGCAGGCGACGCTTACGCAGATGGAATTGTTCTCTATATCTGCTCAGGCTACAGAAGCTACGCCGAACAGGAGCAGCTTTATAATTCCTATGCCGCAGAAAGAGGAGTTGAAGAAGCCGACTCGGTTTCCTCCCGTCCCGGTCACTCAGAACATCAGACCGGACTGTGTATGGACGTTAATACTACGGAATTTAGCTTTGAGGGAACACCCGAAGCTATCTGGCTGGAAAAGCACTGTGCAGAATACGGCTTTATAATTCGTTTTCCTAAGGGTAAAGAAAGTATTACCGGTTATGCATATGAACCGTGGCATATCAGATATGTCGGCAAAGCGGCGGCAGCTGAAATAACCCAACGCGGTATCTGCCTGGAGGAATATCTGGACGTGACCTCGGATTACGCCAACGCCGGTTAAATCTCAAAAAAGGAAGTTTGATATGTGGTTTGTATATGCGCTGCTTTCGGCAGTATTCGCCGCGGCAGTATCTATTCTCGCCAAGGCAGGTATAGAAAATGTTAATTCAAATCTTGCAACCGCAATAAGAACGGCGGTAGTGCTTATAATGGCATGGCTTATAGTTTTCGCTTCGGGTCGTCAGCACGATATTCCCAAGATCTCAGCAAGAAGCTGGGGCTTCCTGATAGCAAGCGGTATAGCGACAGGTCTTTCGTGGCTCTGCTATTTCAGGGCGATTCAGATAGGCTCGGTTTCAAAGGTAGTTCCTGTAGATAAACTGAGCGTAGTTCTTACTCTTATACTTGCGTTTTTCTTTCTTCACGAAACTATCGACCTTAAAACCGTTATCGGCGCAGTTCTTATAACAGCCGGTACGTTGGTACTTGCAATAAAATAAAACATAAAAAAGAGTTTTCATTAAGTGAGAACTCTTTTTTGTATAATATGCGTAAATTTCCATATAATATTTATGTAAAATGTCGAAATTTTTGTATATTAGTCATTAAATCTTGACATAAATACCTATATGTTATATAATAAAAGTGTCCTAGTTGTTAAGTTCTTATTTGTTTTGATAAAATAAAGAGCTTTCTTGTCAAAAGGGGCAGTAAAAATTATATGGGGAACTGCCCGAACGGGCAACGCCGCCGCACTGAGTTACCGGCCTCAAAAGTGCGTCCGGCGTTTTTTGATAAAAAAATTGAAAAAACACTGATATAAATTACCTTTCATATTCAAAAAAACAATTCACATAATAATAAAGCAAACCCGATAAATAATTATAAAAGGAGTTGTACAAAATGAAAGGTATTACTAGCGAACAGGGCAGACAGACCCTCGAAAGATTCAAGATGGAAGCAGCTAACGAGGTTGGCGTAAACCTCAAGCAGGGTTACAACGGTGACCTTACCGCTCGTGAGGCTGGTTCTGTTGGAGGCCAGATGGTGAAAAAGATGATCGATGCTTACAAGGCCGGTTCAGTAAAATAATCAAATTTTAAAAATAAGTCCCGTCAGGCAAAAGCCCGGCGGGGCTTAATCTTTATATTTTTATATTTTGTCCCGCTGTATATGTATTATTCCGCAAGGCTTTTTAGACAATAAAAAAGCGCCCGGTTTTACCCGAGCGCTCCTAAAGCTGCTTTAACAGTCATATAAGCAATTGACATTTTTGAGATATACATTCGCCGTAGATAAACTCAGTTAGATTTTCTTCTGAGATCTCTATAATGACTTTGCAATCCGACCCGCTTACGTTAAGATCTATTACCTTAGCGCCGTACGAATTCAAAAGTTGGTATACCTTCCGAACGTACGACGTTTGTCTGTCAGACTCGGTAATAGGAAAAACTGCAACATGAATGTTTTGAAACATTAGACCACCTCCGCCGATCCAGTAACCAATTAACCTGGCATGGTGAATAAAGAGAACCCGAACCACCGGATTTACTGGTGACCTTGCAGCCTGCTAAAGCAACCTGTAGGCTGATTTTAAAAATTTATATTATCTCTGTACTCCAGCGCCGTAATGGGTAAAGCTGTCTACGACCGACCCTTTGCTGTTGTACATAGTAATATCGACTTTTACGCGGTAATATCTTCCCGATACCGCATTGCTGTATGTTTTTTTGTGGTAAAAATAATTACCGCTTGTGCTTCCGGAATACCTTTCTCCGCTTACGTCTGTCCAAGCTGAATCGCCTGTCTTCTGCTGAAGCTGATAAGTTATCTTGGCTGAGGTTACGGGACTTTTCCCTTGAAACTCATAGCCGTAGGTAATCGAACTTGAGCCGCTGGTATAGCAAATAGGGTTATCTGTATAAAAATTCTCGGTGCAGGGCATTATTCCTTCATCGGAAGCCGAAACCGAAAATACAGCCAACGCTAATACCAGAACCATTGCGGAAATAATTGAAATTAACTTATTAATCCTTTTCAATTTTTTATCCTCCCGGAATCTTTGTTTTTGAGGTTGTCGTTTTAACCCCCTCTATAAGTATAAACACGCGAAACAGTCAAATAGTGCAAACTTTTTTTCAAAAATTTTTATTTTCGTCACTTTGCACAGATTTTGCAAGTTTTATTAGGTCAGCTTCGTCAAAATCACCAGTGATTGAGTACTGATAAATTCCGTCGGTCCAGATGATAGAACCGTCATGACTTTCATTTCTGACCGATATCATTCCCTCTCCTCCGTTGATATCTATCTTTTCTAAGATGCAGCAGTTGCCGCTGTTTATAGTTGGCGAACCGCACAGATTGTTCTGGCTGAAAATTATTTGGAGATCCGTATTATTTCTTTTTTCGGGATCAGTGCTTTTATAAATAATGTGCCTATGACCTTCGTCTTTATAATCCTCCATTATTTCATAGCCTTCAGGAATATATGAGGGGCTTTGGTAGTCAAGCATTACAGGGAAAGTTTGAGTTCCTCTTACCATACCGTTTATAAAACTTACTTCAAGGGTCTCATCGAAAGACGGTCTGGTTTTCATTTCAATAGTGAAGTCAGGTTCCTTTCGAGCGTCGGCGAGCATACCCACTGCGCTGGTCATTGCGATGGATGCAGCTAATACTGCAAGGCCGATATTTCTGCCCGTCCTTTTAAAAGAGAATCTCTGAGTGCAAATTATCTCTCGATGTTCACATTTGATTTTCGCTATTCTGGCAAGTTTGGCGTTAAAGTCCTCAGAAAATTCATGCTCCGTTACTCTTATGATCTTATATTCGGTTCTGTCGCTGTCAACTATCCCATGCTGAATCATTGCATAAGTATGGTTTCTCATAAAATCCTACTCCTTGCTATCAAAATATAAGGATCAAATTAAATTTGCTTTATTTGCCCCTCTATAAGTATAAACACGCAAAAGTGACAAAAAGTGCAAAATTTTCTTGTTAATTTTTTGTAAACAAAAATCCGCCGATAATTTTCGGCGGATCCTTTTTTAATAATACATAACTACCGGCGTATCCATAGGTACCTTATCATGTACGAATTTAGCGTACTCTAGCGGCATATTGATACAGCCGTGAGAGCCGTTGTATTTATAAATATCGCCGCCGAAATAGTATCTCCACTGCGAATCGTGAAGTCCTATTCCTACTATAGCAACTCTCGTCCAGTAATCGCAGGTCGTGTCCCATTCATCTCCGTCGGCGTTTGAATCCTTCATACGGTAATTGGTAGCCTTGCTCCATACCTTATATACGCCCGGAAGCGTAGTTCTCGCCGCCGAAGTAGTCTGACCCGATGCAATATAACATTCCTTTTTGAGCTTTCCCTTTTCGTAATACCAGAACTGCTGATTCGTAAGGTCTATTTCAATATAGGTATCGCCTATATCGTCGTCCTTTGAACGGGCAGATTCAGATCCCGTAAAAACGTACCCTCCCGTTTCGTAATAGATCGGATCAACGCCCTCCTTGCTCTTACCATTTTCTATCATTTCAACCAGAGCGCCGCAGGTCTTCTCCTGATCTATCCACCAGCCGTATTTAGCGTCGCTGCTGGTAGGAATAGTAATATCTCCCTGAATAGTAGCATGGAATTTCCGCTCGGTATTGAAGGTATCGTACTTCTTCGCAAGATACTCTACATATTCCATAGCCTTATCCCTGTCCGCAGTAATATTTCCGTCCTCGTCAATATCGGCTATCTCCAGAAGCTTTTTTCCCGTCAGCGTTTCGGTAGTATAGTCAAAGTCGTAGGTTATCTTCATATTAAAGACCCTGTTGAGTCTTTCACATTCGTCCTTAAGCTCCTTAGCAGTTATCTCGGGCGGAATATAGCAGCCCGATTCCTCTGCCTTGACCGTAAACTCGTTCCTGTCAACAGCGCTGAGTATGTAATTTTCAAGTATCTCATAATTCATCTTATCGCCCTGAACAGCGTCCCGAATAATATATCCGCTGTCGGTAAGCTCTATCTCGGCGTTCTTGTTTTCTGCGCTTCCCCAGTCCGTTCCGCTTAAAAGCTCCTTCAGCTTATCCTTATCGTAGGTTATATTCTCGGTAAAGCTGTAGCTTACTTTTCCTATAAGTCCCTTGAACCACAGGCTGTGGTCTATCTCGCTGTATATCTTTTCAAGCTGCCTGTCGGTATCGCTTGTATAGCCGAAGCTTTCAAGGCTTATACCTGCCTCCGAACCGTCATGCTTTATAACAGTAAGCTTTTCGGGAAGCTCCTTGTTTTCAAAAAGCCTTTCCGCCTCAGAAAGCGTTTTGCCGCTGACGTTAACGTCGTTAATATAAGTATTTACAGGAAATTTACCGTCATATTCAGCACGTCCTATAAAATAAGCGCAGGCCGTTCCGAGAGCAATAACAAGAACTATTCCGCCCGAAATAAATATAGGCGCTGAAGACTTTTTTCTCTTCTTTTTCTTTTTTACTCCGGCTGCCGTCTTAGGACGAGGCTTTGCCATTGTTTTTGCCGCCATTCACAATTTTCCTTTCATACACATTATCAAAAAACAAAAGCCTTCTCCGCAGTTCTCCTGAATACCTGACCGATAGCGGAGCTAAAGCCTTTAATCTGTTTCTTTCTAATTATTATATCATACCGTATTACGTTTTGCAACTAGAAAATCTGAATTTAAATATAAGGCAATTATCCCCTTAAAAGTTACAGCCTGCCGAAGAATAACTAAGCTTAGATCTGTAATATACAGCTTTTCCCTGCTTGACACAGGCAGCTTATGGGTGTATAATTAAAGTGTATAAATTTCCGCATATCCGGCAATACCGGCAGCGGATCGGAAAGGCACGAAGATCAGATGAATAATATAAAAAGAATACTTGCCTGCGTATGTGTTCTGGGTATATGTATTTCAGCATTCGGCTGTTCAGACTCGGGCGGAAGCTCTGAAACCGGCAGCTCCGAAGCCTCCGAACAGACCTCCTCTCAGCAGAGCGGTACTTCTCAGACCGAAAGCGCCGAGAGTTCCGCAGACTCCGGAGAAAGCTCTGCCGCAGAGGTGTCGCATATCGGAGAATACCTTAAAAGCACGGCTGAGATCTATTCTCAGGGCAGCTATACCCTTGAATGTACTCTGACAAGCACTGCGTTTGACGGAGAGGTTCAGCTTACAAGAGTAGTCAGAAACGACGATGTTTATCAGCTCCAGCAGGAAAGCATGGGAAAGCACGGCGCAATTACCCTCGACGGCAAGTCCTACGATTTTGACTATGTCTGCGGAATGTACCGTGAAACCGAAAATAAGCCGGATCTCAACGTTATCGAAGAGATCATAAGCCTGAATCTTGACAGGACCAATACTCACGAGGACTCGGGAGAAAGCGGATATGTAACAGAAGAATATACCTATACCGGCGATACCTATATTACCGTGCTGGATTTTTATTTCGACAAGGAAACAAAGGCGCTGGTAAAATATACAACTACCTACTCTGTTGAGGGGCAGGACGATATAGTCGAGACCAGAACTGTAAAAAGGCTTGACAACGATATCGACGAATCCGTATTCAATACTGATTTTACCTCCTATCTTGCTGATTTCGATTCAATGAGCGAGGATCAGCGGCTTGGCTTCTGTCAGGGTCTGTGCGGAAGCTTCGGTATCTCGACCGACGATATGTACAAGATGAATATTACTACCGATCAATTCAAGACGATCGACTACGATACGCTGTTCAAGCTTGTGTATACCTACGGAAAAGGACATATGCAGCAATAGACTTTAAGCTGTACTTTTTGGTATTTCACGCTATTTGCGGAGCAGCGCCGCAGGATCACCGCGAAAGGAGAAGAGCTTTCAATCGGAAGCACAGACATAAAAAATGAATATTTTAAAGCTGCTGAAACCGAAAGCCGTTATAGATTATATCTACGACGATGCAACGGTAAGACAGGCAATCGAGAAAATGCGCAATCACGGATTTACAGCAATACCGGTAATAAACAGGGACGGCGAATATGTCAAAACCCTTGCCGAGGGAGATTTTCTATACTTTATGCTTGAGAAAAATCTTTCAGGGATCAAGGAGCTTGAGCGTTACAGCGTCAGTCAGATAACAAAGCGTGTCAAAAACAATCCGGTCTATATTTATTCCACTATAGAAGACCTTATCCTGCTTTCAATGAACCAGAACTTCGTACCCGTTATTGATGACAGAAAGGTTTTTATAGGGATAGTAACAAGACGGGATATACTTCAGTACTGCTATAACGCCGTTAGATCCGGCGATCCCGAATACAGTGCAAAAGAAGAGGAATATCAGCTCTTCGCAGAAAGTAAAAATTAATAGGAGAAATGCAATATGCTTAAATTCAAGAAAAATCACCACGGCGGTGCCGCTGTTGTCGCAGTAATGATAATAATCATGTTCGTAGCTATAGGCTCCGCAATAATGGTAGTAAGCGGAAGAGGCTCCATAGACGAGGCCAAGGCTCTTCCGGCAGTTGCGGACGAATCCTCTCAGGAGGTATCTAAGCCTGATTCTATGGCAGATCCCGAGCCTGAGCCGGAACCCGAGCCGCAGCCGCTTATGACTTACCCCGCCGAAGCCGAAGGCTATAAGGAAATATCCATAAAAGACCTTACGACAAAATACGGTATTCTTGTAAACGCCGACAGCAATACAATCCTTGCCGGAAAGAATTATGACAAGAAGATATACCCCGCATCTCTTACAAAGGTCATGACGCTTATCGTAGCCGTAGAAAATATAGACGATCTGAGTGCGAAATATAAATTTACCTCAGATATAATAGACCCTCTTATTGAGGAAAACGCTTCCCGTGCAGGCTTTGAAGCAGGAGAAAGCGTTACCTATGAAGACCTGCTTTACTCGGCTATACTTGTAAGCGGAGCTGACGGAACGTCGGGTATTGCCAACGCAATTGCAGGCTCGGAGGATAAGTTTGTTGATATGATGAACGCCAAGGCGGAGGAACTTGGTCTTACCGGAACTCATTTTGAAAACGCCAGCGGCCTGCACAGCAAGGATCATTATTCCACCTGCCGGGATATAGCGGTAATAATGGAATATGCAATGCAGAATGAAGAGTGCATGAAAATACTTACAGCGGAAAATTACACAACCTCAAAAACAAAGCAGCATAAGGACGGCATAAAGCTTACCAGCATAGTTGCGGGCCGCTTCAACGGCTACTATATCGAGGGCGGCGGAGAGCTTCTCGGAGGAAAAACCGGCTTTACTGACGAATCGGGCTATTCCTTGGTCAGCATAGCCGAAAAAGACGGCGTTAAATACATATGCGTAACCGTAAAGTCCAAGGACGAATGGAAATCTGCGGAGGATAATATCGCAATTTACGAAAAATATCTGCCCTCGGATAAAAATGACAACAGCTCCTCCGCTTCGGACAGCGTTGTATCGTCAGAAAAGGACGATTCATCAGAGGAATAACAGATAACAGCCGAAAACGCTGAAATTCTGACAAAACGGACAAACACAGTCGTTTCTTCTATTACACAGCAGCACAGATAGCTGAAGCTTGAAGATCGGTCTGAGTTTGTCCGTTATCATTTATAATTTATTGATTGTATTTGCTCAAAGGCCCTTTTCGCAGAACAATATTCATGTTATTTTAATAATTATTCTTGAATATAGGAAATATATATGGTATAATATACTTAACAAAACTTGGGGAGGTACGGCTATGAGCAGAATCAGAAAACGTATAGCGGTTTTTATGGCTCAGCCCGAATCCGCTTACCAGATAGAACTGATGCATGGGATAAATTCAGAAGCGTTCAGGCTTGATTACGACGTTCTGCTTTTTTCAACATTTCTGAAACAAGGCGGAAACGCAGAATTTCAGATAGGCGAAAAAGAAATATTCAAGCTCCCGAATCCGGAGCTGTTCGACGCGATCATTGTAGTTCCGGATCTTATTCAGATACAGGGCGCTCTGGAATACATAGAAAACAACATAATAGCCGGCTTTGAAGGACCTGTAATTTATGTAAACTGTCACGACAGCGGCAGGCTCTGCGTTTACGAGCAGTCAGATGAGGATTTTGAAATGCTTGCCGAGCATCTGTGCTCAGTTCACGGCTGCCGCAGATTTGCGGTCATGCTTGGACCTGAGGGGCACGACCACTCGGTCTCCCGTCTTAAAAGCCTGAAAAAGGCTCTTTCAAAGAGAAATATAGAAATAAGCGGCGAGGATATTTATTACGGAGACTTCTGGTACAATAAGGGCGAAGAAACCGCCGAGAAGATACTGTCGAAGAGATCTCTTCCCGACGCAGTAATGTGTATAAGCGATATTATGGCTATAAGTCTTGTCCGTGCCTTTGAAAAGCGGGGGCTGTCAGTACCGGGTGATATAATTGTAACCGGCTACGACTCCAACGGAAGCACCTTGGACGAGCCGTACTGCGTTACTTCAGTTTCGATAAATAATGTTTCAATGGGTATCAGCGCAGTAAGAGCTGCGGTACAGAGGGCGGATATGGAATTTCCAAAAGCAAGCAGCAAGGGAAAGCTTATTTTCAGCAATACCTGCGGCTGTCCGACCAACGTTCCTAAAAGGCTGGTAAGTCTTTGGAAAAAACCCTACAGCGCATATGACGAATCCTCCGATTTTCATTCCGGCTTTAACTTCATGAACGAAGTGCTGATAGGCTCGGCTGACCTTTGGGATATGCTTTGGAAGATAAAATTCTACAGCTATTATATCAAAGGCTGCTCAAATATATGCTTATGCCTTTGCGATACGTTTCATAAGTTGGAGAAGGGCGAAGATATAGACGAATGCAAATTTGGTTATTCCGACACGATATATCCCTGCCTGGACCTGACCGATAAAGATATTGTAGATCTCGACCGCTCTTTCAGCCGAAATATATTATACCCCAAGCTTTTCGAGCCGCATGAAAAGCCCTGCTCTTATTATTTTGCTCCGCTTCATTTCAACAGTACGACCTTCGGCTATGCAGTTATTGAAAACAACGATCCTGAAAAAAGCGTCTGCTGTTATTTGAGCCAATGGATAAGAAACTGCACTATTGCCCTTGAATCGCTAAAGCGTCAGCTCCGGCTGAGAATACTCTACCGCAAGTTTGAGGAAAGTACGATAATGGACCTCAGCACCGGACTTTACAGCAGAAACGGCTTCAATCTGTATTCCGTAGGTATGCTGGAAAAGGCAGGCAGACTGTCAGCAAGATTCGTGCTTATCCTGAGCGATATAAACTGCCTTAAATATATAAACGATAAATTCGGTCATACCGAAGGCGACAAGGCTATTCAGACCTCGGCTGAAATATTCAGAATAAATACAGAAATTCCGGGCAGCTACGATGAAAGAAATTTCAGGATAGGCGGAGATGAATTTGTAAAAATAATGATCGGCAGTATCAGCGACGTAGAAATAAACTGTCATATAGAGAAAATGCAGAAGCGTCTGGAACGCTTTAACAGCGAATCTAATCTTCCCTACCCTATATATCTGAGCACAGGCTATTATGCTGTTACACCCTCTTCAAGCGATACGGTTGACTCTATCCTTTCCGAAGCTGACCGCAGAATGTTTAAAAATAAGCAGGATATAAAAAGCCGTACCGGTTTCGATTTTAAAAGAATATAAAATATACAGCGCCCCGAAGGAACGGTCAGAAATTCCTCAGGGGCGCTGTTTTTTTGTATATAAGCTTAAAAATGTTCCACGTGGAACATATTTTCTTTGTAAGAACTGCGGGTCAAAATTCATTGCTTGACGGGATTTTTAATGAATAAATAGTTAAAACTATATATGTATATTATTAAATACTCCTGAGGAAATATATACTTAACAAAGACAATGCATACTTTCCCTGCACCCGAATTAGCTTAGATCAGACAAGCGTATATAATTACTTTTTCTGACCGTAATAGGCATTTTCACCGTTCTTACGCAGATAATGCCTGTCAAGCAGCTCTCGGCTTATGCCGCCTGCCTGAGGATTCAAGGAAAGGGCATGAAAATTCATAAACGCCGCTTCCTCAAGCACAACGGCGTTATGTACCGCTTCAGCAGCGCTTTTTCCCCATGCAAAAGGACCGTGATTTCTGACCAGAACGGCGGGGATCTCAAGGGGATTCTTTCCGCTGAAGGCTTCGATTATAACATTTCCCGTTTCTTTTTCATATTCACCTTTTATTTCCTCAGCAGTCATATCCCTTGTACATGGTATCTCTCCGTAAAAATAATCTGCATGAGTAGTTCCCATAGGCATTACTCCCATACCTGCCTGAGCAAACGACGTCGCCCAGCGGCTGTGAGTATGAACGATACCTCCCAGACTCTCAAAGGCTCTGTACAGCGCAATATGAGTAGGCGTATCGCTGGAGGGTCTGTACGCGCCCTCCACGGCTTTTCCTGAGGACAGGCTGACTACGGTCATATCCTCCGCTTTAAGCCGGTCATACGCAACTCCTGAGGGCTTTATGACCATCATCCCGCTTTCCCTGTCAACTGCCGAAACGTTTCCCCAGGTAAAAGTAACGAGATCATACCGAGGAAGCATAAGATTTGCTTCCAGTACCTCCCGCTTCAGCTTTTCAAGCATTTTATCTCTCCTTTCAAATCAAGGCGTCTGCCGCCGCTTTTTCGGCTTCAAGTCCTGCTTTAAAGCCTGCCATGTATTTTTCAAAGCTTTCCGAGCCTCCGACATCAGGATAAACAGTCTTTTCCTCCATAGACACGAAAACCTCCTGCTCAAGAAACTTCGCCAGAGTTCTTCCCTCTCCGCAATTCATAAATGCGGAAAGCAGAGCCATTCCCCACGCTCCGCCCTCGCCCGCAGTTTTCATTACCGAAACCGGAGCTTTCAGAGCGTCGGCAATAAACTGCTGAGCAACTCCCTCTACCTTGAAAAGTCCCCCGTGTCCTGTGATCCTTTCCGCTTTGACTCCCTCGCTGTTATATAGTATATCCATTCCAAGCTTTAAGGACGCCGCCGCAGTATAAAGCTGAGCCTTAAAAAAGTTGGCAAGGTCAAGCCTTGCTTCGGGCCTTCTTATATACATAGGACAGCCCTTTTCAAGTCCTGCCGCAGGTTCGCCTGAAATAAAGTTATAGACCGTTATCCCTCCACAGCCGCTTTCTCCTTTAAGCGCATTGTTATAAAGCAGGCTGTAGACCTTCGATATATCAATATCAGCCGAGCAAAGCCGTGCGAATTCAGCAAACATATTTACCCAGCTGTCCAGCTCAGAGCAGCAGTTATTGCAGTGAACCATAGCCACCGGCAGGCCGTCGGGGGTAGTAACTGAGTCTATCTGAGGATATACCCCTTTAAGCTGCTTGTCAAGCACCAGCATTGAAAATATAGATGTGCCTGCCGAAACATTTCCTGTACCTGGAGAAACGCTGTTTGTCGCAGTCATTCCCGTACCTGCGTCGCCCTCCGGAGGACATACGGGAATACCTGCTTCAAGACTTCCGGAAGGGTCAAGGAAATGAGCTCCCGCTTTGGTCAGAAAAGCGCCCTTTTCTCCTGCATTTCTAACCTTCGGCAGGATATTCCTAACGTCAATATCAAAGCCCTTCCGCTTTAAGCTGTTATTTATAAGCTCTATGAACCTGCCGTTATAGGCGATACCGTCAAGAGGGAATATTCCCGACGCCTCTCCTGCTCCCACCTCAAATCTTCCGGTCAGCAGGAAGTGAATATATCCCGCCAGCGTATTGATCCTATAAAGCTTCCCCAAATGCTCCTCTCCGTTAAGCACCGCCTGATAGAAATGTGCTATGCTCCAGCGCTGAGGGATATTAAAGCCGAAAAGTTCGGTCAGCTCTTCAGCTGCCTTTTCCGTTGTTGTATTCCTCCAGGTACGGAAAGGAACAAGCAGCCCGCCGTCCTTATCAAACGGCATATATCCGTGCATCATAGCGGAAACCCCCATTGCACCGAAGGTTTTCAGTTCAGCACCGTACTGTTCCGAAACGTTCTCTGCAAGAGAAGCATAGCAGCTTTGAAGTCCTCTGCGTATATCGTCAAGTGAATAAGTCCAGTATCCGTTCTCAAAGCGGTTCTCCCAGCTATGGCTTCCCGATGCTATAGGAATGTAGGAATCGTCAGTAAGAACCGCCTTTATTCTTGTAGAACCAAGCTCGATACCAAGAAATGTCCTGCCTGCTTCGATCTTTTCCCTTACCGTCATTTATTTGTATCCCCCAGTCAGTTTTTTTTCAGCCTTGCCGTTACATCAAGCATTTCAAGCCGCTGTTCAAATTCGCTTAGTTTGGTATCGGAATCTATTACCACAAGCTCTGTATCGGTCATTTTAGCAAACAAACGAATATCCTCTGCTGTAAGCGCAGTAGAAACTACCGCATGATGAGCGCCGCCTGCATATATCCACGCCGCCGCACCGGTCGGAAAGTCAGGCTTCAGCTTCCACATAAGGCGGGCTACAGGCAGCTTCGGCATAGGCTCAGGCTGTTTTACCAACGTTATTTCAGCGCACACCAATCTGAAGCGGTCGCCCATATCTACCATAGAAACCGCTATTGCTTCACCCTCTATTCCGTCGAACACAAGACGGGCAGGATCTGATTTTCCTCCAATACCGAGAGGATGCACCTGAATTTCAGGTTTTTCTGCGGCAAAGACCGGTGAAACCTCAAGCATATGAGCCGCAAGCTCAAGCTCGCTTCCCTCGGTAAGATCGTAGGTATAATCCTCCATAAATCCTGTTGCACCGTTTCTTCCCTCCGCCATTTTACTGAGTACGGCACAGAGAGCTCCGGTTTTATAATCCCCCTCAGGTCCGAAGCCTATGCCCTTAGCCATAAGCTCCTGAACCGCAAGTCCCGGCAGCTGATTTAAGCCGTGCAGATCCTGAAAGGTATCTGTAAACGCCGATATATTTTCTCTTTCAATAAACTTTTCAAGCGCCGCCTGATACTTCGCCTGCTCCCGTACAGCGGAAATATTATCAGTAGAGATCTTATACCTGCTTTTATATTCGGACATTTTAAGGTCTATTTCACTTTCCGTAATATCGCAGATAATATCAGCAATATCCCCTACACCGTAATAGTTTACGTTCCAGCCGTATTTTATCTCGCTTTCGACCCTGTCGCCGTCGGTAACGGCAACGTCACGCATATTGTTTCCAAGCATTGCAACTCTCATTGTTTTTCCGAATGCAACTGCTTTTGCCGCCTGAGCAAAGCGGCGTATTTTCTCTATTACCGAAGCATGACGGTAATAGCCGGCCGCAACCTCCCGCTTTATACCGAGTCTTGTACAGATAAAGCCGAACTCCCTATCGCCGTGGGCAGACTGGTTCAGGTTCATAAAATCCATGTCTATCATACTGTAAGGAAGCTTTTCATTGTACTGTGTATGCAGATGAAGCATTGGCTTGCTGAGCCGCTGCAATGCCCTTATCCACATTTTTGCTGGAGAAAAAGTATGCATCCACATAATAACGCCGATACATTCGCAGTCGTCCGACGCTTCGGCGCAGACCCTTTCAGCCTCAGCGTGATCTCTTACAACAGGCTTGAACACTACATCTGCGTCAGATCCAAGCTTCTCGTCAAGGAATTCTGCGATCTCACGGCTGTCCTCTGCTGCCTTTGCCAGAGTTTCCTCGCCGTAAAGATCCTGACTTCCGGTAATAAAATATAATTTATTCATAGCAAAACCTCCTGCCTTTTTCTCAGTATATAACATCAGAGAGGGTTTTGCAAGATTTTTATTTATTAACGGTAGAAATTTATTAATCTTAATTGTACAGTGATATGTAAAACGACGGTTACGGAGATGATATTGGGAAATAAACCAAATATACGAACAAGCTCCGGCAAAATCGTTTACCAGAGCTTGTTCATAAGCTGTTATAAATATAAAATTACATTTTTCAATCCACGCATTTAAACCCACGTAAAAATGCGACTTATTTATAATAGTAACTATTAAAAATAGCAAATTAAATATTTTTGTGCAAATTAAACAAAATTTTACCTTTTATTTTGTATAATTTAATGTTGACAAAAATGTGCATTTTAAGTTATTATATACATGATGTTTTTAGAAGTTGTAAACCTAAAATTACATGAAGGGCTGTACAAAAGCATATAATAAAAATAATTTAAATTAAGCAGAGCAACAACTAAAACCAATTATAACAATTACTGCTTTAATATTATAGCATAAAATATTACAGTAGTCAACTAGAAAGGAGGAACTATGTATTCTTTAAATTATATTTATAAAGATAAAGTTGAAAAACCCGGCGAAAGCCGCGAAGTTCACGCTGAGATAAGCGTAACTAAAGAACGTGAACACCGCAACTTTATCAAAATAGTTCTCAGTATATTCAAAAGCTCCGATTAAACCGCTTGAGCCTTTACAAACTTTATTGCCGAAAGTACACTTATAGACTGACTTCATTTCACAAGAGGAGTCAGTTTTATTTTTTTACTGACCCGTCTGCTGTAAAAACTAATTATCATAGCAGCTCAGCGCTGAGAGTTTACTTCCGTCCGGAAAATCCGGCAAGATAATCTATAGAAGCCTTACAGGACTTTGCTGATATTACCGCAAGTATCTTTCAAAACGCAAAAGGAGCGATTCTTCAGAACCGCCCCTTTTTATATTATTTATAGCTTTAAACTTAACCCAAAACAACCACGATCTCAGTCTTTTCTGTCATCTTGCACTCGCATACAAAATTGCCCTCGACTGCTTCGCCGTTTACTGTGATCGACTTAACGCCGCTCTGAACATGGTCGGGATTCTGAACATCAATAGACAGATGCTTTCCACGGAAGTTCTTTTCGATCTTAAAGCCGTCCCAGTCGTGAGGAATAGACGGACTGATAACAAGACCCTCTGCGTTCGGACGCATACCGCAAATACCCTCTACACAGCCTACCATTACCGTTGAGCCTGTTCCGGTGAGCCAGTGAACGTGTGAACGTCCCTCAAACGGCGAACGCTTCGATTCTGTAAACTGACCGTGAACGTACGGCTCGAGAATTCTTACCTCAGCCTTGTCGTTCATGCTTGCAGGCGCCGACTCAAGGAAGTATTCAAACGCCCTGTCGCCGTGTCCCAGCAGGGATTCCGCAAGGATCGCCCAGCCCTGGGTCTGAGAGAATATACCGCCGTTTTCCTTTGTATCCGGATTGAAAATATGCATAAGCGCGCCGTCAAAGTAGTGATCGACATAAGGCGGATCCATTATCTTAACACCGTAAGGCGTATTAAGTATATCATGAACGCTGTTCATTGCCTTGTCAGCCTGCTCCTCTGAAGCAAAGCCGGAAATAACAGACCATGACTGAGGATTGAGCCACATTGAAGCCTCAGGGTCGCTCTTTGCGCCTACGACCTCTCCGTCCTCACGGATACCTCTGATAAACCTGTCCTCGTCCCAACAATCTGAAAGCGATCTGCCAAGCTCGGCCTGAACCTTATTGATGTACTCAACGTATTCGGTATCTTTCCTTTCCTCGGCGTAGCCCTTTATTACGCTCATTGCATAGTAAAGCTGGAACGCAACAAACGTTGACTCGCCCTTCTTGCCCAATCTCAGGCAGTCGTTCCAGTCAGCGTGAAGTCCGGCAGGCATAGCGTGTGCACCCAGTCTTTCCATCGAGAACCTTATAGCGTTCTTCAGATGATCGTAAACTGTGTCCTCTCCGCCGTTAGCGTATACGATAACCTCGTCAAGGAACGCCTTGTTTCCGCTTTCACCGATATACTTAACTATAGTCGGGAACAGCCAGAGCGCGTCGTCAGCTCTGTAGGAAGGATGTCCGGTCTCCTTGGCGTAAACAGAATTTTCATCGTTTTCGTCAGGGCAGTTCTCATGGCCTGCGTTGTGGTCGAACTTAACAAGCGGCAGACCGCCTCCGTTATCTACCTGAGCGGAGATCATAAACCTGATCTTATCAGCCGCAAGCTCAGGATTGATATGTATAATACCCTGAATATCCTGAACGGTATCTCTGTAGCCGTAGCCGTTTCTCAGTCCGCAGTAAATAAACGAAGCGGCTCTCGACCAGATAAACGTAATAAAGCACTGATAAGCGTTCCATACATTTACCATATTATTGAACTCGGCGGAAGGTGTTTCAACCTGGAAGTTGTTCAGCTCTCCGTGCCAGTAATCAACAAGCTCTTTTATCTCGGCGTCACACCTGCCCGGCTCGTTGTAGGAATTGATGATCTCATCAGCCGCCGCAGGGTTCTTCTGTCCGAGTATGTAAATAACCTCAACTGTCTCTCCTGGTGCAACCATTACCTCAGACTGCAAAGCGCCGCAGGCGTTTGAGTTATAATTGCACTTATTGTCACAGAAGCCTCTTTCAACTGCGATAGGATTTCCGTAGGTTCTGTACGGCCCGATAAAGCTGTCAAGATTTCCGTTATATGCGGAAACATCAGCGCCCGCAACTCCGAAGAATCTTTCTCTCCAGTTTGAACCGTTCTCGTCCTTGCCGCTGTTTTCATTGATGTGCTGAACGATCTTGTTGCCCTCGAAGCTTGTTCTGGTAATAAACAGCGTATACTGAAGATTTACCTGATCCTGCTCATAATTGTTCTCGTTTGTAAACTCAACAAAGCCGAAAAGCGAAAGGTTTCTGTAGGTATCGCCGTTGTTTGTAAGCTTTGTTCTCCATACCTCATAGGTCTTGTTAAGAGGAACGTAATACGTTACCTCGGAATGAATATCAGCATAATCGGCAAGCATTGTAGTATAAGCCGTGCCGTGGTGACATTCGGACTTGTACTTGTCAAGAGGCTTTCCTACCGGCTGCCAGGAAGCCGACCAGTAATCAGCCGTATCGTTGTCGCGGATATAGATATATCTTCCGGGAACAGCAATATTTGTGTTGAAGCGGTAACGGACGTGTCTGCCGTTAGCTCCGCTCTTTACGAAGCTGTAGCCCCCCGCGTTGTTTGAAATGATAGCGCCGTACTCAGGCGAACCGAGGTAGTTTGCCCATGGTGCAGGCGTATCGGGTCTGGTGATTACATACTCTTTGTTTTTGAGGTCAAAATAACCGTACTGCATATTTTATGCTCCTTTATAATAATATTTGACTACTCTTCCCCGCAGGTACCAGCAGACTTACGCGTCAAATTTTGCTTGCGTCTATATCATTTTAGCATACATTAACATACTTGACAAGGGGGTTTTAAAAAGTTTTAGGATAAATTTTTTCACTGATCTCAATTTATGAAACTTAAACGTTTTCCCTGTTTTCAGGCAGTCTGAAAAGCTCAGTACAAACGCTCTCTCAGTTTATTGCAAAAAAGTTTCCGATGCTTCCTGCAACACTGTGTTCATTAATTATAAGCTATTTATTAACAAAGATCCTATCAGTTTACAAAATCTTATCCGCCCTGTTAGAGTTCAAACTTATGTTCCACGTGGAACATTTTTATTTTTTATATCGCTGGAGCTGTTTTCCTGCAAAAAAAGCCCTCCGCAACAGCCGGAAGGCTTCTGATCTCAGCCGCATATCTCAACGATAGCGTTGGCGTACATATTGAGATTATATTTTAGCGTTTCAAGACTGATATGCTCGTCAGGGCCGTGCATATTGTTGTTCTCCTCGGGAAATTCCGCTCCGAAAGCAACTCCGCCTTCTGTATTGTGAACGTAGGTAACTCCTCCCTCCGCAATACAGCGTCCCTTTTCGCCCTTTACCTTTTCATAGGTTTTCAGAAGCGCCTGAACAAGCTCGCTGTCCTCAGGAACATAGTGCGGCTCCATTCCCTCGCAGGATGTAACGTTCATTCCGGCGTTTTCTAGGCTTTTCCCGATAATCTCCTTTATTTCCCTATAGGTACGGTCTATCGGAAAACGAATATCTATACCTCCGCTTATCGTTCCGTTTTCATATTTAAGCTGAGTGAGAGCACAGGTCATTTCTCCCGAAATACCGTCGCAAAAGCCCAGTCCCGCCGAGCTTCCGTTTGTTTCTCCGTGAGGAAAAAGCGCCGTAAGCCTTTTTGCAGCTTCACAGCCGCCGCAGGCAAGAAACTCAAGCAGCGCCGTAACGGTATTCCTGCCAAGTTCAGGACGCGAGCCGTGAGCAGACTGCCCTGTTATCTCAAAGCCGTTTTCCGTTTTCTGTACAGTACAGCCGCCGATCTCTTGGGGAATACTGTCCTTTCCGTACTCCGCAGTACATACGGTTTTCCCCGGAACAGCGTTTATGACCGTACCTCCGTCTATAACGGTGATTTTGATCTTACCGCAGTCAAGGATTCCCTTTCCGCTGAATGTAAGATGAAGCATTCCCTTTTCACAGTTAAGTACGGGAAAAGAACCGTCGGGAGTAAAAACCATAGGCGGAAAAGGCTCCTTTGTCTGATAGTATTCAATATCCTGACAGCCTCCCTCCTCATTTCCTCCGAAAATAATACGGAAGCTCTTTTTTATAGGTATTCCCAGATCCTTTATGCACTTTACAGCATACAAAACCGCAACACTGGGGCCTTTATCGTCTATTGCGCCCCTGCCGTAAGCTATACCGTCCTTAACGGTACAGGCGAAAGGAGGAAAGCTCCAGCCTTCTCCCGCAGGAACGACGTCAAGATGACTCAGTATTCCAAGCACAGGCTCCCCCTGTCCGAAATCCATTGAAACGGCGTAATTACCGAAGTTCTTTACTGTCATTCCAAGTCTTTTGCCAAACTGTGATCCCCATTCCAGAGCCTTTGCCGACCCCTCTCCGAACGGCATTCCCGGACGCGGTTCGGAAAAGCTGCTGTCTATGGACATTATCTCATTCATTGAGCTTAATACATCATCTATATTCTTATCAAAATAATCCGATATTTCCTTTTCAAACACTGAAAACTCTCCTTACGCTTATTTTCCTGTCAAGGTTACGCTTATTATCTGCGACGGATTTTGCAGACGGAATTTTCCAAGTCCAGCTGAAACCACCATGCTTGAGCCGAATTTATTATATACTCCCTTTGTATATTCGGGAAACAGCTTTCTTTCGGGTGAAAGCAGTCCGCCTGCAAGCGGAAGCCTGACGATCCCCCCATGGCAATGACCCGAAAATACTATATCAGCGCCCCATTCGGCGTATTCCTTAAACGGGAACGGATTGTGCGCCAGAAGAATGCTGCATTTATCGGTATTCGGAACTCCGAGAAGCTTTGTCAGAAGGCTTTTATCAGCCTTTTTAAGTCCTCTGTAGCCTGTTCCCGAAAAACTTCTGTAATAGTCCGCCGAAAGCTCCAGACCGTATACATCGATATACTCTCCGTTACGGCAGATTCTTTCCGAAGAATTTCTCAGCACATGAACTCCCTCTGACCCAAGCTTATAATTAAGCGCCTCTGATTTTACCACCGCTTCGGTCTCATGATTTCCCATAACGTAATAAACCGGAGCTATTTTCATCAGTCTCTGCATCAGAACAAGCTTAGGCGTTAGATTTTCTTCAGTTCTGCTGAACAGATCTCCCGTAAAGAAAATATAGTCCGGATCGCAGAAGCCGCAGGAATTAATAAGATTATTGAAGCCGTCCCCGTATCTTTTTTTATGCAGGTCGGAAAGATGAAGCAGCTTTACGCCCTCAAAGCTTTTAGGAAGCTTTTTGCAGCTTACGGTATATTCGTCGGTGACAAGCTGTCTGTTCTGTACAAAACAGTATGCCGAAAGAGCGGCGGCAGCGCATACAGCCCCCGCAGTTTTCAGTTTGCTCATATTTTTATTCTGCGCCCTCTTTCATATGATCTGCGGCATTATATTATCAGCCCGCAGTATAAGTATATTCAAGGTCACGGGAAAATAACCTCAGCGGCTCAGAAGATATTTACGAAGCTGACCCGACGCCCATTTCGCATGGTCATATCCGTGATCGTAAAGTCTTCTGAGCTTTTGGGGATCACCCTCCGTCCTGCCGACGCCGAAGGTAGTTTTCGGAGTAAATACGCACACCTTTCCCTCGCTCTGAAGCTGCTTTATTTCACTTACTGATTCGTTGTATCTCGCCGCTCTCGTCCTCATTGCTTCTACGAACTCGGGATTTTTTCTGTAATATCTTTCCGCAAGTCTCATAGCAGGCTCGTCCTTCTTTATATAATCCCTTGGGCGGGTAAGTATTATAATAAGCTTATCACAGCCCGCTTTCAACGCCTGCTTATACGGAATTGAATCGGCTACTCCGCCGTCAAGATATTTTTCGCCGTTTATTTCGATCTCCGGAAACAGCAGCGGTAGCGCACAGCTTGCACGAAGATGCATAAAGCTTCTGTCATCTCTGTCGCAGGGCAGGTATTCCGCCTTTCCTGTTTTTACATTGGTCACTACGGCTATTATTTCCCCGGGATATGCTTTAAATGCACTGAAATCAAAGGGAAGCTCCTCATTGGGAACTTTTCCGTAAACGTAATCCATATTGTAAAAGCTTCGGTTTCCTTTTCTGAACATATGCTTCATTCCCGAATATTCAGGACGGTTCATATATTCCGACGCAAGAATAAGATTTCTTCCGATCTGACCCGAGCAATATGAAACTCCGAACGCTATACCTGCCGAAACGCCTATAAAGTAGTCGGCGGTAATCCCCTCCTCAAGCAAAACGTCCAAAACGCCGCATGAATAAACAGTACGGCTTCCTCCGCCTTCGCACACTATACCAAGCATTATGTATCATTCCTTTCTTCCTCAGCCGTATACGGCGGCGTTTTTTTACCGCTCTGCCGCTTCGGACACTTGTTCGGCTTCTGATTTTGAAGATAAGTCGGTATAGACCGTATCGGTATAAGGGATCCCAAGCTCGTCCAGCATAGAATGCATCTTCTCCACAGCGTTTGCTACCGCATTATCGTCGCACAGTTCTATAACCGCCGTATCCTTATCCATAACCGCCGCAAAATCCTTAAATTCCTCAAGCGTATAGACCTTATCGCCGTAAATATAGGTACTTCCCGATATTCTGAGCTGTATTACCGTCTTTTCAGCCTCCGAGGACTCGTCGGCGCTTATATTCTCCTGAACCGCAGAGGACGTTTTTCCTGAGCTTTCGCCGCCCTCTCCCTTTCCTCCTCCCAGACCAAGTCCGAGATAATTCATAAACAGCAGAACCGCAATAAGCAGCAGCAGGATTATAAGCATAAAAATAAATCTTTTTTTCTTCTTTTTCTTCAGACGCTTTTTCTCATGCTTTTCCTGAAGCTCCTCGGCAGGGTGGATATACTCTCTGTTATTCTGCATAATTTGCTCTCCTTTCAGTCTACAGGCTTGTATTTATGTAAGCCAGATATATGTTTTCATAATCCTCGGAAACACTTTCCAAAGCGCTTCTTACTAACGCTACACTGCGGTAAAGTACAGTATTGCCGTCGTAGATAAGGGCGGCAAGCACAATTTTCTTTCCTCCCTGCGAAGCCTCCTCAAATACCGAGCCTATTATCCCTTCGATATCCGAAGAGCCGCCGTTCAGCTGTGCTGATTTAAGCTCTTCTCCGTTCATTACAAAAGACAGCTCGTCCGAAGCGCCGCTGCTTTTTATATACACGGAAAGCATACCGCCGTTTTCAAAGCCCTCTGCGGCTTCAATATACGACTTTAGCTTCTCTTCGCCGCTCTCGGCTTCCTCCCTGATCTGTTCAAGCTGAGAGTTTGCATTTTCTATTTCGGTTCTTGCGTTTTCCTGCGCCTGCTCCGCCTTTGCCGAGGAATTCATCATGACCCAGAAAAGCATTATAAGAATTACGTCAAGCAGTGAAGTCAGCTCTATAATAAGCCCCTTGTTCTTACCGAAGCTATTCATACGCTTCCGCCCTCTTCTCGCCAGCTGCTATTGAATTGCGTTCCAGATAAAGCTGAACGTTTTTTTCGTTGTCCTCTATCTTTGCGCTTACAACTCCGTCGAGCAGCTTAAATACGATCGCAAAAACCAAGCCCCAGAAGGTAGAGGTCAGCGCTCCGTAGAAATTCCCCTGAACGTCCGCCATATCCTCAACCAGAGAAAGCAGGGAAACTACCGTTCCCAAAATTCCCAGCAGCGGGAATATTCCCGTCAGGTTTACAAAAACCGAATAAAGCTTTCCCGTACGGTTTCTCATATTTACTACATCGGATTCCCTAAGCCTTGAAAGCTCCTTTTCCGCTTCGGCCTTCGATTCGCTCTGATCCGGTACAAATACTGGAATATGCATTTTTCTGTACAGCTCGTCAGCCGATTTTTTTGTAAAATAATATACGGCTGCGTTGCAAACCGCCACAATAAAAATTATCATATCGAAGCCCAGCAGATTCATTGTTACTACCGACATAAATTCCTTCATAGCACCGCCCGTAAGCCTAAGCGTTCAGGGCTTCCTCCGTTTCAAGCATATTTTCAGCTGCAATTTGTTCGCTGATTTTATTGTATCACTTTTTTCACGCAATTGCAACAATAAATGACGCCCGAAGCGGAGAGTATAAAGAGAAATATACTGTAAAGCCGTATTTTATGCGGTTAATTCAACAAATTAACCAAAAAGCTGTAAGAAAATTTGATTAAAAAACATATTCACAGCATACGGATAATATGATATAATTTATTTGACTTGTGTTTGGAGGTGTGACAGTGCGGAATCATAAAGGAACAGTTTTAATTATCGGCGCTGTCTGCGCTCTTGCCGGCTGCAATGCCGCAGGTACAGGCGATTCGAGCGGAAGATCCTCCTCCGTTACAAGCGTATGCGAAAGCAGGACCCAGACATTAACTGACGGGCTTTGGGACGGCGAAGCGATAACTGCTGAAAACGCAAGGGAAAAGGGCATTGTTTACTGCTCGGACGGAGAATCCGCAAATACAGAGCTATGGAACGGCTTTTTACGAGATGTAAAAAAAAGCAAAGCGGCTTCTGTCCTTTTATACTCCGACGGCGCTTTTACATATGTCGATCACTATTCAGATACAGATTCAGGTAAAATGATGTTTTCAGTAATACGAAAGTATCGGGACGAAGATATTCTCTGCGAAGACCGTTCGCTTTATTCCTGCGGCAGGATAACCGCTCTTCTTACCGACGAGGGGACCGATTACTATATCGGAGATATGCTTGTACTTTCGCTTCCGTCGCAGAATACGACTTCCAGGGCCGTTCCTTTTGAATATGAGGTCTTTAGGGCAGACAGCGGCGCAAATGTATCGTTTCCGTTTACAGGTACTTTCTCTTCGTATTCAGATTTTGATAAATACTATGAAAATTATGATGACGAGCTTAACCTCAGTGAAATGAAAGAAAGTATGATCGCTTATAATAATGAAGGCGGCTTCAACGACCACGTTATATTTCTTCGTGCAGATATGGAAGGCTCGGATTCAGTGGTTTATTCCGTATCGAATGTTGTTAAGGGCGATAATAAGCTTGAAATATATCTGAAAAAATACATTCCCAAGGATAAAAACAGCAGCGTTGCAAAACTGCAAACGACAGTCAGGATACCGTCGGAATATCTCGACGATATAAATCCCGAGGACGTAAGCTGGAATATATACTGTGAATATGAAATTTAAAAAGGCTGCCGCACGCCCACAGAGCAAGGGATCTCCCTTTATGCTCCAAGCCTGCCCAGCCTTTTGCTGCCAGCATACAAGTCCTCTTACGGAATTGTATTATATTATCTTTTCGCCGCACCGCTGACAGAATTTTGCTCCGTCCTTAAGCTCTGCGCCGCAGCCTCGGCACCTGGCGGCTTGCTTTATGACCGCCAGAGGATCCGACTCGGCGCTGTCGTCGGGACCCATATAATTGCTGTTCTTAAATTCAAAGCTGGGAGTTACTTCTTCCGGCTTTTCTTTTCTTTCGATTGCCGGCTCACCTAAGCTTACGTTTTCCGTAGCGGGCATATATTTCATGCATGGACACATGACCGAAAAGTCGTCCGTCGCATTTCTTCCCCAGAGAGTTATCCCGCAGAGGAACAGGAATATTCCCGCGGCAAGGGGAAGTCCAAACAGAAGCGCCTGCATTATATACATAAAATTCGCTTCGTCCGAGCTATCGGAAGCAAGCCTGAAAGCAGTGTCGTTTATAAGCCTGTAAATACAAATTGCCGGAGCGGCAGACATTACCGCAGACAAAACCGTTACGACTGCGCCGAACTCAGCGCCCAGCTTCTTTTTCCTGCGGTTGGCAAGACAGATAAAAAACACTGTAAGCGATATGGCAAAAAGCACGATCGAATCCCGATAGGTGGTAAAATACTCGTCCCATTCCTTTGAAAAAAGCATCTGCGCTCCGCCGAATTCCCTTCGGTATATCCCCCTGCCGATAAATTCCAGAGCCGTTCCTCCTCCCGACGCAAGCAACGCTATAAATGCAAACAGACACGACGCCGTACCTGCGTCGCACAGCTTTTTCCTGTGATTCTTAACAGCCGTCATAAAAACACTTCCCTTTCCTAAGCCGAAGCCTGATTAAATCATAGCAATTTACCGCAGGCTTGTCAACAGCGTAAAACCTAACTTTTTAAGAGGTTTTGTCGGTTTTGCTGTCTCCTGTCAGCGGCTTTGCCGTTCCCGAGTCTGTCTGTACGGCTTCAGCCTCAGTACCTGACTGCGGCTTTTCAAAGAACCTTTTGACAAGTCTGCCGTTCTTGTATTCAAATAAGAATATGAGAACTATTATCAGCAGTCCGCAGACGGATATTATTACTGCGGCGGTAAAATAGTTAGGGGAGAACTCCATAGTTATAACGTTTTCGCCCTTTTCAAGAGGTATCGTAATAAGCGAATCAAGCGATTTCTCGGTTTTTACCTCTTTTCCGTTTACCTTTACTATCCAGCCGTTTTCGTCAGGTACGGTCGTAAACAGCACCTCTCCGTCGTTTTCGGCTGTACAGCTGCCTTCAACATAGGTATCCTCATGCTTCGTTACGTTCCATACCTTTTTCTGAAGCTGTGTATCTGCGGCCTGAAACGCTTCCATATCAAAGGAATAGAACAGAGCGTCCGACCAGAAGGCCTCATTATCGTCATTTGCAACAGTAATACGGATACGGATATCTTCGTCTCGGTAAAACTTTCCAAGATTGAGTATCGAATAGTTATCGCCTACAAAGAACTGTCCGGCGTATTCCATTGCAGAGGTACCTTTAAGATAGTCCTCCTCTTTCTGTATCCAGATATTGCAGTTTCTTTCGTACTTGGTCGGCAGGTACATATAGAGGTTTGAATCCTTGTCCATTCTGACTACATAGTCTATATGACACTCCGCTATACTCTGATCGGCAGGATAATACTTGGTATGTCCGTCCGCAAGGCTTGACGTAAGCATATTTTCGGTTTCCGAATTATGAGGCATAAGCCTTGTAAAGAACTTTGTATCTGAGGTCTGCGAAAGAAGCGCATTGAATACGTTGTTCTGATTTTCAAACGGATCGCTTTCTATAAGCTGAACATCGCTGATTTTTGAAGATGAAACGACTCCAAGTCCCAGCGCATAGGGATTCTTATAGAATTTGTATTTAGCCTCCTGCTCCTCAATATGAGTGGCAAGCTTATAGTCCTCCGGAACCTTTGTCCTCTGATCCGAATAATCCGAGCCGCCGTCGTAATCCTCCTTATCCATAAGATAGCGTATTCCGAAAAGCGCGTCTGTAAGATAGGTAGATCCGTCGTATTTGGTATAATGACCGCCGTAAGCGTAACCAAGCTTCTGCAGCATTTTAAGCGCAGGCGAATTCATCGTAGAACTGGAATGTGAAATTCCGTAATAGCCCGTTCCAATAGGGTCGTTTACAGTTCTGTGGAACGCCGCCTCCATACGGTAAAACGGCGAACCGTCAAAGGTCCTGATATGCTTTACAGCGTCCCTTGTATCGCTCATATACGGCTCATAGGAGGTATACTTGCTGTAGGCAACGTCAACGTCTATCTTATGCAGCGTATCCATTGTATTCGCAAGCATTTCAAGTCCTACAAGCATACAGAGGATCACACTTACCGCCCTGGAGGTCTTATATTTCCTATAAAGATAAAGCATAGCGAAATATACCGACAGAGCTATGATCGAAAACCAGATACCCTGAATAACTCCCTTTGTTTCGCCGTTTTCCGTTCTTCCCTCAAATATCTGAAAATGAGCATAATTTTCCCTCTCACACCAGAACAGGAAAACCATAAGCCCGAAGAAAACTCCGCCTATTTCCTTTGCGGTTATTCCGTCAAGATTTTCAAAGGCTCTGTACGCCATTAAGAGCAGGATAAACGAAAATGCGAACGAATATCTGTACGGCAGCCAGTTAGGCACCTGAAAACCGTGCCATGCCGTATCTATAGGAACGATATACATACTTACAAAGAGTACCAGCAAAAGCAGACCCTTTGAAACCTTTTCCTTTATTCCTAGCTTTGAATTCATAAAGAAAAGCGGAACGAGCAGCAGAACCGCAGAGCCGCAGAAGATCATCGGCAGTCCTTCGGGATAAACCGTATCATAGCTCATTGGGAAAAGCTTTGTTATAAACGTAAGAAAATCAAACTGAGTCGCAAGAGAAAAATCCGGTGTGGAAAATTCAAGCTTTCCCAGCTTCAGCGAATTATACACAGGAACAAGAACTACGCACGCCGCCATTACCGCCGTTACAGCGCAGGCTCCGAACTGTACTATTCTCTTGACAATATGCTTCGGGAGTATACGCCCCTCGTGTGAAAGACAGTAATATACAAAGTAGCAGAATGTGAAAAAGCCCACCATATATCCGATATAAAAATGAGCGATAAACATAAGCGCAAGAGGGATTATAAGCGGAAGCATCCTGCCTTCGTCCACCAGCCTGTGAACTCCCCAGCAGATAAGCGGAAGGTAAATAAGTCCGTCAAGCCACATAGGGTCCATAAGCTGAACCGTCATATAAGCCATAAGCGCATAGCACAGCGAGAAAACTATCAGAGAAGTATTTTTAGGCTTTCCGGTTTTTCGCAGAAAGAACGCAAAAGTTACCGCCGCCGCACCTATTTTGGCGAGCTGCATAAGCTCGATAGCTCCGCACATAGCCGTTCTCGGCAGCAGACAGATTATAAGCATGAACGGACTTGCGAGATAATACGCAAATATACCGAACATTTCTCCCGAAAGATTCCTTGACCAATCGTAAACAAGGCTTCCGTCGCCCCAGAACGCATCTCTGAACGCCTCATAGTAATAAACGTACTGACCGTTGAGATCAAGCACCAGAACGGAATTATCGCCGTAAGGATGAACCCCGAACAGAGCATAGGCAATATACATTATCAGCGCAGGCACAGCGAAAACCAGAAGGTATATTCCCTTGCTTTTCAACAGGCTTCTGATCACTTCAGTATTCCGACTCTTCACAGACTTGCTCCTTTTCAGAATTTATTTACTATCGTTCTTTTTTACTATATCCCTTATTATATACCTGGGTCTGCTTTTTATTTCCTCGTATATTTTTGACAGATAGAAGCCGATAACTCCCAGACTGAACATTATTATGCTGGAGGTAAGCAGCTGAAGGATTATAACAGTAGAAAATCCCGCTGCGGAGTTTCCCCATATTTTATTGTACAGAGTATTTACCCCGAGTATTACCGAAATAATAAACGTAATTATTCCGCATACCGTAACTATTTGCAGCGGAGCGGAGGTAAAGGAGGTTATATTATTTACCGCATACTTTATAAGCGATTTTGCCGACCACTTCGACTCTCCCTCCGCCCTCTCAGCGACCTCAAAATAGACCTTTTCGGTCTTGAAGCCCACCCAGCTGGACATTGCCCTGAAAAATGTCAGACGCTCAGGCATTCTGTTCAGAGCGTCAACTACCTTTCTGTCCAGCAGTTTGAAATCAGACGCCGCTTCCATATCAAGTCCGGACGATCTATTGATTATTTTATAGAAAAACAGGCTCATTCCCTTATATATAGGATTTTCTTTTCCGCGGCTCTTTTTTCTGCCCTCAACTATATCAACGTCGTTATTTTTCCAGATCCTGTACATATCTGCTATAACCTCGGGAGGGTGCTGAAGATCGCAGTCCATAAGCACGCAGGCGTCGCCGGAGGCTACCTCCAGACCTGCAAATATAGCGCTTTCCTTACCGAAATTCCTGCTAAAATTAACGGCGACTATATTCTCTCTGCTTTTTGCCATAGCGGATATTTTATCCCAGGTCTTATCACTCGAGCCGTCGTTAACAAAGATAAGCTCGAACTCTATCCCGTTTTTTTCTAATATCCCGGAAACGACGCGGGCGGTATTTTCCACGTTTCCCTCTTCGTTATAGCTCGGAATTACAATTGACAGCAATTTTGCCAGCTCCTTTTTATTTTCACACTATATACGCCGTTTAAAACAGCACAAGGGACGCCATAAATGACGTCCTCTTACATCTTATAATTTATGTATCATGATCCTATTACTCTTACTGCTGACCCATTTCAGCCATAAGCCTTGCAAGCTCAGCGTCTACAGCGGCGTTGGTTTCAAGTTTATCAAACTGATCGTCGGCAGCCGAGGTTCCGGCAAGCTCGCTGAACGCTTCAGCCTTTGCTTCCTTTTCGGATATCTTCTGCTCCATCTTATCAAGCTTTCCGAATGCGCTTGATGAATCAACATTGCCCATGGATTTAGCTATATTGCTCTGAGCGTCAGCCATTTTTGAACGGGCAATAAGCATAGACTGACGGCTTCTCGCCTCTTCAAGCTTTGATTTAAGCGCTTCTACCTGAGTCTTTATAGTATTGACCTGAGTTTCAGCCTGATTATTCATTTCGGTATACTGCATTATCTGCTTATCTGCAAGCACCTTTTTGGAAAGCGCCTGCTTGGCAAGCTCCTGATTTCCCGCCTGAAGCGCCGCCTTAGCCTTGGATTCCCACGAAGCCGACTCAGCGGAAGCCTTATCAAGACTCTTCTTGATCTGCTTCTGCGACGCCATAGCCTGTCCCAAAGCGTTTATGCTCTTTTCAAGCTCCTCCTCCATATCGGCTATTATCTGCTTTACCATTTTCTCCGGATCCTCGGCTCTGTCAAGCAGATCGTTGATATTAGCCTTTATAAGATCTCCTATTCTCTGAAAAATTGCCATTGCAGTGTCCTCCTAAAAATTAATTATTTTTTATTTATCCGACAGTTCAGAACCGCCGGAATGCTTATTATTGAAATCCATTCTCGCCTTATTGAATGTCCACACAGCAGACACAGCGAAAATATATGTTATTATCTTTGTAACAGTCATCATTACTCCCGAGAAATCGGCTATTGCAGAAACAGGAACCGCCCTGTTGAGAATATCGAACAATATATTGGCTCCTGTAAAAAAGGCAAGCTTCTGCCAGTTGGAATAAAGCCTTGAGAGATTCGATACGTCGTTCACCAGATAATTATTATTCATAAGAAGCTTTATCAAGCTCCCTGTAAATACAAACACCGCCACAGCCGATGCAGCCCCCGCAGTAACGCTTACCGCGCTGAAAACCGCTCCTCCTGCTGCGGAAAGCCTGAATACCGCCGCCGTCAGGCAGGACGCAGTACATATTCCCAGCGGAATATACGCCCGCTTTTTCATAACCGCAAAATTTTTAGAAAAATCGGATATCTCCGATATTCCTCCCAGCATAAAAAGCATTCCAACAAGCTTAAGTATATAATTCAGGACCCAGCCGAAATTAAGCTGTACCGCTAAAAAAGCATATCCTAATGTAAAAAAATTCATATTAAAATTTCCGCTCCCGCCGCCGAATCATACAGCGTCTACCTCTTTCTGAAAAGCGTTTTTATCAGCAGAGCCGCACCTGCCGCCGTCATTGAAAACATAATTATATAAACGTATAGAGAGCTTCTTACGGCATGAAACTCAAGCGAAGTGAGCAAAGATATAAGAATAACCAGAAGTCCCAGACAGCAGACTATACCGCCTATTATCTTTCTGTCGAGAAAAAAGAGCAGACCTATACCTACCAGAAGAGGTATAAGCATAGTTCCCGTCGGCAGACGCATACCGAACATACTCCAGTAACCGCCGCCCCATGTACTTGAAACAGTAAATGAATTAAGTATCCAGAAAACTCCGCCGCCGAACAAAAGAAAACCCATAAAAAACTGAAGCAGCTCGCGGTCGGACGAACCCTTTGAATTTCCCTTGTGTATGCAGCTGTGATATTCTTCTGTTTTCTGCCCGGCTTTTATCTCAGCCTCAAGCTTTTTCAGCTTCTTATCCGTATCAGCCATTAAGCGCTTCCCCCTTTTATCTTTCCCCTTTAACTTTGCTGTAAGTAAATTATAGTACATTTAGCCGCCGCTGTCAATGTTTTTTGCCTGTTTTCACTGAATTTTTGCTTTTAAAAATGCGTACAGCCGAGCTTGTCCTAATGCTTTACAGAATCTTACATTTAAAATCAGACAAAAAAACTCCCGCCAAAAAGCGGGAGCCAAAAAATAAAAAATTATAGGGGAGAAGCCAGTAGAAATTTCTTCCTACTGAACTGTATATATGAAGGCTTGGGGTAAAAGCCAACATACCATGAATAAACGCCGTCTTTCGGCAGATAATCAAAGGAACCGCTGATGTGAACCGTTGTCCTTCGACGTATATATAATACCCAACTAATGTGATATGCGTGTGAAAACTTATTGTATTTAGTATGAAATTTATTGAACTTTTTTTTAAGATGTGATATACTGAAAATACGCCGAAAATCGGCAGAACTCATACGGAGGATAATAAGATGCCGCGTTTTTTTATCAGTGAACCCGATGGCTCAGAGGCCGTAATTACCGGCGCCGATGCAATTCATATAGGAAGAAGTCTGAGAATGAAGCCGGGGGAGCAGCTTATTCTGTGCAGCAACGGAACAGAGTACATATCTGTGATCAAGGAAATATCAGACAGCGCTGTGATCTGTAATATTATCGAAGCACAGCCGTCGCTTGCCGAACCGGACATTCAGCTTCACCTGTTTCAGGCTCTGCCTAAATCCGATAAAATGGATCTTATCATACAAAAAGCAGTTGAGCTAGGGGTTTATCGGATCTATCCCGTTCTGACGGAAAGATGTGTATCCCGCCCTGACAGAAAAAGCTCGGAAAGGAAGCGCCAGCGGTGGCAGAAGATCGCTTTGGAGGCGGCAAAGCAATGCGGCAGAGGTATAATCCCGCAGATAGCGGAAATAATAACCTTTGACGAATGCATAACAAGGCTTGCCGAGCTTGACGTTTCGCTTATGTGCTATGAAAAAGGCGGCGTTCCGCTCAGGTCAGTTGATTTCTGCTCCTGCAAAAGCGCAGGACTTCTTATCGGAAGCGAAGGCGGCTTTGAACAAAGCGAAGCAAAGAAGGCGGAGATCTGCGGAATAACCCATGCAACATTGGGAAACCGCATATTAAGATGTGAGACCGCGCCTCTTGCTGCTATAAGTATTATAATGTCGATAACGGGAAATATGTAAATACAGTCAGTGGCTATTTGTCAATTATGCACAAAAAAACAAACTTATTTTTTTATTTTTTGAAAAATACTTGATTATTAATACAGTCTGTGGTATAATATCTGTAAGCTGATACGATATAAGAGGCTGTAAGGCTGCGTATCGGAATGAAATTAAAGGAGTGTTTGAACATGGGTAACGGATTAAAAATATTTGCCGCTCTCGGAGCTGTCGCTGCCGGCGCTGCTGCAATTTTTGCATTAAAAAAACGTAAGGAGCTTCAGGATTACGATTACGAAGAGCTGGACGATGATTTTGATGACTGCTGCTGCGGTTGTGACGAATGTGAGTCTGATGAAGAAGCGGAATCAGAAGAAGCCTCCGAGGATACGCCTTCCGATGATACTACCGGGGACGTTGAAGCTGACCTTGACAGCGTAGAAGAGCCTGTTGAGGACGTTGATAAATAAAGTCAAATCGGATCTTTCATTCTGAAACTGAAAAAAGAGACTGCTTTAGTGCGGTCTCTTTTTTTGCATTAAAAAGCAGCTCCGTATAGCTTCGGAACTGCTTGGAACTCATCTGGGTTCTGACCATGCTCCGTAAATACGGGTACCGTCTACCGTACTATACGATCTAACGCTTACGAGATAGGTCTTTCTTACCTTAAATGACTCCAGACTGATCTGAACAGGAGTTTTCAGCTCCTTTCCGTCGGCTAAGGAAACAAAATCATTTATAAGGCAATTTACGCTGTATCCTCCTTCAGATGTTTTTCTGCTCACAAGGGAGGAAGGTTTTTCGGTTCTGGGAACTACTTTGACTGCGTCCTGACTCATAGGAACTATATCAAATTCAGCATCTACCTCTCCGCAGTAATCTCCCTGAGCGGTGATCTTTACCTGAGCTGTGCCTATATTTACGTTATTAAAGTATTCAACCGTATAGTCTATATCGGGAATCAGCGTTGCTCCGGCCGCTTTTATCGTGATGTCCTGAGTTCTTGCCCGTCCGGTAAATGCCATTTCCGGCTGTATATCAATGAAGGCTTTTTCAATAGAGGTCTTTGTTTTTACGGAAAAATCCTTAACGGCATTACCGTACTGCTTATTTTCTCCCTGCATTACATATGGCACTGCTTTGTAGAAATACAGTGTTTTAGAGGTTAAATCGTTTTCCTCGAATCTGTTTTCAGTCTGGTCGGAAACTATCTCGTATTCACCGTCCAAGCCGCGTTTTCTATATATTTCATAACCTGCGGCTTCACTTTGATAATCCCAGGTAAGAACCGCATTATTTTCCGTAATATCAGACGCCGTAAAATTACCAGGTGCAGCTGTAACACAGTATGAGCCTTCGCCTACTGCGATATTTTTTGAATTGCTGCTGAAGACGCTTCCCTTTACTGACGCTTTGCTTTCTCCTGTAAGACATATTCCCCTTGCAGACTGAGCCGTTGAATTATCGGTACAGCTTATATTTTCAGTCGTTTTTTCGGCAAAGCATATTGCGGAGCTTCCGGCGTATTCAACCGAATTTCGGTCTACTGAAATATCCGAGCATGAATCCTTTATCAAAATTCCGCAGGCGGACGGTTTTTTTACCGTATTTTCGTAGACTTTCGACTCGCTGACCTTTCCAGTAAGACATACCGCTGACTCACCAGCTGATTTTACCGTATTCGCCTTTACGGTAAACTTCTTTCCTCCGCTTATTTTTATCCCGTCCCCGGAACTGCCGGAAACGGAATTTTCGGAAACGGTGATATACTTGCTTCTTACAATATCTATAAGAGCCGAGCCTTTGACAAAGCCGTCCTTTGTACAGCTCAGTTTATTGCCTGAAATATCGCAGTCAACAGCGTCGTCGAGGATCACCGCCTGCGCTGCCGATTTTATCTTGTTCCTGCTTATCTTTACGCCCTGCACCCTGTAATTATGATCCGGAAGCTTGGTACCTTTCACATTTTTACCGTATATCCTGATCCCGTATGGCTGAGATGCCGCCGAGGTGATCCTTGTTTCTATTTCATTGCCCTTGATAACAGTCTGAGCGTCGTCGTTTATATTGCTCAGCGCAGCTTCATAGGTGCTGCCGATCGGTCTGAAATAGTCCGTTGAGCCGTCGCCGCTCATATACATAAAATCAATTCCCATACCGACTTCGGACATTACGTTGTTCTCGATAGTACAGTTCTTATGATTATACATTATAATGCAGACGCCGCTGATATTTTTAAAAGTATTATCCTTTATTACCGTATTGGTGTAATATTTTCCAAGCACCGCCGAATGAGAGCCTATCCCCCTGCAAAGACTGTCAAACTCGTTGTTTTTTATAACCACATTGTTTGTAGCAGTATCGTCAAAAGGCTCGTATTCGACAAACAGACCGGGATTATTCAGAACGTCAAGCTGGATAGCCTCCTTCTGAAGCGATCCTGTATAGCCGCTGAAACGGCAGTTTTCAATTGTAAGCCCCTCTATTCCTCCCAGCTCAAGATGATGTCCGTTTTTGTTATTGCATATTTTTGAATTCCTGAAAATAATATTTCTCGCATGACCTATTCTTATGTTGGAGAAATACGCCGTTTTGTAATATTCGGAGGTGTTTCCGTCCCATGTTCCGCCTTCGATAATTATATTCCTGTCTGCGTCGTAGCCGCCGGAATAATACTGCTTGGTATTTTTCAGCATACAGCCGCCGTCAAAGCACTTCTTTATTACAGCGCCATCATCCATATACAGCCATGTATTGCTGTATATTCTCAGAGTTTTCGAGATACGGTATTCACCTGCCGGAATAAAAACCTTTACCTGAAGCTGATCGGAAGCGTTGTCCCTTGCGTAATCCAACGCCTTCTGGATAGCCTTGGCCGAATCCTTTTCACCGCTTCCGTCCGCACCCAGCTCAGCTGCGTTTATCTGCTCACAGCCTTCGGAATATTCCGGCAGCTCGGCTCCCGTCGTTTTGACTGCACCTTTTATTTTTGAAATATCATATGCAGCGCCGCACAGAGAAAACATCTGTATCATCAGCGCCGCGGCAATCAGATAAACTGCCGCCTTTGCTTTGCTCCCTTTCATTGCTTAAACTTTCCTCCAGCCGTACGTTTTGTTTCTCTTTTGATCTGCTCCGGTTTCCACACAATAAACCTTATCGGCAGAATATATTTAAAATCACATAATAAATTATAGACTATTCCGCTTTTTTTGTCAAGAATCACATAAAGTCAAATAAGACTGAGATGTAATTTTGTATGTATTCACAAAAAAGTTCAATACTTTTATGCACCTTAACAATCGCCGCCGCTCCCTAAGGAATAGACAATCCCCGTTTCAACATAGGATATACAAACAAACAAAAACAATTCAGAGAGGCGGTAACCTTATGTTCGCACTGATCATACAGTTCCTCAGCAGTCATTTTCTTTTCTTTGCCCTGCATTTCGACAGCAAAAACGTCTTTCCGAAGCCTTTGTCCGCAAAGGAGGAAAGGGAATGCTTTGAGAGGATCGCACAGGGCGACAAGGCCGCTAAGGATAAGCTTATAGAACATAACCTGAGGCTTGTCGCACACATAATAAAAAAATACTATTCTGCGTCAAAGGATCAGGACGATCTGATATCTATAGGAACTATCGGACTAATTAAAGCCGTTTCTACCTTTGATTATACCAAAGGCTGCCGGTTTGCGACTTATGCGTCAAGGTGCGTCGAAAATGAAATACTTATGCATTTCCGCTCTTTGAAGAAATCAGCCGGAGAGCTTCATTTCGACGAACCTATAGAAACCGATAAAAACGGCAATCAGCTTACATTAATAGATATAATCTCCGACGGCAGCAGCGTAGCAGACAGTATTGAGCTTCTGCTTTCCTCCGAACGGCTTTACAGACTGGTAGACAAATATCTTGACAAACGGGAATCTGAAATAATTATCCTGCGCTACGGACTTTATAATCAATCTCCCCTGACTCAGCGAGAGGTAGCCCAGAAGCTGAATATTTCACGATCATATGTTTCAAGGATAAAAAAAAAAGCTTTGCTCACTTTAAAAGCTCATATGAACTGAAAGCGTTGAATAAAAAAAGAGCGTCATTTTCCAAAAGGAAAGGGCGAACGCAATTCTCTTCTGCGCTTACGTCGTTTGCGTAGACTGAACTGCGTTCGCCTCTTCGGCTTTTATCAATAAATGCGCCGCTCTTTAAAGAGAAGCTTTACCTTCCGTAGTATGCCCACATTTCATTGTGGATCGCATCAGCCGCTCTCGCAACCTCCTGAAGCCTGTAGGGACTGACGCGGTTTGTAAAGCAGATAAGAACATACGGATGTTCAGCCTCAACTACGGCTGTATCATGGTGAAGCTCATCTGTCCACCCGCACTTGGAATATACGGTATATTTTCCGTTAAGACCTATCCTGAAATTGCTTGCCGTTGAGCCTGCAAGTCCTTTTCTTATAAAATCTTTATATTTTCCGCTGTAAATGTACTTATACATCTGTATCCATTCCTTTGCGGAATCAGCCGCAGAAACGTATCCCCAGCGCTGATATGCGCTCATTGTCGTTCTGCACCCCAGCGACGCTATGTATTTATTATAACCGGAATATCCGAAGTAATCCTGAAGCATATAATAAGCGCAGTTATCGCTGTAATCAAATATATACTGCATACACTGCTTTATTGTAAACTGTGTGCCGAAGCTGTAATTCTTTATTATTCCCGAGCCGCCTGAGTAATCGCTGCCGCGGTAGGTAAGCTTAGTGTTCATTGAAGGCGAGCCGTCCTCCATTTCCTTTAGGCAGTACAGCATATAAGGCATTTTTACGGTACTTGCCGTTCCGAGATAGGATTTTGCATTATAGCCGACCATTGCGCCGCTGTCGAGGTCAAGCAGCATAAAGCTTGCCGTTCCCCCAAGACCTGTCAGCGAATTATACAGTCTGTTCTTTGCACTGTTAGAAATTGCATAGCCCTGACCGTTGGTAAGCTTTACCGAATATGAATTGCTGTAGCCGTTTATAATGGAATCATAGCTTTTATCGTTGAACACTCTGGTTTTCTTCCATGACGAGCATACTCCCGTGACCTTTACGTCAGGAGTTTTGGAAACCGCTCTGACCTTTACATAATAATTTCTTCCCACCGGAAGAGCTTTAGTAGTCAAGCTTGTGGTACTGCCCGAGGTTATTTCCTTCAGCAGAACAGAATTGCCCGTTTTGGCGGAATTATAGTATACCTGATAGCCGGTGGCATTCGGGACCTTATTCCAGCTGACCTTCATGGTTCTTCTGTCAACCTCGGTCTTAAGATTTTTTACCTGAGAGGGCTTTGAGGAAAACTTTATCTTTACAAGCTGACCCTCATAAGTTTTCCAGCTTCTTACCTTTACCGCCTGAATTTTATAGGCATTTCTCTGTCCGGCTGTTCTGCCTGTAACCTTAATCGATGTTCCTGCTGTCGCCGTAAGCTTTTTATAGGAATCAGACGCTGCGTCGTAACGGTAAACTATGTATTTATCAGCATTTCTTACAGGCGACCACTTTATAGTATACCCGTTTTCGGTTAGTGAAACGGCTTTCAGTCCGGTTACTTTTCCCGGATCGGTAGAAGCATAAATTTCAGACCAGATACTGTAGAAGGTTCTGTTTCCTATCGTCTTATAGCTCTGTATACGGTACTTAAGCGTCGTACCCTCTTTCAGGTTTCCCTGATTATGTCTAACTGTATCCGCCGAAAACGTCTTGTAGCTTTCCCAGACACGCTTCTGTGAATTCCATTTCTGCATTCTGTAGCCGGTAACTCCGCTGACCTTTTTCCAGTCAAGCCTAACTACCGTCGGCGAAGAATTGGTATTTGCAAAGCCCGCAGGCGCTTTGACAGTAGGTCCGGTTATAACGAATGTCCTGCTGACTGTCCCTGTAAAACCTCCCATCCCTTTGACAATAATTGAGGCAGTACCTATCTCCTTATTGTTCCTGTATTCAACGGTATAATCGGTATTTTCCGTCAGCTTTACACCGTTGAGCGTTACATTTACAGCGGGAGTTATTTCCTTTGACGTATACACATATGCAGAAATATAATTCACACTGCACTGAGAAATATTTTGAAGAACAGGAGGTATATCCTCTTCCTCAAGAATATACCCGCAGACCGTGCATTCCTTGTGTTTATGACCCCATTCGTCGGTGGGCTCTTTATCAGTTATCCATTCGCTCGGAGCGTGACCAAGAGCCTCCGGATACTCGAAATAGCTGTCACCGCAGGCACATTCAAAATAATATTCTCCGCCGTTTACACAATCCGGCTCGCTTATTACGGTCTTAAAGTAGTCATGTGAATGCTCCTGAGCATATGTTTTAACATCAAGCCTGTCCGTATGTATATACAAAGTACAGGCAACAGCAGCGGAGCATAAAAACATTATAATATTTTTTATTTTCATAATGGCCGACCCCCTCTTTTATTCTTTATTTTAATTATATCATTTCAAGGATAATATTTCAACGAAATTTGTCTTGAATTTTAAACTTCTGCGTTTTGCATATATAAAAGTATTATGATTTGTTGCAAATACACATAATTTAAAAAGCTGTACGAATAATATACCGTACAGCTTTATTTTCTTATATGAGCTATTTTTTCTTCTGAAGCCTTTCCCTGAGCTCAGAAAGCGCTTCATTGAACTTTTGAGATCTGGCGGTAGGGTGAGCAAGGATAAAGTCTTTCTTGAAAAAGCCTATCCGCTCGGTAAGCTTCGCCTTGTCAGCCCTCAGCGCCTCTATTCTTGCCGCAGCGGCGGAAGCTCTTTCCGAACTCTCGAGCTTAAGCTCCAGCTCCTCCTTCGCCTTCGCAAGCTCGGATCTGATCTCGGTGATCTTCGCCAGCAGCTTATTGACATCAAGAGCGGTGCGAACAGCATATACAAGATCGGAAATGAATAATGCGGAAATAACTGCCGTAATTATCAGCGTTAACGATCCGGACATTGTAACTACCGCTTTTTCTATCGGCTTATGTATCACATACATGAGCAGCAGCGATAATAATCCCCAGAAAAGCGAGGATCTAAGGCAGATATATCCTTTTATATTAAACCTTTTGCCGCTGTAGTCCCAGTACTTCATTTTCAGCAGGCTCTCCATCAGCCAGCCGGTCATGTATTCAAGAACCGTAGTCCCGGCTGCTCCGAATATAAATACCAGAATCGGAACGTCCCGTACAGGAAGACAGACAAGCAGGATAATAAGCGCTCCGAAACCGTATATAGGCAGCATAGGACTTCGCAGAAAGCCTCTGTTAACAAATTTTCTCTGGTTGAAGGAAACTATAGCCGATTCAATGCACCAGCCTACAAAACAGTATATGTAAAAAAACATCAGCCATTGCAGAAAGCCGTAGTCATACATTCATTATCACTGACCTTTCAAGCGGAAGAGGACCTTTCACTAATAGCATTATAGCATTATACATGACAAAAGTCAATAATCTTCAAAACCGCCGAGTATTTTATCATAATTAATGCCGCAGTATCCGGCAGCTTCAATTAACTTACAAATATATGCAACCTACACATAAAATTAAATCATTTTCTAAGAATAAACCGTTCTTTTTATCATATTTTAATATTTTTTTGAATTTTTTGCCCTCAGGTCTTGCAAAATAAAAGCATATATGATATACTAATAAAGGTGTCGGATACCGAGATGGGATCCCGCTGCTTAAATTTTAAACCAGGCGGCGGAATTATTCGGGATCCACAGCAAATCTAAAATAATAAGGAGTTAGTTTTATGGAAATCAAGAATGCATATCTTGCCGGCGTTTACGCTCAGGTAGAAAAACGCAATCCCGGAGAAAAGGAATTTCTCCAGGCCGTAAAGGAAGTTCTCGAAAGCTTCGAGCCTGTAGTTGAAAAAAGACCTGACATCGTAGACGCAGGTATAATCGAAAGGATCGTAGAGCCTGAAAGATTTATCCAGTTCAGAGTTTCCTGGGTAGACGATAACGGCAAGGTACAGGTAAACCGCGGCTTCAGAGTACAGTTCAACTCGGCGATCGGACCTTACAAGGGCGGCCTCAGACTTCATCCGTCGGTATGCGCTTCCGTAATCAAATTCCTGGGATTTGAGCAGATCTTCAAGAACAGCCTAACCGGCCTTCCTATCGGCGGAGGCAAGGGCGGCGCAGATTTTGACCCTAAGGGCAAGTCTGACGGAGAGATCATGAGATTCTGCCAGAGCTTTATGACAGAGCTTTGCAAGCATATCGGAGCAGACACCGATGTTCCCGCAGGCGATATCGGAGTAGGAGCAAGAGAGATCGGATATATGTTCGGGCAGTATAAAAGACTCCGCAACGAATTTACAGGCGTTCTTACAGGAAAAAGCCTTTCCTACGGCGGCTCGCTTGCAAGAAAAGAGGCTACCGGTTTCGGTCTTTGCTATTACACAGACGAAATGCTTAAATGCATGAAAAATGACAGCTTTAAGGGTAAGACTGTTGTTGTTTCAGGCTCCGGAAACGTTGCTATCTACGCTACGCAGAAAGCTACAGAGCTTGGAGGCAAAGTCGTTGCGCTTTCCGATTCAAACGGTTATATCTACGATCCCAACGGTATCAATCTTGATGTTGTTAAGCAGATCAAGGAAGTTGAAAGAGGAAGGATCAAGGAATACGTTAACCGTGTAGACGGCGCAGAATATCACGAAGGCTGCAAGGGGATCTGGACTATCAAATGTGATATCGCTCTTCCCTGCGCTACTCAGAACGAGCTTGACGGCGAGTCGGCTGATATTCTTATCAATAACGGCGTTTTCGCAGTTGCAGAGGGTGCTAATATGCCATCTACTCCCGAAGCTATTGAAAAGTTCCAGGCTGCCGGAATACTCTTCGGACCTGCAAAGGCTGCAAACGCAGGCGGCGTAGCAACCTCAGCACTTGAAATGTCCCAGAACAGCGAAAGACTTTCCTGGACATTTGAAGAGGTAGACGCTAAGCTGAAAAATATTATGATCAATATTTTCCACAACTCATATAACGCTTCAAAGGAATTCGGAGTTGAGGGCAACCTTGTTGCCGGCGCTAACATCGCAGGCTTCCTCAAGGTAGCCGACGCCATGAAATGGCAGGGTGTAGCGTACTGATACAGCAGACAATTAAATAAAAGAGGCTTCCCGGCGTTATATTCCGGGAAGCTTTTTTATACAGAAAGTTCCTCAAAAACTCAGTTGACAAAGGCGCTGAAATAAGCTATAATAAGGTATGATTAATGTAAACTTTTCTGAGTTTACAGGTAAATATATTATGAAAGGGGTCGGCGTTCCGATGAAAAGACTTCTGATCGGAATTATGATGATAATGACGGCAGTTACCGTTTTTACGGGCTGCGGTAACAAGGAGGAGCAGAGTTCCTCCGAAAGTGAAAATACGAATACAGTCGAGTATTTTCAGGAAAAGCTAAACGGCACCTTTGCCGGAAGCAACGACACCACATATATTTTTTCAGACGGAAAGATAACTCAGCAATATGAAAAGGACGGCTCTCAGGCTGAAAAAAAAGGCTCATACACGATTACGGAAGCCGATTCTGACAATGACGGAGAGAATGATTCGGTATCACTTCGTCTTACTATCAACGGAAATTCGTCTTCGTATACGCTTGAATCAGACGGAGATAATATAATATTAACAGAGGGAAACAGAAAAACGACTCTGACAAAAAAATAAAGCTCAACGCATCGGGGCAGCTCCGATGCGTTTATTGCAGTTCAATGATGATATAAAATTAAATTTAACGGCAGGTATTGTCAATAAATTTCTACGGTATAATATTTACCTGTGAAAGGCGGATTTGAATGAACAAGGCTTTGGCTCATTTTATAACGATAACGAGGCACAGACATATGGTTATAAAGCACTGCCGGTATGCCGGGATCTTTATTCAGGGACTGAAGCATGATCTGTCTAAATATACTCCGTCCGAATTTATACCTGGCGTAAAATACTATCAGGGAAACCGCTCCCCAAACGAGGGAGAGCGAGAAGCCTACGGATATTCAAGGGCATGGATGCACCATAAGGGCAGAAACAGACACCACTTTGAATATTGGACCGATTATGATATTGATACAAAGCTTCTTACTCCCGTAAAAATGCCGCTTAACTATGTAAATGAAATGTTCTGCGACCGGGTCGCCGCAAGTAAAATATATCAGGGCAGCAATTACACCGACGCTCATCCTCTCGAATATTTTCTCAAGGCTAAAGGAAAACGGCTTATTCATAAAGAAACCTCTGATTTTCTTGAAAAGCTCCTTATAATGCTAAGGGATAAAGGAGAGAAAAAAACCTTTGCATATATCCGCCGTCTGAGCAAATATTAAATACAGAAGCCGAGGCAAAAATACAGGCTTGACAAACGTCCTTATAAAGGCTATAATATAAATACAAAAAATAAATTTTTACAGGAGGCTTTAAAAATGGCAGTTAATTCACAGAGAAAAGTATATACTAATCCGGCAATATCAAAGCTGAACAGCTTTGACGATGCTTTTTCAGGGGCAGAAACCGCCAGCTACAAGGGTATACTGATTAAAACGCTTTATTTTATAGCGGTAATACTGGTAGGTATAGGCGCATTTTTTTATATGCACAATTACTTTGCGTCCCAAGGCTACACAGGGGTCGAGATTGCTGACGGTTACTTTGTTTACGCAAACGAATCCGCGATCTTATTCGGAGCTATGATAGTAACGCTTATAAGCGGTCTTGTCGCTTCGTTTGCAACAGGCACTATACCGTTAACGGGTACGATCTACTGTGCAGGAATGGGTTATGCGGTAACATTTATCTCCTATACCTATGCTGCGGCTTACAGCGGTATAATCGTTGAAGCGCTGCTGCTTACGGTACTTATAATCGGGGTCATGGCGTTCCTTTATACATCGGGGATCGTTAAAGTAGGATACGGCTTTAGAACGGTAGTTTATACCTGTCTTACGGTATCGGTTATAGGCGGTCTGATATTCTCCCTTATGTTCTGGCTGGCTCCCAACAGCGCTATCGTTTCTTCAATAATCAGTTTACAAAACGGACCTCTGGGAATAGTTTTTGCAGTACTCGGAGTTCTTCTGGCATCGGCGCTGCTGCTTACAGATTTTGAAACGATCGGTCAGACTGTTGAAAACGGGCTGTCAAAAAAATATGAATGGTTCTGCTCCTACAGTCTTATGCTTAGCGTAATCCTGCTTTATCTCAAGGTTCTCAGACTGCTTGCAAGAATCCAGAATTCTAAAAATTAAATAAAAATATAAAGGCTTGCTGCCGGACAATTCCGGAAGCAAGCCTTTTTTAATTAAGCCGCAGATAAGCCTTTATTATATATTTTTCCGTTCAAGTCCGAGAAGATACTCCTTGAGTTCCGAACCGCCTGAATATCCTTTAATATTTCCGTTTAAGCCTATTACTCTGTGACACGGCACGATTATCAAAACGGGATTCGCTTTATTTGCGCTTCCGACCGCACGAAACGCTTTAGGGTTTCCTATTTTTACAGCAATATCACGATAAGACGCCGTTTCTCCGTAGGGTATTTTTATCAGCTGCTCCCACACCCTGTGCTGAAATTCCGTTCCCTTTAAGCTCAGCGGAACAGAAAATTCTTTCAGAGAACCATTGAAATAGCGGTCCAGCTGACTCCTGCAAAGCCCGAATACCTCCGATTCTTCTTTTTTAAGTCCTATGATATGAAAATCCTTTTCAAAACAAAGGTCGGTTATACAGCCGTTTTCGCAGCACATGACCATTCTGCCTGCCGGACTGTCATATGTATTGAATATCCTCATAATAACCGCCTTTCCCGACTATCCGCAACTGCTCATTTTACTTTTCTTTTATATTCCACACAAACGTCCGTCAGCGGACATTCTTCACATTTTGCACCTCTCGCCTTGCATATCTCCCGTCCGAAAAGCACTAGACGATGACAGAAATCCGACGACTTCTCAGGAGGGAGTATTTTTCTCAGCTCCTCCTCAACCTTGACAGGCTCGCTGCTCTTTGCCAGACCTAGCCTGCCGCAGATCCTTATGCAATGAGTATCGGTAACTACCGCAGGCTTATGAAATACGTCGCCCATTATCAGATTTGCAGTTTTTCTTCCGATCCCCGGAAGCGTAATAAGCTCGTCTATTTCAGAAGGTATTTCCCCTCCGTAAACGTCCATTATCCTGCGGCACATTTCAACTATAGATCTGGCCTTGGTCTTGTAAAGACCGCAGGGCTTGATAATCTCTTCTATATCCTTTATATCAGCTTCGGCAAAATCGCTTATCGAACGGTATCTGCTGAACAGCTCCTTCGTAACTATATTAACTCTTGCGTCGGTACACTGAGCCGACAGTCTGCCGGCTATCATAAGCTCATGAGGTCTGGTATATGTAAGCGAGCATAATGCGTCCGGGTATTTTTCTTCAAGTCGCCCGCATATTATAGCCGCCTTTTCCCTTTTAGTCAAAAAACCACCTCCGATTACATAAAATCTGCGTTCACATTAAGCCGCCTCTGAGCATAGAATAAATACATAAAGCGGCTTACAAATCGACATGACTGCAGAATATTCCGGAATCTGTTATATCTATATAAGCATAAGACGGAGGTTTCCCGTCCCGAGGGCAGCCGGCGCTTCCCGGGTTCAGGATATGAACTCCATCACCATATCCGTAATATCTGCAGTGTGTATGACCGAACAGAACTACGTCCGCTCCTATCTCGCGGGCCTTGAAAAACAGCCTGTCCGCCGACCGCTTTACTCCCCAGTTGTGACCGTGAGTAAAAAATATCTTAGTCGTTCGGGCGATAAAAATATCATTGTCGGGAGCTGTCGAAGCATAATCGCAGTTTCCGGCGGCGCTGACTATAGTTTTATCGGGATAGCATACCCTTATTCTGTCGAGATTCCGTTCTCCGTCGCCCAAAAAAATAAAGATATCAGCGCTGTCCTCGCAGCGTCTGAAGATCTCACGCATATTACGGACATTTCCATGCGTATCTGAAAACACGATAAGGCGCACGTTTTTCTCCCCCCTCGGTCAAGAAAAGCCATATACGTCAGAAGAAAAATTGTCTGAATTGTGCATATATGGCTATAGAATATTATTTTATATTATATCATAATTATTTATAAATACAATAAAAAAAAGGAGAATTTTTTATGAGCAATTTTAATCAGCCAAACCCCAAAGGATTACAGGCTCTTCTCAACATAGCGTCAAAAAAACTCGGCACTACACCTGATACTCTGCAGCGTCAGCTTCAGGACGGGACTTTTGAAAAGGCGCTGAATACAATGCCCGGAAATGAAGCTGCAATGCTGAAAAAGGTGCTTTCTGATCCGAAGACAGCGGAAAAGATACTGTCAACGCCGCAGGCTAAAGCAATATACAAAAAACTGAACGAGGGCTGACAATAAATGCCCGGAGGAGGTGTTAACGTGGACGATCTGATGAGCAAGCTACAGAATGTACTTAACGACGAAGAAAGCATGAAGCAGATACAGGAGCTTGCAGGTATGCTTTCAAGCGAAATGCAGGAAAGTCAGAGTCAGCCGCCAGCCTCCCCTGTGCCGGCGTCAGGCTCTTCTTCAAGCAATCAGCAGGACTCAGGAGGGCCTGATCTGTCTCAGCTGCTGTCAAAGCTGGGCGGAATGTTTTCCGGAGGGAATGAAACGGTAAAGAACAATGTTCCTTCCGTTTCCCCCGGTCAGCCCGCTTCGGGTCAGAATCAGACCGGTTCATTTGATCTGTCGGGTCTGCTTTCCGGTCTTGGAGCAAACTCCGGACAGAGCGGTTCCCAGAACGCTCCGGCTCAGCCGAGCTTTGATATGGGAAAGCTTTTGCAGCTTCAGGGAATATTGGCTCAGGCAAATAAATCAGACAAAAACGTAGAGCTTCTGCTCGCTTTAAGACCATTGCTAAAGGAAGAAAACCAGCAAAAGATAGACCGTCTTATAAAAATATTCAAGCTTTTTGCCGTTTATCCCGCATTAAAGGAAAGCGGTCTTTTAGGGGGAGATTTATTTGGATTATTATAGCTCGAAGGACTTCTCCACTATGCAGGAGGAGGCAGTAAAACGCGTCCGTGAAATGCAGCAGCGTTCCCGAAGTATCGTTAACGGAAATAAACGCAGTCCCGAAAAAAAAGAGCCTCCGCCCGCCGTTCCCCATCCGCCTCAGGAAAATGCCGATCCTGCTCCCAAGGAGCGTACCGATCCTATTCAGGGACTTCTGGGAGGGCTTCTGGGAAGCAAAGGCACAGTTTCCCGAAAGGGTGAGCTTTTTAATATAGGAGGAATAAAAATAGACGAGGAAAAGGCAATGATCGGCCTTCTTATCTACATATTGTATAAACAGGGCTCGGATGTTAAGCTGCTGCTAGCTCTGGGGTACCTTCTTCTGTAACTTTTCATAATTCCCACAATTGCACTGTCATAAAATTGTTCAATTTGTCAAACTTTCAGAATTCTTTGTTAATTTATTGACAATCTTGTCTTCTCCATGTATAATATAATCATAACCATGCATACTTGCATATGTATAAACTTTCATGACTAAAAAAGAGGGCGTTGACAATGAATCTGACACATCTTCGTTATATGGTGGAGGTTGAACGGCTCGGCTCTATTACAAAAGCCGCCGCTGCGCTTTATATGGGACAGCCTAATCTATCCAAGGCTATCAAGGAAATGGAGAGGGAGGTAGGAATACCTATATTTAAGCGTTCCGCTAAGGGCGTTGTCGCAACCGAAAAGGGCAAGGAATTTCTCCAGTACGCAAAGGCTATTCTTGTTCAGATGGACAAAATGGAATCGCTTTACAAAGAAGATCCCGAAAGCTATGTGGATTTTCAGCTGCTGCTTCCCAGGGCAAGCTATATAACCTATGCGTTTACGGAGTTTCTTAACAAGGTCGACAGAACGGAACGTATGGATATAAAATTCAAGGAAACCAACTCAATGGACGCTATAAATGCAGTTGTCGAATGCGAATATAATATGGGTATAATCCGCTATCCGATAAACTACGAAGCTTTTTTTATGTCTATAATAGAAGAGAAAAACCTAAAGGCTCAGGAGGTCTGGACGTACGACTACGTTATTCTTATGAGCGAAAGAAGTCCGCTGGCAAATGCACCCGGAATAACAGAAGAGCTGCTTGACAGCTATATTGAGATACTGCACGGCGACAATATCGTTCCGAATATTTCTGCGGCATACCAGAAAAAGAATACTCAGATACAAAGCAGCAAGCGGCATATTTATGTATACGAAAGAGGAAGTCAGTTCGATATACTAAGCTCAGTACCGGAAGCGTTTATGTGGGTATCTCCCCTGCCTAAAGCTGTACTTAAAAGATACGGTCTTGTACAAAGGCAATGCCCCGGAGTAAGCAAAACAAATAAGGACGTGCTTATTTACCAGAACAACTACAGGCTTTCAAATATTGACAAAACATTTCTTGAAGAGCTTGACAACGTAAGGAAAAGTATAATTGTCTGAGCCTTACGCACACAGTAACAGTAATACCGCAGAATTCTGATTCTGCGGTATCTTATTTTACAGCGCAAAATACGGCTTTTATATATTCAGTCAGTTGAGAAAAGTGTATTTACTTTGATCCCGAAAATGAACAGACAGCATTTAATTATCCGCTTAAAAATGCGGAACGCAAAGCACGGAAATAAATTGAAACTCCAGCTAAATAAATTATCATGCAGTTGCCGACTATGACCGATAACAGATAATCCGCATCAATTAAATGATAAACAGTAACCGTACTTTTATTTATGTAAATATTTAATCGCCCGAACTGACTTTCGTCAAATGCAAAACGCCCCATGTTGACAAATCAAGCAGGATATTGTATAATAAAATTTAATCTTTAATTTATAAATGGGGGCATATTATGTTATTAACAGGTGCTGATATTATTGTTGAATGTCTGCTTGAACAGGGTGTAAATACTGTATTCGGCTATCCGGGAGGATCAGTTCTGAATATTTACGACTCACTTTATATGTATTCGGATAAGATCAGGCACGTCATTACAGCTCACGAGCAGGCTGCCTGTCACGCCGCTGACGGTTTTTCCAGAACTACAGGCAAAACCGGCGTTGTTATCGCGACCTCAGGACCGGGCGCTACGAATCTGGTCACAGGAATCGCAACGGCGTATATGGATTCTATTCCTATGGTAGCTATTACCGGAAACGTAGCTACTCCGCTCCTCGGTCTTGACAGCTTTCAGGAAGTTGATATATGCGGTATAACTATGCCTGTAACGAAGCATAATTATATTGTAAAGGATATAAACAAGCTTGCCGATACCATAAGAGAAGCTTTCTATATCGCTAACGAGGGCAGAAAAGGTCCTGTTCTTATCGACGTTCCCAAGGACGTTACCGCAGCAAAGTGCGAATTTATAAGAACCGAGCCTGAAAAAATCGTAAATCACAATCCAGAAGATATAAATTCACAGATCGAGGCGGCGGCTAAGCTTATTAAGGCTGCCGAAAGACCTATGATATATGCAGGAGGAGGAGTCGTTTCCTGCGACGCCGCCGGCGAAATGGCCATATTTGCTGAAAAATGCGACGCTCCCGTTTCACTTTCTTTAATGGGGCAATGCGCCTTTGACAACACCAAGCCTGCTTATACAGGTATGCTTGGAATGCACGGAACAAAAACCTCGGCAATGGCTCTTGGAGAATGCGACCTGCTTATAGTTCTCGGCTCAAGATTTTCAGACAGAGTTCTCTGCAACGCAGGAACCTTTGCGAAGGACACCAAGATAGTACATATTGAGATCGACCCGGCGGAAATAGGAAAAAACATAAACGTTGACGCTTATGTTGCCGGCGACCTAAAATATGTTCTGGCAAAGCTGAACGAAATCCTGCCTGATCTGAAGCACTCCGAATGGATGGAAAAAATTGCAGAATGGAAAAATAAGTACGCGCTCAAAATGGTTCCTGTTGAAAGCGAGGACGAGGTTCTTCCTCAGGATGTTATAGAAACGCTTGACAAGCTTACAAGCGGAGAAGCGATAATAACAACCGAGGTAGGTCAGCATCAGATGTGGGCGGCTCAGTATTATAATTTCAGAAAACCGCGTTCATTTGCTTCAAGCGGCGGACTCGGAACTATGGGCTACGGTCTTGGCGCAGCTATCGGCTCAAAGTGCGGAAATCCCGACACACCTGTTATAAATATTGCCGGCGACGGAAGCTTTTTCATGAACTGCAATGAGCTTTCCTCTCTTGCAAAGCACAATATTCCTGTAATTGAGCTTGTCTTTGAAAACAATGTGCTGGGAATGGTACGTCAGTGGCAGCGGCTTTTCTACGGAAAGAGATTTTCGCAGACGGATATTGACCGCGGAACCGATCTTATGAAGCTTGCGGACGCATTCGGTATCGAAGGAGTTCTGATAGAAAAGAAATCGGATATTGAGCCAATGCTTAAAAAAGCGCTTTCCTGCGGCAGGCCTTGTCTTGTCGACTGCCGTATTAATAAGGATATAAACGTTCTCCCTATGGTTCCGGCAGGAGCCGACGTACTCGAACCGATAATGGAGATCGATCTGTCTGAATAAATTTTCAAGGCGGCGTTATGTCGCCTTTTTCAGACGAAGGGAGGAATACCGTGAAAAGAACAGATAAATTCAAGGAACACGTTCTTCTGGTCGTTATAGGGGTAGGGCTGTTCTGGGCGCTTTTTAACTATGAAAAGATATTTCATCTGCTTGGCGCAGGAATGAAAATTCTTTCACCGTTTATTATCGGCGCTGTTCTGGCGCTTATTCTGAATGTTCCTATGAGCGCAATAGAACGCACAATGTTCCGACCTGGAAAAGACAACAGCTACCGAAAAATAACCAAAAAGATAAAACGTCCGGTATCTCTGATACTTACGTTTATTATATTCTTCGGCGTTATCGTACTGGTGCTGTATCTGATAATTCCAGAGCTTATTACAACGTTTACAAGACTTTCAGACGATATTCCGGACTTTATCAAAAATATGAGCCAGAAGCTTCAGAATTCAAAGCAGATAAACCGCTGGCTTGATGAAATGAATATCAGCAAGGACGCTGTAATAAACAAAATACAGGAAGTATTCAAGGACGGAGTTCTAATACTTAAAACAGTCAATTCAACTGTCAGCGTAGCCTCGTCAATGATCACGACCCTTGTAAATTTCTTCATCGGAATTTTCTTTGCGGTATATATGCTGCTGCAGAAGGAGAAGCTGAAGAATCAGCTTTACAGGATCACTACTGCGTTTCTTCCGCAAAAGCCCGCCGGACTCTTATGCCATGTATGCAATATGTCCAAAAGCACATTTTCCAGATTTCTTTCAGGACAATGCACCGAAGCGTTTATTTTAGGCTCGCTTTGCTGTATAGGGATGTCTGTGCTGAGATTCCCCAACGCAGTAACAATAGGTATACTTGTAGCTGTAACCGCCTTTATCCCTATAGTCGGAGCATTTATCGGAGTAGCGGTAGGAGCGTTTCTAATTATGGTGACAGACTTTAAGCAGGCTGTCTGGTTTGTTGTATTCATGCTGGTACTTCAGCAGATCGAAGGCAATCTCATATATCCTAAGGTAGTAGGTCAGTCTGTCGGACTTCCGTCTCTGTGGGTGCTTTTTGCAGTAACCGTTGGCGGCGCAACAGGAGGAATACTGGGAATGTTTATAAGCGTTCCTATATGCTCTGTACTTTATTGTCTGCTTCGTGAGGCTGTAACCTATTTCAATTCAAAAAAAGGACTTGACGAGCCTACCGAAAACGCTAAACCTGAAGCTTCATTCACAGCTACCGAACAGCAAACGGAAAACCAAGCTGCTGTTCAAGGCGCCGGCGTAAGGATAGTAAGCCATCAGCAGACCGTTTCGGACAATATGAACATTTCACAGCATACGGCCAAAGCACCGCATAATACGGGAAAAAAGCCGAGAAGAAAAAAATAAGCATAATAAAACCGGATACCTCATGAAATTATGAGCTATCCGGTTATTTGCTTAAGACCTGCTGTCTATTATCATAAGCAGTATCGCAAAATAATGAAAAACTGTTCCGGCGATCGTAAACAGATGCCATATAGAGTGAAAATATTTAATTTTCTTTATAACATAGAATATGACCCCGACCATATAGAAAATCCCGCCGACCAACAGGAATATAAGAGAAGTTTTTGTAACAGCTTCAAGCATAGGCTTTACAGCAAAAACAATTACCCAGCCCATTGCAATATAGCAGATAAGCGACGGCTTGCTGAATTTTTCAAGGTCTATCGAATTAAGTACGATACCGAGGACCGCCGCCCCCCATACTATACCAAACATTACCCAACCCGTTGCTCCTCTCAGCGGAACCAGAGTTATCGGCGTATAGGTACCGGCTATCAGCAGGAATATAGTATTATGATCCATAATCCTGAAAAACTTTTTTGCCTTCGGATTGGTAATAGCGTGATAAAGAGTAGACATAGTATAAAGGATTATCATACTTGCACCGTAGATTGCTGAGCTTACAACGCCCCATGCGTCAGAGTATATTGCCGCTAAAACTATAAGCACGGCAGTTCCGGCTATTGCAAGAAGTCCTCCCGTTCCGTGAGAAACCGAGTTGAAAATCTCCTCCCCTAAGGTATATCTTTTGGTTATATCCTGTTTCATATGCTCCTTTTCCTCATTGCTGCTCATAAACGTCTTCCTTTCATTTCACTGTTTTTCTTTTAGATATAGTACCATTTTTCAGGACATATGTCAAGAGATTTTTTTGACATATGTCGCAGTTTAAGCAGCTTATATTATAAAAATATGAAGCAAAATAATTATTCCGCGAGTGAAATAAAAAGCATTTAGCTTTGAAAATTCCGCAAATTTTCACATTATCTACACATAATAAAGTTATTATATAGAAAATGAATATGAAATATTATGAGGAGGTCTTTTTATGCCAAAAATGCTGGTGGTGGACGATGAACCGAGGATCCGTGAAATTATAAGGGAATATGCTGAATTCAACGGCTTTGAGGTAGTTCAGGCTGAGGACGGAATGGACGCTGTTGAAAAGGTAAAAAAAGAAGATTTTGATATTATCATCATGGATATAATGATGCCTAAGCTGGACGGCTATTCCGCCTGCAAGGAGATCAGAAAGCTTAAGGAAATACCGGTTATAATGCTTTCGGCAAGAGGCGAGGAATACGACAAGCTTTTCGGCTTTGAGATAGGCGTTGACGATTATGTAGTCAAGCCATTTTCTCCCAAAGAGCTTATGGCCAGAGTCCGTGCAGTTATGAACAGAATCAAGTCAGCTCAGAAAACCGAAGATGTTATCACCTACAAAGGGCTCTGCATAAACTTTACTGCCAGAGAGGTCACGATAGACGGAGAACGGGTCTCAATGACTCCTAAGGAATACGATCTCCTTTTCTATCTGGTCAAGAATATGAATATAGCGCTTTCGAGAGAAAAGCTGCTTGAAGAGGTCTGGGGCTTTGATTTTTACGGCGACGACAGAACGGTCGATACTCATATTAAAATGCTCAGGAACAGCCTGGGGCCGTACCGAAATCTTATAGTTACGCTGAGAGGAATGGGCTATAAATTTGAAAAAATTCAGTGAGTTCAAAAGCCGCGTAAAAGCAAAAAAACTGGAAATAGAGGGGAAACGTTCCCTGCGCTCGTATGTATGGATGTATTTTATATTCTTTACCGTATTCATACTTGTGCTTATCTGGCTTTTCCAGTATTATTTTCTTGACAGCTACTATGAGTCTGCTAAAATACGCGACGTACAGAAAGCAGCTTCCAAGATAGTCCGCAATTATGATAAGGACGATATACAGAATATTTCAAGACAGCTTGCCTTTGACAACAGTCTTTGCATTGTAGTTCTTGACGAAATGGGAAATATCAAGCTTGTTGAAAACAATATCGGAAGCTATTCATACTTTTATGACGACCTTGAAAATAATTTCGGTATCTTCCTGTTTAAGCTGAAAAATGAGTTCAACAGCTCAGATGAAAAATATATCACCAAGATCCATCAGAACGAGCATTTCAAAAGCAAGGAAATTTTCTTCTGTACCGGGATCAACAGCTCAGATTCGGACAAACCTCTGTATTTATTTATAGAAAGCTCCGTTGCGCCTATCGATTCCACAGTTAATATAATCAGGGAACAGCTTATTTATATTACCATAATACTTTTCGAGCTTGCATTTATAGTAACGATGTATATATCAAAAAGGCTGTCAAGGCCTATCGTTGAAATTACGAAAACTGCAAAAAAATTCGGAGCGGGGGATTATTCCGTTGAATTCAAAGCGGGGGGATACCGTGAAATAGAAGAGCTTTCAACCGTACTTGACAACGCAAAAAATGAGATTCAGAAGGTCTCCGATCTGCGCAACGACCTTATAGCAAATATTTCCCACGACCTGAGAACTCCGCTTACAATGGTAAAGGCATATGCCGAAATGATAAGAGATCTGTCCGGGGACATTCCCGAAAAGAGAAATGCTCATGTTCAGATAATAATAGACGAGGCTGACAGGCTTTCCAATCTTGTAAACAATATCCTTGAGCTTTCAAAGCTTGAAAGCGGAAATATAGAGCTTGAACTGTCGGATTTTTCTGTACATGAGAAAATTCACGATGTTCTTACCCGCTATACTCTGCTGATAGAAAATGACGGCTACGATATTCAGTTTATAGAGGACGAGGACAGGATCATAAGAGCCGATATTGAAAAGCTGGATCAGGTTCTTTACAATTTTATAAACAATGCTGTCAACTACTGCGGAAACGATAAACGTATAAGGATCAAGCAGATAAACAAGGCTTCATGTGTAAGAATCGAGATAATCGACAACGGAAAAGGTATATCAAAGGAACTTCTTCCGCTTATATTCGACCGCTATTACCGTGATGCAAAATACAAGCGCGACGTAATAGGCACCGGACTGGGACTTTCAATATGCAAGGAGATCCTTAAAAAGCACGGCTTTGCATTTGGAGTTCAGTCTGAAGAGGGAAAAGGCTCTACTTTCTGGTTTGAAGCGAAGCTTGCTCCGCTGAGGAAAGGCGATAAGCACAGCCATGATAAAAAGCCGCTGAGCTATCTTCCCGCTCAGACAAAGGAGCAGATAATGGAGGAAGAACAAAACAGCAGTCAGAACGGCTTATAAAAAAACAATACAGAGAGCATTTATTTTTGCCCTCTGTATTTTTATATGCTTATTATTTAATTCCGTACTTCCGGTAAAATGCCTTAATATCCTCATCACCTTTCACAAGCTCCGTATACATAAGCCTGCCGGTTTTAGGATCGTAAAAGCCAATGGTTTTTTCACCCGTGCATATGCTTTTTTCAGTTCGGACTTCAAAGCCTTTGCATTCCTCCGGAACGGGAAGCTCCTTGAATCTTTTGAAAATACTCATATCAATACCTGTATTAAGCTCTACAGCTTTATTTTTATAATATCAGAGCAGATACCGTACTGTTTCCTGCCGTTTACAGTCTTATAGGCTCTTACCTTGATATAATTATATCCCTTTCCTGCTTTAACAGACTGGCTTGTCTTGGACGAAGTGCCGACTACTGCCGTAAGTTTAAAGGAATCAGTTTTTCCGGTCTTTGATGTATATATCTGATACCCGGACGCATTCTTCTGCTGATTCCAGCTGACTTTGATATTGCTTCCTGACTTTACCGCCGAGGCCTTTGTTTTAAGCGGATTTGTAACTGCGCTTATAGCTTCGGTAGCCTTTCCGAAATAAGTAACTCCGTTTTTAATATAGTAGGCTTTTACCTTATACTTATAACCTGTGCATGACGCCAGCGGGATATCCTTGTAGGAATTTGTTTTTACATCGGCTTTCCTTACCCACCTTTTAGTTAAGGGATTGTATCTGTAAACATAATACCCGCTTGCTCCGCTGTATTTGCTCCAGCTAAGGCTTATATAATTTCCGCCTATCTTGGAGACCTTCGCGTTTTTGAGCACCGCAGGACAGATTTTAAAGGATAGCTTTTTTACTCCTTTATAAAGTCCTTTTCCATTAACGGTGATCTGAGCCGTTCCCATATTTATATTTGAGGAATATGAAACGGTATAATCCGTTCCCTTTAAAAGCGTTTTGCTTCCGTTTCTGACTTTGACCTCAGGCTTTAATGCACTTCCTGTATAATACTGATCTGCAATGCTGTCAAAAGTCATATCCGCAATATTTTCAGTAACAGTAACGCTGCATTTGGCGGTTTTTCCGGCAGAGGTCTTAGCGGTTACAGTTGCCGTTCCTGCATTTTTTCCTACAACCTTTCCGTTTGAAACGTAAGCTGCACTGCTGTTGCTCGATGACCACGTTACCTCGTCAGTAATATTCGAGCCTTTCAGAGTATGCTGAAGCTTTGTGCTCTGCCCCTTTTCCAGCGTAACGCTTGAGGCATTAAGTGAAATTCCGGCGGCGGGAGATATTGTTACCGTTACTCCCCTTTCCGAGCTGTTTCCGTATGTATCATAGGCGTATATATAAGTATTATATTCGCCCGTTTCCTTATTGTGATCGGCTGTGCTTACATAGAATGAAGCCGCCGATCCGCTTACAGCTCCGTCGGATAATGTACCGGAAGTCCAGTTTTTATCCAGATCGTCAGTGGAATTTTTTGTGGTCCATGTAGGGAATTTAACGCTTTCTATTTTCGAATTGTCCGCAACCGTACAGGTTACGGTATATCCCTTTGCCGTTATTCCCGATATCTTTACGTTTGATATCTTAGGCGCAGTCGTATCAATATAGGTGCTGAGTGTTTTTGAGGACATATTTCCATATTTATCGTACGCCTGAATTATCGTAACATAGGTATCGTCTATACGTCCAAAATCAGAAGTTCTTACAGTCCCTGATACATATTCAGCCGGACTGTATACCGTACTCCATTTTGCGGCGCTTTTCCCCTTTGACTTTGGATAAGTTCCGAACTTTACATATGAAACCTCGGTATTATCGGTAATGTTCGCCGAAACGGTATAGCCGCTGCCGGAGATTTTTGAAGCCTTTGCTCCGGAAATTACGGGAGCTGTCCGATCCAGCTTCTGCTCCATGCCGTCAATATAAAGCCTGTAGTAATAGTTCTCCGAAGCCGTGCTTTTCCTGTTTATCATTGTAACAAGCTTATCTGTTTTATAATCGTTCCATTTGTAGTTCTGCTCTATAAGCGTGACCTCGCTGCCGTTTACCTCCTTGACTATAGCGACATGATCATATTCTCTTGTCTGCATAATATCTCCGGGAAGAGGGTTCTTTACCGTTTTCAGCTCAGCGTTATGTCCGTACATTGAAACCGAGGGCTTATCGTCAACCATATTTATATTATAAACCGTAACGCCGAATATCTGTGAATAAAACCTTGATACATAGCCCGCGCAGCAGTAATATCCCGTATTGCTCTGATATGTTACATACTCCGCATCTATTCCCTGAAAGGCATCTACTATCTGACCGTTTCTGGTTATTTCTATTATCTGCTCATTACTTGCCGCAGCAGCCTCAGTCAATGCAATATCAGCACACAAGGTAAAGAGCATACATATCGTACATATCATTGCGGAAAGTCTTTTCAATGGCGTCATCATATCAGGTCATCCTTTCATCAGCGTTAGCTGTTTGAATCATAACAGCGGAAACTAACTTAATAATATCACAAAGGTTACAAAATGGCAACAGAATATGTTTCACTTCTCTGTTTTGCACATAAAGTTTTAGCTATTTCGCACAAACAATTCCCCATTATCAGGAGCTTAAAATTCCATTTAAGCCCAACGCCTCAAATGAAGTTTTGTTACATTTTGTAACCTTTATCTCTATATGATATTTAATCCGCTGATGAAATAATTGACAATCCGAAGCAGTAATATTCAGATATTAAAATTTATTCCCTCATGCTTCTGCGTATCCTTTTCCATTCGGGACAGTATTTTTCAACAAGCCTCCAGAAATCTCCGCTGTGATCCATATAAACTAAATGACAAAGCTCGTGAATAATTACATAATCGATACATTCCATATCAAAATAAACAACGTCTAAATTAATGGATATCCTGCGCTCAGAAGAACACCTGCCCCAGCTGCTTTTAAGCTGTTTTACCGTTACGCTTTCAGGAAAAAGCCCGGTAAGCGAAGTCAGGAAATTCACTCTGTCAGTAATAATTTTTACCGCCTTTTCCTGTACGGCGCTTTCCGCCTGAGCAATAACATAGCCTTCGGTATAATTCTTGTTTACCGAGATCTTCAGCGCGCCGTCTTCAAAGCAAGGCTTGAAATATCTTTCGCTGTAAATAAGCGAAATACGGTACAGCGTTCCTGCTAAATAAATCCCGTCTCCGTCCTTATAGCTTGTAAAGCCTCTTTTCACGCGTCGACTGCAGTCAAGGTTTTTAATGATCCAATCGGTTTTCTGACGCAGAAACTCCTCCCCCTGAGCGACAGAAAACTCAGGCGGTATCTTCAGAACCACCCTGCCTTCTCTGATACAGATATACATATTTTTCCGACTCTTGCAGTCCAGAATATAAGATATCACCTGTCCATTTTCAAGAATAACCGTTTTTTCCCTTACAGTACCCATACCCTTTCACCAGCCCAGTCTAAAAAACAACGGGCGGATCTCTCCGCCCGGTTTCCCTATAAATAAATCACATCAATAAATCGGAGTATCCGAAAGATAACCCTCATAAACATATCCCGTCAGCTGTCCGTCTACATTCATAAAGGTAACCTTGCAGTAACCGTCTATACCGCGCTCAAGCACAGTAACCTCAATATTCGGCGACATACATACTATCTGCTGTGCATTCTGGTCCGGCTCGGTACGCAGATATGCATATTCGGTAACATACGCCTTATCTCCCTCAACCTCGGCTTCACTGCCGCTGTCCTCAGCCTTTGAATCCTCAGCTGCCTGAGAAGAAGCCTCAGAATCGGACTTTGAATCCGCGCTGTCAGTGCTGCTCGAATCAGCGCCGCTTTCCTTTTTATCTTCTGATGTCACATCCTGAGCTATAGACGTTTCAGGGGCAATAGTTCCCGTATAAACTCCGTCAGGAACAGACGAAGAATTACTTTTAAACAGTCCCTTTGCCAGAACTATAATAACGCATATTACAAAAATCCCTACTACAATTACTGCGGCAACTCCCATAAGGTTTCCAGATTGAAACCCGCCGCCTCTGCCGCCGTTTTTACTGCCATTATCCATTATCCGTAATCATTCCCTTTTCAGCATTTACCACTGCGATTATACCTATTAATATTATATATGCAAACTGCGGTTTTGTCAAGATTAATGATTATCCGCAGATAATTTACGGTAAACAATATCTCTGACACAACTATATACTCCCGGTGTCCTTTCCTGACGTACAGTTAGGAAAAGGTAATTTAAGTTTATCTCTTCGCCGAAAGAGAAACTAAATTTCAAATAAAAAGCAAAATTGATTTCCTGCAAATACTTGCTTAAATATTGACTTTAGCTTCAAAATATGCGATAATAAAAATAATAATGATTTCAAAGGAAAGGAAATGTTTTATGACGATCATCGCAGGTCTTTATATTGATCCTTTTGATATTCTTCTTGACGTCCGAGTCTGAACCGATATTTTCGCTGTATAAAACCGAGTCAGGAAAAATGAAAGGATATGATGATATGGAAAAGGAGCTTTCAAAGCTTTACGAGCCCTCGCAGGTCGAGGATAAGATCTACAAATTCTGGCAGGACAACAACTATTTCCATGCCGAGAGAGATTCGCAGAAAAAACCGTATACTATTGTAATTCCGCCTCCGAACGTAACGGGACAGCTCCATATGGGGCATGCGCTTGACGAAACATTGCAGGATATTCTTATCCGCTGGAAGAGAATGAGCGGTTATTCGGCGCTCTGGCTGCCCGGTACAGACCACGCCGCTATTGCTACCGAAGCAAAGATCGTTGAAGCTATGCGCAAGGAGGGTATTACAAAAGAAGATCTCGGACGTGACGGCTTTATGGAACGTGCGTGGGAGTGGAAAAAGCAGTACGGCGGAAGAATTGTCGAACAGCTTAAAAAACTTGGTTCTTCATGCGACTGGGAGCGTGAGCGTTTCACTATGGACGAGGGCTGTTCTCAGGCTGTCAAGGAGGTTTTCGTTAAGTATTACGAAAAAGGCTTGATATACCGTGGAGAAAGAATGGTAAACTGGTGTCCTCACTGCAAAACAACGCTTTCAGACGCCGAGGTCACATATGAGGATCAGCCGGGACATTTCTGGCATCTTCGCTATCCGCTCAAGGACGGCTCGGGTTATGTTCAGCTTGCAACTACCCGTCCCGAAACTCTGCTGGGAGATACCGCTGTCGCTGTTAACCCTAACGATGACAGATATAAGGATATTGTCGGCAAGACCTTGATACTTCCGCTGGTCGGCAGAGAAATTCCTGTTGTTGCCGACGATTATGTTGATATTGAATTTGGTACGGGCGTTGTAAAGATCACTCCCGCTCACGACCCTAACGACTTTGAGGTTGGAAAACGTCATGATCTTGCTGTTATCAACGTTATGACCGACGATGCAAAGATCGTTGACGATTATCCCGAATATGCAGGCATGGACCGCTATGAGGCAAGAAAGAAGATCGTTGAAGATCTTGATAAGGCAGGCTTCTTGGTTAAGACTGAAGATCACGACCACAATGTCGGCACCTGCTACCGCTGCGGCACAACCGTTGAGCCTAAAGTTTCAACTCAGTGGTTCGTAAAAATGAAGCCGCTTGCTCAGCCTGCCATCGACGCTGTTAAGAGCGGTGAAACGAAATTCGTTCCCGAACGTTTTGAGAAGATCTATTTCCACTGGCTTGAAAATATCCGTGACTGGTGCATTTCACGTCAGATCTGGTGGGGGCATCAGATCCCCGCATTCTACTGCGACGACTGCGGCGAAATGACCGTGACCAAGGAAAGCTCGGCTGTTTGCTCTAAGTGCGGAAAGCCTATGCGTCAGGATCCTGATACTCTCGATACATGGTTCTCGTCAGCGCTGTGGCCGTTTTCAACTCTTGGCTGGCCTGATGAAAACGCTGAGGATTTCAGATATTTCTACCCTACAAACACTCTTGTTACAGGATATGATATTATTCCGTTCTGGGTCATGAGAATGATGTTCTCGGGAATTGAATGCACGGGAAGAGTTCCGTTTGATACCGTTCTTATTCACGGTCTGGTCAGAGATTCACAGGGCAGAAAGATGTCAAAATCACTGGGCAACGGAATTGACCCGCTTGAAATAATCGACCAGTATGGCGCAGACGCCCTGAGATTTATGCTTGCTACAGGAAATTCCCCCGGAAACGATATGCGATTTATTGAAGAAAAGGTCAAGGCAAGCAGAAACTTTGCAAACAAGGTATGGAACGCCGCAAGGTTTATCATGATGAATCTGCCCGGCGGTTTCAAGGCGGACAAGCTTCCTGAAAAGCTGAATGTTGAAGACAAGTGGATAATTTCCCGATTCAACACTCTCGCCAAGGAGGTTAATCAGAATCTTGAAGCATTTGAGTTGGGCGTTGCTGTTCAGAAGCTTTACGATTTTATTTGGGACATATACTGCGACTGGTATATTGAGCTGACAAAGCCGAGAATTACGGCAGGCGGCGAAACCGCACTGACTGCTCAGACTGTTCTCGTTTGGGTAATGAAGGGTATGCTCAAACTGCTCCATCCGTTTATGCCTTATATTACCGAGGAGATATGGCAGGCGCTTGTTAATGACAACACTGCAATTATTGTAAGCGAGTTCCCTGTTTATGACGAGGCTCTCTCTTTTGCTGAGGACGAAGCCAGGTTTGAAAAGATCATCACCGCTATTAAGGGAATCCGTGCGACACGCAGCGATATGAACGTTCCGCCGTCAGTTAAGGCCAAGGTTTATATCGAAACTGCTCATGCCGAAACTTTTGAAGCAGGAAAGCTTTTCTTTGAGCGTCTTGCGTCAGCTTCAGAGGTTGAAATTGCAGACAAATGGGAAATTCCCGACAGCGTAACGGTCGTTACAGATTCAGCTAGAATCTTTATCCCACTCTCTGATATTGTTGACATTGAAAAGGAAACAGCTCGTCTTACAAAGGAGAAAAAAGCGGTCCAGAAAGACCTTGACTTCCTTAACGGAAAACTCAGCAATCAGGGCTTCCTTGCAAAAGCTCCCGAAAAGCTTATTGAAGCTGAAAAGGCTAAGCTTGAAAAGGCAAAGGAAAAAATGGCGAAAATCGAGCAGTCGATCGCGGCGCTGAAAAAATAACTTATTAAAAAAAGCCTTCTGCGGTACAAAACACCTCAGAAGGCTTTACTGTTTCTAACCACGAGTTTTAGGACGGTAAATTCCAGCTCAGACTGATTTTATAAATAGGTCTGCGCTTTTTGCAGAAATTTGTCGAACGGAATACAACAGCTTTTACTTGAATTATGTCAGATTTTGTGGTATACTTTTTGTAATAATATTTATCATAAAGGAGTATAGAAAATGAAATGGTCAGCGTTATTATGCGAACAACGTCAAAGGCCTTCTATATCTGGAAAAGGCGACTCAAGAAATGAGTTTCAAAGAGATTATCACAGAATTATCCAAAGCGCATCATTTCGGCGTTTACAGGACAAAACTCAGGTCTTTCCGCTCGATAAAAGTGATTTTGTAAGAACAAGGCTCACTCATTCGCTGGAAGTGTCATCATTTGCAAAATCCCTGGGACAAATGATCTTTCAGAATATCATAAAATTCAAGCAGGATTCCGAAATTACGGAAGAGATCAAAGATAAGATATGCAGCGTTCTGGAATGTGCAGGACTTATTCACGACATAGGTAATCCGCCCTTCGGTCATTTCGGTGAAGAAACAATTCGTGCGTGGTTTAAAAACAATCTGCCTAATATAAAATACAACGGTAAGGAAATTACAAATATTCTATCCGAGCAAATGCTTAATGATCTGTATCACTTTGAGGGCAACGCTCAGGCTCTCAGGCTTCTGACGAAGCTGCATTTCCTTGTTGACGAGCATGGAATGAATCTTAATTTTACGCTGCTGAACACAATAATAAAGTATCCTGTTTCATCAATTGAAATAAATAAGGAAAGTAAAAATATCAAAGAGCATAAAATGGGCTATTACTTAGCAGAAAAGGAATTGTTTGAAGAGATAACCTCAGCCACAGGCGCAGTTGATTGCCGCCACCCCCTAGCATATATTCTTGAAGCAGCAGATGACATTGCTTATAAAACCGCAGATATAGAGGACGCTGTAAAAAAAGGCTTTATTACATATTCACAGCTTATCAGGGATCTTAAAAGCGAAAAATATAGCGGCAAATGTGCAGATGAGCAAGAGCTTAATGAATACCAAAAGGCAATAGACAGGCTTGAATATTATTACAAAACAGCATTGGAAAATGAAACCTCTTCTCCCGAACAGAACGCAGTTCAGCGCTGGATAATTTATGTTCAGGGCGTATTGCTTAAATGCGCGGCATTCGGATTTACAAAGAATTATCATGAAATTATGAACGGCAGTTTTAAAGATGAAATACTGTCCGTTTCTCACGCAAATGCTCTTGCTTATGCTCTCGGTGATCTTGCGTACAGGTATGTTTTTAAATCAAAACCCATTTATAAGCTTGAGATCTCGGCAGGAACAATTTTAAACTTTTTGTTGGACAAGCTTGTAAATGCCGTTCTTTACTATGATACGGATAAGAAGCTTTCACCGATGAGCCAGCGTCTTATCGCTTTGATTTCTGAAAATTATATCAAAGCATACAGGTCATATTCTGAGGATAAAGACGATAATGAAAAATTATATCTGCGTTTGTTATTGGTTACAGACTTTATCTGCGGAATGACAGACAGCTATGCAAAAAGACTGTATCAGGAACTCAGCGGGATAATGTAGGGGAAAATAATATGTTGATAGAAGAATATTTAGAAGACATTTATGAACAGCTTAAAGAGCAAGTTGAGGGTATGCTTGGCCTGTGTTTATTAAAAGATGTTAATTATCATTCAGGGAACATACCGGATTACAAAAATAAAACTGTGCAATTATTGTATTGTTTAAAATACCATTTTGGTTATGCCTGCGAATATGAATACATGTATCATAAGGTTTTGAATGAAATGTCAGACAAAGATGAAATTACCGTAGTGTCAATAGGCTGTGGAAACGGAATTGATTTGTGAGCTTTACAAAGTGCAATTAGCCGGGAGAATAAAGATATAAAAATAAATTATTATGGTATAGATTCATTGGATTTCAATTTTTCACAGGAACATATGATGAAGCCGAAGAAAAATGGATTACAGATCGTGAACGTAATTGGGATAACGATAACGTGCGTGAGTTCGTAAATTTATGTAATGATGCTCAGATAAAACTACTTACGTTTAGTAATCACCCTTACACGGATATTCAAGTTGAGCGGTTGAAGAATGTTTCAGTTTTAGGTTTTATATATGCAATATCAAAATTAAAGCTATTAGTTGGAATAGACAGCTCAGGGGGGCATATTGCAGCATGTTATAAAGTGCCTTCGATTACAGTTTGGGGAAAACAGACGCCGGAATATTTTTATAATATTGGCATTAAGCAGGAAAACCTTAAACATAACAAGATAAGTTATAGACCCCTCAGAAAGAATATTAGTATATGGTCAAAGGATAGATGTATAGAAAAGGTAGGTTTCAAAATTGTCTTTGATAAGATGCTGGAGGTAATAAACGGTGGAGTAAATCTTTCGGAGGATGTTTTAGATTATGATAATCATAGCAACTGTTTTATAATGGAATAGAAGGAGTTGGTAATTGATGTAATGGATTCGGACATTAAAAACCTAAAAAATATAACAGGTGGTGATATAACAAAATAATTGTGAGTTCTGTAGTTTACACAAAATATTATAAAAACTAGGAGGCTAATATGGATTACAAAATTAAATTAAACTCATTCTATCTGTGTGTTCAAGATTTAAAAAGAGCGGTTAATTTTTATGAGCAAATTTTGAACCAAAAAGTAGAAGGTGATGGCTCATTGTTTGTTATCAACGGCATAAGATTTTGGTTGTTTGATTATCAAGCTGCTAACGATAACAGAGTGGTTTTTGGACACAATTGTTTGCCAAGTTTTGAAGTAAGTGATATTAAAGCTTTAGTGGAAAAATTAGAAGAATTGCAAGCGGAAATAGTATATCCCCTTACTCATTTAGGCAACAATTGGGTTCTTGAATTTAAAGATTCCGAAGGCAATGACATTGAAGTATATTCAAGATATCGTCCTTTTGAAGAAGACCCGGACGGAAATTATTCTTTCAATTGATTTTTTTAAAAATAGAAAGAGAAAAGATTTAATGAATAACATGATGTACATTAACCGAAATATGATCCTTCGCCTGTAAAGATACGTTTTTTACAAGCGAAGGAAATAAATCAATGAATAATTGGCTATCGTGTTGTATCGTCATTATTTATTATAGGTATTGATTGGAGCAATAAAATTACAGGCAGAGGTAATGATAATGTGCAATACTTCCAAACCGACGTATCAGAATTAGTTGAAATAATGCCAGCGTTAGATAGAATCGATATACTGATCTTTCCAAAATCAATATGTGAAATTTCATCATCTGATTTGCAGTATATTGCGAAATATATTTCATCAAAAACCGATGAAATATATATTATGGCTTCGTATAGAAATGTTGAAGCTGCATTAAATTTAGACGTAAGCAAAATGATGTTACTTAGTAAGCATTTACAAAAAGAGAAGTTTCAAATATCAATTGGCGTTCCTGAAAATTCATATGAATTTTCACATAAAGGTACAGGAATAAGAAAAATATATAATGATTACGTTTATCCAGACGAAGCAATTAACTATATTGAACAGCTGGGAAATAAGTGTATACTATTTAATGAAGATGATAAAGAATGTGTATCTTGTAATGATATAATTACAAGAAAACCTATGTTAACACTAAGTAATATACATTTTAACTGGCTTAAATTTAAAAGATATTAAACTCTATTGACGAATGAAAAATATAGGTGTATCATATTAATGAAGGAGTGATTGAATGATTATCAGCGCAAGCCGCCGGACGGATATACCTGCTTTCTATTCAGAATGGTTTTTCAAAAGAATAAAAGCCGGATATGTTCTTGTGAGAAATCCCATGAATATCCATCAGATCAGCAGGGTAAAGCTCACTCCTGACGTTGTTGACTGCATTGTATTTTGGACAAAAAATCCGAAGCCAATGCTTGAACGGCTTGACGAACTGAAAGATTACAGCTACTATTTCCAGTTTACCCTGAATTCCTATGCAAAGGATATTGAGCCGAACGTTCCGTCAAAGGATAAAGAGATAATTCAGACCTTCAAATTACTTTCGGATAAAATCGGGAAGGAAAGAGTTATCTGGAGATACGACCCCATAATTATCAATCAAAAATACACCGCCGAATATCATATAAAATATTTTGAAAGGCTTGCGCATATGCTTGACGGAAAGTTCGGAAAATGCGTTATCAGCTTTGTTGATTACTACAAAAAGAATGCGGCAAACTTCAGAAACAATAATATATCAGAGCTTTCTTTCGAAAGCATAAGACAAATTGCAAATGCTTTTTCCGAAATTGCAGGACGAAATAATTTTACTGTAAATACCTGTGCAGAGGAAATTGATCTGAGCGAGTTCGGCATTGAACACGGAAAGTGTATTGACGATACACTTATCGAAAAGCTTACGGGCTGCAAGCTTATAATACCAAAAGACAAAAATCAGCGTGATGAATGCGGCTGTGTTGAAAGCATTGATATCGGCTTGTATAACACCTGCCTGCATGAATGTAAATACTGCTATGCAAATTACAGCCAAAATACCGTACTATCAAATTATGAGAAATATGATATTGATTCTCCGCTGCTTTGCAGCAGTATCAGGGAAGAAGATAAGATCACTGACAGAAAAGTCAAATCTCTTATTGACAGTCAGCTTGGTTTCGGAGATATATAATAAACTCCTATTAATTATAAATGCTTTTCTGCAAATAGTTCCTTATAAATACCTAACGCCCCTGAAGTGTCTGTGATCAGTTCAGGGGCGTTTAATATAATAAATCGGTTAGGTCATAGCATTTTTAAATGTGAAAAACCGCAGGGAATCGGGTAGAATTAAATTAGGTATATAACTCATTATCCGACGCCGCTGTAGGTAAGAATTATACACGGCGAACCCCTTATATACCGCCTCGCAAGCATAATATTTTGAGCCTCCCTGCTGTAATCTCCGTGCAGTTTAAAATTCTTATACAGACAAGCATGTACTGCTCAGAGCCGGGATACTTGAAATAAACAATGTCAATACTGATAAATGCTGTTCTTGACTATTCGGCAAATTTGGGTTACACTATAAATATAATAACTTAACTAAAGGAGGACGCTGTTATCAGACCTTTCGGAGGTAACGGCAAAAGCTTATGACACAATATGAAAAACTGCTTAAATGCTTTGAATGCGTAAAATCAATGATAAATTTCAAGCCTGAGATCGCACTGGTTCTCGGTTCGGGATTGGGTGATTTTGCAGATACGGCTGTGGATGTATATGCCGCTCTTGACTATTCCGAGATCGAGGGATTTCCCCGTTCTACCGTCGAAGGACATAAGGGACGCTTTGTGTTCGGATATGTAAACGGAGTTCCCTGTGTAATTATGCAGGGCAGAGTTCATTATTACGAAGGCTATCCCATGACCGACGTTGTGCTTCCTGCAAGACTTATGTCAATGCTGGGAGCAAAGGTTCTTTTTCTTACCAACGCTTCCGGCGGTATCAACGCCGATTTTTCCGCAGGTGACTTTATGCTGATAAAGGATCATATCTCCTGCTTTGTACCCAATCCGCTTATCGGCAGGAATATAGACGAGCTTGGTACTCGTTTTCCCGATATGAGCAGGATATATTCTCCTGAACTTAGACGTATAATTAAGGATACTGCCTCCGATCTCGAAATAAAGCTTCAGGAGGGAGTTTATCTACAGCTTACAGGGCCTTCCTTCGAGTCACCCGCGGAGATCAAAATGCTCAGAACCTTCGGTGCAGACGCAGTAGGAATGTCTACAGCTGTAGAAGCTATTGCCGCAAATCACGCAGGTATGCTCGTCTGCGGAATATCCTGCGTTTCAAATCTTGCCTGCGGAATGACAGACAATCCTCTTACTCATGCCGAGGTTCAGGAATGTGCCGATAAGGCAGCCCCTAAATTCAAAAGGCTTATTTCGGAAAGTATTGAAAATATATCCGATTACCTCAATACTGTCAACTGAAGCTGAGGTGGATCAGAAATGATATACAATGAAAACGACAGTGTAAGGCTTTCCCAAGACGGAAGCTCCGTTGTGATAATAGATCAGACGCTGCTGCCTGCCGAAAAAAGATTTATTTCACTTTCCGCCGCCGAAGAGATTTTTGACGCAATATACCATTTAAAAGTAAGGGGCGCACCTGCAATTGGAATTTTCGCAGGCTACGCCTTATATGTGCTTGCCCGACAGATTAGCGAAACCGAGGATTTCTTTGCGAGGCTTGAAGATCTGTCGGACTATCTTAACTCCTCCCGTCCTACGGCAGTCAATCTTTCATGGGCGCTTAACAGAGTAAAGAAAGCCGCGTTAAACTGCCGCAACCTAAAAAGAAGTGAGATCCTTAACGCTATGAGAACCGAAGCCGCAGTAATTCATGAAGAGGATACAGCCGTATGCAGGAAAATAGCGGAATACGGGCTTTCCCTTATAAATGACGGCGACGGGATACTTACACACTGCAACGCAGGTGCGCTTGCGACCTCACGATACGGAACAGGCTTAGGACCTCTTCTTTACGGAGCAGAACAGGGATACAGATTCCACGCATTTATTGACGAAACACGTCCGCTTATGCAGGGCGCAAGACTTACTGCGTTTGAGCTTATGAACGCCGGGATCGACTGTACTCTGATCTGCGACAATGCGGCAGGGCTGCTTATGAGTCAAGGAAAAATACAGGCCTGCTTTGCCGGCTGCGACCGGGCGGCAATGAACGGCGACTGCGCCAATAAGATCGGAACAGCGTCTGCTGCAGTTCTGGCAAATTACTATAAAATTCCGTTTTATATTTTTTGTCCTTCATCAACGATCGACAAAAACTGCAGGACCGGAAAGGACATAGTGATTGAAGAACGCCCCGCAGAAGAAATAACAAAGCTTTATTTCAGCAGGCAGATCGCTCCCGACGGAATAAAGTGCTTCAATCCTGCCTTTGACGTTACAGATCACAGTCTTATAACTGCGATAATTACCGAAAACGGCATATTCAGATTATGATAAAACAGCCAGTCAGCATACCCGTAACTGTCTTAGAAAAAGCCTCAGTTATAATTTCAAATAAAGATCCCGCCAAGCCTTAAACTTGACGGGATCATTTTTTAAGTTCATGCTAATTGACTTATTATTCAAACAAACCGTTTTTCAATCTTTCATATGTGGATCTTTCCAATCCTACATATACAGGAAACCTTCCTGTCTTTTCAATTGTCAGACCATTAAGCATACCCGTATGAAATGATATGTGCCTGAACTGACCAAGCGCCAACTCAAATCTGGTGTATTTACAATTTTTCGGCTTTTCGTACAGCATTTTATCGCTAAGGGAATCAATATAGGTAATAGTTTTCTGACGAACCTGTTCCAAATAGTTTAAAAGCTCATTATCTGATAAAACTATATCGCAGGGATAATCAGGATTATCCATACCGTTTTCGTGGAAAAACGGTTCTTTATAATTAAAAGAATCCAAAAACCACTTGTCTGCTGAATGTATTGTATGATATACATACCGCCACGCAGGACTTTCGCAGATAAACGCATTGCGGTCGTAGGTTTTAATTACAGTTTCAAGGTTAATAAAATTAGGAATTACCTGCTGTTTGATTATTTCACACAGAGTGTTCATGACTTAATATCCTCCATAAGCTCTCTGCACCGAGCATATATACGCTTAGGATCTTCGCCTACGCTGAAGCGTCCGTTTTCATAAAGTACTTTTCCTGCGCACATTGTAAGCTTAACGTTCTGCTTTGAACCGCTGTAAACCAAATTTTTCACAATATTGTTTTCCGGCTGCATATTAGGGCGGGACATATCTATAACTATCAGATCCGCCTGATTTCCGACGTTAAGTCCGGTACAGTCGTTAAGTCCCATTGCAAGAGCCGAGCCTTTTACCGCCGCATTCAGCACAGTATCTGCCGGACAAGCCGAAGCGTCCGCTCTGTCTATCTTCTGAAGAGCCGTCATAAGGAACATTTCCCTGAACATATCAAGGCAGTTGTTACTTGCCGCTCCGTCTGTTCCGATTGCTATATTTATACCCTTATCCTGCATTCTGCATATCGGGGCTATTCCGCTGGCAAGCTTGGAATTTGAGCCGGGACAGGTAACCGCCCAGACTCCGTGCTCCTTGAATATCGCCATATCGTTATCACTGAAATGAACGCAGTGAAAGCCCGCTCCGCCGTAATTATAAATTCCCAGACTGTCAAACAGCTCAGTAGGGGTTTTCTCATATTTCTGAATACATTCAACAACCTCTTTTTCGGTTTCCGAATTATGAACCGAAACGGGAGTCTTGTACTTTTCGGCAAGCTCGGCAACCCCCTCAAGCATTTCATATTCCGCCGTATACTCGGCATGAAAGCCAAGACGGTATGAAACAAGCGGATCTACGCCGTTAAAACGCTTATAGTTTTCCTCCAGACGCTTCACATTTGACCTATCCCCGCTTATTGCTCCGCACATAACCGTTCTGAAGCCGCATTCGGTATTCGCCTTAAAATAAGCGTCCGGTTCAAAATACATATCAAAGGACGCGGTTATTCCCGAGGTAAGATATTCAAGAATCGCAAGCTTTGAAAACCAGTAAACATCCTCATCGGTCAGCTTTGCCTCCATGGGAAATACCTGCTTGAAAAGCCAGTCATGCAGCGGAAGGTCGTCCGCATAGGAACGGAGAAAGGTCATAGCCGAATGCGTATGGGCATTTTTAAAGGACGGCATAAGCAGGCTGCCTTCAAGATCGTATTCCTTTTCAAACAAGGTATTTTTGAGCAGCTCGTCTGACGGAGCTCCGGCAAAAGCGATCTTATCTCCCTCGACCCATACCTCCTTATTCTCTATACTGATACCGTCCTGTATATCCATTACTCTTCCGTTTTTAAACCTTATCATCTTCCTCTACCTCATTTCATAATTTTAAGCAAGGGAGCTTGCTCTGCCGCACCGCAGGAGCTTGAGCCTCCGTATGCAAAGATTAAAGTTATTATATCACACTTTTTTATCATATACAAGATATTCTAAGGGTTTCATATATAATTTTCTATAAAAACAGAATATATTTCCATTAAATAATTCAAGAAAACTTGAAAAAAAGTATTGACAACAGGCAATAATAATGATATAATAGATAAGTACTCAATCAGAGAACATAAAAATATCGCGGAGTGGAGCAGTTCGGTAGCTCGTCGGGCTCATAACCCGAAGGTCGTAGGTTCAAATCCTGCCTCCGCAACCAATGCCGAAAGAAGTCTGTTGTATTAAATAGACTTCTTTTACTTTTTCTGACAGAATATAAAGGGAACCGAACTATATCAAAAATGCCTTTTCTATAACAATGTACTCTCGGCTAAGTGAGATCTAAAGTTTTCACCCATTTTAATACTGTTTAGTACATCGAGATACCTGTCATCACTTTGCGATGACAGGTATTTTTATGCTTGCTGCAAATATCCGATCTATTCCGCTATTTTATAATTTGAACTGACTATATTATATAGTATAATTTTGTTTGAGTAAAATGCACAAAAAGAGCATACGGAATCTGATATGCTGATTCTACAAAATTATATCCCGACTGTTTTTTGATAAACTGTGGCTTTTTCGGCTCCTGCTTTGTATTAATTATGAAAGGAGGCTGATACCTCTTGGAAGTGTTGACGTTGCGTACGGACGAAGACATAGAGCAGACTATAAATAAATACTCATCCACTGTTTACAGCATCGCTATGACCAGATTAAAAAGCAGATCTGACGCTGATGATGTTTTTCAGGAGGTTTTTTTAACTATGTGCAGAAAGCGCCCGTCGTTTGAAAGCGAAGAGCACCTTAAAGCATGGATAATAAAAACCACTCTTAATTACTGTAAAAGAATAACAATGAGTACCTGGCGAAGAAAAACCTCACCGTTGGAAGAAGTTTCAGACCGCTCATATCAGTTCTATACCAAGGAGGAAAACGACGTATACAACGCCGTATCAGATCTGCCTAAAAAATACCGAACAATAATAGTCCTGTATTATTTTGAAGATATATCCGTAAAAGAAATAAGCTCAATTCTGCATATCCGCGAAGGAACGGTAAGAATGCAGCTGACTCGTGCAAGGAATATACTGAAAACTAAACTGAAAGGAGATTATTTTTATGAATAAAAGCTTTTTTAAGAATATGAAAGAACAACTAAAGCCCTCCGATAAGGTTTTAAATGAGCTTCTTGAAAAAATAAACAGTGCGCCGCGGGTAAAAAGCAGAGTATGGCTTAATATTACATATGCTGCGGCAGCAGCGGCGGTACTTATCTTAGCGGTTACTTTTATTCCCGGAGCGAGTTCCGACGGAAAAATAAAAGTTTATGAAAGCAGCACCGCTTCCGACTGCGGCAGTAATTCAGGCTGCCTAGTCAAAAATCCGGCAGCTTCCGCCGACAGTATTGCCGCAGGATTCGTTATTGATAATAATAACAGCCTGAATCCTCAGAGCAGCAGTTCATCCGGTGCGCCTTCTAAGGATAATACCTCTGAAACGAACGGCGAAAACTCCAAAACCGATAACAAGAAGTCCGAAGAAAGCAAAGCTCCGTCAGACAGCAGCTCCGTCAATGCAGCTGACAGCAAGACTGATACAGAGGAATCTTCAAAGACCGACGACGTTTCAGGTGCGGCAAACTACAGCAGTTCTGACGCTGATCAGGACGAAGCAAATAAGCTTGCTCAATGCACAGCAATAGACTATAACGGATCTACTTATAATTATATTCTAATTTCTTCATCCGAAGAAACCGGAATTACAAAGCTCGGTTTCGGAACAGCAATGGCGGAAAATATATCTGTGACTGCTGATATTTACAGTGACGTTACGCTTCCTTCCGATACTCTTATCTGGCTGAAAACCCGTACATCAGATTACTATGCATATTTTAACAGCGGCTTCCCCAAGGATACTCTTTCCCGGTATATAAGTTCACTTTGCCTAAAAAATTTATCCTGCATTCAGGCTATGGGTGATCTGACGCAGTCATATTCCTCTGAGATTAATACCGAATTTGACTGCGAAAAGAACCGGCAGGCAGTTACAATGCTCGGATATCTGGAGAGTATTGCAGGCTCGGCTCAGAAGTGCGACAACGATACAGCATATGAAAGTATACACAATTCAGGCAGCTACGGGCTGTATTTTGAAATGTCCTATCCGTATTCATATTCTCAGCAATGTACGATCTCAATGAGCCGCTCGGGATATATCCAATTCAGATTTATGGGACAGACCTCATCTTATTATGTCGGAGCTAACGCCGATATTATGATCGACAGATTGTCCGGCGATTTTAACCTTCAATAATAAATTTCTCTTTATATCAACAAAGCAGCGCCGCATATCTTATCATGATATGCGGCGCTGCCAGCAGTTATTATAAATTATGCCCTTGCTGCAAGATCTGCAAATTCCTCTCTGTATTTATCTGTAATAAGATCATATTTATTAAGTGTATCCAGAATTTCATTAGGTTTAATATCCGAATATTCGCTTCCCTTTAAATACATTGCAAATTTGGCAGCACAGGCTGCAAACGCAAGATTCGACGGCATTTCTTCGGTATAGGAATCAACCCTAACTGCATTTTGTATCTCACGGCTATCATTTTTCTCGGGACTCTTATACCTTAGTTTTACCGTAAGCAGCTCCTTCTGAAGCTCACCGCTCTGATTAATTTCAGCGCCGCTTTCTTTTGTATCCTTTACCTCTGCTGAGGAAGTGTTTTTCTGATATTTAAGCTCTATTCCCGATGAACCTGACGAACCAAGAACTCCTTTAACAGGTATTATCTCATAAAGAGCGGTAACGCTGTGACCCGCTCCCATATCCCCGGCGTCCTTTTTATCATCGGTAAAATCCTCGTCTTCAAGCAGGCGGTTCTCATAGCCTACAAGCCTGTATGCCGCAACGTTAAGAGGATTGAATTCGACCTGTATCTTAACGTCCTTGGCAACGGTATAAAGCGTTCCGCTCATTTCAGCCACAAGCACCTTTTCCGCCTCGCTGAGGGAATCTATATACGAGTAGTTTCCGTTTCCGTTATCGGCAAGCGCTTCAAGCCTATCGTCTTTAAGATTGCCGGTTCCAAAGCCGAGGACCGACAGGTAAACTCCGCCTTCACGCTTTTTCTCCACCAGCGCCGTAAGCTCCTCCGCAGAAGATACTCCTACGTTAAGGTCCCCGTCCGTTGCAAGAATAATTCTGTTGTTTCCGCCTTCTATGAAATACTCCTCAGCGATATTGTAGGCTCTGTTTATTCCCGCCTCGCCTGCGGTAGAGCCACCCGCCTCCAGCGAATCCAAGGCGTCGGTTATCTTTGTATAATTGTCACCTGTTTCTCCCTCAAGAACGACCTTATCCTCACCCGCGTAAGTAACTATAGAAATTCGGTCGTTTTTATCAAGATTTTCCGCAAGCATTGCAAACGCCTGCTGAACCAGCGGCAGCTTGTTTTGATCCATCATAGAGCCGCTTACGTCAATAAGAAATACAAGATTCATAGGAGGTCTTTCGGTAACCTCAATATCCTCCGCCTTTAATCCGACAAGCATAAGCTTCGATTCACTGTTCCACGGACAGTCGGAAAGTTCCGTCGTTATCGAAACCGGATCTTCTCCCGAGGGCTGAGGATAATCGTAATTGAAGTAATTTATGAACTCTTCTGTCCTGACTGCGTCCGGGTTTACCGTTTCTCCGTTTAGCAGCATTCGTCTGATATTTGCATAAGAAGCGGTATCGACGTCAGTTGAAAAGGTTGAAAGCGGATAATCTGCAACAAGTTTATATCCGTTTTCCGTATATTTTGCATATTCCTCGGCGTTAGGCTGCTCATTCAAATATTCTTCTGAATAATTATATTCGCTTTGACCATCAATGGTATTATCGTTTGAGGGTCTGTAATTTCCGCCGTTCATGCTTGCCGAATCCTTTGCACCGCATGAAGTAATTATTCCCGCAGACATAAAAACCGCAGTTGTCATGCTTAACGCCTTTATTAGATTTTTCTTTGTGTTTTTCATAGTGCCGTCCTACCTTTATTGTCATTATGATAAAGCTTTGTATATATTATTTTTTCGCATACTCGTCAGTATTTTTCTCAACCTATCCCCCTGAGAGTATATCTTAAAAAGCGTACGATTCGAAGCGAGTACATATACAGCGCTGCGCTTTTACCTGCTCAGGCTCGTTAACCGTCCTGACTGATAATTTTTTCGTCCTTAACGATCCCCTCGCATATTATGGTATAAAGCGTATTCCCTGTAAAATCGTCTTCAAAGCTTTCATTGTCGTTTCCGTAAACTCTGTTGTAGCAAATATAATTATTGCCGCCGTAAGATATTCCGTTTATTATAAGTACCTCAGGGCCTCCATCCACCTCTGGATTTTCATAAAATATACCGTCCCGAATCGTATATTGCTCCCCCGTCTGCTTATCCGTCAGCGTGAGGACCGCATTTGTAATGCCGCCTCCGACCGAATTATTCCCGTCAAATTCACAGGGCTGCTGGTTCTCAATTACAGTTATAAAATTCCACAAGTCTTCAATTGTCCCATTATCTGAAATCTCGCCGGAATAGCGAATATCTGAGTGAGTTTGTTTGTCGTAAACCATTACCGTTCCGGAGAATTCATAATCCTCGGGATTTCTATCCGACAGCTTAAAATACTCACGAGCACTTTCATTGCTCACAGATGAACTATCCGCTAACGACAATAAAACATCAGATCGAGAACTGTCACTTACATTGCTCACAGATGAACTATCCGCTAACGACAATAAAACATCAGATCGAGAACTGTCACTT
>UQPZ01000009.1 GCA_900543145.1 uncultured Ruminococcus sp.
CTGTGACCCTCTGCTTGTAAGGCAGATGCTCTCCCAGCTGAGCTATGCTCCCGCACATTGATCGGAAACTCACGTTTCACAACATAAATTATTATACGCTATTTCTGCTTATTTGTCAAGTCCTTTTTCACTTTTTTTCACTAAAAAATCATTTTCGTCATTTCAAGCTATTTTTCTTAAAGCAAACGGCGGGTCTTTAGGAAAATTACACAATTATAATTGAATATCTAGACCTGAAATGCTAAATAAAAAAATGTGACTGCCGTACTTTTACAGCAGTCACATCTCATATATGAGCTTTAGTTATTAATAAGCTTATCCTCGTCGCTCCAGCTGTAAAGCTTTCTTATCTCAGCGCCGACCTTTTCGGAAGGATGCTCGGAAGCAAGCTTTCTCATTGCCTTGAAGTGAACCTGAGAACCGGCGTCAGACATATCAAGGAGGAAGTCCTTAGCAAAAGTACCGTCCTGAATATCGGAAAGAACCTTCTTCATAGCCTTCTTTGTATCCTCGGTAATGATCTTAGGACCTGTAATATAATCGCCGTACTCAGCAGTATTGGAAATAGAATATCTCATTCCTGCAAAACCTGACTGATAAATAAGGTCAACAATAAGCTTCATCTCGTGAATGCACTCAAAGTAAGCGTTTCTCGGATCGTAGCCGGCTTCAACAAGAGTTTCAAAGCCTGCCTGCATAAGAGCGCATACTCCGCCGCAGAGAACAGCCTGCTCACCGAAGAGGTCAGTCTCAGTTTCAGTTCTGAATGTCGTTTCCAGAACGCCTGCTCTTGCGCCGCCGATACCTGCCGCATATGCAAGACCGATATCCTGAGCGTTGCCTGTAGCGTCCTGCTCAACAGCAATAAGACAAGGCACACCCTTGCCTGCCTGATACTCAGAACGAACCGTATGACCCGGTCCCTTAGGAGCGATCATTATAACGTTAACGTCCTTAGGCGGAACGATACAGCCGAAATGAATATTGAAGCCGTGAGCAAAAGCGATCGTCTTGCCCTCAGTAAGATAAGGAGCTATCTCGCTCTTATAAAGCGCAGCCTGCTTCTCATCAGGAATAAGGATCATAATAACGTCGGCAGCCTTTGCAGCGTCGGCGGTAGTCATAACCTTAAGTCCCTGCTCCTCAGCCTTTTTCCATGACTTTGAACCCTCGTAAAGACCTACGACTACGTCTACTCCGCTGTCCTTGAGGTTAAGAGCATGAGCGTGTCCCTGTGAGCCGTAACCGATTATTGCTGCTGTTTTACCCTTTAAAAGGTTAAGGTCGCAGTCCTGCTGATAAAAAATCTTTGCCATTGTTAATTCCTCCAGTATTTAAATATGTAATACCTAATATATTTTATGTAGCCCTCCGGCTATATAATCGAAATTATTTCTTTGCGGCGATAACCTCCGCACCCTTCTGGATCGCTATCGTTCCCGTTCTTACCATTTCAAGTATATTATATGGAGCGATTATTTCCTCAAACCGCTTTAGGTGAGCATATGTATCACAAAGCTCAAGCGTCATTGTCGTCAGGGCAATATCCATTACCTTAGCCCCTGTTATTTCAGCGATAGTCATAATTTCACTGCGCTTTTCCGCGGTACAGGCAATCTTAACTATCATAAGCTCTCTTGCAAGGCATTCATCTTTTGAAAGGGTCTTGACCTTTATTACCTCAATAAGCTTGTTTAACTGCTTTTCGATCTGCTCGACAGTATGCTCGTTTCCGTCGGCAATGATAGTTATACGGGAAATTGCAGGATCCTGAGTAGGCCCTACAGCCAGACTTTCAATATTAAAACCTCTCCTTGAAAACAAGCCTGAAATCCTTGAAAGCACTCCGCTGTGATTTTCCACTAAAACAGATATTGTATGCTTCATATCCTTATACCCTCCACTTATCTTCCGCAATTTATAAGTATATCACTTTATTATTAATTTATTTTTAATTTTTCCTGCATCTAAAATTAAAGATACATCAAAATGCAGGATGATCAGAGCGTAGCTGCATTTTCGTCAACCCTAACCTCGACAAGACAAAGCTTATCCGTTTCGCTTAAAAGCCTTATCGCTTCGTCTTCAGAGCTTTCATCGGTGACCCTCAAAGCCTGTATTCCATAGGCTTCCGCCAATTTTATAAAGTCCGGAGAGCCGTCCAGAAATACCGCCGTTTCTCTTCCTTTATATCCGTTTGTCTGCAACTCTCTTACCATTCCAAGCCGGTTGTTTGACATTACTACAAGCTTGACCTTCACTCCGTGCTGAACTGCAGTAGCAAGCTCCATAAATTCCATCTGGAAAGCTCCGTCGCCGCATACAGCCATAACAGGTCTGTCGGGATCTGCCATTTTCGCTCCGATAGCAGCCGGAACCGAGTAGCCCATAGTTCCCATACCGCCTGAAGTAAGAAACCTTCCGCCCTCTTTGATATGGTAGCCGGTAGCCGTCCAGATCTGATTCTGACCGACATCTGCGACAACAACGGTTTCGCCAGGCATTTTCGCTGAAAGCTTCGCCATAAACTCTCTCGGATTGACTGTTTCCTTACAGGGTTTCTCAAAATTTCTAGGCTTTTTCAGTGAAGCAAGCCGCTCCAGCCATGCGTTATGCTCCATAGGCTCAGCCATATCCAGCATTTGCGAAAGCACCGCCTTAGCGTCGCCTACAAGGGGATAATCTGCGTTTATATTCTTTCCAATCTCAGCCGGGTCGATATCTATATGTAATATCTTTGTAGTCTTAGCAAGCGCCAGAGGAGTTTTTACCGCCCTGTCACCGACCCTTGCCCCAACAAGAAACAATACGTCGCACTCGTTAACCGCAGTGTTAGCCGATTTTACACCGTGCATACCAAGCATACCGAAAAACAGCGGGTTATCATCGGAGAATACCGATATTCCCATCATCGTAGTAATTACAGGAATCTGTAATACCTCCGCAAGCCTTGTAATTTCTTCCTGCGCATGAGAAGCAAATATTCCTCCGCCGATACAGATAAGCGGCTTCTCAGCTTCCTTCAGCGCAGACAGAACCCTTTTTATCTGTAGATAATTGCCCTTGGTCGTAGGCTTATAGCTCCTTATATCCACACTTTCGGGATACTCAAAATCAATTTCAGCCTTCTGCACGTCCATCGGAACATCTATAAGCACAGGCCCTGGACGTCCCGTGCCGGCAATATAAAAGGCTTCCTTAAAAACCTGAGGCAGATCGTCGGCATTTTTCAGCAGATAGCTGTGCTTAACGAACGGTTCAGCCGCTCCGGTAATATCCGCTTCCTGAAAAACATCGCTGCCTATCTGATCTGTATTGACCTGTCCGGTAATACATACGATCGGTATAGAATCGGCATAAGCGGTAGCTATCGCAGTAATAAGATTCGTAGCTCCCGGCCCGGATGTAGCGATACAAACCGCAGGTCTGCCTGAAATTCTTGCAAAGCCGTTAGCGGCGTGACCTCCGTTAGCCTCATGACGGACGAGAACGTGTTTTATGTCGTCCTCTGCGTCCAGCAGTGCGTCGTAAAACGGGCATATAGCCGCACCCGGATAGCCATAGACGACCTTTATATTCTCCGCCTTTAAACATTCAACCATTGCCTGAGCAGCTTTCATCTTCATAAAAGATCGCCTCCGTAATAAAATTTTCTCAGACGCTTAATACGTCTGAAATTAATTAATTATACCACAAAACCCCTTTAAAGTCAATAGGGTTTGAGCAGTCTTTCACATTAAGTCAAGAATCTGCTCATTGATCATAGTTATCAGTATCCTAAAAGCATTTCTATTAATAAATTAAAACCGGAAAAAGCCTTTCCGCCTTTTCCGGTCTAATTAAATATCTTGATAAAACTATTCCGAAATTCAGAATAATACCGCGCTAACGCAGCGTTACTGCTGAACTCAGCTTCCGTACTTGGAAGTATTGATCTTGATACCAACGCCCATTGTCGAAGCGACAACAACGCTCTTGAGATACTGACCCTTTGCAGCTGCCGGCTTAGCCTTTACAACAGCGTCCATAAGGGTATTGAAGTTTTCCTCAAGCTTTTCAGCTCCGAAAGAAGCCTTGCCGATAGGACAGTGGATAATATTTGTCTTGTCAAGACGGTACTCAATCTTACCAGCCTTAGCGTCTGTTACAGCCTTAGCAACGTCAGGAGTTACAGTACCCGCCTTAGGGTTAGGCATAAGTCCGCGGGGTCCGAGGATCTTACCAAGACGTCCTACAACGCCCATCATATCAGGCGAAGCAACTACAACGTCAAAATCCATCCAGTTTTCCTTTGTGATCTTCTCTACAAGATCCATACCGCCGACATACTCAGCGCCTGCAGCCTTAGCTGCCTCATATTTATCTTCCTTACAGAATACGCATACCTTGATAGACTTACCTGTTCCGTTAGGAAGCACTACAGCTCCTCTTACCTGCTGGTCAGCGTGACGGGAGTCAACACCCAGACGGATATGAGCTTCGATCGTTTCATCAAATTTAGCCTTTGCACCCTTAGCTGCCAGATCAAGAGCTTCAGGAGCGTCATAAAGCTTAGCCTTGTCAACAGCCTTTGCGCTGTCAGCATACTTTTTGCCGTGTTTCATTAATTATTTCCTCCTTATAAGTGGTAATACCGATACCCATATAGCATATCGGCTAGCGGAAAATTCCTCCCACCATTTTGCCGTAAACTTACTTATATACGGTTTACGATCAGGTTACAGATTATCAGTCCTCTACAACGATACCCATTGAACGGCAGGTACCTGCGATCATGCTCATCGCAGACTCAATACTTGCAGCATTCAGGTCGGGCATTTTCTGCTCGGCGATCTTCTGTACCTGCTCCTTTGTAATCGTAGCAACCTTTGTCTTGTTAGGCGTACCTGAACCCGACTCGATCTTGCAGGCCTTCTTGATAAGAACAGCCGCCGGAGGAGTCTTAGTAATAAACGTAAACGATCTGTCGGCATATACAGTGATTACAACAGGAATGATAAGACCGATATCGTTCTTTGTTCTCTCATTGAAATCCTTTGTGAATGCCATGATGTTAACACCGTGCTGTCCCAGTGCAGGACCTACCGGTGGTGCAGGAGTCGCCTTTCCTGCCGGAATCTGCAGCTTAATATAGCCTACTACCTTTTGTGCCATCTTTCGCACCTCCATAATTTGTGGTAAGGCGAGCGCCGGAACGCTCTCCCACTTTTTGAAGCAAGATGTCAACAGACAAACCGCATTGATTCCAGCGGAATGTCTTGTATATCAACTTTCGCTTCTTATAAACGTATGAATTTTAAAGACGGAGCCTTATCCGTCCTTGCCTTAATCCTCGGACTTGATCTGAGATATAGGCAGGTTTACAGGAGTTTCTCTTCCGAACATAGATACTATAACGTCAACAGTCTGCGACTCTATATCAATATTCTGAACAGTTCCGGTAAAGCCCTCAAACGAACCGCCGGTAACTACCACAAGATCTCCGATCTTATAGTTGACCTCAACGGTCTTTTTCCTCTCGGCTTCTACTCCGAGAGCGGCAACCTCTTTGTCAGTAAGAGGAACAGGCTTTGACGCGGGACCGACAAATCCCGTAACTCCCCTTGTGTTTCTTACAATGTACCATGAATCGTCGTTCATAACCATTTTTACAAGAACGTAGCTGGGGAAAAGCTTTCTTTCAGCTTCGACCTCCTTGTTATCCTTTACCTCGGAAACAAGCTCCGTCGGGATCTTTACCTCCGGAATGAGCTCCTGAAGCTTTCGGTTTTCCACAACTTTCTCAATATTCTGTTTAACCTTGTTCTCATAACCGGAATATGTGTGGACAACATACCACTTTGCTTCTTCAGACATGATCTAAACCTCCGTAATATTGCAAGCTGTAAAAACCGTGCATTTACCGAACCGCCCGTTTGTTAAGACCCTAAATTCAGCAGAGCCTTGATCGCAGCGCCCAGTCCGGTGTCGATACCGAACAGAAATAAAGCCATAACCACCATTACGGAAAGAACTATTCCCGTATTGTTTATAACCTGCTTCCTGCTTGGCCATACGACCTTTTTAAGTTCTGATTTCAGATCCCTGAAATACTTCTTAACGCCGCCTTTTTTAGTCTTTTCCGACTTAGCGGACGCCTTTGACTTTGCAGTCTTGGAGTCAGCCTCTTTTTTAGCCATAATAAAGCCCTCCCGACTTACTTGGTCTCTTTGTGAAGAGTGTGCTTCTTACAGAACTTGCAGTACTTATTCATCTCAAGTCTGTCAGGGTCATTCTTCTTGTTCTTCTTCGTGTTGTAGTTTCTCTGCTTGCATTCAGTACAAGCGAGCGTGATCTTAACTCTCATTTTTCGGCACCTCCTGACGAAATTTGCATTCTGCAAGAACGGGCAGAATGCGTCTGCCTCCCTCAAGCGCATATACGCAGATGTAAAAAACCTACGAGTCTGCACAGCTATGAGGTAACTTATGTTTTAAGCCGTATCCTCGGCGTCTGTAACGCTTTAAATACGCAAAAAAATAGACCTCATAAAGAGGTACAATTATTATATCATATTAAAGTTTGCTTGTCAAGCCGTTTTATTAACTTTCTGTAAATTTTCCCTGCGATTGATTCTGATATATATACAGCATGATAAGACAGAGCCTGCAAATGCCCCCAGAGAATTAGCTGCAAGATCGTCAAGCTGAAACTCCCCCAGACGCAGGAACAGCTGAGTAAGCTCTATAAAAACAGACAAACCTGCTCCGCACAAGGCTGAAATAATAAACCTCTTCCGTGTCTTAAGCAGCAGAGGAAGCAGAAGTCCTACAGGAACAAGCATAAGAAAATTCAACGCAAGTTCGCATAAGGCATAGGAGTTCCCGTCTGTAAATCCGACTTTCAGCTGATAAAATATTCTTAGGTCATACCTATAGTCCTCCGCCTGCTCCCTCATCAGTAGAGTAGTTACCAGAACATTGAACGTCCAGATATAAAGCGCCGCTCCAGCAGCGTACTGAAATCGCCTGAGCTTCAGCCGTCTGAACAAAATCAGCAGAAAGACCGCCCCTGCCGCAAAGAAAACGGCGTCCGCCGCCGACCATAACGGCATACGTCTTTTTAAAACCTGCAATAATATCATTTTGTTTCCCTTTTCATATCGGACGTATTTTTCTTCCAACTGAAATTAATTATACACATTTTTCCTTTTTGTCAACAGAAGAGCCGGACATATTTAAAATTTATCGGATCATAAAAATCAATTTATTTTTCTGTCTTTTACTTGCCGTACGCTAAGACAAAGACGATACAAACTCATTTGTCCGGCAAGCAGTAACAAAATCTGTTCAAACAGTAAATATAGAAATCAGATTTCCGTGGGATTTAATGAAACAAGGTTGCATAAACCTCTTAAAAGTAGTATAATACTAAAAGTAATCACAAATAAAGGAATGATAAAATGAGATCCAGAATTGTTTCGGCAAAGCCTTTAGTGCTTAGCCTTAATCTTACAGAGGAAAAACAGGCGGGACTTGAAGCGCTTTGCCTGAGTGAAGGGATCGAACACCGTTCTCTTACGCTATCGCAGGCTCAGGAGCAGATCGGCTTTTTATGCGGTTTCCCCAGCTTCAGGTCACTTAACAAGGTCTGCGAAGCTCCGCCGTCCGAAGAATGCGTAATATTCAGCGGTATCGACCGCCGACGTCTTGACAGCCTTGTAAAAGCCATGAGAAGAGAAAATATAAGCGTAGCGCTTAAAGCGGTATGCACTCCTTCAAACCAGTCATGGACTTTGTGCGCTTTGATAAAAGAGCTTGAAAAAGAACATAAAGCCCTGAACGGAGGCACTGTAAATTGACAAGCAACGGAAAAAAATATCTTGGGATAATCTATATTATAATATCCGCCTTCTGCTTTGCGTTTATGTTCGCTTTCGTAAGAATGTCCGGCGATCTACCTACTTTTCAAAAAACCTTTTTCAGAAATTTTATAGCATTTTTCTTTGCTCTGGCGATACTGAAAAAAGAAAGGATCCCTTTCAGGATACAGAATACCAAAAACCGTCCGATAATATTTATACGGGCGCTGGCAGGAACTATCGGAATGCTTTTCAACTTTTACGCTATAGACAATATGATACTTTCCGACGCTTCAATGCTCAATAAAATGTCGCCGTTTTTTGTTATAATATTCTCATTTATTTTTCTTAAAGAACGCCTTACCGCATTTCAGGGATTTACCGTACTATGCGCTTTTATCGGAAGCCTGTTCATAATAAAGCCCAGCTTTTCAAATGTGGAGTTTTTACCTGCGCTGCTTGGATTTCTGGGAGGAATGGGCGCCGGACTTGCGTATACCTGCGTAAGATATTTAGGTCAGCACGGCGAAAAAGGAGCGTATATCGTCGCGTATTTTTCCGCATTCTCCTGTCTTTTCTGCCTGCCATTCATGCTTATGGATTTTCACCCGATGTCCGTGACCCAACTTCTATGCCTGCTGGGTGCGGGAGCTGCTGCGGCAGGAGGACAGTTCGCAATAACAGCCGCCTATACCTACGCTCCTGCAAAGGAGATCTCGGTTTACGACTACTCCCAGCTTATATTTACAACTATTCTCGGTTTTATTTTCTTCGGCGATATTCCGGATAAATGGAGTTTTGCAGGGTATGCGGTAATAATTCTTATGGCTGTTGTTAACTTCTGGTATAACAACCTGCGGAAAACAGAAAGCTGAAAACAGCTGATGATTCAAAAGTAAAAACGGGCGGCTCAGTTTGACTCAGCCGGAACAACGCAGTATCGCTGTTCCCGCAGAAGCAGACTGGGTTCGCCCGTTTCTTTTATATAAGTAATGTGCAAATCACTGTATCGTACAGCTGCCGCTTTTACCTTGCGGCAGCGATAAATCTCTTAAGCTCTCCTACGTTCAGGCACTTTTCAATAGCAACTTCCATGGAGATTTTCTTGTCACGGACAAGCTTTGCAAGCTCCTGGTCAAGAGTCTGCATTCCGACGTTCTTACCTGTCTGCATTGCCGAGTTGATAAGGTGTACCTTATCGTCACGGATCATCGCCTTGATATTATCGGTAGCGTTAAGTATCTCACAGCAAGCCACACGGCTCGTTCCGTCAAAGGTACGGCAGAGAGTCTGGGTACATATTCCTACCAGAACAGAGGCAAGCTGAGTTCTTATCTGATGCTGCTGATGAGCCGGGAAAACGTCTATGATACGGTCGATAGTTGAAGCGGCGTCGGTAGTATGAAGTGTACTCATAACAAGGTGTCCTGTTTCAGCGGCAGTAACTGCTGCTTCAATAGTTTCAAAGTCACGCATTTCTCCTACAAGGATAATATCAGGGTCCTCACGGAGTGCGGCACGAAGCGCCATTGAAAAGCTGGGAACGTCCGGGCCGATCTCTCTCTGGTTTACCATACATCTCTTATGCGCATGCATATACTCTATAGGATCTTCAACTGTGATTATATGCGCCGATTTATGTATATTTACATGGTCGATCATAGCCGCAAGAGTAGTTGACTTACCTGAACCGGTAGGGCCTGTTACAAGCACCAGTCCTCTCGGACGCATAGCAAATTCCGCAAGCACAGGAGGAAGATTAAGATCTGTCAGCGTAGGAATATCGTTTCTCAGCAGACGGATAGCAATAGCCGTATTTCCCCTTTGACGGTATACGTTGACACGGTGGCGGAAGCCTCTTGACGAAACGAAGGTAAAGTCGGTATCAATATGATCCTTAATAGACTGCCGCTGCTTATCCGTACACATATCCTCGCATATCTTGAGAATATCTATTTCCGTCATATCGGGGTATGACGACAGCTTTCTGAGATTTCCTCCCTGCCTTACTATCGGCGGGATTCCTACGGTAAAATGAAGGTCGGAGCACCCCAAAGCCCTAGACTCATCCAGTATTTTGTTAATATCAACTGACATATAAAATTAACCTCCTGAAAGTATTTATTAGTTATCTTACGGCGCACTTATCATTTGAAAGCGCCATTTATACAGCAAAGCAAGTCCGCAGCCGCAGCTTCCGCACTCCCCGTCCGTATTTTTACAGCCTCAAGCAGCTGATAATGTGACATTTACATTTCTCAGACAGCGTAGGTTACTCTTATAAGCTCGTCTATAGAGGTCTTTCCCTCCTGGACCAGCTTTGAAACGTTGTCGCGAAGCAGCAGGCAGCCCTGTTTTCTAGCAAGTTCCTCTATTGCGTCAGCCTTTGCTCCCGAGGTAATAAGCGAAGCCATTTCGGGGGTTGAAAGCAGTATCTCATGAATAGCCGTTCTTCCCTTATACCCTGTATTATTGCATTTAGGACAGCCTCCGCGTTCATATATCTGAATAGAATGGTCTATTTCCATAAGCTCGTTATCAGCCTGAGTTGACATTCTTGGTTTTTTGCAGTGAGGACAAAGTACTTTTGTAAGACGCTGAGCAACGATACCTATTAGAGAGGTTGCAACCATATACGCCTCTACTCCCATATCGACAAGACGGGTAACGGTAGAAGCCGCATCGTTGGTATGAAGCGTAGACAGCACAAGGTGTCCGGTAATAGCCGCTCTTATGGCTATTTCTGCGGTTTCCGCATCACGCATTTCTCCTACCATTATAATATCAGGGTCCTGACGGAGAATAGAACGCAGCGCTGCGTCAAAGGTCATTCCGGCCTTTTCGTTTATCTGACACTGGTTAACTCCTTCTATCTTCTTTTCAACAGGGTCCTCAACGGTAATAACGTTAAGATTAGGCTTTGCGATCTCTCCAAGCGCCGCATATAGCGTAGTTGATTTACCTGAACCGGTAGGCCCGGTTACCAGTACAACGCCCTGCGGAACTTTAAGACAGGAAGCAAAACGCTCATAGTTATAATCGGTCATACCCAGATCGGTTATCTTTCTCAGGGACATATTACCTGTCGCAAGAATACGGATAACTACCTTTTCGCCGTATACCATAGGAAGATTAGATACACGCAGGTCAAGCGTAGTTCCATCAACGAACTGCGACATACGTCCGTCCTGAGGGATCCTTTTCTCGGCAATATTCATACCGCTGAGTATTTTAAAACGTGTAATAAGCGAAACATGAAGAGCGCTTGAGATCGTCATAAGCTCAACAAGGTCACCGTTTACTCTTATTCTTACCTTAGTAAAATCCTTGAAAGGCTCAATATGTATATCGGTAGCGTCCTGACGGAAAGCATTCTCAACTATCGCAGTTGCCAGCTTAACGATAGGTGCATTTTCTATTCTGTCCTCGGAAATATCCTTCAGGTCGTCAAGGTTAAGCTCTTCTTCCTTCTGCTTGGTAGCCTCGTCAACAACTGAGTTTACCTGTCCCTCGGAATACATTTTTCCGATAGCCCTGTTTATTGCGGCTTTTGTAGACAAAACCGAAGTAACGTTACAGCCGGTTATCGCACGTATATCCTCGAATATGTAAAAGTTGACCGGGTCGTTTGTCGCAACAGTAATACGCTTTCCTATCTTATTTACAGCTATTACGTTATACTTTCTTGCCACAGCCTCCGGTATTTTCTTTACAATATCGGGCATAAGCTGAGTATTGTCAAGATCCACGAAAGGAACGTTCAATCTTTCGGCAAGGCACTGGGTAAACTGAATATCAGAAACCAGCCCCATTTCTATTACAACGTCTCCGAACAGCTTGCCCTTTGTTTCCTTCTGCTTTGCAAGCGCCTGCTGAAGCTGTTCTTCGGTAATCAGGTTCCTTTCAACAAGATATTGTCCTATCGGTCCGTTTCTCATACAATATAACTCCATTCCCCGCAGAAAAGAAATATTGACGCATTGCCGCTCTGCGGATAGACAACGCTATAAAAATCATAGTTATTAATAAAAATAAGCACAAAAATATATTTTATGCCACTTGTAATTGACGGTTTATTATGTTAAAATAAAAATACAAAATATTAAAGGAGGGCAAGCCCTTGGACACGCAGTATTATATCTACGTTTCGGTAATTTACATATTCGTTTTCCTGTTCGGAGCGGCAGTCGGCAGTTTTCTAAATGTCTGTATTTACAGGCTCCCGAAGGAAGAATCGCTTATCAGAAGAAACTCTCATTGCATGAGCTGCGGAGAACCTATAAAAAGGCGCGATCTGGTCCCCATTATCAGCTGGTGTATACTGAAAGGCAAATGCCGCAGCTGCGGAGCGAAAATTTCGCCCAGATACACCATCGTCGAGCTTCTCAACGCCCTATGCTGGCTTTTCATTGCATGGCGTTTCGACGTGCTTATAAATCCCTTAAGATTTATCTTTACCGCTCTGCTTTTCTCGGCGCTGATAGTTGTTTTCTTCATGGACTGGGACACTCAGCTGATCTCCACTTATGTTGTAATATTTATCGGATTGCTTGCGATAGGAAACTACATATTCTGCCATGAAATTATGAGTACAACGCTGAGATCCCATATAATCGGGTTCTTTGCGGTAAGCGTACCACTGCTGCTGATAGTTCTCGCCTCGAAGGGCAGAGCTATGGGCCTTGGCGACGTATATCTTATGGCGGCGGGAGGTCTTTTCCTCGGCGTACAGAACATTTTAGCCGCGCTTTTCATCGGACTGATAAGCGGCTCAATAGCAGGACTTATAATCAAGTACAAAACCGAAAGCTCGGTCTTTGCATTCGGCCCGTGGCTTTCGCTTGGAATCGCTGTTTCGGCGCTTTACGGCGACAAGCTTGCGCAATGGTACATGACCCTTACGGGGCTTAACGAGCTTCTGGCGTAGCGCGCGAAGACAAAAAAGCCACAAAATTCCGCTCTCTTTACGAGGGCGGTTTGTTTTGCTCAAAAAATCCTCTTAATAGAATTTTATGTGTTCTGTTAAGGGGATTTTTTCAGCAAGCAGACCCATATGAGTCTGCTTGGAATTATTATGAAATAGGCTCGTAATAAATATAAATTTTACTGTTGTCAGTGCGGATATTCACCGTTAAAGAAGCAGTTGTGTTTTTAAGCATAGATGAATTATTAATATTGGTAAATGTAATAGACTTACTATAATTATAAATTACATCTGTATTCTTTACATATGCTCCCCCTTCATATTTCATAGGACAGCCTTCAAAATCCAGCATCAAAAAGCATTTTCCCGAATCAGAACTGTATTCGCCTATAGTAATGCCATAAGCGTCCTCTCCATAAAAAGGTTCACCCATTATTACCGAAGAATTTGTTCCGTCAGCATCACTTTTAGTAACAACTCCCGGCGCTCCTTTTTTGCTGCCGCTTCTTGAAGTATTGTCTATTGTAATAAGCTTAGTGTAGTCACTACTCGGCGGAGCACCAGGGTTGGTATCGTTATAGTATACCGCAACCTTTCTCGCATACTGAATCTCATTGGCTATTGCGTCACCCACAGCAATACAAACAGCTTCCTGATTTGTGGTGTTTTCAACCTTATTATGAAATTTCGCCGTCGGTGACATTATTGCCATTACCGCACCCATTATGATCGCCATCAGCGCCATTACCACAATAAGTTCGACAAGAGTAAAACCTTTTTGATTTTTATTCATGTGTTTTTCCTCCTACGACACATCCATTACGGTACCATCATATTTGTAGGTTGTTTTCCTGGAAGGATCAAAGCTGCTTTTATCTAGTATATATGCTCCGTAAGTTGTGCCGGAATCTGTAACAAACCTAATCGTTATAGCTCCAGCATTAAACAACGAATTATAATAACCAAAATCAGCAGACTTGTTAGCCTGTACCGTTCTTACATAGCTTTTCGACGAGTGTTTATATCCATCTGTGGTACTTCCTTCGTAAATATATCCGTCAGTTATCTCAACATATGCAGTTATATTTTCCGATGAGTTGTTTTCAATATTTAATTTATATTCATCTTCTTTAGAATTGTCTGTTGATATGCTATTTATTGTACCTGACGTGAACGTTTTTATCTGAAAACCAAAATCTGCTCCGAACTGAGCCGCGTCGGCGGCATACAACGAAATATCATTAACGGTTTTGATAGATCCTCCGCCTACAGGAGTAAAAGTAATGGTATAATCTTTCTCAGAACCAATTACAGCCGTTTCCTGATCTGACTTCTTTCCAACAGCGTTAGCCTGCTGTGCAGTTTCCAGATCACGTCTTCTGCTGCGGTTTGACATTTTCATCGCAGCGCCGACGACCGACATTATGCAAGCCGACGCCAGCGCAAATATTGTCATTGCAACTATGACCTCTACAAGGGTCATTCCTTTGGAGAGCTTCTTGATCTTTTTCATAAAAATCCCTCCTTAACTTTTGTATTTGGTGAAGTATTGAAGCTTAACAGCAGATGTAGCAGAGCTGTTTATATAATTTAAAATTGAATCTTCAGACGGTAACAATGTTGCAACTTTTGTGCCATTTGCCAAATTTGTAACGCTTTTAACAAGCAACTGACCATAAACTGCATATCCTGTATTACCGTTTAAACCACCATTAATAGTTACATCAGCCTTTGGTCCATACAAAACACCCTTGATCAATGTTTGATACAAAGATACTTCACAATTATCAGGTATCAAAAAGAAAATATTATTAGCATTATCAGTGGATGCTACAACCTCTGTCGCATTTTTTGTTGTATTGTCAAACAACGAAAAGTTGTTTGAAAAATTCCATGTCCAATGACTTGGCATTGTTGTATTGTAACAATCCCCATTTGGTCCTCCGTCCAACATAAAATGAACAAAATGAGCAGGATTTCCACTGGCATTAATCGTATCTTCAGAGAAATCGATCTCGATTTTGAAATATTGACCATTGACTTCATCAGGAAGGATAACAGCAATATCTTTTTTTACTTTAATAACAATTTTTAATTCACCTTCTTGATATAATGTACTGTCATACGCATCGCCCTTCCAATCTTCCCATATTTTAGCAGATATATTCATCTTATTTCCTGAAGTTGGAATGTGGAAACTATCATTTACATACAAAGTCTTATACTTGTTCTTTTCGTTGTTATTCCAATCGTTATTATCTGTACAGTTCCTTAAAACATCACTTAATGGTTTAGTACAAGCTTCATCTACATAAATATTATCTGCCCAATCCAATGTTTGTTCATATTCACTAGGTATCTTAGTGTTATATGCATCTTTATATAACGTCTGAATAGATTTTGCTTCCACAGTATTGTCTATAAACATATTATTAGGAGTTGCATTAGCATATATAGATGTAGAACTGCGTGTAGGATTTTGTTTTGTCGGATCATCTGCATCAAATTTGGAAGGATCATAATCAGAATCAGGCATAACATTCCTCTGAATCGTTCTATCTATTGCTCCGCTTCCCAACTGAACGTTTCCTTGAATTTTTCCAATAAATGTTGCCAAGCCAGGCATCCATTTATTACCTTTGCAATCGTAAATATTTCCTTCGCAATATATATTCTTAGCTTCCAAAGTTGTATTATTTTGTGTAAGATAAATATTTCCTTCTACAAAAATATCACCATTTATAGTAATTTTCCCCGAATTAATTATAAGATTACCGTCTTGATAGGTTAAATTAGAACCTTTATAGCAATAAATATTCCCATAAATTCCAGAATATGAATTAGCCTGCCCATCAGAACCAACAGCAGAACTTATAGCATCGAAATCTGTAACGTTAACATTATTCTCAGCGTCCTGACTAACCTTTTGAGGTACAGCGCCAAAAATAATTCCACGACTGTAAACATCAACAGGTTCAGATTCCGTTCCTATCGTAGGAGAACCTTGGGTAGTAAAAATAACTTTCTTATCAGAATATATATATCCATCTCTATTCAATAAATTACCATTTACATCTGTTGTTCTTGTACCACTTGTATAAGTAAATTTTGTGCCCTGTGTAAACCTAATATAACCCATAGTTGTAAAGGTCGGTGCTCGACCGTCTGCACCATTAAAAAAATCTCCTTCGCCAGACGAAATAAAAGATACGTTTCCCGCAGAATAATAATGACCTTTAAATGTAGTGTTATCGGTATATTTTATAGTATTGTTTAGCAATCCATCCGCTTGTACATTACCTTCAACTTGCAAACCTAAGCCTGAACCTTTTACACTGTCACTGGTTTCAATTGCATTCGTTGAAGAAAAAGGCGTTGATTCTGCTTCAAAAAACGCACTGGCAACCTCAGTTTCCCCAGCATAAGTAGCCTCAGACTTTACAACAACTCCGCTGCCGCTCTTATAAATCTTTATTTGACAGGTTCCGGCATCCGATATAGTATTGCCGGCTAAATCCTGCATACTTACATTAACAATCGAAGGAGATGATTCGCTCGTACCGGCAAGACTTGCAAGATCATCATAATTGCCGGCAAAGCTGTTTATATACTCCTGCAAATAATTCTGCGCGGTGATCTCCGCCTGAGTGCTGCGGATATTGTTATTGGATACCTTTGAAGAATAATTCGCCAGCGACAGCGCTGTACTGGCTAATAGCATACACACCGTCGTAAAGCATATTACTGTAAGCAGAACCGAACCCTTCTGGTTCTTCTTTATCCTCCTCTTCATAATAACCACCTTTCAGTCAAATTAAATAATTACGTCCGATTGACTATAATAAAACTTTTAATTAATATATAACACTTTTCGGCAGGGGCGTTTTCAGCCGTCTGTCTGCCAAAAAATGTATTAATTTCTTATTCAGCCGCTGATGACGAATCGTCTGCTGCCTCTAATGTAAAATCCGGAAGCCTTGGAAGCATCATAAGATTCATCGTCATATTTCCCTCGATCACATCTTCGTTTACATTTGTTATAGTGCAGTTTGTAACGACAAGACTCTTCTCATTGTTGGTCGTAAGCTTATCAAGAAAAGCCTTCAGATCTTCAAATCTGCATTTATATCCAAACGATACAGTATAGTTTGGAACAGTTGCGGCAGTCTCAACCTCGGTATTGGCTGGAGCGGCAGAAGACGAATCCGAAGCTGAACCGGGATTGGCGCTTTCTATCGTTTCGTCAAAATCAGTCTTTACTACCGTACTTGTATAGCCGAATTTGTCAAGTACTACCGTTGAGTATGCAGATATAGTCAGACTGTCGTTCTCGATATTGTCCTTGTCAAGCAAGGTATCTACAATTTCACATACCTCGTCGGTCGAAAGAGTATCATAAAAATTGCTGGCCAGCTTGGAAACCTCGCCGAATGCTTCTGTTGCTTTCTGCTTAAGATCAGCTTCTTTCTCTACCTGCTCTTTTTTCTTTTGATATTCAGTATTTTTATCAGCATATGTCTTGCTTGCACTGTTCATATCCTCGAACGCCGGCTTTATAAACAGCATGATTCCTGCGACCCATACTAAAACGACCAATAGCGACGTTAAAAGAACCTTGTCACGATATGTAAGTTTCATTATTCCTCACCCTGTCCTTTCATATAAAGCTGAAGCGATGTGATAATTACCGGATCGTCACTCTCGCCCGTTCCGGTATATCCGCTAAACTGAACGTCGACAAAATAATTAAGATTCTTTATTGCTTTTACAAAGCTAGGAGCGTCAAGCTGTTTTGTCAGCTTAACGTTTGTGATCGTTACAAGACCCTGAGTTTCGTCGTAGGTAAAGCCCTCGTATTCAATGTTTGAACCTGTAACCGAATCGATCTGGTCAAAAACCTGCTTTTTAAGCACAGGAAGAGTTGAAAGATTATTTTTGGCGTTTTCAACCTTTGTCTTATAGTTTGCAGCTACATCAAGAAAAACATGATACTGCAAATTTTCATTGATTATATCATCGCATTCCGCAATGCTCTTTTCCGCAGCAGCAATGTCGTCTTGTATATTGCTCTCTCTCATATTGATAAACAAAGAGATCGCAGCGATAGCTATTGCCGAAGCGCATACGACAACTCCCGCTGTTATAAGCAGCGAATTAAGTCCTGCGCTTGATTTACCGGTCGACGAGTCGACCTCAAGAAGATTTATACGCTCCGTCTGCTTGTTTCTTTTATAGAGCGCTCCGATAGCGTTTGCAAATACAGTAAACTCAAAGTTTTCATAACCGGTTATCTGAGCCGGAACTCCCAATATCGACGCCTTTATATCCAGTCCGTCCAGCGCGTCTACAAGCTTTATGTAATCGTCTATCTGTCCGTAAAGTATAACGTTGTCAAGTCCCGGGCCGCCTCTCGCCTTATTGAACTGCTCCATTCTGAAAATATTTTCATTTAGCGCTTCGATAAGGTAATCCTCCGACTCATAATCCTCAGGAGAGATAGGAACATACCTTGCAAATGCCATCTGTCCGTTTTCAAACAAGGTAAGTCCGAGAAAGTTATTGTCAAGCTGACATACCAGCAGCGGCATTTTTTCAATATTCGACTTATCTGCAAGTACTATTCTTGAAATAGAGTTACAGCTTATGTTAACAGATTTAAGATTCAGTCCCATAATGTTGAACAGCTTTCTGAACGCCTCAACTATAGAACTTGGACAGGCGGTGGCAAGAACCTTAAGTGCACCTGGATTTTCCTCCCCCGCTTCTCCTACTATAGTATATGAAATCGAATACTCGTCGGTTATTCCCATTTCCTGACTCATATGATTCTGTACCATGGTCAGAAATTCGTTTCCCTTAGCTTTAGGAACTACAAGCTCCTTAAAAACGATGTTGCTGGAAGAAAACGTAACGATCGCGTCCTTATCATCCATCAAATCAGCCTTGAGATTCGTTGTAAGCAGCTCAGCCAGACCGGAAAGATTTATTACCTCTCCGTTCATGATCATATCCTCCGGAACGTCTACAGTCAGAGATTTTTCAATTCTGATCTTATTAGCGGAGTTATCGCCCATTACGATATTTATTTGCCTATCAGATATGTCAAATGACAGCATTTATCCTTCACCTCATTTAAAATTTATATACAATATTTAAGCGTTTTCTATTCCTTCCATTCCGCCGTAAAGCATCGGGAATATAGCTACCAGGCACAGACCGATGGCAAGACCCATGATAATTATCATAAGCGGCTCCATAAGACCAACAAGTCTTTCAACAGCTGCGTCGGCTTCTTCTTCATAATAATCCGCTGTTTTCTCAAGAATATCGTCAAGAGCGCCGGATTCCTCGCCGACATAAATTATCGAGCAGAACATACCCTCAAATATTTCGGTTCTTGAAAGCGACTGCGAAAGCGGTGCGCCCTGCTTTACCTCGTCAACTACCTGAATAAACAGCTTATCTACATATGTATTTCCGAGTATCTTTGACGAACGCTCAAGGCATTCGACCATTGAGATACCGCTTGAATAAAGGGATGAAAGAGTTCTGGCAAATCTTCCTTCATATATCTTGACCATAAGCGGGCCAACCGCCGGCATTTTGATCTTTATCCTGTCAAACCAAAGCCTTACCGATTCAACCTTCAAAGCGTATATCCAACCGATAATTATTACTACAACAGCAGCTATAAGTATGTACCATCTCGCCTTGATAAAGTCGCTGAATGCGAACATTCCTTTCTGGAGCGCATTCATATTATCCTCGCCCATCATTCCGGCAAACTGAGGAAGGATAAGCGTAAACATTCCGATAACCATTACTATACACAGCAGACCCAAAATAATAGGATACGTCATTGCGCTTTTTACTTTATTGTTCAGCTTGTTGCTGTTAGCATAGTAGTCGCTCAGACGCTGCATCGTTATATCAAGGTTTCCTGCGGATTCGCCTGCATCGACCATGCTTATGAAGAAATCAGGAAAGCTTCCCTTTCTCGCCTCCAGAGCCTCGGTAAATGTAGAGCCCTTGTTAACGTCCTCATAAACGCCGAGCCAGGTTTCCTTTGCTCCCTTGTTTTCCTCTTCCCTATATAGAATATCCAGAGCTTTAACGATCGTAAGACCGGAAGACATCATTGCCGCCAGCTGACGGCAGGAAAAGGCAAGAGCTTTGGTTTTAAACTTATACACGCTCTTCTTCGAGCCTCCCAGCGCTTCGCTGTAGCTTACACAGAACCAGCCCTGCTCGTGTATCTTGTCAAGTACCTCCTGCGCATTTTCCGCTTCTATCGTACCTTTCATGGTCTTTCCTGCGGTATCTTTAGCAACATAGGTAAAATTTTTCATTTTTCGGTTACACCTCCACTGTGTAAATGCGTAACGATGTTTTTTATCACGAAACCAACACAAAACGCATTTTTATCATTATAACATTTTTCCTCATAATAATCAAGGAAAAAATGAATATTTTTTATAATTTAATTGACAAAATACAAGGACGTTTTTTATTGAAACTAACCAAATACAGTAAAACAAATATTAATAGCTTGTGTCAAATAAACAAAAATCCAAAGGATACGCTTTACTCTGCACCGTCTGGATCAGTCTGCAATGACTCCGACCGACGCAATATGACCGGGTGCTTTCTGACATAAAGCCTATACGAAAGAATATACATGAGCAAACAGGCAATAAGGATCAAACCTATGCCAAGTGCGGCGCTGAGCGTCAGATCGATCCCCTGAAGTCCGTTCAGCCATTTGCAGGGAAAATAATAAAATTCGTAAAACAGCCTGCCCTTCCCCTCAGCGCTGAAAGAATCTCTGAAAATAACAGGTATAAAATAAACCATAAACATCAGTATCAGCGCAATGCTTACGTTTATACTGCTCCACGACTCATAGGCGGCATGACGTCTGCCGTCGTCAAAGAACAGTACTGCCAGTAAAACCAGCATGGTAAGCCACGCAACAACGGAACCGCTGACGGGGCTCAGGAAAAAATTATTTAAATTATTCATCGAATCTGGTACAAGCGACGCAATTATAGGAAAGAAAATTTTTCCGAATACAAGAGCAAGCGCCAAGGAAGCCAACAGCAGACCTATCCGTGCCAGCGTATAAAGCAGAAATTTCAGCGAATCCATTATATACCTCCATTATTCGTGACAAGAACCTTAATTATTGCAATTGCACAAATTTCAACACTTTTATTATACCATATCTATTTAATAAATGCAATGGTTTTTTGTTTTTTAACACAGCTTTTTACCGATTTGTCTGATTTGTCATCATATTGATCCGATCAGCCTTTTGAGATCCGCTTACCTGCGTCAATATCCCAGAACTTCCTTTACTATTATAACTTTAAAGCGGTTTTTCTTCCTCTGCCATGAAGATACGAGATAATTGCAGCATACTCTTCCCTCCGAAGCGCAGCCGGACGGCATATCTCCGCCCTTTTTCAGGGATATGCATTCTCCGGTTTTTGAGCATGGCGTATCGCAGCCGAGCCGTATACAGTTAGCAGGTGCGGCACAGGTTTTAACTCTCTTTACCGCCTCGTCCAGATCCCTGACTATCTTATTTATCCCTACTATAAATATTACCGACTCCGGGCCGTAGCAGATAGCCGCAACACGGTTTGAATTGCCGTCAACGTTATAAAGCTCTCCGTTTTCCGTGACTGCGTTCGCAGATGTAAGATAGGTATCAGCAAAAAACGCCTTTCGGTAAAGCTCCTCCGTTTCCTCCCTGCTTTCGGCTTTTGAACGGTCAATAAAGTTGTATTTTCCGCTTCTCATAAGCTCTGTAACTCCGCTTTCCGCAAGAGTTGCCGAGCCGCCGCAGGATATGGTTTCTCCCTCTTTCAGAAGGCCTTCGGTTATCCTTACCGCTTCCGAGCTGTTTTCAGCAATATAGACCTCCATATTGTTCCTGCGCAGGTTTTCCGCAGTTCGTTCAATTCTCCCGCTTATTACAGCTTTCATATTTGCGTCCATATATAAACATATCCTTTCAATAAAATTATTATTTTCAGCTGCCGTCCTTTTGTTCAAAAAGCCTCTCAGCCGCTTCCCGTATTCCCTTATGCTCAGGCATTTCAAGCTTCGGGTCGATTTTCTCAAGACGCTTCGCCGTTTTCTGAGCGAGCAGCAGAATATCCGTATCCTCCGCCATATCCGCAATTTTAAGCTTCGGAAGCCCGTGCTGCCTGCTGCCGAAAAAATCCCCCGGACCTCTAAGCTTTAGATCCTCCTCTGATATTCTGAAACCGTCGGAGTTCTTAGCAAGTATCCTCAGCCTTTTTCTGCTTTCCTCAGTAACGTTATCGGTAATAAGTATACAGTAAGATTTATATTTTCCCCTGCCGACACGTCCTCTCAGCTGATGAAGCTGTGAAAGACCGAATCTGTCGGAATTTTCAACGACCATAACTGCGGCATTGGGAACATCTACTCCAACCTCGACTACAGTAGTCGAAACAAGCAGGTCGATCTCTCCGTCCTTGAACCGCCTCATTACTGATTCCTTTTCTTCGGAGGAAAGCTTACCGTGAATAAGACCTACCCTGTAATTTCTGAAATCCTCTTCAGCAAGCTTTTTTGCATAGCCTTTGACGTTCTGTATATCAAGCTCGCTCTCATCTACCGCAGGACAAACTATATATCCCTGCCTGCCCTCGTTAAGCCGATCTTTTACAAATCCGAACGCACGTCCCCGAAGCTTTCCCGTAACCGCGTAGGTTTCAACAGGCTGTCTGCCCTTCGGAAGCTCTTTCAGTACCGAGAGGTCAAGATCCCCGTAGATCATCAGCGCAAGAGTTCTAGGAATAGGAGTAGCCGACATTACAAGACGGTGTGGATTTTCTCCCTTAGCCGCCAGCATTGCCCGCTGTTCTACTCCGAATCTGTGCTGCTCGTCAGTTATGACAAGTCCCAGATTCTGAAACGCCGTCGACTGCTGAACAAGCGCATGAGTTCCGATGACTATCTGATATTCACCCGATTCTATCCCTTCCTTTATCTCCCTCTTACGCTTTGCAGGAAGCGAGCCTGTAAGCAGGCATATCTTTATACCCAGCGGTGAAAGAAACCCGCTAAGCGTATCATAATGCTGAGCGCACAATATCTCGGTAGGAGCCATAAGCGCAGTCTGATATCCGTTCTCAGCCGCAAAATATGCTGCTCCAGCCGCCGCCGCAGTTTTTCCCGAACCTACGTCGCCCTGTATAAGCCTGTTCATAGGATATTCTTTGCACATATCCGCGGCGCAGTCCTCCGCCGCCGACCTCTGACCTGCGGTAAGCTCAAATGGAAGCGCATTGTAAAACCGCTCCATTGAAACAGGACGCATTACACAGCCTGTACGCCTGCGGTTTTTCATTTTCAGCATATGCATACCAAGCTGAAGCGAAAGCAGTTCGTCGAATACAAGACGCCGCTTTGCAATATTCATTGAATGGATATCCTTTGGAAAATGTATATTCCGATAAGCAAATTCAAGTGAACACAAGCTGTTCTCTCTCATTATCTCAGGAGGAAGCGGCTCGTAGATCGCCCTGTCAAAGGATAAGAGAGCGCTGTGTATATTCTGCCTCAGTATCTGCTGTGAAAGTCCGTCTGTAAGATGGTAAACAGGAATTATCTTATCCTCGCTTTCAGCAGAAATAAACATAGGCGAGTTCATTTCTTTCCTTATCATGTTTCCCGTTATCCTGCCGTGTAGGATATATTCTTCTCCGACTGAAAGCTTGTCGAACATAAACTCGCTGTTGTATATTATGATCGTCAGATCTGCCGTTGAGTCGGTAAATACCGCCTTATAGACCGCAAGACCCTTTCTGATCAGTGCAGGAGGAAGCTTTTTTACTATCCTGCCCCTGACAGTACATATCTCGTTGATAGGACAGCTTCGTATCTCCTGTGCCGAAGTATAGTCTGTATAATATCTGGGAAAATGGTTCAGAAGCTCATAAACAGAGCCGATCCCCAGCTTCTGATACAGCTCAGCCCTTTTTGGTCCTACGCCTTTAAGATACGTTATCGGCTTTTCAAGCTCAGCCAGCACAGCCGTCCCCCCCTTTGCTGCTACATTATACTATAATAAATAATAGCATAATTTTATTAAAACTTCAAGCGATAATTTCCGCTTCCCACGGAAATCGATTTTTATTTTTTTCTTGAACTTTAGTTGAGGTCCGTATCCTCCGCCCTCTGAAACGTACAAAAAACCCTCCGGCTAGTCAGACCGAAGGGCTTTTCGTATTGAGAAGGATATGTTAATTTGATTCGGAAGAGCCTGAGGCAGCTCTAAAAGCATCGGTAAGTTATACCGAATCATCCCCTCAGGCTCCCGAACCTGTTCAGAGCGTATTGTCACTTTCCGACGCATTGTCACAGGTTTTTACGCGCCGGCAGTTTTTCTCAGTAAGCTTATAGTACATTTTTACCGCTGTAAGCTTAACTGCCGTTACTGAAGCTATAGTAAAAATGCAGAGCAGCAGTGCAAATATCATAATTCAAATAATGCTCCCGCAGGAGCATACCTCCTTGGAAACTTTTGAGCATACCGATTTTACGTTATGCTGCGGCGTGCCGGATACCTAATATTATTTTATGAAAGCCGCATGATTCTGTGCGGGTTAGCTTTGGCTAACCCTAATAATTATTATACATATTCCAACTGAAAAGTCAATAGCGTTGTGTGTAATTATTTAAAATCTGTATAACTGCACATATTTAAGTTATCCTAAGCTAACTTATCTTGTGTATAATTGACGTATTGTTTTCTGTAAAAATAAACAAGTATAAACCATGACAGTAAACTTTATTATAAAGCTTAGGCAATAAAAAGGCGGAACCGGAAAATTACCGACTCCGCCTTCAGGAGAAAATTTAAAAAGCAAAATTAATAGTTTTCAGCCTTTACCTGAAAATAAGACTGCGGGTGATTGCATACCGGGCAAACATCCGGAGCTTTCCTGCCTACTACTATATGTCCGCAGTTCCTGCACTCCCAGATCCGATCTCCGTCCTTGGAGAATACCAGATCTCCCTCAACATTTTTGAGCAGCTTCCTGAACCGCTCCTCATGGGTCTTTTCGATATCCCCAACTTTCTCGAAAAGATAGGCTATATGGTCGAATCCCTCTTCCTTTGCTACCCGAGCAAACTCAGCGTACATATCTGTCCACTCGTAGTTTTCACCCTCGGCAGCGTCAAGAAGATTCTCCGCAGTTGACGGGATTCCGTCATGCAGAAGCTTGAACCATATTTTAGCATGTTCCTTTTCATTGTTTGCAGTTTCCTCAAAAAGCGCGCCGATCTGCTGATAGCCGTCCTTTTTAGCCTTGCTTGCATAATATGTATACTTATTTCTCGCCTGTGATTCGCCGGCGAACGCAGTCATAAGATTCTGTTCAGTTCTTGTTCCCTTTAATTCAGCCATAGTGATCTCTCCTTTTATTAAAATTTCTATAAATATAGTATACCAAAGTTTTTGTTAAATGTCAACATTATTTTATTAAAACCGAAATAAAATTTATTGATATTGATTAATTTGTTTGACTGAAATATACAATTGTATACAATAAAGCCGCTTTTTATTATTTGTTTTTTACTATTAAACCATAAACAACTTTTCTTCTCCCCTTTTTCTTTTTAATGTTATATTTAGCCATGCTGTATTACTTTCCGTACGGATGCCGAATGTTATTTTTTCAATGAAAAACGCTCCTTCAGTGTTGACTTCTATTTGCAGGCGTGATACAATAAAACAAATATACCATAGAAGAGATTTTAATGTGGAACGATACCCTGTTACTGAAAAGGATATGGAACTCACAGCATCAGTCTTGGAAGTTTTAGGGAATGATTTTAACGATGGCGTATATAACCATACTGTCGGCTGTGCTGTTTTGTGCAAGAATGGAAACATATACAAAGGCGTAAACTATGACGGAATTCACGGCTCTTGTGCATAGTATATTACCATTGGTATTGCAATATCAAACGGAGAAAAAGAATTTGATACAATTGTCGCCGTTCATGAGAAACATCTCAATTGTGTTATTTCTCCCTGCGGTAATCGCCGACAAATGCTTTTTGAATACTGTCCCGACATTAAGGTGATTTTAAATGACGAAAACGGCAATTTGATTAAGGTTAGTGCGAAAGATTTGCTGCCTTTTGCGTGGCAGCCTGTTGTATGTTGAATTTTCATCTTACACACCCAGTTTCGGCTAACCTCGCCTTTACTGCTTATAATTTAATTTTATATTCAGTATATAACAATAATTCCTGAGTTAATGAACCTGATAACGGAGGATCAAATGATTGCAGAAAAACTAAAATACGGAGATGAAATACGAGTTACAGCCCCCTCCGGAAGTCTTTCAAGAGTGCGTGAGGATATTTTTGACAAGGCATTAACCTGCCTGACTTCACAAGGATTTAAGATCACGTTTTCAAAGCATAGCAGAGAAATGAACGAGTTTAATTCTTCTGATATTATGTCAAGAGTAAATGACTTGCACGAAGCCTTTCTTGATAACAATGTAAAAATGATAATTGCCTGTAGCGGTGGCTTTAATGTAAATCAGCTATTAAAGCATTTAAACTATAACATAATTCAGAGCAATCCTAAAATTCTATGCGGTTTTTCTGATATTACCGCGTTATTAAATGCAATATACGCAAAAACAGGTTTGGTTACTTATCACGGTCCGAACTTCGGCACCTTTGGGTTTGAGACCGAGGCTGAATATACTAAAGATATGTTCTTTAGGTGCGTTATGAACAGTGAACCTATCCTGATCGAACCCTCAAAAAACGCAGATAATTACAGCATAATTCAAAAAGGTGTTTGTGAGGGAGAAATTATAGGCGGTAACTTATGTACGCTGAACCTTTTGCAGGGGACTCAGTATATGCCAAGCATTAAGGATAAGGTTTTATTTATTGAAAACGATAATATTATGGGGGATTATTTTGTCTATGAGTTCGACCGCAATTTGCAGTCGTTACTTCAGATTTGTGAGGCCGAAACCATTAAAGGTATCGTATTCGGCAGATTTGAGGAGAACTGTAAGCTTGATGTGTCTGTTATCAAAAAATTACTCAAAGACAAGATCAGTGCGAATATACCCGTGGTGTTCGGCATAGATTTCGGTCATGTATCTCCTATGATAACATTTCCTATCGGCGGAACTGTAAAAATGACCGTAAATACCGACGATATAAGAATAAAGATATATAACCATTGATAAAAAACAGGGCATTTCCCGATCTCCGAGACACTATTGTCTCAGCAACTCCTTGATCATTGAATTATTTTTCCGCTGAGCCGATTGGTTATTTACTTTCCGATAATACCGTTTCAGCGACTCGGATATGCTGCGATCTCAGTCCTTCGTACAAGCCTGCCGCTTACACCCCTCCTATGCTCTGCAAACAGTGCTTTTTCAGCGGTGTCCTTTTATTGCCCGATTGTTTCCGCAGGGTAATTTAATAATTTGTGCATTTAAAAGAAATTATGTGTTCACTATATTTTCGCCCTGTACAAACCGTTTATAAGCCATACAATATCCATACATATGTTCCACGTGGAACATTTTATGTTTTTCGGAAAATCACCGCCCTCCGAGCCTTAAAATATTCAAATTCATCACTGATGTTCATATAAAAAACTGCCGGAGCTTAACTGTCGGACAGGAAACGGACAAACTTTTGTCCGCCTATGTCACGTTAAGCTTCGGCAGTTTATTTTTTATTACTTAGTAAGATCGCCTTCCAGCGCTTCAACATGAGTAGGAGTATAGCAGGCTGACAGCGAAATTGAAAACAGTACGTCCGTTGCGCCGACATTCTCCATAAAATCCTTTGCATTTATATCCATATATCTGAAATCGCATACATATATCTTTGAAAAGCTGTGAGTAAGGAACGGAACCAGAGCGTTTCCGTAACTGTCCTTCATTATAACAAGCGTTCTTCCGTTCTCGCAGTCAGTAGTGATCTCGGTTATCTGTTCATCGCGGTTGAGTATTGCCGAATAGCAGTTGACTCCGCTGGCGTAATCAAAGAACAGCGAACCCTCATAGCCGTTTTCAAAAGCAGTATCATAATACTTTACCGTATAATCGTTATCCGGCTTGTAGTAAATAAACGTGTCTGGATTTTTATTTAGCTCCTCGTCATAATCACTGTATGCGTACATCGTACCTACAAAGTCCTCTATCTCGCATTTTTTATAGGTGCTTAACGCCGGGAAATCGACCCCCGCTTTCTGAGCAAATACCTGAGCCGCATAATAAGCTCCTCTCGGCTGCCAGTGATGATCCGTCCTCGAATAGATATACTCGTTGGTATGTTTTTCTAGCGCACTGTAAACGTTGCAGTCAATAATTCCGCTGAGATTCAAGCCTATATTTTCTATACAGTCTTTCTGATCCGAGAACGAGTCCTTTAAATTGTCAGGCATATAGAATGCCGACGAAAGCGGTATGCTCATATTATAAACGTTAACTCCGCTTCCCAGAGCTTCTTTATATGCGTTTACTGCCTTTGCGTATTTCTCTCCGTTCTCAAATATTCCGTAGAAAGCACTCATCGCCCGTACATTTTCGCCTGAACCTGCAACTATAACATTTCCTGCCCATGCTCCGTCGTCAAGCTTGGGCTTTTCTTCTTTCTTTTTAGTTGTGGTGGTTTTCTTCTTTGAGACCGTTGTTGTAGTCTTTGAGGTTTCCTTAGTAGTTACGCTTCCGGTAAATGCGGTCACAGTTGTCGTAGCAGCCTTTTTATCCTCGTCAAGCTTTTCCTTTTCAACAGCTGAAACTCCGCCCTTTATCTTGACGTCGTTTATATGTATACCCAGAAGATCCGAAAAAACGCTGCTGAATTTTTTCAGCTTTTCACGGTTCGGTATCGTATCGGTATAATATTCGGTTATTCCTTCGGTATATTCTCCGCTCAGATATGAAGAAAGGCTGAATTGAGGAAATTTTGCAAGATTACGGTTTTCTGAATTGATAAAGCCGCTTTCCCTGTGCATAAAGATAAGAGAAGCTCCTACACCGAAAATAACCAGAATACAGAGAACCGAATTGATCATATTAAATCCCTGCTCTAATTTCCCGGAATACTCTTTTTCATCTGCCGATATACGGGAGCTTTTTTTCTCCTGCTGCTCGCTGCTGTTGCGCAGTGTATTTTCCTCGGTACAGTTTCCGTTTACAGAAAGCTCCACCGTTTGCTTAAAGCCGCTTTTTTCAGCTGAAGCAATAACTGTCCTGCCTCCGGAGGCCCTCCCGGGATTTTCATCATCGGGCAGTATCTGAACGGGAGCCTTGGGAACTCCGTATTCTTCATAATATTCCTTTGGTATTTTCAGCACGAAATTTTTCTTAAAAGGCTGAGTTTTAGGCTCTACAGCCGTTATAGGCTTGAGCAGTTCAGATTTATCAGAGCCGTTTTCGACAGCGGAGGTATTTTCGTTCGGCTCTTCATCGTCAAGCCAGATACTTTTCCTTACAGGGATCACAGGTTCATCAGTCCAGATGCTTTTATTGACTTTACGACGCTTTGCGACCTCTTCCAGCATCTTCTCATAAACATCATCCGAAACCTTTTCCTGTCTGCCGTTCTTTTCAGCAGGCGCACTTTTTTCGGTAAGACCCAGTCTTTCAAGGCTTTCGTTATAAGCCTGCTCCAGTCCGCTCATATCGGGAACGCCGAAATCGGAGCTATCACGCTTCATATCAATTTCCTTATCGTTTTCCATTTATTATACTCCCCGCTTAAAATCTAAAATACAGGAACGGATTATTGGTATTATTAAGAAGCAGCAGACTTCCAGCGATAAGCACCGCCAGATTGCAAAACAGTCCTGCGGTCCTAAACGCATAGTAAGCTCCCGCCCTGCTCTCAGCCAGCTCCTTTAGCTTCGGGATAACCGGACAGGAAAGTATAATTGCCGCCGCAAAGATAAAAATATTATTGATAAACAGATTATTTGTAACCGCGTCGGTAAGCTTATTTCCGTTTGCGCCGACAAGAGCCTTGAAGAATGTTCCCAGTGAACCAAGATCCTCAAAGTAGAATATTCCGAAACCTACGGCTATTACAAGCTTGCTGTATATATGACTTACCGCAGCAGGCCATTTTTTCATACGCTTTTTTCCTATCCACATTTCAATACAGATAAAAAGTCCGTAATAAAGACCCCAGAAGATAAAATTCCAGCTTGCTCCGTGCCACAGACCGGTACAGAACCATACCAGGAACAGCCCACCGTATTTTCTTCTTCTGCCGAATATAGGAACATACAAAAGATAATCACGGAAAAATGAGCCAAGGGATATATGCCATCTTTGCCAGAACTCGGTAATACTTTTGCAGATAAACGGATATTTAAAGTTTTCATCAAAATGAAAACCGAAAATTCTGCCCAGTCCTATAGCAATATCAGAATAGCCGGAAAAGTCAAAATAATACCAGAGCGCAACAAGAACCGCTCCGTACCATGTTCCGAAAACCGAAAGTGTCTTTACAGCCTCATAGCCGTTATCAGACGTACCGAAGCAAGCCGTTACTACGCTGTTGAGATTATTGGCGATAATCACCTTTTTTCCGATACCGAGAATGATCCTGCTGAAGCCGTCTGACAGATCCTTGGCGGTCGTTTTCCTGCTGTCGATCTCCTGAGCGATAGTCGAATATCTTACTATAGGGCCGGCTACAAGCTGAGGGAACATTGAAACGTACAAAAGAAATTTTGCAAAGCTTTTCTGAGCTTCAACCTTTCCCCAATAGCAGTCAAGCGAATACGAGATCGTCTGAAAGGTATAGAAGGAAATTCCGATCGGAAGCGCAATTTCCGGAATTTTAATTGCCGTTCCCAGAAGAGCGTTTATATTCTCGGCGATAAATCCGCTGTATTTGAACACTCCGAGAACTCCGATATCAACCATAAGAGAAAAGGCAAGAGCCGCCTTTGAACCTGGCTTGCCCCTGAACTTTTCAATGATCAGTCCTGTAAGGTAATTGAGCAGAGAATACCCTATTAGCATACAGACCCAGACCGGTTCTCCCCAAGCATAAAATACAAGGGAAAACGCTATAAGCACACAGTTTCTTATCTGCGTTTTTCTTGTAAGAAAGTAACAGATAAGACACAGCGGCAGAAAGAAATAGATAAAAAACAAATCCGCAAAAACCACGCCGACGCTCCTAACAAATTTATTGCATTCCGAAACTCAGCACAGATAAGCAGAGCAGCCGCTTAAATTTGCCATATTTCGCTGAATTCCGATATATTATTTATTATATCATTCTTAAAGCCCGCCGTCAATAGAAATCAGTCCATAAATTTACACAGTTTTACCGTCTTATTTTCAGTGATTTTTGCCATATTTCAGCAATACCGTGCCGACCGTTCAAAATCAGTATTGCGAAAAACCGATCTTTTAAATGCATTAAATAAACAAAACGGACGTAAACAGCCGCCTCCCTGCATTATAAAACAGCCCTGACAAGCTGCTTTTGCATGGAATGTCTGTGTCCGTCCGTTATCTTTTTTCAATTGCTTCAGTCAACGATGCTTCTTACCGGAGCGTTGTCTTTTTCTTCTTTTTCCTTCTTCTTCCTCTTCGCCTTTCTTACAATATAAACTATAAAGAGTGCAGCGGAAACTGCAAGCATAGCAAGAATGGGGTAGTAGTGCAGCATATACTGCTTATCCAACGTTTTAAGCGCCTCGTCAGCAACATATGAGTTTTCAAGCTTTCTGGTAATATTGCCTATTATATATCTTCCTCCGTGAAGAAAGCTTAATGTTCCGGCAAGGCACAGCGCAAACTGCACTGCGTATTTGCTGAAAAAAGCAAAAAACAGCGCGGCGGCACACAGTATAATACCAACGCCCATATAGACTCCGATCCTTTTAGGAATATCGTATAGCTCGCCCATTACTATACCGACGACAGTTACTCCTCCGTAAAAAAACGCGGAATATCCGAAGGGAACAAGCATTATAAGCTTTAGTATAAGCGTTACGGCGTTATCCGCCCTTTTCGCCCTTTTTCTAAGTTTTTCAGCAGCTTTGCTCGGTTTCTGCGCTGCTTCACAGCGTTCGTCAAGCTCCTTTGATTCAAGCTCTCTTTTTAAATTAAGCTGTTTTTGGCTTTGCGCTTTCAGTCTGTCCTTTTTTGACATAATACACCTCTGTATATGTATTAAAATATAAATTGCGGCTGATAATACTGATAATATTTTTTATTACAGCTTTATTATTGTACCACACATAAGCAAAAATATCAAGTGCGTCTGCCTTTTACTCTGATAAATAAATACCAAAGAAACTTTTTTCAGTTCTTCCAAAGAAAAATATACTTGCTTTGCGGTCTGAATTAAAAACCGGACGCAGTCAACAATAAATTTGTACAAGCAATAAATAATGCGGCATTTGAAAAAAGAAAGGACTGGTTAAGATGGGTAGATTTTTTAAGGGCGCGGCGGCGGCGATAGGTATAGTAACGATCGGGATCATGGGACTTGTAGGCTTTTACTCCTATACTCTTCCTGATTTTTACTATGTATCTGACGGAAATCAGCTGACGGTAAATTCTGTTTTTTCAATTTCTTCCAGACCGTCTGAGCAGACGCTTCAGGCAGTCGAAGCATTGGAGGGCAATACAGCGATGAACACTCACGATCGGGAGGCTTCTTTATCCAAACTTGAGGACAGCACCTTAATGCTTTTCGGTACAGTTCCGATAAAGGATGTTCAGACGGGACAGATCTCAAGACCGAAGCTTGTTCCCTGCGGACAGCCGTTCGGAATAAAGCTTGTTACCGAAGGCGTTATGGTAATTGACCTGGAAAGGTTTGAAGGCTGCTGCCCTGCTTCCGAATGCGGGATAAAAAAAGGCGATGTAATAATTTCAGTCAACGGAGTAGGCGTAACAACAAACAAAAGCATCAGCGATATTATTTCCGGCTCCAAGGGAAAGCCATGTACCGTTGAATACAGAAGTGGTGATAATGAAAAAACCGCTACACTGACTCCTGTATACCACGACGGCTCATACAAGGCGGGAATGTGGGTAAGGGATTCCTCGGCAGGAATAGGAACTCTCACCTTCTACGATCCTTCTACCGGAGCTTTTGGAGGCTTGGGACATCCTATCTGCGATGCCGATACTAAGCTTCCTCTTCCTCTTTCTCAAGGTTCTGTCGGAGAGGTCAGGATCACAGGCTTTAACAAAAGCGTAAAGGGTGATCCCGGACAGCTTCTGGGCGAATTTTCTTCATCTGCGTCTGTAGGAAATATAGATTTCAATAATGAATCGGGAGTTTTCGGAACACTTAATTCTCCTCCCAGCAGCAGCAAGCCTATAGAGCTTGGCTTTCGTCAGGAAGTCCATACCGGAGAAGCGGTAATTTACACAACGATAGATAACGGAAAACCAAAGGAATACAAGATAAATATTGAAAAAGCAGATCTAAGCAGCGACGCTGAGCATGACCTTATAGTAAAGATAACCGATCCGGAGCTGCTTGAAACGACCGGAGGCATTCTTCAGGGAATGAGCGGCAGTCCTATTATTCAGGACGGACGGCTTGTAGGAGCAGTAACTCATGTTTTTATTGACGATCCTCAGCAGGGTTACGGTATATTTGCCGACTCAATGTACCGTCAGTCAACCAAATGCGTCGACCCCGAACTTGGAATGGCAGGCTGACAGCTGCGTATTTGCGTGAATTCAGCGTAATTTGCTCATCTTTTGCAATTAGAATTTTGTCGTTTCATACAATAGTGTGTCTTATAATCAAGAATAATAAGTGTTTGTTATATTTTATGCTATTTTTATGTTATATATGCACAAATCAGTCGATAAAAAATTGACGTTTTTTCTAAAAAAGTATTGATTTTTAAATTTACCTGTGTTAAAATAAGTCTAGTGAAGAAATAACTCAGCTGATAGTTTCTTGAAAAGTTTCTAAATAACAGCATTGAATATTCTGTATTTACAAAATAGTCGACGATTTTAGTTTTACAGCAATGCAATGACCGAGGCTTAAATCTGACAATTAAATTTACGGAGGAAATAATTATGACAAACAAAATTAAAATTCTTATCGGTGACGATTCGGCACAATACGGCGTAAGCTGCGCTTCAGCTCTCAGAGCTATGGGCTTCTTTGTAATAACCCGCCCAAAGGACGGACTTACTATTTTTGACGCGATCAAAAATGAAGTTCCGGATGTTGTTATCATCGAAGCGGTAATGCCTAACCTTGACGCTATCGAGCTTATTAAAAAGCTTCAGGCTTCGTCCTATAAAAAGCCGCTGTTTATCGTTACAAGCGCTTACGAAAATTCGTTTATCGAACAGCAGGTCATGGCGGCAGGAGCTGCGTATTTTATGCTGAAGCCGTTTGACGTCAAGATTCTCGGGGAACGCATAAAAGCAATGCTGGATATTGACACCGACATAACCTCCGACATGAGCTTTTCCAAAAACAAAGCTAACCCTAACCTTGAGATAATAGTTACCGATATTATTCACCAGATAGGCGTACCTGCTCATATTAAAGGCTACCATTATCTGAGAGAGGCAATTATTCAGTCAGTTAATGACAAGGAAATGCTTGAGAGCGTTACAAAGCTATTATATCCCGCTGTTGCTAAAAAATTCAGCACCACTCCCTCAAGAGTTGAACGCGCGATCAGACACGCAATAGAGATAGCATGGGACAGAGGAGATATAGATACGCTCAACAGCTTTTTCGGCTATACTGTCAATACCGGAAAGGGCAAGCCGACAAACTCAGAATTTATCGCTCTTATTACCGATAAAATATGTCTTAAATACAAGACCACAATGCCTGCGTAGAGCAGATAAAAGAAAAAAGCAGCCGGCAGCTGCCTTTACAGAGCTTCTGTAGGTACAGCTGCCGGCTGCTTGCCGGTTTATATTAATTTTAATTCTGCAAATAAAAAAGGGACGGTTGATCCGTCCCTTAAGTATTTTAAGCTAAATTACTTAAGCTCAACAGTTGCGCCTGCATCCTCAAGCTTAGCCTTGATCTCCTCAGCGTCAGCCTTGGAAACGCCTTCCTTAACAGCCTTAGGAGCGCCTTCAACCAACTCCTTGGACTCTTTAAGGCCAAGACCTGTGATCTCCTTAACAGCCTTGATTACAGCCATCTTAGCGTCACCGAAGGAAGCGAGAACTACGTCGAACTCAGTCTTCTCCTCAGCAGCAGCGCCTGCACCGCCTGCAGCAGGAGCAGCAGCAACTGCAGCAGTTACGCCGAACTCTTCCTGAATAGCGTCTACAAGCTCAGCAAGCTCGAGAACGGAAAGTGTCTTGATATCTTCTACGAATTTCATAATCTTCTCTGAAGCCATGATAATAATCTCCTTTTAAATTTAAAATTTCCGGGGATAACCCCTCAGCTTACGCCGCACAAATTAAGCGGCGCCGTTCTCCTTGTCCACAACAGCCTGCAACGTAGCGGCAAGCTTCTGAATAGGACCCTGGAGTGAACCAACGAGCTGTGCAAGCAGCACCTCTCTCGACGGGATCTTTGACAGAGCCTTAACTCCTGCCTCATCGTAAATTTCTTCACCGATAAATCCAGCCTTCAGGTTAAATTTCTGACCGTTGCAAGCCTCGGAGAATTTACCGAGAATTCTTGCCGGAGCAGTCTGATCATCATTTGAAAGAGCAATAGCGGTAGTACCCTCAAGTACGTTTGTAAGACCGTTAAGACCTGCTTTTTCCATAGCAAAACGAAGCATAGTGTTCTTTTCAACAAAGTAATCTACGCCTGCCTCGCGCATTTCCTTACGCAGCTTAGTGTCCTCCTCAACCGTAATACCCTTATAGTCAACGAGTACGCCGGCTGTGGAATTCTTCAGAAGCTCAGTCAGCTTTTCAACCTTTTCCTGCTTTACGCGCAGAACCTTTTCACTTGGCATAATAATTTCACCTCTTTGCAAAGCCGCAGGAACGGCTTTTGATTCGCAGCGCACTAAAAAGAAAAATTCCTTCCGCCAAAAGACAAAAGGAATATACAAGCAAAATATTTATTTGCTATTCCTCCTCGGCCGGACTTCTGCTTTTCAGCTGCCGACTGTCTTTAGATACGAATGCAAAAATAATTATATCAGACTAAATACAAACTGTCAATAGTTTCAGAAAAAAATATATTAACATTTCGTAAATTCTACTTCCGATCGTAAGCGTCCATCATTGATAGTATCTGAGAGTTGGTTATTTTCTCTGCCAGCAGCTGTTTGAACGCAGCGGTTTTTTCTTTGCCGGCGGCTTTCAGATCGCCCAGCCTTGCGATCAGTTCCTCCTGCCGTCTGCTTATATCTTCTCTCATTAAATCAAACGGGCAGCTTTTTTCGTCTTCAAGAATATTAAGCGTTTTCTTCATCGAGCTTAAGAACTCGTTTTCATTTGAATTTCTGAATAAAATAAAGTCGTCCTCAAGCTCAGGGTTGTCAAGGTAAACGGGACGCGAAAAGTCCTGAGTTTTTATATATTCGTCCCAGTTTGCAAGCTTCCAGGTATCGCGGTCGGAATTGCGTTTTATCATTCTCCGGCGGCAGACCTCTATATCGGTTTCTACCCAGATAACCGTCAGTCGGATATTCTTTTTCCTAAGCTCCTCCGCAAGGTCTTTCATATACACAGGATCTCTTATTTCCCTTGTAAACGGCGCATTTATAAGCACTAAGCTTTCATACTCCAACGCCTCGAAGGCCAGCGCCAAAATTGCTTCATACTCGGCATTGCGGACATATTTTTCAAAAAAATCAGAGCTTCTGTCGTATTCCTCACACGCTGCCTCAAATATTTTTCTTGACAGCGGAATAAGCGTATCCTTATCGAGATAAACTATATGCCTGAGATTTTCCGCCAGCTTTTTGGAAACATAGGTTTTTCCGCTGGCGGGAGGAGATGTTACCAGAATAAGTCTTTTCATAACAGCTTTATGCCTCCCTTTCATAAAAATAAAAACACAGGTATTATTCCTTAATTATATAAATTTAATACTTAAAAAAATAAAAGCAGCGATTATATGCGCCGCTTTATTATTGTACACGGATCAAGCCGATTTCTTTCTTCCGGTGTTTTCCTTCTTTTTTCGTTTTTTATTTTTCCTGATAAGTTCAAGCGGATCGCCAAGACGCTCCTTAGCGGCTTCGGTATCTATCGACGGTTCATCAACTTCCTCGGATTGCATCGTAAGGCTTGACATTTCCTGTAAAAGCATATTTCTTTCAAAGCGATCCGCAGCTTCCTCACAGGTCAGCGCTTCACCGCTTTCAATATAAGACCTTATCTGACCTATATTTTTCATATATTCAAGCGGCATAAAGCTTATCCGTTTTTCAAGTCCTTTATAATAGTCCTCCTTCTGACGTATAAGCTGTGAATCTCTGTTTTTTAATATTTCCAACTGCTCTCCTATTCCCTCGTTTACCTCAGCCTGACGCTTTTTAGCTTCAGTAAGCCTGAAATGCTGAAGGCAGACGCCGAAAACGGCAAGAAGAATAAATGCCGACGCTCCGCCGACAGCAGAAATCATAAGCATACCAGTACCGAGAACCGCAGTCAGTATACCGAACACAGCCGCTCCGGCAGCAAGGCACAAAGCCACCGATATGATCCTTTTTGATTTGAGATTAAAGGTTTTTTCAACATATGTATTATCATGAATATAAGTTTTAAGGTATTCTATATTTTCTTTGTTGATCCGAATTGCGTCCTCAAATTCATAGTAACGCGCGAAATAGGTTTCTGCCTGATCAATTTTCTCAAGTTCAGTCATTTCAGCCATGATCATTACCTCTTTGAAACAGTTTCGTGTTTTTAGTAAACAATTTTTCCATATTTCCTGCTAAGTATATCACATTTATATAGAAATGTCAATATAAAAGGTCTTATTTTTGTATAAAATATTTAAGCAATATACTTTTTGTTCCACTTGATTTTAGGAAAAACTTAGTCTGAAAACGAAAAACAAACGAAAATATTATAAATAAAAAAGAGCCGCACAATGCGGCTCCGTATTCCAGATATTAAGCGTTAAGCGATTTTGCAAGCTGAGATTTCTTTCTTGCTGCTTTATTCTTATGCAGAATTCCCTTTGAGCAAGCCATATCAACCTTCTTGATAGCGGTCTTTACAACCTCTGCCTTGTTGTCAGCGTTCTCGGCAACTGCTGCGTCAGCTTTCTTCAGAGCTGTTTTAAGATCAGACTTAACTGCCTTGTTTCTCAAAGTTTTTGCTTCAATAACCTTAACTCTTTTTTTAGCGGATTTGATATTCGGCATATCGGCACCTCCCTCATTCATTGAATAATTTTGCACTTATTTGGATAAACTAACTGCACGACTGAGAGGAAATGCAGCAGTCATTTAAACAAGTCTTGTAGATTATTATATCACAAAGAAATTGGAAATGCAAGTGCTTTTAACAAAAATTTTTGCTGTTTTAATCACTGATTATTGTGCATTTTGCAGAAATAAAGCCGTCTATAAAGATCCGGCGCAGAAATTCGCTTTATTTTATTATCATATTTAACGGAAAGGCAGGAAATATTATGTCAATACGCACAGACTTAGCTCTTGAATCCGCACAGCAGGTATCGCTCCAGACTCAGCTTGAGGGCGTATCACAGCTGAGGCGGAGCTATAAAAATATCAAGCTTGAAGTAACAGAAATTACTGTAGAAAGCGAAAAGGCAGCACACCTTTTAAAAAAGCCTGAGGGCAGATATATAACCGTAGAAAGCGCCGACGGACACTTTTCCTCCTACAGTGATTTTTTCGACGGAAGAGTAAAATGCATAGCAGACGAGATAAAAAGACTTTGTAATATCCCGGAGCGGGTACTGGTAGTAGGCCTGGGCAACAGGGCAATAACTCCCGACAGCCTCGGTCCGAGCGTTGCTGAAAAGATATTTGCGACAAGACATATAAAAAGACTTGCCAAGGATCTTGACACCTCCGAGCTTTCAGACGTAGCGGTGCTTACTACAGGAGTAATGGCTCAGACAGGCGTCGAATCCTCGGCTGCGGTAAAAGCGATATGCAATGAGATACTGCCACAGCTTGTTATAGTTATAGACGCTCTTGCCTGTTCAGACCTCAGCCATCTGGGAACTACCGTACAGCTGTGCAATACCGGAATCTCTCCCGGAAGCGGAGTTGAAAACGCCAGGAAGGAGCTTTCGGAGGAAACTTTGGGAATACCCTGCGTAGCTGTAGGAGTTCCTACAGTTACCGATATGACTACTATAGCCCATACAGCCTCAATAAATCCGCTTCCAGAAGAATTTCAGGGAATGATCGTAACCCCGAAAACAATAGATAACCTTATAATAAGAACCTCGGCAATGATAGCTGCAGCTATAAATAAGGTGCTTCACCCTACTCTTACCTTTGAGGAAATACAGTCCCTGATAATGTAAATATCGAACGTACAGACAGGCTGCTGAATAAACAGCCTGTCTTTTTTATACTCATTTTCGGCATGAAAAAAACCGCCGCAGTTTAAAAAAGCTTGTATTTTCTATTGTAAATTATTTATGAATTAAGAGCCGAAACTCACCGAAAACGTTTTCTGAAAACGTAATCATTCAAATTTCTATCACGAATTTGTCAAAATCCACAAAAACCTAAAACATTTATATTGCAAGTTGCTGATTGACTAACAATAATTGTTTTGTTATTATAAAAACAGACGAAAGATCTATGCCTATATGCATAGTTTTTGTGCAGGACAAATGAGTCCGAATTTTAAGGAGGTATTTTTTTAATGAAATTGGCAAAGAAAATAATGGCTGCGACGCTTGCGCTGACTATGGCGGCAGGTATGGCTTCCTGCGGCGATAAGGACAATTCTTCAAACGGAAGCTCTGTTGCTCCGGGAAAAGACCTTAATAATGACCAGAAGCAGATAGTTGACGCTCATGCCAGCGAACTTCCCGACAAGGAATTATCAAATAAAACTATTACATGGATGGCACACTACGACATCAACCCTACCGAAGGAAAGGTAAAGTCGCCTGCCATCCAGCTTTTTGAAACCAAATACGGCGGTAAGATCAATTATAAGCGGACTACCTGGGAAAACCGTTATACCGATCTGGCTGCTGCCGTAATGGCAAATGAATCACCCGACTTCTTCCCTGCCGACGATATGGATACTTTCCCTAAGGGCGCTATTAAAGCTATGTTCCAGCCTATAGACGATTATGTAGACCTTAATTCCGAACTTTGGGCAGGATCTAAGAGCGTCTGCGACTCGTTTATGTTCAACGGCAAGCATTATATTGCTGCTATTGAAGCTATGCCTACATATGCCTGCGTATATAACAGAACTACGATCAATGAGAACGGTTACGACGATCCTGCCGAGCTGTTTGCTCAGGGAAAATGGGATTGGGACGTATTTACTGAAATGTGTACTGACTTTACGGACGCAGATCAGGATAAGTATGCGCTGGACGGCTACTGGTACAACAAGGCGCTTTCCGAAACAAGCGGCGTTCCAATGATCGGACTGAAAGACGGACAGCTTGTTCAGAATATGTCCGATCCGGCTATCGAAAAGGTTCAGGAAAGAATGTATAACCTTCAGAAAAACGGAGTTGTATTCCCCCGTGCTGAAAACAACTGGAAACCAAGAGGCGACGGAGCTAACGGAGAAGGTCTCGGCTCTTACCTGACGCTCTTCATTCCTATCGGACTTTACGCTATCGAGTGTCCTCCCGAGTCCTGCAAGCCTTTCGGCGATATTGAAGCCGGCGAAGTAATGTTCGTTCCTATGCCGAAGGATCCGGATTCCGATAAAACTTATATTTCAGCCAAAGTTCACGGCTACAGTATCTGTACAGGAGCTAAGAATCCTGAAGGCGTAGCAGCATTTCTCGACTGCGAGCAGGTTACGAACCAGGCTGAGGACATCAAGCAGATCACGACTGATACTCTCAAAAACGAGTATAAGTGGACTGATGAAATGATCGAAATGCGTGAAACACTGTATAAGATGGCTGCCGAAACTCCTGTATTTGATCTTCAGGACGGCGTTTCAGACGAGCTTTCAACATATATGATGACTGTTTCAGAGGCTACTATGATCTCAGGAGGAAACGAAACGACCTGGACTGCCTGCCGTACAGAGTGGGAAAAGGCTGTTGAATATGTAATTAAAGACGCTAATAAAAATATTTCCTCAACTCCTATAAACTAATAGATACCCGCAGAAAGCCTCAGCTCAGACTGAGGCTTTCTTTTTTACCTTCCGATAAAAAAACTATTGACAAAATCAGATCCTTACTATATAATAATAGTGTAAAAGAGAGTAGCTGGCGGAATTTCTTATTTAATAGAAAATTCTGTTTATGTTTGCGTCAATACGGTCGTTTTACCGACCCGCTGCATATCTAAACGGCGAGACTTTTATTGAAATAATTGCGCTGCGCAGTTTTTCCAATAAACGTCTCGCTTTTTTATGTGAAAAACTGTCAGGACCTGAGCATAATATTTTTCCGTCTGCGACTAGCAGTCATTTTAACGGGAAAAATATAATCTGCGGATATTATTGAAAGGAATGTTGTAAATGAGCGAACGCTATCGCCAGACACCGGAAGAACTTTATTCTGAATTCGGATCCTCCGAAAACGGTCTTACCTCCCGGCAGGCAGAAAAAAACACGGAAAAGTACGGAAAGAATCAAATAACCGAGGGCAAAAAGAAAAGCACACTAATAATATTTCTGGAACAGTTCAAGGACTTTCTGGTAATAATACTTATAATAGCAGCTATCATTTCCGCCTGTATGGGCGACGCCGAAAGTACGATAGTTATTCTTGTGGTTATTACCATGAACGCTATACTGGGAACTGTTCAGACGCTTAAAGCTGAAAAATCCCTCAGCAATCTGAAAAAGCTGTCTTCCCCCAACGCCAAGGTACTCAGAAACGGAGAAGCCGTAGTAGTTCCTTCCGAGGAAGTTACCGCCGGAGATGTCGTACTGATAGAAGCCGGAGATCAGATCCCTGCCGACGGCCGTCTTATAGAATGCGCTTCGGTTCAGGTAAATGAAAGCGCTCTGACAGGCGAAAGTCTTAATATAGATAAAAGCGTTGAAAATATAAATAAGGAATGTCCTCTGGGCGACCGTGTAAACATGGTTTTCTCCGGCAGCTTCGTTACCTACGGACGCGGTAAATATATTGTTACCGATATAGGAATGAATACCGAGGTAGGAAAGATCGCTTCGCTTATCCAGAACGCCGAGGAGAGAAAGACGCCGCTTCAGAACTCACTTGATTCGTTCGGAAAGAAGCTTTCTATTGCGATCCTTATAATCTGCGCATTGGTTTTCGGACTTAGTCTGTTTCAAGCTGATAGGATCAGTTCCGATGAAATAATGAATTCACTTATGTTCGCAATCGCTCTTGCCGTTGCGGCAATACCGGAGGCTTTAAGCTCTATTGTAACTATAGTTCTTTCCTTCGGCACTCAGAAGATGTCGAAAGAAAACGCTATTATAAGAAAGCTTCAGGCTGTTGAGGGCTTAGGCTCGGTATCAATAATCTGCTCCGATAAAACAGGAACTCTTACTCAGAACAAAATGACTGTAAGAAAAATCGTAGTTGACGGGCATATTATCTCCTCTGAGGACAGCGACCCCGAAACCGCAGGCGAAAGAAATCTTATTGTTGCGTCTGTACTCTGCAACGATTCACAGTGCAAGGACGGCGTTGAGATAGGTGACCCGACCGAAACTGCACTTATCAACTTTGCCGCTTCAAAAAAGCTGAGCTATTCCAAGATCAGAGCCGATTATCCCAGAATAAGCGAAATACCCTTTGATTCCGACAGAAAGCTGATGTCTACGCTCAATGATGTAAACGGAGAAAATATAATGTTTACTAAAGGTGCGGCAGATGTTCTTGTTGACAGAATGAACTGTACGCATGAGGAAAAGGAGCAGATAAAGGCTCAGGTATCCGAACTTTCCGCTCAGGGTCTAAGGATACTCTGCTTTGCTTCAAAGAAATACAATGTTTCTGAAATAACCACAGAGGACGAATACGGACTTGATTTCATAGGTCTTATTGCTATGATGGATCCGCCGAGAGCAGAGTCAAAGCAGGCTGTCGCCGAATGTAAAACGGCAGGTATAAAACCTGTTATGATCACGGGAGATCATATCGTAACTGCGTCGGCTATCGCAAAGGAAATAGGGATCCTTAATGATTTCTCAGAGGCTGTTGAAGGCTCGGCTCTTGACGGATATTCAGACGAAGAGCTTATCAGCTTTGTAAGGGATAAATCCGTTTATGCAAGAGTTACTCCGGAGCATAAGATCCGTATCGTAAAAGCATGGCAGAGCAACGACAAGATAGTCGCAATGACCGGCGACGGAGTAAACGACGCTCCAGCATTGAAGCAGGCCGACGTAGGCGTAGCAATGGGAATTACAGGAACAGAGGTTTCAAAGGACGCCGCCTCAATGGTACTTGCAGACGATAACTTTGCAACAATTATAAAAGCTGTAAAGAACGGCAGAAATATATACGAGAATATCAAAAAGGCTATACTTTTCCTGCTCTCCGGCAACCTTGCAGGAATAATAACCGTTCTGTTCTGTTCGCTGGGCGCTCTTCCTGTTCCTTTTGCTGCTATTCACCTGCTGTTTATAAACCTGCTGACCGACTCGCTTCCGGCTATCGCCTTAGGTCTTGAGCCTCATACCGAAGCTGTTATGAAGCAAAAACCAAGACGTGCAGGAGAAACAATTCTTACAAAGCCTTTTATGCTGAGGATCGGCTATTCAGGATTGGTTATAAGCATTGCAACCATCGCCGCTTTTCTGCTTGGAAACCACTATATGGGTGCGGCGGCCGCCAGTACAATGGCGTTTGCAACTCTGTGTATGTCAAGGCTTTTCCACGGCTTCAGCTGTAAATCCGACGAACCTGTCCTGTTTTCCGGAAAAATGTTCAATAACTCTTTCGGTATCCTTGCATTTATTGCCGGAATGCTGCTTATAAACTGCGTACTTCTTATACCGGCGCTTTCAGGGCTTTTTAAGGTTGTTAAGCTTTCCGGAGGACTGCTTGCGGCAACATACGCTCTTAGCTTCGGCTCTATGATAGTAATTCAGATCATAAAAGCATTGTTTTTCAAGGTAAAGAAGTGATTTCTGCAATTCAGGTTAAAATTATATAAAATGTCCGCCGCTGAAAATAAATCAGCGGCGGATATTTTTATCTCATATTAATATTAAGTCCGAAAGAAATTGAAAGCGCTGAATTAACTGCTGTCATAGAATTGGTGTCAAGCTCGCCCATTCGTTCTTTAAGGCGTTTTTTGTCCAATGTACGAATCTGTTCAAGCAGAACGATAGAATCTTTCGCAAGGCCGCACTGCCCGCCGCCTACCTCTATATGTGTCGGAAGCTTCGCCTTTTCCCGCTGGCTAGTAATCGCTGCGGCTATAACTGTCGGCGAGTGCTTGTTTCCGACATCGTTCTGTACTATAAGCACCGGTCTTAACCCGCCCTGCTCGGAACCGACTACCGGACTTAAATCGGCATAATAAATTTCACCCCTGTGAACTGTCACCTTAAACACTCCGTTCCTTAATATTTTCAGGGCTTTTACCCTTCGGTATTATTTTTGCCCTGTTTTCTGCTTTTAATCATTTCATGCAAAATTTTATTGCAGTATTTTACTGCAGTCAGGGGAGAACGGTTTTCACCTTTTCTATATTATGCGTTTTTGTTCAGAACAGTTACTTTCCAAATTATAAATCGTACAGGTCTTTGATATATTTATAAGCAAGTTCGGCTGTATCCGCAACCGCCTTAAAGCCGAGGTAATGCGGAGCTTCACCTTGCTTATCACTTTCGTTTGCGTTTACTGTCAGTGTGCGGAAATTATCAAGCTGAGCTTTGCTTACCGAAGATACCGCCCTGCATTGCGCCTTCGGAAGCTTTTTCATGATCTGCTTGAACCGCACATCGGAGCGCAGCTGTAAATCAAACCTGCTAAGCTCTTTCCACTTCTGACCGTTAAGCTCGCTGTCAGAATACCCCGACGCTACAAGATGATCAAATAATCCAGGCTGTATAATTTCGTCCCACGCGATATCAGTATACAAATGCAGAAAAAAGCCCTTGAGAAAATCACTGCGGCGATCCGATATGCTATTATAATAATTCTCTATATTTTGCTTCCATACGTTATAATCCCTGCTTCTCAGATGAGCGGCATAGCGCACCCTTTCCTCTGCAAAACCGTTAAGATTAACAGCATCTGGAGCTATTGAGCCGAGATAAAAATCGCTTTCGTTAATTATGTCAAGCCTGTCCTTTAATATACAGGCAGTCATAAGATGAACACAGACAGACGGCATAGCTGTTCCTCCTTTACAAGAAATCGGGAACCGCAGCGCAGTTCCCGAAATTATATTATTTAGCCTTTGACGAAATTTCAAGGTTAAGTTTTTCAAGCAGATCGCCGCAGGATATTGCTCCAAGCTCGCCTTCCTTACGCGAACGAACCGAAACTGTTCCGCTTTCGACCTCCTTATCTCCTATTATGATCATATACGGTATTCTTTCGAGTCGTGCCGATTTGATCTTAGGACCTATATTTTCACTGCGCTTGTCAACCGTTACCCTCATGCCCATTTCGGTCATTTTATCAGCAAGCTTCTGTGCATATTCGATATGCTCTTCTCCGATAGGCATGAGCCTTGCCTGCTCAGGAGCAAGCCATAGCGGAAGCACTCCTGCAAAATGCTCAAGCATATAAGCAAGAGTTCTCTCATAGCAGCCCAGTGAAGTCCTGTGAATAATATACGGCAGCTTCTTCTGACCATCCTTGTCAACATAATACATTCCGAACTTTTCAGCCAGCAGCATATCTATCTGAATAGTTACGATAGTATCCTCCTTGCCGAATACGTTCTTATACTGAACATCAAGCTTAGGGCCGTAAAACGCCGCTTCGTCAATTCCTATCTCATAATCAAGGCCTATATCGTCAAGTATCTTTTTCATTGCGTCCTGAGCGTGATTCCACTGCTCCGCCGTACCCTCGTACTTATTGCTCGGATTTGCAGGATCCCACTGAGAAAATCTGAACGTACAGTCCTCCAGCAGTCCTACGGTATCAAGCATATATTTCGCAAGCTCAAGACAGCCCTTGAACTCTTCCTCGAGCTGATCGGGGCGGAGTATATAATGACCCTCCGAGATCGTAAACTGGCGAACTCTGATAAGACCGTGCATTTCACCGCTGTCCTCGTTTCTGAACAGTGTCGAAGTTTCCGTCAGGCGCATAGGAAGATCACGGTAGGAGCGCTGTCTGTTTAGGAATACCTGATACTGGAACGGACATGTCATAGGACGAAGCGCAAAGCATTCCTTTTCCTCGTCGGCAGGGTCCCCCAATACGAATATTCCGTCAAGATAATGATCCCAGTGTCCTGAGATCTTATAAAGCTCACGCTTAGCGAAATACGGAGTTTTTGTAAGCAGGCAGCCTTTAGCCTGCTCTGTATCCTCTACCCATCTCTGCAAAAGCTGAATAACTCTTGCGCCCTTAGGCAGAAGAATAGGCAGTCCCTGACCGATATAGTCCACAGTCGTGAAATATTCAAGCTCTCTGCCTATCTTATTGTGATCCCTCAGCTTCGCTTCCTCCTGCTGCTTCAGAAATTCGTCCAGCATAGAAGCCTTAGGAAAAGCAGTTCCGTAAATACGTGAAAGCTGTCTGCCGTCCTCAGCCTTTCCCCAGTAAGCTCCTGTACATGAAAGCAGCTTTACAGCCTTTATAGGCGAAACGCTCATAAGATGAGGGCCGGCGCAGAGATCAACAAAATCCCCCTGCTTATAGAAGGACAGCTTCTCGCCCTTATCGTCGTGCTTATGAATAAGCTCTGTTTTGTAATGCTCGTCCTTTTGCTCCATAAGTGCAAGAGCCTCATCTACAGGCAGCTCGAAGCGCTCCAGAGCATAGCCTTCCTTAGCAAGCTTTTTCATTTCAGCCTGTATTTTCTCCAGATCAGCGGGAGCGAAAGGCTTTGAAACCTCAAAATCGTAATAAAAACCCGTTTCGGTTGCAGGTCCTCTCGCAAGCTTAGCCTCGGGATAAAGATTCTTTACAGCCTGAGCCATAAGGTGAGAAGCCGTATGCCAGAAGGTTTCCTTTCCCGCCTTTGAATCAAAGGTCATAACTTCAAATTCGCAGTCGCGGTCAACGACGGTTCTCATGTCGCAGACCTGACCGTCAAGCTTTACACAACAGGCAGCCTTGTAAAGTCCCATTCCAATGTCCTTGATTATCTCCGATGCCGGCATTGCCTGCCCGACCTCACGGAACGATCCGTCCTTAAGCTTCAGTTTTATCATTTTTATTCCTCCATATAAATTATTATTTACCGTAATGCTCTTAATTATAGTTTATTTCCCGAGTCTTAATAAGGTTAATGCCGCATAGTGCTTTATTTTAAAGCTTTCCGGATAATTGCCCAGCATTTCAAGGTGTTCCTTTTCAAAAGAGCGTATCTCAGCTTCCGAAAGCGACGCTCCCACTCCGCGGCACGCTTTCATTCTTCCGTTCCAGCTTTCTCTCGTAAAGGGGATCTCCAGATCTATTACCTCTTCACAGACAGTTTCAAAGCTTTCTGAATAGATCTCAGGGATAAAAACGGGACGCCTTGTTTCTCCTGCTCCTGTCCAGCAGGGGTTGTATTTAAGGATAATAGCCTCGCTTTTACCTGCTATTTCGTCCTCAAAAGGAAGCCAGCTCATATATCCTATCAGCAAAGCGCCCTCAGGCTTCAGCATTTTCAGAAGCTTTGGAACAAGCCTTTTGTGATCAAAGTAGAAAAAACAGGTAAATGCAGTGACGACATCAAAGCTGTTTTCGGGAAAGTCAATTTCCTCAGACGGAGTGATTAAGAAATCTATATCCATATTGTTTTCTGCAGCAAGACGCTTTGCATACCCGATCTGATTTTCGGAAATATCGGCAGCGGTAAACCTTGCCCCGTACTTATACATATTCCTGGGAATAACCCCAGTTCCGGTTCCAAGGTCAAGGACCTTCTGACCGTTTGTGCAAAGTTCCCACGAAAGCACCTTATCGTAAAGCTCCTGGGGATATATGTCACGGTATTTTGCATAATCCTCCGAGGTGCGTCCCCAATCGAACGCTTTCCCTCCGTCTATTGAAGCATTTGCTGTCATAGCTCAGAATCCTTTCCTTTTAAGCTCCGCCGCCAAGTCTATGTAAAACTCCCTGACATCAAAACCCTTTATATTCTCCCTGTTAAGATCTATAACGTCACCGTGGGTAATGCCCCTTTTCCCCTTAGGAGAAAGCATTGTAAAGCTGTCACCCCACTTCATCGAATCCACAGATACCAGTCCGTCGTTCTCGCCGTCAAAGTATTTTACAAGATGATAGGAAAGATTAAGGGGAAACTTCCCTCCTCTCGCATTTTCCGACTTTGAGCCTATACTCTGATAATATACCCCCTCGGCGTCGGGACATTTTTCGTTAAGCTCCGAGCAGCGTGAAGCCGTAAGGTCTGTGACCGCCGCAATAAAATCCGGAGCTTCATCTCCCGCTAATTTCAGAGCCGAATTATATTTGTCAGCAACCGACTGACAGACCTGATCCGAAACCTTGCCTAAAATATAATCCGCAAACTGACAGCCCCTGTGCGGCGTATTTACAGTAGTAAGACTTGCCGTATATTTATCTGCGCCAAGACAGCTCAGTGCATAGCGAGCGTCAAGTCCGCCCTTTGAATGAGCGATTATATTTACCTTGCCGCAGCCTGTTTCCTTTACGATACTCTCTATACGCTGTGCAAGCTCCTTCGCACTGTTTTCAACGGAAGCCGCAGACTGCTGATTTCCGTAATATATCTCTGCCCCGTTTCTCTTCAATGCGGCGGGTATTCTTCCCCAGTAGCTGAAAAATCTGAAATCCCGAAAGAAAACCCCATGTACAAGCAGCAAAGGATATTTTGTGCTGCATACGGCGCTTTCCGCCCTTATACTGTCAAGCTCCAGCTTTTCCCTCTCAAAACGGCATTCAGCGGAAGCTATACTGATTGTTTTTATAAGCACTGCAATATTAAGCACAGGTATCATTCCGCAGACAGCGCCTATCACTCGCCATTTTATGCCCAGCTGAACCGACGTAAGATAAAGCCTCGCCGTTCCGTTCCAGAACAGAATGAATTCAGCTACGGCGGCAATAACCGTATTTAAAATTATATCGGAAGCGCTCAGATCCGAAAAACATATAAGATAAATCAGAAAAGCGGCGCTTGCGGTTACCGATACAAGAAAGACCTTCAGCAGCCTTATGCCGTTTTTAAGCGTTTTTATGCGTTTTGCCGGCTGCTTTTTAAAAGTCGGCGCAATACTGAACTTTATATACCATAGCGAAGCGGCAATACAATATATTACAGTAAGCGCAGTTCCGGCATTAAGCAGCTTCAGCGCCGCCGCCGAATTTACCGCCGCAGTCATCAGCAGCGACTGAAATACCGTCATCAATATTTCCATTTCTATCTCCCCCGTTAAAAACTAAAACGATCTATACAGCGACCTTGATATAAAAATATAGACCCAGAAGCATAACAGCGCAACGCTCAGCAGCGACAGAATATCCGTCAGGATACGTCTGAGAGTTTTATTTATATATGATCTGCCGTTTTTATCCCTGCCGCTTGACAGCTGCCCGAAAAATGTGCTGAACCAGTAGGTAACTATAAAAATCGGCATAAAAGTCAGAAAGCCCTGCTGATATGAAATCTTCTGAGTATATGCAAGATACGAATAATACGCCGCAGCTCCGTCAGCTGCAAGTACAGCCAGATAGCAAAATGTTCCCAATACTTTTCTCATATATACACCCTTTTTAAATAAAAAATCCCGCAAAAAGCACAGCAATGCTCTTTACGGGACGATACATTTATCGTGGTTCCACCCTGATTCATGCGGAAAAACTCCGCACCTCTGTCCGCTCAGCGAAATCGGCTAAGCGTAAGTTCTGTAACGGGAACTGTCCGTCGCTTATTAGGCGCGCTCAAAGGCGGTATCTTTAAATCACGGAACTCACGCTGCTTTCAGCCGGCGGCAGCGCTCTCTGAACAGCTCCGATACGATATTAAAGCTTCCTTATCTCAGCTTTCAAATATAATGGTATTATTTCATGTGTAATAGTTTATCACTGTTTTCCCCTTTTGTCAAGGACTTTTTATTAAACAGTCTGCTTTTTTGTATAATTGTATAAAAAATACCTTGACAATCCGGGAAAATTATTATACAATAATATTATGCATTATGTTTTTATATATGGTGAGAATTCTGACAGGTTTAGCCTGCCTTCGTATAAACGTCGGCAAGCTTCAAAAAGACTTAATCGTTTTCAACATTTATTATAAAATTAATATGCTGATTTGTAACTTTACAATTTTATATTGAATTGGCATTGCATTTTAAGAACGGTACATTACAGATGAACGTTTTGCTGTAATGTTCTTTTTATGCAGCGCCAAAATAATCGAGGAGGAGGAAAGCTATACATGAGTATAGAAATCGCAGTTTTGCTGATTGTGGTTGCTCTCGTCGCCGGTGCGGCTGTAAGCGGATTTATAAGCTTTAAACAGGGCATTAAATACAGACAGAAAACCGCAGAAGCTGCAATGGGTTCCGCTGAAAAAGAAGCTGAAAGGATCGTTGAGGACGCTAAGAAAACAGCGGAAACTATGAAAAAGGAAGCTCTGGTCGAAGCGAAGGACGAAATACATAAGTCCAGGCAGGAAACCGAGAAGGAACTGAAGGAACGGCGCATCGAGGTTTCAAGACAGGAGCGCAGGATCAACCAGAAGGAAGAAACTATCGACCGTAAGCTTGACAATCTTGAAAAAAAGGAAGAAACGCTCCAGAACAAGCTGAAATCCGCCGATGAAAAGATGGCGGAGGCTGACAGAATAAAAAATTCTCAGCTGGATATGCTTGAAAAGATCTCTGAATTTACTAAGGAACAGGCTAAGGAATACCTGCTCAGCAATCTTGAAAACGAGCTTGTTCATGAAAAGGCGGTCAAGGTTTCAAACTTTGAAACACAGATCAAAGACGACTGCGACGCAAAGGCAAGGCAGTATATTTCTCTTGCTATTGCCAGATGTGCGGCTGATCAGGTTTCAGAAACCGCAGTTTCAGTTGTTCCGCTGCCCAACGACGAAATGAAGGGCAGGATCATCGGACGAGAGGGAAGAAATATCAGAACGATAGAGACCCTTACAGGAGTAGATCTTATTATCGACGATACTCCCGAAGCTATTACACTTTCCTGCTTTGATCAGGTAAGACGCGAAGTTGCCAGGATCGCTCTTGAAAAGCTTATTCAGGACGGAAGAATCCATCCGACGCGTATTGAGGAAATGGTTGACAAGGCAAGGCGAGAGGTCGAGTACAAGATAAAGCAGGAGGGCGAACGTGCAGTTCTCGAATGCAACGTTCATAATCTCAATCACGAGCTTGTTAAGCTTATCGGACGTTTAAGATTCAGGACAAGCTACAGACAAAACGTTCTTGACCATTCCATTGAGGTTTCACACCTTGCGGGAATGATGGCTTCGGAGCTTGGAGTAGACGCAAACCTTGCAAGGCGCGCAGGACTTCTGCATGATATAGGCAAGGCTCTCAGCTATGAAATCGAAGGCTCTCATGTTCAGATAGGCGTTGACGTCTGCAAGAAGTACAAGGAAAACGCCGACGTTATCCACGCTATCGAGGCTCATCACGGCGACGTTGAAACTCATACCGTTGTAGCGGCTCTTGTACAGGCGGCTGACGCTATTTCAGCTGCAAGACCGGGAGCAAGAAGCGAGAATTATGAAAATTATATCAAGCGTCTTCAGAAGCTTGAAGAAATATGCACTTCTTATGACGGCGTTGAAAGATCATACGCTATGCAGGCCGGACGAGAGGTAAGAATAATGATCAAGCCTGAAAAGATCAATGATGAAAAAATGGTTCTTGTCGCAAGGGAGATCGCAAAGAGAATCGAAGACGAGATGGATTATCCGGGACAGATCAAGGTTAATCTTATCCGTGAAAGCAGAGCGGTTGAATACGCAAAATAATTTTAAGGCAAAGCCGCTTTAACGCAGCTGCCTTCATTCGGCGGGCAAAAAAGTTGTCCGCCGATTTTTAGTTTTAAGGGAGGTATTACTTTGGGAGAGAAAAAGCATCTGTTCGGATCAACGGAAAAATCTGATTTTATATTGAATATGACCGAACAGGGAACAAAAAAGCTGTGCGGTATTTACTGTATGATCGCAATGCTTATCGTTGCCCTTGCCGCAATTCCATATTATCTTACAAAGGATATTGTAGATTATGTCAGCACTGAAACCGGCTTTGAGGTAACTCATTATTTAAGTGAGAAGCTTGTTTTTCTTGTATCGACTCTTTTTATTGCCGCAGGACTTATCGGCTTTCTGATTTTTCTTGTAGGTCATATCAAGCAGGAGGTAATAATAAAAAACAACAAGGCTCTGCTCTGGTTCGCAGGATTTATTACAGTCAGCGTGATCTCGACCCTTTGTGCCGACAGCATAATGTACGCATTTTACGGCTATTTAGACAGATCGGAGGGTCTGCTTTCAATTCTGGGCTATCTGGGATTTTTCGCAATGGCTATGACAGTTACCGGGGATAACTGGAGACTCAGAATATCTGACGTTCTGGTAGGTATAGGAGCAGTAAACGGAGTGATCGGAATATTGCAGAGCATTCCGTCTGTCGGAAGCAAAATACCTAATTATTTTCAATATCTGTTCAAGGACTTCGGTACTGCCGTCGGCGAAGGAGAAGTAGTTATTGATAATTTGATACATACGGAAGGATATATCGCAACAGGTCTGGCCGCTACGCCTTTTGCTCTTGCCGCGCTGCTTACCATTGCCTTTGCCGCAGCCGTTTCGGGAGCCGCTTTTGACAGATCTGTACCAAGACGTATCCTGTACCTTGTATCAGCCGCAGTAATGTCGGTATGCGCCGCATTTACAAGAGTTCTTCCTGCGGTTATAGGAATCTGTGCCGCAGCGGCTGCCGCAGCCCTGATAGGCATAATAAGAAAAATAAAAGCGGAGGAAAAGCCGTCTGCACTGCCTGCTTTAAGCGGTATTCTGATAGCTGCGCTTTCGTTGGGGATAATATTCGGCTCGGGTCTGAGCAGCTTTAAAGATGAGCAGATAATATTTACCGACTGCTACGACAGGCTTTCTATCTCAGCAGGAGCAAGGGAGGATACCTCGTCATGGATCTACTCATACCTTTGGGACGACGGAATGTATGTTGTTCAGAATCACCCTGTTCTCGGAACAGGACCTGATAACTGGGGAACAATGTACAGTCTCGGTGCTGTTATCGACCGCTCATATAACGAATATATTGACACTGCGGCTCAGCGCGGTATCTTTTGTCTTATTATTTATGTTTTTATTCTGCTGATAACCTTGAAAAAAGCCTTTGAAGCAGTAACAGGGTTTATACGGCAGAAAAACAACTGGGTAAGCGCCGCTGTAACCTGCGCAGTTATCGCATATATTATACAGGCGTTCTTCAATATCAGCTCTGTTTCAAGCACTCCTTTCTTCTGGCTGTGTATCGGACTTATCTGGAGCTATACGGCTAAGGGGAAAGTGAAAAATACAAAGCAAAAGTAAAATTATAAAAGCCCTGCTGAATAAATAAACAGCAAGGCTTTTGCTTTATTTTTACCGGCTCAGATAATTTATGCTGAATACTGAGATAGTCTGAGCCTTTACAGGTATACTCCGTCTACGGCTGGTCAAATAACGCCATGCCGTATTCGTCGGACAAAAAGATCCCCTGCTGTCAAGCGGCAAAAGTACCGAACCTGACAGCAGGGGATAAACTTATTTATCTGATAGCTCAGCAATCGCTCATTGAAGAATGTGACTTAACGTAATCAACTACATCGTCAACAGTTGTGAATGCAAGACCTACAACGGTATCTGCACAGCCGTAGTAAATTGCAATTCTTCCGGTATCCTTATCGCAGAGAGTAGCACACGGGAAGGTTACGTTAGGTACGTCGCCTACGCACTCATAAAGCTCCTGAGGGCTGATAAGATACTCAGCGCAGCGATACTTGACCTTCCAAGGCTCGTCAATGTCGAGAATACAAGCGGAGAAGCTGTATACAAAGCCGTTGCATGACTCAAGAACTCCGTGATAGAAGCAGAGCCAACCCTCGGAGGTTTCTATAGGAATAGGGCCTGCGCCTATCTTCTTAGACTCCCAGCCTCTCAGAGGTCCCATAACGTGTCTGTGCTCGCCCCAGTACTTCATATCAGGCGACTGCGATATGTACATATCGCCGAAAGGAGTATGACCCGAATCAGACGGTCTTGAGAACATAAGATATTTATTGTTGATCTTTCTCGGGAAAAGAACGCCGTTTCTGTTGAAAGGAAGGAACGCATTCTCGCACTGATAGAAAGTCTTAAAATCAAACGTATAGCCAACGCCGATAGTAGGCTTCCAGCCGTAAGCATTGCACCAGGTTACCCAGTATCTGTCCTCTATCCAGCAAACTCTAGGGTCGTAACCGTAGCCCCACTGGTTTACCTCTTCAGTAGACTTATCAGCCTGCTCAAACTGAATCCTTTCCTCGTTAAGCTTCCAGTTAATACCGTCATCAGAAAAACCAACGTGAAGCTCCATGTTTCTTTCCTTGTCGTCGCAGCGGAAAACGCCTGCAAACTTGCCCTCAAAAGGAACTACTGCACTGTTAAAAATAGAGTTGGAGCACTTAATAAGGTTTCTTGGAATAACCGGATTCTCAGAATATCTCCAGATAACCTCCTTGCAATCTGCCGGCTTGTCCTGCCATGGCATATTAGGAATCGACTGACCGTTAATGATCTTTACGTTCATGATTAAATTCCGCCTTTCATAAAAATTTTCATTTTTCAAGAAATTACTCAAGAACACTTTTATATCTTCTTTAAGAAATATCTTTTTATCGGTGTCAGAAACTTTCCTCTGACCGCCTTATATATTAAAACATATTTTTTTATTTTTTGCAAGCCTTTATTTTTTGTGAAAACGTTTAAAAAGTGAATGTAAACGTATACTTCTGTAAGTTCATATATATTTTACAAATACAATTTCAAGCAATACAGCAATATTAACTTCATATGATTTATTTAGTTTCATATATTCACATCAAATGATATTTTAACCAACACTTTAAGTACAGCATAATATACTAAGCAGGGCATTATTGCTTTAATATTTTTTTACATCGAAAAATCTACTTATTTTGTATATTATATCTATTGACAAAAGGCGACCTCGGAGGTATAATAATAAAGAATGTAAAGTATAATTTATGGCGTAATAAACAGGAATTATAAAACATCTGACTTATGTCGGCGGGCATTTGTCAGCAGGAGGTTAGCGCTGATGCTTGAATTGAAAAATATAAGCTGGAGTCTTTCGGGGGGAGAAAAGATCCTTAAAGACGTCAGCCTTGAAATACCGTCCGGAAAGCTTACCGTTATTACCGGACCAAACGGAGGAGGAAAAACTTCTCTTGCAAAGCTTATTGCCGGACTTGAGCTGCCGGATTCGGGAAAGATCCTTCTAGACGGTATTGATATAACTAGCTGGGATATGACAAAACGTTCCCTAAGCGGAATCGGCTTCGCTTTCCAGCAGCCGGTACGCTTTAAGGGTCTTACTGTAAGGGATCTGCTGGAGCTTGCCGCTCAGCGCAGTCTTGAAGAAAAGGAGCTTTGCGACTATCTTGGAAAAGTAGGGCTATGTGCAAGGGAATATATAGACAGAGTAGTAGACGCAAGCCTTTCAGGCGGAGAGGCAAAGCGCATTGAGATCGCCTCTGTGCTTGCGAAAAAGGATGCAAAGGTGCTGGTATTCGACGAACCTGAGGCGGGTATAGACCTATGGAGCTTTTCAAGCCTTATAGACGCTTTTGAAAAGCTGAAGCTTACAGAGAACAAATCGCTGTTGATCATTTCACACCAGGAACGTATCCTGGAAATTTCTGACTATATTGCAGTAATTGCCGACGGTCATGTAAGAACAGTCGGCGAAAAAAGCGAAATACTTCCCACGCTGTTTTCTGAAGAAAAAGCGGTTCGCTGTCCCTTGGGAAAAAATACGGAGGAGGGTATTTAAGTGGATAAGACAACCGAAGAGCTGCTCGGAATAGTATCCGACTGGAGCGGAAAATTCAACGGTGCATACAACATACGGGAAAACGGCTCCTGTGCCGGAAGACGATCATCTGAAAATATACAGATAGATTCAAAATCCGACGGTCCGGGACTTGTTATCCATATAAGTCCCGATGCTAAAGGAGAGACCGTTTATATTCCCGCCTGTGTAACTCACGGCGATGTAGACGACCTTGTATACAATGATTTTTATGTAGGCGAGGGAGCGGACGTTATAATTGTAGCAGGCTGCGGCGTTCATACCGATGACGGTCACGATGCCCGTCACAACGGAATACACAGGTTTATCCTGGGAAAAGGCGCCAGAGTTCTTTACAAGGAAAAGCATATCGGAACAGGAATCGGCACGGGACTCAAGAAAATTGATCCGGTCACTGACATAATACAGGGTGAGGATTCGTATCTTGAAATGGATACTATTCAGCTGAGCGGAGTAGACAGAACTGTCAGAAAAACAACTGCAAAGCTTGAAAAGGGCGCAAAGCTGGTAATAAGAGAAAGAATTCTTACAGACGGAAACGAAACCGCTGAAACGGATTTTCATGTAGAACTGGAGGGCAATGATTCGGGCGTAGATATAGTATCCCGTTCTGTTGCAAGAGGAAATTCATATCAGGAGTACCATTCAAAGATCAGCGGAAACTGCCGCTGTACAGGACACTCCGAATGCGACGCTATCCTTGCGGACAACGGCAGAGTAAACGCCGCTCCCGAACTTTTTGCCGGAGATATAGACGCTTCTCTCATTCATGAAGCGGCGATTGGCAAGATCGCCGGTGAACAGATAATAAAGCTGCGTACTCTGGGGCTGACCGAACAGCAGGCGGAGGAAAAAATAATCGAGGGCTTCCTAAGAGGCTAGCCGCAGACTTAAATTGATAATAATCCGCAAAATCATGGACAGCTATATTATTTCAGTTTGACAATATATTATATTAAAAATTTGATACCCGACATGATAAAACACCGCAGCTTTGATATAAAGCTGCGGTGTTTTATTGCTAAAGTAATTAGAAATACGACCACTGCTTCTTTCGTATAAGATATCACAATTCTATATATCTCTCTTTATCATCGCCGCCGTAAACCTCAAGATCCAGACCGTTGACCTGTTCTTAACCGGATTTAGGAAGATATTCTCTGAAAATTGAAATTTGTGCAGCACATCAAAGTCGATCACGGCGTTCATATTTGTCAGCAAATCCATGCGGTTTTCTCCATTCAATCAAAATAAACTGTTTGACCGCAACCTATTTTGCACAAATTTGTTTGCTTCAGCAGTGCGTGTAAAAAACGTGTATATAAAAATAAAACCACGCAAATGCGTGGTTTTATTACTATTTGGCGGAGAAGGAGGGATTCGAACCCTCGAAGAGCTATTAACCCTTACACGAGTTCCAGTCGTGCGCCATAAACCGGACTAGGCGACTTCTCCGTATAATTTTACAACATTAAGATTATATCATACCGCAGATAATTTGTCAATACCTTTGAAGAAAAAAACAAGGAAATCAATTTTGCCAAGCAATTCAGATGCCATTTGCAAAAAACAAGCTATAAGTTGTCTGTTCCCCGAAGCACAACGAGGAACAGACGTTATATTATTTTTAAATGCAAAAATTGCTTACAATTCTACTATCGCCTTCATAGGGCAGGCTTCCTTGCAGGTTCCGCAGCCCACGCACAGTGTATAATCTATTACCGCATGATTATTCTGCACTGAAATAGCTCCCTTGGGGCATTTCTTTGCGCATATCCCGCAGCCTATACAGCCTCCGCTGCATATCTTTCTTGTTATCTTTCCCAGATCGGCAGAGGAGCAGGCAACCTCGATCTTCTGTTTTCTCGGCCGTACAACTATTAGATCGTTCGGACATTCCTTTGCGCACAGACCGCAGCCAATGCATTTTGAGGAGTCAACAACAGCTATTCTGTTTACTATAGATATAGCGTTCTGAGGGCATACTCTTACGCAGTCGCCGTAGCCAAGACAGCCGCTTGTACAGGTTTTCGAGCCGTTGTAAAATCTATTGCAGGCGGCGCAGGACTGGATTCCGTCAAAATCGTATTTATGAGCAGTTGCGTTGCAGTCACCCTTGCAGCGGACAAATGCGGTTTCAGGCTCTACCGCTTCTGCCGATTTTCCCATTATCTCCGCAAGCTTTGCCGCCGACTCCGCTCCTCCCGGCTTGCACATATTGCAGGGCGCGTCCTTGTTTACTACTGCGTCGGCGTAATCGTTGCAGCCTGAAAATCCGCAGGCTCCGCAGTTTACCTGAGGCAAAGCCTCCTGTGCCGCCTCTAAACGCTCGTCAGTTTTAACTGCAAAGGCCTTTGAAGCGGCGGTCAGCAAAACTCCCGAGATTATGCCCAGTACAGCAAAAAGCGCTATTGGTATTATATATTCCAAGTTTATCCTCCTTATCGTTGCTGTTTTATTTTTTAAGTTCAGGATAGTATCATTTTTATACGGTTTGCTCGATTGACTTCGGACAGACCTGAGTCATAATCCAGAGTGTAAATAAATGCGTGCGGATACTGCTTTCTCAGCTTTCCGATCTTACCCCTTACACAGGAATGGCTTACAAGGCAGCCGAAAGGCACTACCGCTATGGCTCTTGTGCAGCCGTTTTTGAGAGCCTCGGAAATTTCGGCTTCGATCAGCCATCCGTCGCCCATCGTTTCTCCGTAACAGCGTGATTGGCTGAGTTTTTTAAGCTTTTTATATTCCGTAATCGGTTCAAAACCGTTATCAGTCAGAGCTTTGTTCATAAGCTTCTGTATGTAAGCCATGAATTTAATCAGCAGCGGCGCACATAATCCTGACGGAGTTATCCGTCCGTAGAGCTTTATTTCTGTTGTACTGCAGTCTGCAAGATACATTATATATTGTGCAAAACCGCCCATATGGATCTCACAGCTCTGCTGTCTTAAAATGTCCTCCAGACCTCCGTTGCCAAGTGCACAGTATTTGATATAAAGCTCTCCGGCAAGGCAAACCTTTTTTACATTCCTCTGAATGCGGGGAATTTTAGAAAAGCTGAGACAGATATTATCAAAAATGATTTTCATATCCGAAACCGACAGCCATTTTTTTGCGGAAAGCTGTATTGAGATTTTCCTCTTCCAGCTTTCGGTAAGCTTAAACGTCTGACCTTTGTTTGCTTCGTAAGTAGAAACCTCATTATACAGCCGCATAAGCATATCGCCGTAGAAAACAGCCGCACAGGCGGTAATTATCATTATCGGAGTAATCCTGAATCCGCTATGATGTTCGACTCCGCTTACGTTCAGCGAAACTACCGGTACGCATTCAAAACCAGCTTTTTTCAAAGCTTTTCTCAGCAGATAAATATAACTGCATGCTCGGCAGCCTCCTCCCGTTTGGGGAAGCAGCAGAGCGGTTTTATGCAAATCATATCTGCCGCTTTTCAGGGCGGTCATAAACTGCCCGATGATCAGATTTGCAGGAAAGCAGATATCGTTGTTTGTATACTCAAGTCCTTGCGATATAATGCGGTTAAGCGTTTGGGGTGAAGAAGTGCTTTCAAGCGCCTCGGCTTTGTATCCGCCTGAACGAAACGCTTCTATGATCAGCGGAAAATGAAAATCAAGCATTGAGGGAATAAGAATTGTATGAGTTTTACGCATTGTCGGCGTAAATTCGGCATATTGAGTTTTCATATTATCCGAACAGACCGCCGAAACCCATAAAGCTCAGCGATACTATAGACGCCGCGATCAGCGTCGATGGAACTCCCTTGAAGGTTGCCGGAATATCAGAATGCTCGATCCTTCCCCTTACACCCGAAAACAATACCAATGCCAGAGAAAAGGCAATTCCCGTACCCAGAGCGTTAAATACAGACTGAACAAAGCCGTAGCCGTTGTCGATATTGGCGACCGTAACTCCCAGAACTGCGCAGTTCGTAGTTATCAGCGGAAGATATACTCCCAGAGCCGAGTAAAGCGGCGGCATTACCTTTTTCAGTACGATCTCAACAAGTTGGACGAACAGCGCAATAACAAGTATAAAAGCTACCGTTCTTAAATATGTTATCTTGAATCTGTCAAGCAGCATATATACCGGATAGGTGCAGGCAGTTGCACAGACCATTACGAAAATTACCGCTCCGCCCATTCCCACAGATGATTTCAGCTGCTTTGAAACGCCGAGAAACGGACATATTCCCATAAACTGCGACAGTACGACGTTATTTACGAAAACTGCGCTGAGGACGATTATGATAAGTTCCTTCATACCTTTACATCCTCCTTACTGCATTCCGAACAGTTTCCCCCGCATATTGAAGCGCTTGGACAGCCCTCGCAGGAGATCTCCTTAGGCGGTCTGCGGTTTGCCAGCTTGTTTACCAGTGCGATTATACAGCCCAATACGAAAAAGCCTCCCGCCGGCATAATAAATATTAGCATAGGATCGGAGCTTATTACCGGGATTTTCATACCCATCCATGAACCTGCCCCCAGTATTTCTCTTATCGAACCCATTGTAAAGAGCGAAAGCGTAAAGCCAAGTCCCATTCCCAGACCGTCCAGTATCGACGGCAATACCTTGTTCTTTGAAGCAAACGCCTCGGCTCTTCCGAGAATAATACAGTTTACGGTAATAAGCGTCAGAAATACTCCAAGCGCAGAATAAAGCGACGGAACATATCTTTGCAGAATAAAGCTGATTAGGGTCACAAAACCTGCTATTATTACTATAAAGGACGGAAGCCTTACCGCCTTAGGTATTACGTTTTTGAGCAGCGAAATAACAATATTCGAGCATACCAGCACAAACGTCGTTGCAAGTCCCATTCCTATTCCGTTTACCGCCATAGTTGTTACCGCAAGCGTAGGGCACATACCAAGAAGAGTAACAAGAGTAGGATTTTCTTTTATAAGCCCTTTAGTAAACTCGTACCAGCCTGAGCTTCTGTTTTTATCAGCCACCGAAAATCTCCTCCTTATGTTCGGAATAAAGCTTAACAGCTTTTTTGCACGCCGCCTTCATACCCTTTGAGGAATATGTAGCGGAGGTTATGTTGTCAATTGAATTTTCATCGGTATCCGTATTAAATCCCTTGAGCTTATCGAGAAATGACTTTTCCTGGACCTTAGTTCCTACTCCGGGGGTTTCCCCTATTTCAAGAAAGTATATCCCCTCTACTGCACCCTCGGAATTTATTCCTATGAGAAGATGAAGTCCTCCCTTAGAGTAGCCGTCCTGCTTGATCTCCACAATACATTTGTCCCTGCTGTCGGTAATTACCGAAACAACGCCCTCAATATCAAAGGTTACGGGGGTTTTCTCCTCAGCGTCAGGGTCAAGCATTATCTTATAATCGCCGCTTCCGAAAATATCCTCGCAGCCTGCCTGAAGCTCATCGGTCATGACTCCCGTCGTATCAACGTAGGTCTTATTATAAGCAAGCGCCAGCAGACCCGAAACCACAACGCATATTATCGTAAGCACCAACGGGGGCATTATGCTGTTTTTCATTTAGCCTCGCCCTCCTTTGCGCACTTTCCGTACAAACCTCCTACCGCTTTTTTACGAGTAAACATATCTATGTACGGAGTTACTATATTCATAAGCAGAATAGAATAGGAAACTCCCTCGGGAGCGGAGCACCAGAAGCGTATTACGCAGGTAATAAGTCCGCAGCCTATCCCGAAAATTATCTTTCCTTTTCCGGTTATAGGAGTAGTAACATAATCCGTAGCCATAAATATCGCTCCCAGCATTACTCCCCCTGCAAGTATCTGATATATTCCGTCTCTTCCGGTCAGATAAGAAAAAGCGAAAACCGTTCCTATAAATGCAAGAGGCGCATGAGGAGTAATTATTTTGACAGCGGCCAGATAGCACCCGCCAAGCAGCAGAGCAAATGCCGATACCTCGCCCAGACAGCCGCCTACAGTTCCGAGAAACATATCAGAATATTCCGCAGTTCCCGAAACAAGAGGAGTAGGCTGAGTAACCAAGTCGCTGGGATTATAAAACGGAACCGCCCATTGGCTCATTGCCGCAGGAAAGGACAGCATAAGCACTATTCTTCCGACGATCGCCGGATTTGCAAAATTGTGACCCAGTCCTCCAAAAAGCTGCTTTGTAATAACTATAGCAACAAATGTGCCTATTGCCGCCATCCAATACGGAAGCGTGACCGGCAGATTGAACGCAAGCAGCATTCCAGTAACGGCAGCCGAAATGTCCCCCGTACTGTTGGGACGTTTCATTATAAGATTGCAAAGGCGCTCCCACGCCATAGCGGTAAGAATGCAGAATCCCGTCAGAGTCAGCGCTCTGCCCCCGAATATTACAGCCGAGGCGATAAGTGCGGGACAAAGAGCGATAATAACGTGAGTCATTACCTTAGAAGTAGTCATAGAGCTGCGTATATGAGGTGACGGACTGACTGTAAGCTTTTCCAAAATTGATATCCTCCTTTACTTGCTCAGCGCAAAGCCCTTTGCAAGCTGATTTTTTTCCGCAAGATCTCTTTTGGCAGGGCAGACGTAGGAACAGCTTCCGCAGTTCATGCAAAGATTTATCTTCAGCTTATTAAGCGCCGCCCTGTCCCCGCGGTCGTAAGCCCTTTCAAGCTCCGCAGGCATAAGTCCCAAAGGACAGGCGTCTATACATCTTCCGCAGCGTATACAGTTTGTCTGCTGAGGATCGGCCTCCCTCCCCTTTACCGAGGAAGGCTTTTTAAATGCAAGAATAGCATTGTTTGTCTTACACAACGGAGTATCGGGATCGTACACGCACATACCCATCATCGGGCCGCCCGAAATAAGCTTGTGTATTCCTGCGATATTCGTTTCGGTAAATTTAAGTATATCAGAGATTTTCATGCCTATAGGCGCTTTCAGATTGCATGGAGTTTTTACTGCGTCGCCATCTACGGTGATCCGCCTTTCAACAAGCGGAATTCCCGTTTCAAGATAGCTGTTTATAAAGCCGACCGTCGAAACGTTCATTACAAGGATACCGTGATCCGACGGAAGCGTTCCTTCCGTTATTATTCTGCCTGTCGCATTAAAAGCTATGACCTTTTCCGCTCCCTGAGGGTAGCAGGCTCTGAGCCTGAGCACCTTAAATCCGTCCTCCCCTGCAAGCTTTTCCTCAAACAGTGCGGCGGCTTTAGGCTTGTTGTCCTCTATACCTATGTATACGTTATCAATCCCCAGCAGCTTCTTTATCCGCTTTAAACCTCTTATAACGCCGTCGGAGTTCTCTATCATCTCCCTGTAGTCGCTGGTTATATAAGGCTCGCATTCCGCCGCGTTTATTACAAGGGAATCTATCCTTGTCTTGTTTTCGTCATAATTCAGCTTAATATGAGTAGGAAAGCCTGCTCCTCCAAGTCCGCAGCAACCCGAATCCCTTACCGCCCGAACCAGACTGCTTTTGTCGGTGACCTCAGGCGGCGAAACCTCCTGTGAAATGGTCTGAAGTCCGTCACAGCAGATCTCAACGACCTTGCAGGATTTTCCGTTGGCAAGTATCATATCGCTTACCGCCGTGACCTTTCCTGAAACGCTGGAATGTACCGGACAGGTCATAAAAGCCTCACAGTCGCCGATCTTCTGACCTACGCTGACCTCGTCGCCCGCCTTGACTAAGGGCATGCACGGCGCACCCATATGCTGTGACATAGCGATCCTGACGGTTTCCGGACAGGGAACTGCAATAGTTTCGGAGTTTTCCGTACCCTTTCTGTGGGCAAGAGCTATTCCGTTTAACCTCATTGATTTTCCTCCTCTGGTTTATCTGCAAAATGAAAAGCCGTATTCTTTATTTCAATACTGTTTCTTATTCCTTCCGAACAGTATATATTGTTTTTATTATCTAAAGCTATAACTTGAAAATCCGCGCTGTCAAGATATTTTTCAAGTCCGCTGATGCCCTCTATATAAATACAGGTGGACAAAAAATCCGAAAGCATACCGTCATTTTCGGTAATGACCGTAACCGACGCTATATCGCTTTCTGCGGGATATCCAGTTTTAAGATCGAATATATGAGAATAATTTTTACCGTTCCTGGTAAAAAATCTTTCATAGCCCCCCGAGGTAGAAATAAAGCACTGACCGGTTTCAAACGAAAGCGCCGCCGCTCCTGAACCGTCAGGTGTTTCTATATCGGTGCTGAAATTTGTACCGTCCGGCTTTCTTCCGTATAAAAGACTTGAAGATCCGAAGGAAACGACAGCATATTCGGCGTTTTTATTATCGAGCAGCATTCTTACCTCATCAAGCGCAAAGCCCTTTGCACAGGATCCGAAATTAAGCTTTGCACCGTTTTCAAGCTTTATACCGCCGTCCGATATGATCATATTTTCGCTTCCAATTGTTTTAAGTGCTGCTTCTATTTCCTCTGTATCAGGAATTTTCGGATCATTTCCGGTAACGTTCCAAAGGTCTATAAGCCTGCCTGAAGTGCAGTCTGTCTGAGGATACCTTTTATTAAGGCTTACCGCCCGTTTTATAAGCCGCTCCGTACTTTCCGAAACCTTTACCGACATATCGGAATTATTGATACGGCTTATATCCGAGCCTTTATCATACGCGGACAGCAAGCCGTCAAGCTCCCTTATCTGCTCCGAACATTCAGAGATCAAAGTCTGCGGAGATACCGAAACGGTACATACGCAGTCCATTGCAAAAAGCTGAACCGTTTTTGCTTTGTCTGCCCCAAAAACCGAAAAAACCGCTCCGGCGGCTATCATTGCCAGTGCAGCCGCACATACCGCGTGACTTTTAGTTATATGCATGGCTTTTTCTCCTTAGGCTTGAAAAAAATCAACAGCTGTGCTATAATGATTCTTAAGTACAATATACAGAACATTGGATCTAAATCGGCTCACGGCTTCAGTTCAGGAAGCTCGATCTCTGGAATATATGCCTTTATAAGCTTTTCGCATTTTCCGACCAGCTCCCTGAGCATCTGGGAATATTCGACCGGCAGTTCAATATCCTGACGGTTTATACGGCTGCTGTATTTTATAAAAGTATTCAGACGGGCAGGCTCCTCGGTAAGTATTTTTCCGCTTATCCTGTCTGCCTCCTCATTATCAACACTGAAGATCGACGAGGAATTTCTGGGGTTGGCTTCATACAGCTGTCTAAGCATTCTGTATATACATACATAAATATATGCTTTTACCGACATTGATATATCCTCAGAGCCGGAAGCTTTTGAAAGAAGCTCAAGCATAGCTACAGGCGCCTCAAAATCATCGTCGGCCGTAAGAGATAGTTCGGATTCAGCGCCCTTCCAGCTACCGAATACGTTTTCATACGGAACGTTGTAATATCTTATAAGCTTGATAACTGCCGGAACAGACCACATTCTGAAGCCGCTTTCAAGCTGAGAAAGGCTGCTTTGAGTAACTCCGAGAGCTTTTGCAGCTTCAGTTTGGCTGATATGCTTCGATTTTCTTATTTCAGCAAGCCGCTGCCCTATCTCTCTGCTGGACTGAATAAATTCCTTTTTACCTGAATAAGCGGTTCTCATACAATTTCCCCCTTTGAATTTGCTTATGGTATTTAGTATACAATATTTTCGTAAATTTGTAAAGCTTTTTTGTCGAATAAATACATATAAAATTATATATCGTTATATTTTGTAAGGAGTTATGGATAATGAAAGGATACAGACTAGCACTTGTCCGCCACGGAATGACCAGCGCCAATACCGACGGACGTTATATCGGGATTACCGATCTTCCCCTGAGCCGCGAAGGAATAGCGGATCTATACGACAAAGCGGACAAAAATCTCTATCCGTCGGTACAGAAGGTTTATACCTCCCCCTTAAAGAGATGCAGGCAGACAGCCGATATACTTTTCCCAAACCGTTACACGGCCGATCTGGGGCTTCTTGCGGAAATGAACTTCGGTGATTTTGAAAACAAGACCGCCGAAGAGCTTATGAATAATAAAGCATACAAAAAATTTCTGGAGGGGGGACTAGACAACCCTGCTCCCAACGGTGAATCTGCCAGAGATGTGGTAAACCGATGCTACGAAGCTCTTAATATTATAATTTCAGATATGATGTACGAGGGACTTACCAACTGCGCCGTCGTTACTCACAGCGGAATAATAATGAATATGCTCAGCTGCTTCGGAGTTCCGAAGCTAAAGCCTGCCGAATACAAATGCGGCTTCGGCGAGGGCTTTGAGATCCTTATAACGGCTTCAATGTGGCAGCGTTCAGGAGCATTCGAGCTGCTTGGAAGCTATCCTCCTCTTCAGGACGACGAATTTCAAAACATACAAAAGCATTAGCGAAAGGACGTGAGCAGCTATAACAAATAAGGAAATAAAATCAGAAGCTCTTAAGCGTCTGAAGGGAAACTGGGGCAACTGTATCGCACTTACGGTTTTTATCCTTGCTTTCGTATGCTTTCTCGCGCTCAGTGAAATTCTTATTTTTCTTGTACTTTCCTTTTTTGACCTGAGGGAATACTACTCTATGAGTTTCATGACGCACGGCTTCGGACTTTTCTTTTTAGGACTGCGCGCGGCTATCCTCTTTATATTCATAATGCCGGAGCTTTACATAGCCAGACGGCTTTTTATCGAAATTACTCAGGGAAAAAGCTTTGTTGAATCAAGGCAGTATATACAGAATAATTTCAAAAAGATCGTTCCGAGAGGTCTTGTTACCGCTCTTGTAACGGCTATGCTCAAAATTTTCGGAGCAGCTCCACTTTTCGTAGGTATATATGAGGTCTATTACTGGGGCTGGGTATGCAAGCTCAACGAGCTTACCTCCTGGGGACTGTTCTGCTTTATGCTTTCGCTTGGATTTACTTTTGTCTGGGCTGGGGTCTTTATTCATTACTGCATTTCGCTATGCCTTACAAATTATATAATGACCCTGAACCCAAGGGCAAATATTTTTGACGCCTGCGACCTGTCGGTAAAGCTTATGGAGGGGAAGCATTCAAGATATATAAGCTTTGTATTCTCGTTTGCTAAGTTTCTTCCTCTGATGTTTTTATTTTATCCCGTATTTGCAGTAATTCCTTATTATATGGTTTCGTATATCGTATTCATGGAGGATCTTATGGGAGATTACTGGCAGGATAAGCTTCCGGCAATGATACAGCGCTGGAACAAGTACCGCAAAGGTCAGTCCCGCTAAAATAGGAGAACGCATTGAATTATGTCAGTTAAAATTATTATAGCTTCCTGCGAGGACGGCAGAACTCTTGGCGAAGCGCTTTCAAAGCGAGGAATTTCAAGACGGCTCATTACTTCGCTTAAACGTACCGAGAACGGAATTACCCGTGACGGCAAAACGATAAGAACTATAGACAGGATAAAAGCCGGAGATGAGATCATACTGAACGAGCGTGACTTGAAAACGCTTGAGCCTAATTCGGCTCTGAACGTTCCCGTTCTTTATGAGGACTGTGATCTGGTCGTTTTTGACAAACCGCCGCTTATGCCCGTCCACCCGTCCGTAAAGCATCAGGGCGATACACTGGGAAACTTTTTTGCCGCTCGTTATCCCGGTATCGCTTTTCGTCCGGTAAACAGACTTGACCGCGATACCTCCGGCTGTGTAATCTGCGCCAAAAGCCGATACGGTGCGGCAAAGCTGCAAAAAAGCTTTGAAAAGACATATTACGCCGTATGCTGCGGATTTCCGCCCAAAGAGGGAAGGATAGACGCACCGATTGCCAGAGAACGGGAGTCAATAATAAAACGTCAGGTCTCCCCAGACGGTCAGAGGGCCGTTACCAATTACCGCATTATCGCCCGCAGCGATAAATATTCCCTTGCAGAGATCCGTCTTGAAACCGGGAGAACTCATCAGATAAGAGTTCACTTTGCCTATATCGGCTGCCCTCTGGCAGGAGACGATATGTACGGCGGCAGCATGGAGGATTACACTCGTCAGGCGCTTCACTGCGCTTCGGTAAGCTTTGAACACCCAATAAGCGGAGAAAAAATAACCGTTTCATCGAAATTGCCAGATAACTTTAGTTTATAGCGGAAGTTTTTAAGGATATAAAGAAACTTTGAAATGTCTTTAAGGGTTATCTCCTGTTGATCGCAGGCTGAAAAAGGTGCAATGCTGAATAACAAAACCGACTAAGCTTTCACTTAGTCGGTTTGCATAATTTTTTTCTAAACTTTTTCTAACCTTTATGGATTGGTTCATTTGATGCTATCATCGTTTTTTTATATGCTTATTTATGCAGCATACGATTTAGTCACTACTGTCTGTATTTTCAATAAGAGAACCCTTATCTTCCATAAGCCTGAATTCTATTTCAAACTCTTCTCCGCTTCCTGAAACCGACGGTCTGTAAACCTTTGCCTTTACAGTATCGCCGGGCTTTTTCTTTGCGAGAAAAGCCTGAACTGTTTCACTGTCCGAAACTTCGGTTCCGTCAAACTCGGTAATAATATCGTCCGGCTGAAGCTGAGTGTTTGCTATATCACAGTCCTGATCAACAGAAACTACATATATTCCGGCTTTTGTCCCGTACATCTGAGCAGTAGTTTCACTTATCGAATAAAAGGTTATACCTACCCTTACCCTGTTCTGAACATATCCGTATTCCATAAGATTCTCTATAATAGGTTTTGCGGCATTGATAGAAATAGCAAATCCTATTCCGTCATAATCGCTTGAAGCCAGCTTAGAAGAGGTTATCCCTATAACCTGCCCCCACATATTAAGCAGTGCGCCGCCCGAATTTCCGGGGTTTATTGCAGCGTCTATCTGAATACAGCTCATAGAGATAGAGGAATTCTCTACTTTTATCTGACGATCCAAACCTGAAACGATACCCTTTGTGACCGAACCGTAAAAGCCGGCAGGAGAGCCGATAGTAACTACGTCCTCTCCTACGCTGACGCTTTCCGAATCTCCGAACTGTGCCGGGGAAAGTCCTTTTGCAGGTATTTTTATAACCGCGATATCGCTGGCTGTATCCATTCCGATGATCTTTGCCTCATACTCGGTCTTATCCGACAGCACGACCTTTATTCCCTTTGAAGCTCCGTCTACTACATGAGCGTTGGTAAGGATATATCCGTCCTCGCTCATAACTATCCCGCTTCCCTGACCTACCGCCGCAAAGGACGTTCCTGTCTTGTATATCTCAATCGAAACTACCGAAGGAGAAACCGCTTCGGCTATTCCCTGAGCAGTATATCTTCCGTCCTCTTCATAATATTTGTCGTCAAGCTGAGGGGTCTTGGCTATAGGAAGCGTAAATTCTATGCGCTGATCCCCTGCAATTATATTTGCAAGCCAGCCTCTGCCCTTTACGGCTACTGTAATTATAAAGGACGTAACTATAACGATAAACAGCATAAAAACTATAACAACGGCTGACAGCTTTTTGCTGCGCTTTTTTCGTACTGCCGCAACTGAGTCCCAGAAATCAGCGGAAGTAAACTCCGTTTGATCAGGCTTTACAGTATTCTCCGTTTCCGGCGCTTCAGCGGCGTTCTCAGTTTCCGCTTCTGCCGCTTCCGAACGGATATTTTCCTGCGGACTGCTTTCCAAATCATCAAAAAAGCTCAAAATAATTCCTCCCGGGACATTCTATACATTAGTTCTTTTTTTCTTGTATGCACCATTTCTTTATATCTACTTCGGATAATGTTCCAATGACAGCCGCCGAAAGACCTTTTCAGTGCATATATACCTGCAAAGCTATACTTTATAAGTGCTGTATCAGTCGTCGATCAGCTTATTGGGAATCGTAAAAACAAATTCCGTATATTCGCCCTGAACGCTTCTTACCATAATCTTGCCGTTGTGAAGCTTTATTATTGAACGGACAATATTAAGTCCCAGGCCTACTCCTGCTGCGTCAAGTCCCCTTGATTTATCAGTCTTATAAAAGCGGTCGAAAACCAAAGGCAGCTCTTCCTCGCTCAGCCCCTCACCGCTGTTCTTGATTGAAATTACGGTCATATATCCGACGGGAGTAAACGTGAATTCAATATAACCTCCGTCATTTACAAATTTTATGGCGTTTTCAATAAGATTATACATGACCTGATGAATAAGATTGCTGTCGGCGTACAGCATTACCCTGTCAACGTCCAGTCCTTTTATCTCGATATGCTTCTCCTCAAGACGGTTCTCAAAGGTAACGAGGGAATCAACAATCGGTTCAAGCGCCGAAAAATACTGCATATCAGGCTTAAGCTCCCCTGCCTCTATCTTGGCAAGATTAAGCATTGAACGTACAAGCCTTGTAAGACGGTGAACCTCTGAGGAAATAATTTTAAGATAATGCCGCTCCTCTTCCTTTGGGATAGTTCCGTCAAGCAGTCCGTCTACAAAGCCCCCGATCGAGGTCATAGGCGTTCTAAGCTCATGTGAAACGTTTGCCACAAAGCTGTTTCTCATTGTATCGTAGTTTTTCAGCGACGCCGCCATATCATTGAACGCATTGCTCAGCTCTTCAAACTCCTAAACATTATAGGTAGGAAGTGCGACCGAAAAGTTTCCTTTTCCTATTTCCTTTGAAACTGCAGCGATCTCCTTTACCGGCTCTGTAAGCTTCATAGTAGTAAAATACACGATTATAAGTACGATTATAATAACAATAACCGTAGATATCCCGAATATCTCCATAATATTCCAGATATAATAATCCTGATTGGACTTTGTGCTTACAGCAAGAAGATAATAGGACGGACCGTTAGCCTCAAAGGATATTCCGACAATATGACACTGCTCTTTAAATGAGCCGTCAAAATCTCCGTAGACATAGCTAGCCTCCGAGCCGAAGCTGTCAAGCATTGCCTGTGGTATTTCTACGTCGGCATATGTTCCGTCATAATTAGAGCTTATAAGCACTCCGCCGTTTTTGTCGGTAAGAATAAAATCGGCGTTGCAGCCCATTGAATATTCCTTTATTTTATCCGTTACCCGTTCCTTCCAGTCCGAAGGAGAAGCTATCATAACGCTTTTTGAATCCTCCGCAAGAGAAAGCACGTTTTTCTCCAGCAGATCCTTCTTTTCCTCAAGAAAATACCGGGAAGAAACAAGCAGTAATACTGCTCCTAAGCATATAAAGCTTATGAGTATTACTGCTGAACAGATAACAAAGTATTTAGAAAAAATGCTCCGGCGATTACTCATGTGCGTTTTCAAGAGCCTCAAACTTATAGCCTACGCCCCATACGGTTTTAAGCGCCCACTTATCGGAAACGCCCTCAAGCTTTTCACGAAGTCTCTTTACATGAACGTCTATAGTTCTTGAATCGCCGTAATACTCAAAGCCCCAGACCTCGTCAAGTAACTGATCGCGGGTATATACGCGGTTGGGATTTGAAGCAAGATGGAAAAGCAGCTCAAGCTCCTTAGGCGGAGTATCGATAACCTTTCCGTCTACTCTCAGCTCGTATCTCGTCATATTTACAGAAAGCTTGTCATACTTTACTTCCTTGATCTCAGCTTCTCCGGAGGCCTGTCCTACTCTGCGGTATACCGCTTTGATCCTGGCGATAACCTCCTTAGTATCGAACGGCTTTACAACGTAGTCGTCAGCGCCCAGCTCAAGTCCCAAAACCTTATCAAAGGTTTCTGACTTAGCCGTTATCATAATTATCGGCACATTAGATTTCTTTCTTATCTCACGGCATACCTGCCAGCCGTCTATACCCGGCAGCATAATATCAAGAAGAATAATATCCGGCTTCAGAGCGTTGAATTTAACAACTGCTTCCTCTCCGTCGTGTGCAAGTATAACTCCGTACCCCTCTTTTTCAAGATAAAGTCTAAGAAGCTCGCAAATATTCTTGTCGTCGTCGACAACCAAAACTCTGCCCAATGACATATAATCTTCCTCCTTATAATCAAACTATACTGTGGTTTTTTAATTTTGAACAATCCGCAAGTTAATTTTCAATTAATATAAGCATTATAACAAATTCACAATCAGATATATTGTATATTTAGTTAATATATTATTAATATTCTGTAAATTTCAAGAATATCGTTAAGCAAGGTTTATAAAGTGACAATAATTAAGTTAATTAATTAATAATACTGGCTTTATATGTAAGCAAATATGACCGATGAATAAAAAAACATATACGCTGTTTTAAACTGTTAAAAATTGTCCAAATTATATTATATATAAAATGCATTTTTGTGCAAGCCTACAAAGTTTCAGAAAATTACGCATATAGACTTGAAATTTCTGAAAAAGGTATTATAATATAATTAGCACTCAAAGATAAGGAGTGCTAACACTTGAAAAGCTTGTCTGCTAAAAAGCTTTATTTAAAGCAGTACAAACAAATAAAAATCAAAAGGGATATATTCCCTGATAAAATCAGAAGGAGAGGATCATTATGACAATCAAACCGCTTCAGGACAGAGTAGTTATTAAAATGGTAGAAGCAGAGGAAACCACTAAGAGCGGAATCATTCTTGCCGGCTCCGCAAAGGAAAAGCCTGAGGTAGCTGAGGTAGTTGCAGTAGGTCCGGGTAAAAAGGACGTTACAATGGGCGTAAAGGAAGGAAACAAGGTTCTTATCAGCAAGTACAGCGGCACAGAGGTAAAGGTTGACGGCGAGGAATATACAATCGTTAAAATGGATGATATTTTAGCTGTTGTAGAATAAACTGACGCATTATTATAATAGTATATGACAATTTATAAGAATTAATCGGAGGTTGATTGAAATGGCAAAAAATATTATTTACGGCGAGCAAGCCAGAAAATCCCTGCAGACCGGTATTGATAAGCTTGCAGATACGGTAAAGATAACAATGGGACCTAAGGGAAGAAACGTTGTTCTTGACAAGAAATTCGGTTCTCCGCTGATCACAAACGACGGAGTTACTATTGCAAAGGAAATTGAACTTGAGGACGCTTTTGAGAATATGGGCGCTCAGCTCGTCAAGGAGGTTGCGACTAAAACCAACGACGCTGCAGGAGACGGTACGACTACCGCTACACTTCTTGCTCAGGCGCTTGTACGCGAGGGTATGAAGAATATTGCCGCAGGCGCAAATCCTATGGTAGTAAAAAAGGGTATGGCAAAGGCTGTAGACGCTACAGTTTCTTCTATCGTTGAGAACTCAAAGAAAATTGAAGGCTCTGCCGATATTGCAAGAGTTGCGACTGTTTCCTCCGGAGATGAGAGCGTAGGCGACTTGATTGCAGAAGCTATGGAAAAGGTAACAGCCGACGGCGTTATTACTATCGAGGAATCCAAAACTGCCGAAACCTACAGCGAGGTAGTAGAGGGAATGCAGTTCGACAGAGGCTATATTGCTCCTTATATGGTAACTGATACCGAAAAAATGGAAGCTGTTCTTGACGACGCTTACATTCTCATTACCGATAAGAAGATCTCAAATATTCAGGAAATACTTCCTCTTCTTGAGCAGATCGTTCAGTCCGGAAAGAAACTGCTTATAATTGCCGAGGACGTTGAGGGCGAAGCTCTTTCAACCCTTATCGTAAACAAGCTGAGAGGAACATTTACCTGCGTTGCAGTAAAGGCTCCGGGCTTCGGCGACAGAAGAAAAGAAATGCTTCAGGATATTGCTATTCTTACAGGAGGTCAGGTAATTTCCGAAGAGCTTGGACTTGAGCTAAAGGAAACTACAATGGATCAGCTTGGAAAGGCAAGACAGGTAGTTATCCAGAAAGAAAACACCATTATCGTAGACGGCGCCGGATCGTCCGACGATATAAAGGCAAGGGTTCATCAGATCAAGGCTCAGATCGAAACAACTACCTCTGATTTCGACCGTGAAAAGCTTCAGGAAAGACTTGCGAAGCTGTCGGGCGGAGTTGCTGTGATCAAGGTTGGTGCCGCTACAGAAGTAGAAATGAAGGAAAAGAAGCTGCGCATTGAGGACGCTCTGGCTGCTACAAAGGCGGCAGTTGAGGAGGGTATCGTTGCCGGCGGCGGAACGGCTCTTATCAATGCTATGCCGGTCGTAAAGAAGCTTTGCGACAAGCTCGAAGGCGATGAGAAAACTGGAGCTAAGATCGTGCTTCGCGCTCTTGAGGAGCCTGTACGTCAGATCGCTGCTAATGCAGGTCTTGAGGGAAGCGTAATTATCGACAAGATCGTACGTTCCAGAAAGGTCGGCTACGGCTTCAACGCTTATACCGAGGAGTACGTTGACATGATCCCTGCCGGAATCGTAGATCCGACAAAGGTTACCCGTTCAGCTCTTCAGAACGCTGCTTCGGTAGCTGCAATGGTTCTTACAACCGAAAGCCTTGTTGCAGATATCAAAGACCCTCAGGCTGATGCCGCAATGGCTGCAGCTGCAGGCGGCGGAATGGGCGGAATGTATTAATCATACCCGCAGGCAGAAATATAAAATTAATCCCGCTGTTCGGAGATTTCGGAACGGCGGGGTTTTTATATTTCAAAACACATACACAAACAATAAAAATCCAATACAGCGGTCAAATATGAATAGAGTGTAAAAAAAGCTGTCAATTAACTGTTCCACTTGACATAATGGTACTATTATGATATAATAGTATAGTTGAAACGAAACATATCATATGCGCTGCTAGCTCAGCTGGATAGAGTGACTGGCTACGAACCAGTAGGTCAGGGGTTCGAGTCCCTTGCAGCGCGCCAGTTCCGATGTGAACGGCATATTACCCGTTACTATTATATAGTAACGGGTATTTTTATATTGATTTTAAATAGATTATATTTATTAATATAACTATACTCCTTTACTTGTTTTAAATTCATAGTATTCACTTTTTATGATATGATAATTTATTTCAACTCCTTTGTCAGGAAAGAGGGGAAACGCATAGTTCTATTTGCTGTCAACATATATTTTCCAAATTGAGTACGATTTGACGGACTATATGCCATTAACTTATTTACTATAGACAAAGAATCATATGTACTCAGTCCCCGAAGGGATAATTTTCATAAAAAAAACACCTTACCAGTAATAGTTAAAGTGT
>UQPZ01000010.1 GCA_900543145.1 uncultured Ruminococcus sp.
CGCTTTCGTTACCTTTGACGTATAGCTGTGGGTATGTCCGCTGCCGTTTACGGGAACTGCGTATACGGCATATATCTTAGCGCTTGAATTGGTCGCACCTACAAAAAGATTATACATACTGTCGAGAGAAGCTCCGCTGCCGTTCAGCACGTTCATCATATCGTCATATGTAAAATAAACTATGAAATCCTCCGTATCGTGAGCGGCTACCTGATACCAGCCCCCCTGAAAAATTATATTAGGCTCGCTTTCCGCGTCATAAACAACCGCCAGCTTATAATCCTTTGAAATATAATCTTTCCAGCCGCTGAGAGTAAAATTAGACCATGAGGTAAGGTCCTTTCCGCTTTGCGAATAAAAAATCCTGACCCAGTCGCTTCCGACAGATATCTTGTCCCATGAAAAAACAGGGGCTTCATATTCCTGATATTCAGGAAGCACATATCCGCTCACTCCTACTGTATCCATCATTGCCTTCAGAACATCGCTCGAATTCGGATAAATAGTATTTGTCGCTCTGTAAATATAACCGTGAGCTTCACCCGAGCCATTGTAGGAAACATTATTATCCCAGAGAACGCAGGGGATTCCCGCAGCCTTTGCTTTTGAAAGGTAGCTTTTCGCCCAATTTACACGGGAGGACGTATTATTGAAATCAGATGAGCTGAATTCTCCTATTATTATAGGCACTCCCTTGCTGTCTGAAACGCTTTTAAGATTTTTGAACAGATTTGTGAGGGAGCTTTCATAATTCTCGCCGTAACCGCTGCTGCCCGGAAAAGTATGATTTGCATACCCCGACGTATCCATAGCAAAGAAATAAGGCGAATAAGCATGAACTGAAATAGCAATATTCCCCGAATTAGACGGAATATTGAGAGCATTGAGCGCCGCCGTATCGCTTGTCGCACAGTATGCCGGTATCATCAGAAGCCTTTCCTTGTTGCAGGACGAGCCGTTCTGCCTAATAGTAGTGATGAATAATTTATTCAGATTATTTATATAGCTCCATGTATATCCGTTATCACCGGAGCCGTTTCCCCATTCTGAAACTGAACTGTTCCCTGTCTGCCGAGGCTCGTTCATTCCCTCAAAAATAAGGCGCTGGTCGTAGTCCTTAAATGTCTGAGCCAGCTGGCTCCAGATATCCTCGAGCTTTTCCGAAGCTTTGGCAAGTGTTGTACTGTTAAATACAGGTACGTTGACCCAGTCTTCATGGTGAATATTAAGGATAACGAACATATTAAGATCATATGCATGATCTACAGTTTTTTTCACATAATCAAGCCAGTCGGGATTTATTTCGTACTTCTGAGTCTGGCTGTTATAGAAAATATGCTGATACCAGGTCACAGGAATACGCACAGTATTGAATCCTGCATTTTTCACCGTCTTAAGCAGCTCCTGAGTAGGCTCGGGATTTCCCCATGCTTGTGCAAATTTCTTAGGAGAAGTTGATGGATCATATGAACTCAGCGTAGAATCCAAAGAGTTTCCAAGATTCCAGCCAATAGTCATCTGAGAAGTTATCTGCCTTGCGCTTAATCCGGAAACTGCGCTTGCTTTTACAGATAAAGCGTCTGCAAACGGCGGCATAACCGCCAATGCGAACATCAGCACTGAGCACAGAACCGCTGCAGCCGTTGATCTCAGCCTGTTTAATTTCGGTATTTTCAATAGAATTTCCTCCTTAGCATATTTATGATCACGCTTTAATTATACTTTATCATACACGATTTTGTCAACAAAACCGCAAGTAAAGCTTATTTTTTTATGCGTCCTGCACAAACAATCACCTCTCTGTTTGGATAAGAATAAATATATATGTCCTATTTATATGCTTTTCAGGCATCATAAACCAAAAGCCGTACATATCAATGTCAAGATACATACAGCTGTCGATTTTATTTGTGTACTATGATCTTCAATATACCGAACCATTCCCGTATCCAATAGGTAAAAATATATCTCGGCTCTGTCCGCGCGGAAAGCGCATGAACCTTTCGTGCACCGTACTTACGAGCAGTAACCGCAGACCTATACTGATGAAATCCGTCAGTTACAATAGTAACGCTCCGCTCCATTTCAAGCTGTTCTATAATTTCAAGACTGAATTTCATATTTTCATCTGTCGATGATGAATTATCTTCCTTAAATATCCTTGAACCGTCAATTCCTTTTGAAACCAAATATTCTTTCATTGCCTCAGCTTCTGTTATCATTTCGTCACTTCCCTTGCCGCCTGAAACGATACAGAGGACATCGGGATTATCATTCATATATTTAAGAGCAGTTTCTAGGCGCCTTCTCAGCATTCTTGACGGCCTTTTTCCTATAACCTTACAGCCCGGTACTATAAGTATATCAGGCTTATCTGGATATTTGCGCATTGCCGTGAACATCTTTACCGATATTATAAAAGCATAAGCCGCCGCAGCTGACATTAGCATAAATAGCACAGTCAGAACAATAATTCCGGCAGCGCTCTGCCCAATACTGCTCAGCAGGCTCAGAAATTCTTCCCAGCTGCAAGATATAAGCAGCATTGACACAGATATTACGATCCCTGTTGCATTACCCACATTTATAACAGGAAACGGCACCAGAAACAGCATAAGCAAAACCATTTCCAGCGCCGTAAAAATATTTCTGAAGCTCATACTATGAATTAGCCGCCGTAAGTGTAATTACACTGCCGTCTGAAGCTGTAAGCTTTAATGTGAATATATCAAATGTGTAGCTGTATTCTGTCTGATCGTCTGCTCCGCCTCTGGAAACATTAAATCTATCCGCGGTCTGAGTATAGGAGACAGGAACACCGTTTTCTGCGCCGTAATCGCTGATTGTTCCCGTTCCGTCACCGTTAAATACCCATTCATTTATATAAGTACCCTCAGAATCGACCTCATAATACTTTCCGCTTACAGGTATATAATCTATCCTTGTCCATGTATACGACGAGCCGTTCCTTTCAAAAGTCAAGACATTTCCGTCATAGGTATAAGAAGTCGGTTCTGAGTCATCAACTCCGCCCCGATTTATAAGGATAGTATCCGCAGTTTGATCAATTCCCAGCGGTACTCCCGTAACTTCGCCTATTCTTACAAGATAGCTTGAGCTTTCATTTATAATAACATAATTTTGTTCAACTCCGTCAACGCTTTCTGTAAAAATGCCGGAAACGGGAACAAATTCACCGCTCTCAGCCTCAGAGGAATCTGAGGCTGACGCTGAGCTTTCGGAAGGAACTGCTGTGCTTTCAGTCTGCTGCTCCTGATCACCAGAGTCAGACGTATTGTTTACTGTACCCTGACTTTCCTCCGATACGTCAGTCTTGCTAATATTTCCGTCCGAAGAACCGCTGTCGCTTATTTCTCCGCACGAAGCCATTAAGACAGCTGCACAAACTGCCGCTGCGGCAGCCAAATATTTATACTTCATATTAAATCTCCTTTGCATTCACGATCCTGATTTATAGTTTTCACTTTGATTATTTCTGTACTTTTATTATACAGCAAAACATATATATATGTCAATCACTATTACTGAATTGTAATAACTCTTACATACAAAAGCTGAACAAACACAATAAAAAGGGACAATCCGTTCGGAATGTCCCTTTACCCTCTTAATTAAGAGATCGTGAAGTAAGCCTTTTGATTTTACTCTTTAAAAAGCATGACCGGCTGGATCTGCAAGCCCTCAAGAGCCGCCTCAGCCGTTTTGTTTATTTGGGTGAAATCAGCCACAACAGAATTAGGCTTAGACGTAAAATTGTCCTGGCTGTAAGGCACGAAATAATAATTTCTGTAATTCTGTAAAGCGCCTATATTCTTGGCGCAGCCGGCAAGAGCGTCGTTGGTAGAAACAGCTATAACTACCGGTCTTCCGTTTCTCAGATGAGATTTTACCGCCATAGTAATAGGAGTATCGGAAATTCCCAGAGCAAGCTTAGCAAGAGTATTTGCGGTACAGGGAGCTATGATCAGTATGTCAAAAAGTTTCTTCGGACCTATCGGCTCCGCTTCTTCTATGGATCTTATAATTTTATGACCGCATATATCTTCTATTTTCAGACAGTTTTCCTCTGCCGTTCCGAACCGTGTAGAAATGCCGGCCGCATTAAACGACATTATCGGAGTAACTTCGGCTCCAGCTCCAACAAGCGCAGACGCTGCTTTAAAAGCCTTTTCAAAAGTGCAGAAGGAGCCCGTCATGCCGAATCCTACTTTTATACCTTCAAGTGACATTTTTCACACCCCTTTCATTTATAATATTCTTCACCGCCTCAGAGATAATTTCTCCGCTGGTAATAGGGGCAACCTTTCCGGGCAAAGAAAGAGCCTGGAGCGTTCGTTTATTCAGCTGTGAAGCCGCTTCAAAATCAACGCCTCCCGGCTTAGACGCAAGGTCGATTATAAGTGTATCCTTTGAGACCGCTTCCAGCATCGTTCTGTCAAGGATCATGGCCGGTACTGTATTTATAATAAGGTTATATCTTCCTATATGTCCGAAAAGCTCATTGATATGGAAGGCTTTCAAACCTGAATTTTCCGCTTCTGCAAGTGCTTCAAGCCTTCTTGCAGTACAAGTTACCTCGGCGCCCGCCGCCTTGAAAAGCGATGCGGACGCCTTAGCTACTCTTCCGCAGCCGATGATAAGAACCTTGCTTCCGAAAACGGTTATTGCAAGTTCCTGCATTGCAAGCTGAAGTGCGCCCTCCGCAGTAGGTATGCAGTTTTTAATTACAAGCTCTTCACGCTTGAAATAATCTGCAACATCAAAGCCGAGTGCGGAAAAATATTCTATTAGATCAGTTCCAAGTCTTCCGCCTGTAACAATGGCATTCTTGCGAAGATAGGGTACTAAATCCTGACAATTTACCGTCATGCCGCTTTGACAGGGTATTTCAAGGCCGCTGCCGGACATCATCGGAAGCACCAGCACGCCCGCTTTTTCTTCCATTGTGTCCAGCCTGTCAAGTGAAACGACGGACGGAGACGGATCGGATATTCTGTAGCTGTAGACTTTGCCGTATTCCGAAAGCTTTCTGCTCATATATATCTGTCTGGCGTCTCCACCGACACATAAAAACACTGTCTTTTTCATATAATGAATCCTCCTGTCGCATATGCCATTCTTACACTCACATTATATGCTGTGCATACCGCGGTTGTTACGTAGTCAGGAGAGTTTTCAGCCTTTTATTTTGTTACGGAAATGTAATAACCTTTGGTTAATCTTAACTAATAAAACGTTTGAAATTTCAGCAAATTTGTACCAAATCGAAGTTTTTAGTAACAAAATCATTATTTATCTTTACAAGGCAAAAGGCGTATGATATACTATGAAATTGTGGAATAATTTATTGTAAAATTTATGTATAATTTTAAGTCTGTCAGTGAAGTTATGGCATTCAACTGATATTATCCGGAGGGTATTTATATGAAAAAGCTGATTGCAATCCTGCTTGCCGTATGCACAATTACTGCATTTGTTTCGTGCGCAAGCACTGATAACAGCAATACTGTAAAGCTTAACAATAACGATAATATTCAAGAGCAAAGTGATGAAAAGACATCGGCACTGGACGGAGAAGCCTTTGAGAAACTTCCGGACGAAGCGGTGGATTCCTTTAATTATGTAGCCGACACAGTAAAAGAACTGTTCGTAAATGACGGCGGCGAATGGATGTACGGTTATAAGGGTACCGGTAAAATTAATAATTCCGGCTGCTATATATTTGCGGTTTATACCTATAAGGACGATGTTCATATCAAGCTAGGTACTGTGGCTAAGGATATTTCAAGCAATGACCTCTTTGTTCTTAATGAAGCTACAGGTGAATACGTTAAAGCAGAACTTCCAGAGGACAATTCACACGAAGCTGCATGGGCGGAAACCGAAACGTTGGCTTTCTCGAAAAACAGCTGACAGATTTAATAAAACAGCAAAAACGGCTTGACTTTATAAAGACAAGCCGTTTTTATAATGCAAAAGGAATCCCGTATAAAGCGAGATTCCTTTTATAATTAATATTAATCGTAGTCTACAACGTCTATCCACTTCAGGAGGAATTCCTTTTCGGATTCGATTCCCTTATCAAGCTGAGCTGCCGCAACGATAGGCAGCCATGCCTGAACGTATTTCTTTGACGTTCCGCTCTTCATGCAATAGCGGTCTAGATACTTGTCTGCTATCTCGGGTCTGTTCAGACTTAGCAGCAGATACGTTTTAGCTACATCGGCAGAAGCGTTGCCCTGTCTTGCAGAACCCCAGTTTATTACATATGTACCCTCATCATTTATAATAATATTTTTCGGCTCAAAGCTGTTATGACACAGCTTTATGTGCTTAGGCATGGAATCAAGTCTGGTTAGAAGCTCATACTTCTTTATCTCGTCGATCTGACCGAGCGACTTTATCTGTCTTGCCATTTTGTCCTTAAGCTTTGAAAGCAGCGGCATATACTGAGCGTGGATCTCGGTCTGTATATCAATAAACTGGTTGAGATATGTATCCATCTTATCGGGATTTTCATTCATAAGCTGCTCAAGCGTTTTTCCCTTGATCCAGTCCATTGAGATCGCCCATTTTCCGTCGATAACTGTGACCTCATGCAGAACCGGCATTTTTATAGCTGAATTTACAAGGGTAGTTTCAACTCTTGCATGCGTCAGCGCAGCGTACAAACATTTTTCCTTATACTCCGGTTTCTTGTATACTCTTATTGCAAGTCCGTCACTTTCGTATACGTCGTAAATATCACTTCCGGCGATAAAATTTTTAAGCTCCATAATTCATTTCTCCTTTTATGAAATAATATTAATTGATACGTTCAAAGCAAAGAAGCTAAATCCTTGGCGTTTTTTGTATAAATTGACGTCTTATATAATTTATTTTCTTTACTGTTTATATTGTACCACATCTTTTAAAAAAGTCAAGTGATTTTCGTAATTTTCACCAATGTTTACTATTGATATATATTGTATTCATTATATATTAATTTAAATAGATCTGCACCTCCCATCACAAATTTAATATGTATAAAGCTTGAAGATTTTCTTTGTGCATTTTGCCGAACACAATTTGTTTATATTACATAAAACAATTTTCATTATTTGTGTATAATGAATAATAATGATGTCAAAAATACTAGAAAAGCTGTAAGAAAAACAGATTGACAAAAAAATAACAAACAGCTATAATATAAATAAGATGAAACGAGCATACTGTTAGTCGGTTTCATCGTTAAACACATTAACGCTAATTTTTATTGGAGGTTTATTTATGGCAAAGAATGAAACACCGGTATTGGTAGACAGCGTAGAAGCTCTTGAGGCAAAGATCGCCGAAGTAAGAGAAGCTCAGAAAATTTTCGCTACCTATACTCAGGAGCAGGTTGATAAGATTTTCAAGGCTGCCGCTATTGCCGCTAACAAAGCAAGAATTCCTCTTGCAAAAATGGCTGTTGAGGAAACAGGCATGGGCGTAGTCGAGGATAAGGTCATCAAAAACAATTATGCCGCTGAATACATTTATAATGCATACAAGAACGTTCAGACCTGCGGAATCATTGAAGAAGATTCGGCGTACGGTACAAAAAAAATCTATGAGCCTATCGGCGTAATTGCCGCAGTTATTCCTACAACCAACCCGACATCTACCGCTATATTTAAGACAATGATCTGTCTTAAAACAAGAAACGGTATTATAATCAGCCCTCACCCGAGAGCTAAGAAGTGCACTATTGAGGCTGCTAAAATCGTACTTGACGCAGCTGTAGAGGCAGGCGCTCCTAAGGGAATTATCGGCTGGATCGACGTTCCGTCCCTTGATCTTACTAATACAGTAATGAAAGAAGCTGACTGCATTCTCGCTACTGGCGGCCCGGGAATGGTTAAGGCTGCATATTCGAGCGGCAAGCCTGCCCTTGGTGTAGGAGCGGGAAATACTCCTGCCGTGATCGACGCTTCTGCTGATATCAAGCTTGCGGTAAGCTCGATTATTCACTCAAAAACTTTTGACAACGGTATGATATGCGCTTCTGAGCAGTCAGTTATTGTTGACAAGTCTATTTACGACGAAGTTAAAAAAGAATTTAAAAACCGCGGCTGCTATATCCTTAATAAGGAAGAAACCGAAAAGGTAAGAAAAACTATTATCATTAACGGCGCACTCAATGCAAAGATAGTAGGACAGTCTGCTCATACTATTGCTAAGCTTGCCGATGTTGAAGTCCCTGAGGACGCTAAGATCCTTATTGGAGAAGTTTCCTCTGTTGAACTTGATGAAGAGTTTGCTCACGAAAAGCTATCCCCTGTTCTTGCTATGTATAAAGCTAAGGATTTTGACGACGCTATTGAAAAGGCCGACAGACTTGTTCAGGACGGCGGTTACGGTCACACTTCCTCGCTTTATGTCAACGCTTCATCTGAAAAGGAAAAGATCAATAAGTTCGGCGCAAGAATGAAAACCTGCCGTATCCTTGTAAATACTCCTTCTTCACACGGCGGTATCGGCGACCTTTATAACTTTAACCTTGCTCCTTCCCTTACTCTCGGATGCGGTTCATGGGGCGGAAATTCCGTTTCAGAGAATGTAGGTATCAAGCATCTTTTGAACGTCAAGACAGTCGCTGAGAGGAGAGAGAATATGCTTTGGTTCAGAGCGCCTGAAAAGGTATACTTCAAGAGGGGCTGCCTCCCTGTTGCACTCGACGAACTTAAAAACGTAATGGGCAAGAAAAAGGCGTTTATCGTTACAGACCAGTTCCTTTACAAGAACGGATATACAAAGCCTATCACAGATAAGCTTGATTCTATGGGCATTGTTCATGAAACATTCTTTGACGTAGCTCCTGACCCGACGCTTGGCTGCGCTCTTGAAGGCGTAAAGGCTATCAGAGCTTTCGAGCCTGATACTATTATCGCTATAGGCGGAGGTTCTGCAATGGACGCCGCTAAGATCATGTGGGTTCTTTACGAGCATCCGGACGCTGACTTCTTCGATATGGCTATGAGATTTATTGATATCCGCAAGAGAGTCTATACATTCCCGAAGATGGGTGAAAAGGCTTACTTTATCGCTATTCCTACTTCCTCCGGTACAGGTTCTGAGGTTACTCCTTTCGCTGTTATTACAGACGAAAAGACCGGAACTAAGTATCCTCTTGCCGACTATGAGCTTATGCCTAATATGGCTATCGTTGATACAGATATGATGATGAGCGCTCCTAAGGGACTTACCTCGGCTTCAGGTATTGACGCTCTTACTCACGCACTTGAGGCTTACGCTTCGGTTATGGCTACCGATTATTCTGACGGTATCGCTATAAGAGCAATGCAGCTTATATTTAAATATCTGCCGGCCGCTTATGAAAACGGACAGACAGACGTTAAGGCTCGTGAGGAAATGGCTACAGCTTCTACAATGGCAGGTATGGCATTTGCTAACGCTTTCCTTGGAGTTTGTCATTCAATGGCTCACAAGCTTGGCGCATATCACCATCTGCCACACGGCGTAGCTAACGCTCTGCTTATAACCTATGTAATGAGATTCAACGCAGATCCTACTCCTCGTAAGATGGGTACCTTCTCACAGTATCAGTATCCTCATACTCTTGAAAGATACTGCGAATGCGCTAACGCTCTCGGAATTACCGGAAAGAACGATGAGGACACTCTTAATAAATTTATCAGCGCTATCGAAGAGCTGAAAGCTAAGGTAGGAATCAAGAAAACTATCGCTGAATACGGCGTTGACGAGCAGAAATTCCTTGAATCCCTCGATCAGATGGTTGAGGACGCATTTGACGACCAGTGTACTGGCGCTAACCCAAGATATCCGCTTATGAGCGAGATCAAGGAAATGTACCTCAAGGCTTACTACGGCAAGTAATTAATTTTGATTGATTTTCTTCTATAAACCTCTAATATAAAAGAAAGACACTTTTGACGCTATGTCAGGAGTGTCTTTCCTTTTAATGCGTTGACTTCCCCGATGGAAAAGAAATGTCCGGTAAACAGCTGTAATAGATTATTTGTGGAGTATCTAGATAAATATTCCTGTTTTTTGTTTTAAATTCAGTTACCTTTAAAAACGCAGTTGATAAAAAAATATAAAAAACCCTTGCATTTTTTCTGTATATGTGTTATAATAATTAAGTAATGGAGTTAAGATTGAGTTGTTTCAGAAATGTTCCTCATCAATCCGAGATATAGGTGTGCGGGTCCTGTGCAATGAAACGCTGTGAACCATGTCAGGCGGGGAACCGAGCAGCATTAAGCGGTCTGTTTCGTGTGACACAGTTTCGCCTGCACGCCTATATGTCGGATTGATTTTTTATGCTGAACGAGGGAGGCAGGATTGATGTATCAGGCGTTATACAGAAAATGGCGTCCTATGTCCTTTGACGATGTTGTTTCTCAGCCTCATATTACCGAAACGCTTAAAAATCAGATCGCTATGGATAAAACCGCTCATGCCTACCTTTTTACCGGCTCAAGAGGAACGGGAAAAACTACCTGTGCGAGAATTTTTGCAAAGGCGGTCAACTGCCTTGATCCCCGTAACGGAGAACCCTGCCTTGAATGCGAAATATGCAGAAGCGCGGATAAGGGTTCACTTTCGGATATTATTGAGATCGACGCAGCGTCAAATTCAAAGGTAGACGACATAAGGGAGCTGAGAGAGGGAGTAGTTTATACTCCTGAAATGTGCAGGTATAAGGTCTATATAATAGACGAGGTCCATATGCTTTCAGCCGGCGCGTTCAACGCCCTGCTTAAAACTATGGAAGAACCTCCGGAGCACGTTAAATTTATACTTGCCACCACTGAGGTCCATAAGGTACCGGCTACAATCGTATCCAGATGTCAGCATTTTGATTTTCACCGTATCAGAACTCAGGATATTGTGGACAGGCTTTCATATATTGCTTCTCAGGAAAACCTTGTGCTTGACCCTGACGCCGCAGGACTTATTGCGGGACTGTCGGACGGAGGAATGAGAGATGCTCTTTCACTGCTTGATCAATGCGCCGCTTATTCGGATAATATCACAGCAGAGGTCGTTTCTAATGCGGCAGGAATAGCCGGACGCGGCTATCTGTTCGATATACTCGAAGCCGTATGCAGGCATGACGCCGCAGAAGCAATACGAATGATCGACGATTTATATGCAATGTCCAAGGATCTGGCGGTTTTATGCTCTGAGCTTATTGCTCAGATGAGAAATATAATGATCATAAAGTCCGCCGATAACAGCAGAGAGCTTATAGTATGTATGCCTGACGAGTTTGAAAGATTGAAAAGGCTTGCAGATTCTATTGATCTCGATACTATATTAGGCTATATCTCAATATTGCAGGAATGCTCAGAGCATTTTGCGAGAAGCTCCAATAAGTGTATTGAGCTTGAAATGTGCGCGGTTAGATTATGCACATATTCTCCTGATCTGCCAAAACCCATTACAGCTGCACCCAGAGAGAATACTCAGATAAGCAGTTCACAGGTCAGCGCACTTATAAGCCGTATCAGCCAGCTCGAACAGGCTTTAAAGAGCGTAGGAGAAAGTTCAGCTTCTGCTATGCAGGCCGTTAAGCCTGAAGTAAAGAAAGAACCTACCACCGCTCCCCTTAAAAAGTTTGACCCGAACAATTTTACTCCCTTGGACGAATGGAAAAAGATACTGGAACGGGTCAATGAACAGGCTCCGGCAATAGGCGCTTTTCTGGCAAATTCAATGGCGTGTATAGAGGGAAATGTTTTCAACGTAGTTGTTAACAGCGAATTTCTTTTGAAAAAGTTCAAAGCCTCCGACGATAAGGCGCTTTTGAAAAAGATAGTAAACGAATATTACGGAAAAGACTTCGGCTTTATGCTTTATTCTTCTAAAACCGTTGATATAGAGGATAAAGACAATCCTATCAACGAACTGATAAAGCGTGCCCGAGAGGCTGAGATCGAAGTTGAAATAAAAAAGTAAATTTAAGGAGTTTTTATTATGAAAGCAAGACTACCTCAGGGCATGGGTAAAGGCCCTTCAAACAACATGAATCAGATGCTGAAGCAGGCACAGAAAATGCAGGACGAGATAACGGCTTTGCAGGCTGACCTTGAGCAGCGGGAATTCTCAGCTTCTGTCGGCGGCGGAGCTGTGGATATTACAATAAACGGCAAAAGACAGGTGCTCAAGCTCAACATCAAGCCGGAGGTCGTAGATCCGGACGATGTAGAAATGCTTCAGGATCTTATTATGAGCGCATTCAACGAAGCTGTAAGAACTCTCGATGAAACAAGTGACGAGGAAATGCAGAAGCTTACCGGCGGAGTTTCCTTCCCCGGACTGTTCTGATAAAATGGCTGATTCTAATGCTCTGCCCCTTGTAATTCTGTCGGAGCAGTTTGCTAAGCTTCCGGGAATAGGAATGAAATCAGCTCAAAGGCTTGCATATCATGTAATGGAAATGTCAGAGGCTGAGGTAAAAGAGTTTGCTCAGGCCGTTCTCAATGCCAAAAAAACAGTGCATACCTGCAAGGTATGTCAGAATTTCACTGAGAATGAGCTTTGCACCTTCTGTTCAGATCAAAGGCGTGATCAATCTACTATCTGCGTTGTTGAAACGCCTAAAGATATTTCAGCATTTGAGCGTACTAAGGAATACAAGGGAGTTTATCATGTTCTTCACGGACTTATATCTCCGATCGACGGAATTACGCCAGATAAAATAAGGATAAAAGAATTGCTGTCCAGAATTTCGGATGGTAATATCGCCGAGGTCATAATGGCTACAAACCCTACGGTCGAGGGCGAAGCTACCGCTATGTACATATCCAAGCTTTTAAAGCCTTTCGGAGTTAAGGTTACCAGACTGGCTTTCGGACTTCCTATCGGAGGAATGCTCGAATACGCCGACGAAGTAACGCTTTATAAGGCTCTTGAAAACAGAAATGAAATATAATAAAAAAACAAGACGCTGATAAGTTTAATCAGCGTCTTGTTTATTTTTATTAACTGATTTCCGGCTCTTCCTCAGATCTGCAAAAAATTCCGAAAGGATCACGGAACAGCTTTCATGCAGTACGCCGGATGTTATCTCGGGCTTATGATTAAACGGATATTCAAAGAGATTAATTACCGAGCCGCATGAACCTGCCTTGTGATCAGAAGCGCCGAATACTACCCGCTCCAGACGTGAATTAATTATTGCTCCCGCACACATAGGACACGGCTCTAAGGTTACAAACAGCTCGCAGTCAATAAGTCTCCAGCCGCCAAGTCTCTGACTTGCCTGACTGATCGCAATAATTTCAGCATGAGCCAAAGGGGATCTGCCGTTCTCCCGTCGGTTATAACCCTCACCTACTATTTCTCCCGTGGACTTTTTTACTACTACAGCCCCAACCGGAACTTCTCCTATTTCCATAGCCTTTTTCGCAAGTTCAAGCGACTTTTCCATATAAAATTCATCATTCATATCCCATCACCATAAAGCCTTACAGAAATTTAATACAAAAAACCGTCAAAACTACTGACACCAGTATCCAAGAAGCAAGAACTGTACTTGTAACGGAAGTCTTGATCTTTTCCCCGAGAGTCATATGGGAGTCGTCATTTCTGATGTTAAAATTCCATTCTCCCTTGCTTATCAAACGGGAATATACAATGATAGAGCCTGCAAATATAGCAAGACATACAATAGTCTCAAATATTTTTCCTTCAATATAGCCTAAATGAAAAGAAATATACGTCATAACAAAAGTAAGTACTCTTCCGCTTATCCGCATTGCAAAGGCGGTATAAATAGAGCCTGTCCTTATTGTGAACAGTCCCACAACAACTGAAGCGCAGAAAATATAACCGATCTGAGCTATATCATAATAGCATAAGCAGTTTATAACGCTTGTTATCAGTATTGCAAACAGATCTCCGAACTGACGGAAGGTCTGTAAAATAAGACCTCTGAACAAGATCTCCATAAGAATCGGAGTAATTATGAACTGACCAATAAAGAAAAAAAGCATTGCGGTTCGGTTATCTGTATAAATATAGTCATAATATACCGAATCAATATTTGCAAGGCCCATCAGGTAAGCAAGAAAATAGTTGCCGATACGGCCTATAGCCGTAACGACCAGCATAAGCAGAACTCCGCTGGCTCCAAGTCTGAATGAACCTCTTGCGGTAGGCAGCATGACCTTTGCGGGTATACGTGACACAAATTTGAAAACAGCTATCGGAACAATATATTTCAGCATATTGCATACAGCAGCAAAATATACGATTTCCGAGCTTAAAGGCTTATAATCATTAAGCTCGGAATAATATACATTAGCTCCGCCGCTAAGCTTAAAATAATATTTTATGACCAGCATTTTGCCTAGATCGACCGCCAGCATAAATATCATTGTTATCCCAAGCAGAAAACAGCATTTCAGAAGCGATTTTTTCTCAGCCTGAGCCGGCTTCTTTTCAACATAACCTTCTCCGTCTATATAGGTATGCTCACGCTTATCGTGGACAAATTTATAACCGTAAGGATTTTTCTTATTCGTTCTCCATTTCAGAAAGGCCTCGCAGTATTCGCGGCTTTGATTCTGATACTTATGCTCTTTGGCTACGTCTATCATATAATCATCGTCGAGATTATCCAAAGCTTCACCCCCTGTATGAATAATTATATCATATTTTGATCTGTAATTCCACATTTTTTTAATCTGTTTACCAGATATTCATATCAGTTTAAATAAAAAGCTCCGAATCATTAGATCCGGAGCTTACAATAGCAATTAAGCTGAAATTTTTAATTAGTCCTTAACAGCTGTAACAACGCCTGAACCTACAGTTCTGCCGCCCTCACGGATAGCAAAACGAAGTCCTTCTTCAATAGCGATAGGAGTGATAAGCTCAACATCCATTGTTACGTTATCGCCGGGCATACACATTTCCTTATCAGCAGGAAGTGTGATAACGCCTGTAACGTCTGTTGTTCTGAAATAGAACTGAGGTCTGTAGTTGTTGAAGAAAGGAGTATGACGTCCGCCCTCTTCCTTCTTCAGAACGTAAACCTGACCTGTGAACTTAGTCAGCGGATGAATGCTGCCCGGCTTACAAAGAACCTGACCTCTTTCAATGTCTGTTCTCTGGATACCACGGAGAAGCGCACCGATGTTATCGCCTGCCTCAGCGTAATCAAGGATCTTTCTGAACATTTCGATACCTGTTACAACTGTCTTAGCTCTCTCCTCAGTAAGACCGATGATCTCAACTTCATCACCTGTGTTGAGCTGTCCTCTTTCAACTCTTCCTGTAGCAACTGTACCACGGCCTGTGATGGTGAATACGTCCTCAACAGGCATAAGGAAAGGAAGATCTGCCTTACGGTCAGGAGTAGGGATAAATTCGTCAACTGCATTCATAAGCTCAATAATAGGAGCATATGCAGGATCTGAAAGATCGTCGGGAGCGTTAAGAGCAGCAAGAGCTGAACCCTTGATGATAGGAGTATCATCGCCGGGGAACTCATACTTGTCAAGAAGCTCTCTGATGTCCATTTCAACCAGCTCAATAAGCTCTTCGTCGTCAACCTGATCAGCCTTGTTCATGAATACAACGATTGCAGGAACGCCAACCTGACGAGCAAGCAGAAGGTGCTCTCTTGTCTGAGCCATAGGACCGTCGGAAGCAGCTACTACAAGGATAGCTCCGTCCATCTGAGCAGCGCCGGTGATCATGTTCTTAACGTAGTCAGCATGACCCGGGCAGTCAACGTGAGCATAGTGACGCTTGTCTGTTTCATACTCAACGTGAGCAGTATTGATAGTAATACCACGCTCTCTCTCTTCAGGAGCCTTGTCGATCATATCATAAGCCTCATACTGAGCCTGACCCTTAAGAGCAAGAGTCTTTGTGATAGCAGCAGTAAGAGTAGTCTTACCATGGTCAACGTGTCCGATAGTACCAATGTTAACGTGGGGTTTTGTTCTTTCGAAATGTGCCTTTGCCATAGGAATTTTTCCTCCTTAAAATTTATAGTTTCTAAAATACCGTACTATATTGTAATTATATCAGATATCTTAAAATATTGCAATAGGTTAAATAAATATTTTTGAATAAAATTAACCCTTGCTTCTCGAAGTAATGATCTTCTCTGAAATCGACTTAGGAACTTCAATATAGCTGTCAGGCTCCATTGAATACTGTCCTCTTCCCTGTGTCTTTGAACGCAGGTCGTTGGAATAGCCAAACATTTCAGAAAGCGGAACAAGACAGTCGACCTGAACTGCGCCGGGTCTTGTTTCCTGACCGAGGATCTGTCCTCTTCTTGAGTTAAGGTCTCCGATTACAGTTCCTAAATAATCGTCCGGAGCAATAACCGTTACCTTCATAATAGGCTCAAGTATTACAGGATCAGCCTTTCTCATAGCTTCCTTGAACGCCATTGATCCGGCGATCTTAAATGCCATTTCAGACGAGTCAACTTCATGATATGATCCGTCATAAAGCTCAACCTTTACGTCAACGACCTGGAAGCCGGCAAGAACTCCGGTTTCCATTGCGCCCTTGATACCGGCATCAACCGCAGGAATGTATTCCTTAGGAATAGAGCCGCCGACAACATGGTTGATAAACTCATAACCCTTGCCTGACTCATTGGGTTCGATATTGATCTTAACGTGACCGTACTGACCCTTACCGCCCGACTGCTTAGCGTACTTATAGTCAACGTTAGCGTTCTTTCTGATAGTTTCCTTATAAGAAACCTGAGGAGCGCCTACGTTAGCCTCTACCTTAAATTCACGGAGAAGTCTGTCAACAATGATCTCAAGGTGAAGCTCGCCCATTCCGGCAATGATCGTCTGTCCGGTTTCCTCTGAAGTCCAGGTTCTGAAAGTAGGATCCTCTTCTGCAAGCTTAGCAAGAGCGATACCCATCTTTTCCTGACCGGCCTTGGTCTTAGGCTCGATAGCAAGCTGAATAACTGGCTCTGGGAACTCCATGGATTCAAGAATAACAGGATTTTTTTCATCGCAGAGAGTATCGCCTGTAGTAGTGACCTTAAGTCCAACTGCAGCGGCAATATCTCCCGCATAAACCTCGCTGATATCCTTACGGTGATTTGAATGCATCTGAAGAATACGTCCGATCCTCTCGGTCTTGTCCTTAGAAGCATTATATACGTTTGAACCTGCCTTCAAAACTCCTGAATAAACTCTGAAGAAGCATAGCTTACCAACAAACGGGTCGGTAGCGATCTTAAATGCAAGCGCTGAAAACGGCTCTTCATCGGAAGAAGGCCTCTCAAGCTCCTCGCCTGTTTCAGGATTTACGCCCTTGATATGTGCAATATCAGTAGGCGCCGGCATATAGTCAACAATAGCGTCAAGAAGCTTCTGTACGCCCTTGTTCTTATATGAAGTACCGCAGGTTACAGGAACTATTGTGTTTGCAATAGTACCCTTTCTTATGCACATTTTCATTTCCTCTATAGTGAGCTCTTCACCGTCGAGGTATTTCATCATAACTTCCTCGTCCTGCTCAGCAATAGCGTCCATCATAGTAGCACGGTATTCCTCAGCCTTGTCCTTCATATCATCAGGTATATCTGTTACCTGAATATCAGTTCCGAGGTCGTTAGTGTAAATATACGCCTTCATTTCAAGCAGATCAATGATTCCCTTGAAATCCTCCTCAGCTCCGATAGGAAGCTGAATAGCTACGGCGTTTGTTTTGAGTCTTGTATGAAGCATATCAAGAACTCTGTAGAAATCGGCTCCCATAATGTCCATCTTATTAACGTAAACCATTCTGGGGACCTTGTAATTATCAGCCTGACGCCATACGGTCTCAGTCTGAGGCTCAACGCCTCCCTTAGCGCAGAGAACCGTTACAGAACCGTCGAGAACACGCAGTGAACGCTCAACCTCGACTGTAAAGTCAACGTGGCCCGGGGTATCGATAATATTAAGTCTATGACCCTTCCAGTAACAGGTCGTAGCAGCCGAAGTAATTGTAATACCTCTCTCCTGCTCCTGCGCCATCCAGTCCATAGTTGCCGCACCCTCGTGAGTTTCTCCGATTTTATGGTTTACACCGGTATAAAACAGGATACGCTCGGTCGTTGTTGTCTTACCGGCGTCGATATGAGCCATGATACCAATATTTCTGGTATCCTGCAAAGAACAATCTCTTGCCATAATATCCTCCTATTTATACTGTGTTTACCATCTGAAATGAGCGAAAGCCTTATTAGCCTCAGCCATTTTATGTGTATCGTCGCGCTTCTTGCATGAACCGCCTACACCGTTGAGAGCGTCAAGGATCTCAGCAGCGAGCCTTTCTCTCATAGTAGCCTCGTTTCTTTCACGAGAATACTTTGTTATCCATCTGAGTCCGAGAGTCTGACGTCTTTCGGGTCTTACCTCCATAGGAACCTGATAGGTAGCTCCTCCTACACGGCGGGCCTTTACTTCGAGCTCAGGCATGATATTGTTCATAGCCTCTTCAAAAACTTCGAGAGCGGGACGTCCCGTTTTCTCCTCTACGATTTCAAATGCTCCGTAAACTATCTTCTGAGCAACGCCCTTCTTGCCGTCCAGCATGATATTGTTTACAAGACGCGTTACAAGCTTAGAATTGTATACAGGATCAAGAAGTACGTCTCTTTTAGCAACTTTACCTCTTCTTGGCACTTTAATTCCCTCCTTCACAAATAAATGAATTCATAGGTACTCGCTCTGCAGCCTTGAGCTGCAGCCCCGTCAGTCCAATGCAGAGGAAAAATAAAATTCCGCTTCTAAAGCAGATATATATAATCACTCTACACGCAACTGTGGTCTTCGCAGTATGCGACAATGAGTCTAACCTTATTTAATGAGTTTTAAGCAGTAAAGCCTGAGCTTTATTACTTGGCAGCTCCTGCCTTAGGCTTCTTAGCGCCGTATTTTGAGCGAGCCTGCATTCTCTTGGCAACGCCCTGAGCGTCAAGAGTTCCTCTGATGATGTGGTAACGCACACCTGGGAGATCCTTTACACGTCCGCCTCTGATGAGAACAACGCTGTGCTCCTGCAGATTGTGACCGATACCCGGAATATAAGCTGTTACTTCGTTTCCGTTTGTAAGCTTAACTCTGGCGATTTTTCTCATAGCTGAGTTAGGCTTCTTAGGTGTAGCGGTTCTTACTGCTGTACATACGCCTCTCTTCTGAGGACAGTTCTGATCGATAGCTACTTTCTTCTTTGAGTTATAACCCTTCTGAAGCGCAGGAGCAGTCGACTTTGTTTCAAGAACGTCTCTTCCCTTTCTTACTAACTGGTTAAAGGTTGGCATAATTTCTCTCCTTTCATTAAAATACTATACGACTGATTACAATTCATCAGCATACTTTAATATTATACACCGCAAAAACGCGGCTGTCAAGCATTTTCTTCAATTTTACCTGTTATAAATTCCTACAAAATTTTCATCTATGCCTATATAATTATTGCCTGTTTTCTACAAAACATACGAAAGGCGGAGAAATTATCCATTTCCCCGCACAAAATCCTGTAGTTCACAATCATCTCCGCCGTTGACCGCTTAATTTACCGGGTATTTTCAATGACCTTGTGATATTTCATCAAGCAGCCTCAGTATATCGGCAGCGCTGCTCTCCTCCTTAGATATTTCAAGATCTCCCATGTCTGTACTGAAATATATATTCTCGCCGGTTTCATAAAGCAGATATTCGGCTGACGTATCATCAGATCCCTTCCTAACAGAAAACTCACGCAAAGGCATTAGATCATATGCTTTTTTATAGGGATCTGCTTTTATCTTCTCAACATAATCGTTAATTATAGTATCCAGCAGCAGCCTTTCCTGCTCGTTTTCTATTTTTGCTTCAAAGAGCAGGCTGCCGTTTTCCACGGCATACTCTCTTATAGTAAATTCCGCTTCAGCTTCAGGCTGATAAACAGGGTCGGCAGTGAACGCATCGGATACCTGAATAATATCCGAATTGATCACATCAATATCATACATCTCCGGAGGCTGTGCGCATTTTACTCTTATCTGCATTCCGGTCTTTATATTCTCCGTAGATATTATACGATTGCTGCCGTCATAAATATATCCGAAGTCATTCCTGACCGAATAATAACATGTCAAGCCGTTCTTCACCGTTTCTACCGTAATAGCTTCTTCCGATATTTCATAAACCTTACCGCTGAAATAAGTACCTGTAAGATCGGTTATATATTCACCTTCTTTTAAGCTTCCGATCGTCTGGAGTATTCCGCAGGAATTTATTATTTCTGGATAAGTTTCCATTATAGTTCCGTCGAAGTTTACAACAACTGTATCTCCTGTTTTAAAACTGCTGAAATCCGTTTTGCTGTTATCTGAGCCGAAAAATTCACAGCTATCCGCAAAGGATACGCTGATAAGACCCTCTCCCTCTTTACAGATCATAACGCCGTTTTCCCTGACCTGAACGATTACAGCTCTGAAATGTTCTCCTTTTCGTTCCGCAGCGTAATCTATATTACGGCTGTCCTCATCACCGTCATTTCCTTCATCGACGCTTTCCTGCAATATCCCGTTTATCCTTGGATAATCTTTACGAACCGAATAACCCAGCGCATATATCCCTGCACAGATCAGCACGACCGCACAAATCACCGCTGTAAAATAACGGCGTTTCAAAAATACTCGGGTATTTGTTTTATCCTGTCTCATAATTACTGCTTCCTTCCACTTAGGGGGTGCGGAATACTTATCAAAAATTCTAAGCTGTTTCATAAACTCCACCTCTATTCAGTCAGATACTTCTTTAACTGCTCCCTGCCTCGTTTTAGATGCGATTTAACAGTATTTTCTTTAATTCCTGTTATTTCAGAAATTTCCCTTACCGAATATTCCTCGTAGTAATAAAGATATATCGAATCTCTTTGAACGGGAGCAAGTCTGAAAATAAGCTCTGTCATTTCAATATCTTTTTTATCCTCAAACGGTATCATAAGCTCATTAAGATCAACGGTATTCTTCCGCAATCTGTACCGCAGAACACTTCTGCACTCGTTGAGCGCAACCGTAATGAGCCATGCTTTTGCGTTAGGAGGCCCGCCCTTTTTCAGTTCTCTGAAAAGCTTGAAAAATACGTTTTGAAAACAATCCTCCGCGTCAGAATAATTTCCGGTATGTACGATACAGAGCCTTGATACCAAATCCGAGTATTCCTCTACATAACGGCGGAATAAAACGTTCAGCTCAGTATCTGTAATATTTTTCATGCCTTTCACCCCCTTTATAAATTAAAACGCCGTATATGCTTATATGGTTGCAGTCTTATTGATTTTTTATACCATAAAATAATTACTCTGATATGAACGCCGCTGAGCAGAGATCATATTAATAAAACAGCCGCTTCGGTCTGAAAGATCAAAACCGAAGCGGCTGTAATTTTTTTAATTTCAGCAAAACTTATTACTGAACTGTTTTATTTCTTCTTTTTAACAACGATCAGAGCTGCCGCCGAGAGAAGCACTCCTGTAAGAGCAGCTGCCTTAGCTCCCGTATTCGGATTGCTGCCTGCGCCTGAATTACCGTTTCCGGAATCGGAGGACGGTGAAGAAGCCGTACCGCTGTCTGACGAAGAACTCTGTGAAGAGGAGTCCTGTGTGTTGGAATCGTTGGAATCTGCTGAAGATGAATCGCTGTCGCTTGACTCCGATCCCTGAGAAGAGGAATCAATATCCGATGAATTTTCAGATGAGCTGTCCTCACTTGAAGGATCGTCATAGATATCCTCTCCTACTATTACGGTAAACTCAACTGTTAATCCGTTTTCAGTCATTGCCGTAACAGTAGCCTTGCCCTCGTTCATTGCCGTAACTGTAATTCTTACCTCACCTGTTTCAGGATCGGTCGCCAATGCAGTATTATCGACAGAAACGATATTTGCATTATCAGAAGTGAATGTTACCAGAGAATCGGTATTTCTCGGTATGATCTTTACTGCCAGCTCAGCAGTATCTCCGATATTGTCAAGAACGATCTTCTTATCTGTAACCGCTGTCATTTTCAGCGCTTCATTCTTTTTATCGGAAGCTGACTGCTTAAATTCAACATTCTGAAGAGTAAATGTAACTTCAATAGTAGTAGGATTTGAAACTGTTGTAAACCTAGCTACATGATCGGCTGCGGAAACCTCGTCTACAATAGAGCCGTCCCAAGCATTGATAGGCCTTCCGCTGTCAAATACCTCAGAATTAAGTGCGGAAGCAAAATCACTGTTGTTTATAGTAAGCTCTGTTCCGTTTACCTTAACGCTGTCATATCTTATTTCAGCGCTGTTAAGAGGTGATTTCTTTGCGTTTCCGCTTGTTATGTCAGAATCCTTGATATAAACAGCCGTAAGATTGTTTATTTCGGTTATACCAGCCTTTTTACCTGCTGATGAAAGCTGGCTGTTAAGATCGAATGATACTGTATACTGTCCGTCGCCCGTTGCCTTTACAGCATCTCCGAGCTCAGTTCCGTAATAATTCTTTGCCGTATCGTTATAAAGAACGTGAAGCGCCAGATTTACTTCTTCCTTAGCAGCGCTGTCAAGAACCTCGATCTTTACAGTTCTGGTAACTCCGCTTGAAGCTGTCATAGTTACATAAGCAACTCCGTTTTTAACGCCTACAGCCTTGCCCAGCGAGTTAACTGTTACAATATTTGTATTCGACGATTTATAGGTAATATAATCGTCTGCGCCGGCAGGCTCGACCGACGGATTGAGATAAACGTATTTACCTGAAATAACAGTATAGGAATCCTCTGCGCTGATAGCGGTCGCCGCATTTTCAGAAGCCTTCGGAGAAACCTTTACAGTTATGGTCTTTTCAATGCTTCCGCTCTGTGAATATGCTCTTACCGTCGTAATTCCTATTCCTCTTGCCCTTATTTTGCCCTGTGATACAGTCGCAATAGTTTCATCGTCCGTACTCCAGATAACAACATCATTTGAACCGGATGGAGTAACTTCAGCCGTTACCGTATAATTATCGCCCAGCTCTACGCTGACCTTTTCATCGCTGAGAGCTATATCGGTTATCGGGTCAACAGACGGACCCTGAACAACGTCCTTGAAATCATAGCTGTTGTTCTTGGACGTATTAGGCAGATACGTTCCTCTCATCATTGCGTCTATAATTGTTTTGAACAAAGGTTCGCATTTTGTTCTGTTCCAGTAGGAATACAAGCCGGTTTCATATTCGCCCTTTGTACCGTATCCCTGATCCCATACTACAGGAACAGCTCCGGCAGCCTGACAGGCGCGGTGAACTATCTCGGAGAAATAAGCTCTGGCTACGTCGTTGTATCCGCTCTCGGTTCCCGCCTGAGTATAGGTTCTTGTTCCGTACTCTCCGAGTATTATCGGAACTTTATGCTTTGCTGCACACTTTTTGAGTGCGTCAGCTACCTGATATACTTCGCTGTAAGTCCATGTTACGTTTGTTGATGCCTTGTAAATATGAAGCGCAAACATGATCCTGTTTTCTGTATTGTAGCTGTCGTCTGCAAGAACGAAGCCTGACTGAGTTCCTCCGTTTGCATAGTGCGAAACTACCGAAAGCCATCTCTTAGCATTGTTCGAGCCTGTAGAACGTACTACGTTTACAAATATCTGATTGAGATTAACTATAACAGGGGTATCGTATGCGATAGCCTCAGCCGAATTTTTGGCGTCGCCTTCCATGCAGGTGATCTCATTCATAGACTCGAAAATAAGATGCTCGTCGTAATTCTTGAAATACTCTGCAATATTTCTCCATACCTTTTCAAATTTATCATAAACCTGATCAATATCCTCCGCAGCTACTCTGAGCCAGCCCGACTGCTCTGCGCCGTCGTGGTGAACATTGATGATAGCGTACATATCCTGAGATACGCAGTAATCCACGATGTCCTGAACTCTGCTTATCCATGTATCGTTTATCGAATAGCCGTTTTCGTCGTCGATCATCGTTCCCCAGGTTACAGGGATACGCACCGTATTATATCCGGCGTCATGAAGCGCCTTTATATAAGCCTTTGTAGTCTCAACCGACTGCCATGAGGTCTCGCTTGGAGTAAAGCCGGAATGTCCGTCCATTGTATTTCCGAGGTTTGTTCCTACGCCCATTTCCTTAACTATCTCATCGTCTGTAAGATCACGGTAAGGAAGAGGAGCAGCCTGTGTTCCCGTATCCTTGAAAAGCATATTTGCTTTTACCTTTTCAAGACTTGCTCTCGCGTTGACAAGTTCCGTATCAGAAGCTGACTGGTTTTCATAAACTGTCTTTGCCTTAGCAAGCTCAGTCTGGAATTTATCCCATGAAGCGTCCTGATATTTTGACGAGTCCATCGTATCGCAGTAATCAAGCGTCATCTTCATAAGCTCACGCTTGCTTGTCTGCTCTACCGGAGGTGCGTCGTAGGTCGTGCTTTCAACTGCCGGAGCCTTGAAGCCTGAGGGATATGCAGCTCCGTTATTGAATATGATACCGAGAAATTCACAGTTTGTATTATCGGTATATGCCTTAACGGTAATAGTTATTTCATTGGCATAACTTGAATTCCATGTACTGCCGTCCTGCATTGATTTATTTATATTGACATCAGGGAATTTGTAATTACCCGTACCGGCGTTTCCGATCAGATTATCCTGAATTGCGTTACCGCTCTTTCCGTATGTTGCAGAAGCGTTCTGTCCTACCAGATATTTGCTTGAAGCCTTTCCTACCGGCTGACCGTCGGCTCCGTCCGGACCAAGCTTGATCTGAGTATTAAGCATTGAATCGGTTCCGCCCTCTGTCATTTTAACATATATGACAGCCTTTGAAGCAGCCTTCCAGTTAACGCCGTCTGCGTCCAACTCTTCTTCTGTGATAGTATACAGAGTCAGAGGATTTTCAGGAGTAACGTCTCCCGAAGGCGGATTTGCCGAGATCTTAACGTTATAGTACCCGGTAAGTGTTACTACGGGAGCGTCGGCGTTTACCTTATCTCCGTTTTCATCGTAAGGACTGATATCGCTTCCGAAGGAAAGATTTATTCCCTTAAGTGTCTTGCCTGTACCCAGAGAAGCCTTGATCGAATCCGTACTGATATAAGCCGAATATGTCCCCGACGCAGAATCGTACTCGCCGTCGCCAGCGGTTAGGAAGTTATCCTGCCAGCCTCCCCAGCCTGAGTCGAACGGCTGGAAGTTAAAGAGCTTTGCTGTATCATCAATTTCTCCGTCAACAGTATAAGTAACCTTTAGGTATTCACCCGTAGGGACCTTGCTGTCAGAATTGGTCTGAAGATAGCCCCATGTGTATTTGCCGGGATTATTGTCGTCTTCCTGAAGCAAGGACTCATCTGATGATACCCTTTTCTTTTCAAGTATGCTGGTTTCCGCTGCTCCGTCCCATGGATTCGCCGCACTTACGCTCGCAGGAGCAAGCGCAGACAGACCAAGAGAGGAAAATCCGACCACAGCGGATAGGAAACCTGCCATGGTTCTTTTCAATTTCATAATTTACCTCCATCAAGTTTAAAAATTATACCCCCATGTTTTTATTGTAAAGGATTACATAAAGTATTTCAATAGGCTTTTGTCCCAAACTTTTCTTCGTTTTTTAGGACATTTACACAATCCGCAAGTTGTTTATACTTATACACAATTCCGACATTTCAATACATTTTTCAGTACATATAAAATATTATCATCAGAAATTTTTTCTACAGAATCTTGGTCAAATACCAGTTGTTATACGGTTATCCATTTCTATATTTCTGATATATAACCATACTTTTGAAGCCTGATAATGTGCAGAAATAAAATTTTTTTGTCTTGACAGTTTTCAAAGCAATTTATGTACCGTTCTGCGAATTTCAATCAATTGACTTTTTCATATAATATGATATAATATATAGTATAGTCAAAGCTTGATTTCCGAACGGAATTAAGACCAAGGTATTAAATTAAAAGGGTGTGTTATTTTGTCAGTTGAATTCTTGATGGGAAACGAGGCTATTGCTCTGGGCGCTCTTCATGCCGGCGTAAATGTCGTTTCGGGCTATCCCGGAACTCCCTCTACCGAAATCCTTGAAACTATAGCAAAAAACAATGACGGAAGCGTTTATGTTGAATGGTCTGTCAATGAAAAAGCGGCTTTGGAGGTCGGCGCAGGTGCGGCTTACTCAGGAGCAAGAGCGCTTGTTACTATGAAGCAGGTAGGACTTAACGTTGCTTCCGACCCGCTTATGAGCCTTGCTTATGTCGGGGTAAAGGGCGGAATGGTAATAGTTTCAGCAGACGACCCGGGACCTATTTCCTCACAGACCGAGCAGGATACAAGGCATTTTGCACAATTTGCAAAGCTTCCCGTTTTTGACCCGTCCTCTCCGGAGGAAGCCTACGAAATGATAAAGGACGCTTTTGAGTATTCTGAAAAATATTCTACTCCCGTACTTTTCAGACCTACCACAAGAGTATGCCACGGCTGCGCTTCAGTTGAAATTGCAGACAGCTACGAAAAGCACATTCCTGACGGCTTCGTAAAGGACACTATGCGCTGGGTTATTTTTCCGAGAACTTCTTACCTAAATCACTGCAAAATAGAAAAGCGCAATCCTGAAATGGGATCGGAGCTTTCCTCCTACCGATTCAATTTTATATCAGGCTGCAAAACTGCGAAAAAGGGAGTAGCATCTCACGGGATAAGCTGGGCGTATACCAGAGAGGCTCTCGGCGAAGACGCTTCATGCAGGCTTATGAAAATATCCACTCCGAATCCATTTCCAGAAAAGCTTGCGCTGGAATTTCTCAGCGGACTTGACGAAGTTTTGTGCATTGAGGAGCTTGATCCGGTCATTGAGAAAGAACTTACATATATCTGCGGAAAATACAATCTGAATATCAGGATACACGGAAAGCTTGACGGCTCGGTTCAGCCTGCCGGCGAAAACACCGTGGAATCTGTAAGAAAAGTCCTGAGCGGTTTTCTGGGACTAAACTGTCAGGAGGCTGAAATATCCGAAGCTCCCGAGCTTCCGGTCAGACCTCCCGTACTCTGTGCGGGCTGTCCGCACAGAGCAAGCTTTTATGCCGTAAAGCAGGCAGTAAAGGGCAAAAAAGCTGTATTCAGCGGTGATATAGGCTGTTATACCCTCGGAAACGCAAAGCCTCTTGATATGGTAGATACCTGTCTCTGCATGGGTGCTGACGTTACGATCGCTCAGGGAATACACAGAGTTGAGCCGGATACGGTAAACTTCTCTTTTATCGGCGATTCAACATTTTTTGCGTCCGGAATCACGGGCGTTGTCAATGCTGTTTACAACCGGACTGATATTACGCTTATAGTTCTTGATAATTCAACTACCGCTATGACAGGACATCAGCCGCACCCCGGAACAGGCGTAACAATGATGGGCGATGTATGCGAAAAGGTATCTATAGAAAAAATACTGAAGGCTATAGGTCTGACCTCCGTTGAAACGGTCAACGCTCTCGATCTTGACGCAGGAATAAAAGCCGTGAGATCGGCGGTAAGCAAAACGGGAGTAAAGGCTGTAATAATGAAATCTCCCTGTATTGCGGTAACCAAGCCCTCAAAGCATTTTACTGTAGATAAAGACAAATGCGTTAACTGCAAAAAATGCATAAAAGAGCTTGGCTGTCCGGCTATCGTTCTGGAGAACGGCAGCGTTAAAATCGAAAAAAGTCTATGCTACGGCTGCGGAGTATGCGCTCAGATCTGCCCCTGCAAGGCTATAGGAGATTAAAGCATGAGCCTGATCTTGCTTCACGGATTAGGGCAGGATAGATCGGCATGGGACGGCGTTCTCAACTCTGAAAAATATCCCATAGAGGCACAATGCCCGCTTCTTTCCAGCTTAGCCGACGATAGCTGTACATACAGCAGCCTATATGACGGATTAAAAAAACACCTCAGTAAAACCGCCCTTCCGATTTGTCTGTGCGGATTATCGCTGGGCGCTGTGCTTGCTCTTAATTATGCCGCTGACTTTCCTGACAGGGTTAAGGCTCTGGTGCTTATTGCTCCTCAGTTTAAAATGCCTAAGCTTCTCTTAAAGCTTCAAAGCGTGATCTTCAGATTTATGCCGAAAAAGGCTTTTAAAAGCGCAGGATTCTCAAAAAAAGATTTTATAAGCCTTACCGGCTCAATGACTAAGCTTGATCTCAGCAGCAGTATCAGAAATATAACGTGTCCCGTACTTATACTGACAGGTGAAAAGGATACGGTAAACAAAAAGGCGGCGGTACTGCTTAATGCCGCTATTCCGAAATCGGGATATAAATCAATAGAAGCTTCGGGACATGAGGTAAATACAGATAATCCGGAGAAACTGGCAGAGATCATATACCGGTTTTTAAATAGCGTATTACATTAATTCAATACATCGAAACGAGGTAGACCTGAAATGACAAAGAACTGTTTATTGTGCGGAGTAGGCGGTCAGGGAACCGTACTTGCTTCAAAGCTTATTGCTTTTTCCGCAATGGAAAAAGGAGAAAGCGTGCGTACTAGCGAAACTATAGGAATGTCCCAGAGGGGCGGCTGCGTCGTATCCCATGTACGGACAGGAGATAAAATAGATTCTCCGATGATACCCAAAGGCTCAGCCGACGTTATTATCGCATTTGAACCCGCAGAAGCTGTCAGAAATATAGCATACCTAAAAAAAGGCGGAACGGTTATAGTAAATAAAAAGGCAGTAAAACCGGTTACGGCTTCCCTTTCCGGCTCGGATTACGACGGCTCTGAGGCGCTTGATTATCTGAAATCAAACGTCGAAAGCCTTGCAGTTATCGACGGAGAAGAGATATGTGAAAAATGCGGTTCTCCAAAGGTATTGAATATCGCTCTTTTGGCGGCGGCTGCCAAATCAGGCGCACTGGGTATTACTGTGGACGAACTGAGATCTGCAATAGCAAAGCGTATTCCGGAAAAATTTCACGAGCTTAATTTTAAAGCTGTTGAGATCGCCACTGCTTGACTTTTTTGAAACTGCATTTACTCTTGAAAAGCCGTTTTTGATATATACGCAAATTATTGGTTCAGCGGCAAAAAAGCCTTGACAAATTTTAATAGCAGTGATATTATATAAAGTATTAATAATCACCATAAACCTATGATTGAGAGTAGTAGCCGCCGTAAAGGCGTTTAAGAGAGCCGCAGATGGTGGGATCGCGGCAGCGCAGACTCCGGCGAATGGACTCATGAGGGCAAACCGAGGGGAATTTTCCGTTAGGGGCGACGTTATCCGCGTTAAGGAAAAGGCATATGTCAGTATGCCGATAAGCGGCGGATTTATCCGCAATTTGGGTGGTACCGCAGGAATCATATGTCCTGTCCCATATTCTGGGGCAGGATTTTTTATTTTCAGTTTAAACAGCAACCATATAATACAGATAAGGAGCGATCACCATGAAAATGACCGAAACACAATTTGAGCTGATCAAAAAACAGCTGAAAAAGCTGACCTCTCAGGACTGCTTCTATAAGCGTAAGCTTGAAGGCATCGACATTGATTCCATCAAGTCGCAGGAGGATTTCGAGAAGCTGCCTTTTACCTGGAAGGGCGACCTAAGGGAGGCTTATCCTCTGGGGCTTCAGGCTGTACCCGACGAAGAAATAGTTCGTATTCATTCCTCCTCCGGAACTACAGGAACTCCGGTCATAATTCCCTATACTGCTCAGGACGTTTCGGACTGGGCGGATATGTTCGCACGCTGCTACAGAATGGCCGGAATAACCAATCTTGACAGAATACATATTACTCCCGGATACGGTCTATGGACAGCAGGAATAGGCTTTCAGCTCGGCGCGGAAAGACTGGGTGCAATGACTATACCTATGGGACCGGGAAATACCGACAAGCAGCTGAGAATGATGACTGATCTGAGATCCACTGTTCTGTGCGCTACTTCTTCATATGCTCTGCTGCTTGCGGAGGAAATTGAAAAACGCGGTATCGGCGATAAGATATGCCTGAGAAAAGGCGTGATCGGCTCCGAGCGCTGGGGAGAAAAAATGAGAAAGAGGATCGCTAATGAGCTAGGGGTCCAGCTTTACGATATTTACGGGCTGACCGAGATATACGGTCCCGGAATAGGCGTAAGCTGCGACTATGAATGCGGTATGCATATGTGGAACGACTTTATTTATTTTGAAATAGTTGATTCGAAAACCGGCGAGGTCCTTCCGGACGGAGAGGTCGGAGAGCTTGTTATAACAACACTGAAAAAGCAGGGTGCACCTCTTATCAGATACCGCACTCACGACCTGACCAGAGTTATTACCGGCGACTGTCCCTGCGGTTCAAAATATCCGAGGATAGATACGATACTGGGACGTACCGACGATATGGTCAAGGTAAAGGGAGTTAATATATTCCCCAGCCAGATTGATGAAATGCTTTCGGGAATACCCGGAGCCTCCAGTGAATATCAGTTTATGATTGACCATCTTTACGGAAAGGACATCTGTACTTTATTTGTAGAGGTCGACGGAGGTGCAGACAAGACTGCAATGGAAGCGGCTATAGGCGCAGGCTTTAAGACTAAGATAGGAATTACGGTTATAGTAAAGCCTGTTGATATCGGAGAGCTTCCGAGAAGCGAAAAGAAGTCCACCAGAGTTTTCGACAATCGTTACTGAACAAAAAATGCGTTCCTGCGGTTCAAACCTCGGGAACGCATTTTTATGCCTTTTAATCTTATAACACCCTTGGCTTTACTCCCGCCCTGATCAGCTTCTGAAATATATAACAAAAAACGATCAGATCATCTCTGCAACAGCTGTACAAAGACAGCTCAACTTCATAAATTCGGCAAAATAACAGATGAAGTTCTATTTGTTAATGCGTTTTTTCCTTGACTAAAAAAGGAATTAAGTATATAATATAAAATATAATTTATACAGAAAAGAGAATCGGCAATGAATTTATTATTTGTAGGCGACGTTGTAGGAAAAGCAGGCTGCGATTTTTTAAGCGACAATATTTACAGCATAAAAAAAGAATACGATATTGACTTTACAGTTATCAACGGAGAAAACTCGGCTCAGGGCAACGGAATTACCCCTAAGTCATTTGAAGAACTGATCCGTATAGGCGCCGACGTTGTTACAACGGGAAACCATTCCTTTAAAAGACGGGAAAGCACAAGTCTTTACGACGAGCAGGAAATTCTTCTCCGTCCGGTAAATTATCCGGAGGGCGTCGCAGGACACGGAGTTGCCGTCATAGATCTATGCTTTGTTAAAATAGCCGTCGTTAACCTTATGGGAACTATATATCTTGATTCTCTTGAAAATCCCTTTTTTTATATGGATAAGGTGCTGGAAAGCATAGATACTCCTAATATCATCGTTGATTTTCATGCGGAAGCAACATCCGAAAAGAAAGCTATGGGCCATTACCTTGCAGGAAAATGCACTGCCGTACTCGGTACTCATACTCATGTCCAGACTGCGGACGAGACTATTCTGAAAGATCATACAGCATATATAACCGATGTAGGAATGACCGGTCCGGAAATGTCCGTACTGGGAGTCGATACTCAAATAGCGGTCGATAAAATGAAATACCATTTTCCTGTTATGTTCAAGGAAAGCTCCAGTCCCTGCTTTATAAATGCCGTAGCAGTAAGCTTTGATGAAAAATTGGGCAAAGCAACTAAAATTGAGAGAATTATTAAGCGATAATACACAAAAAATTTAAATTGGCTTGCAATATACAAAACAATAGTGTATAATGTAATATGTTTATAAATGGGTGAGCCGTCAGTAATATTACGGTCAGCTCAGATTCTTGCTGATAATTTATAATAAATCTAATAATGGAGGTTATAGTGTGGAAATTCTAAAGGTTTCATCAAAATCCGTACCAAATTCAGTAGCCGGAGCTATTTCCGGAGTTATCAGGGAAAACGGAGCGGTTGAGGTTCAGGCTGTAGGCGCCGGAGCGGCAAATCAGGCAATTAAGGCTGTAGCCATTGCAAGAGGTTACCTTGCTCCCCTCGGGATTGATATGATCTGCATACCTGCTTTTGCAAACGTACTTATCGATAATGAGGAAAGAACCGCTATAAAGCTTATCTGCGAAGAAAGATAGTTAAAATATACAGCAGAAAGAAATCTCTTTTTGCTGTTTTTTTAATAGGGGGTATAAAATTGAACGATACGATCATAAGCTGCACAGGTCTAACAAAATGCTACGGAAGATTTCAGGCTCTGGGCAATATCAATCTTGAAATTAAAAAAGGCAGGATCGTAGGCCTGCTAGGACCTAACGGAAGCGGAAAAACGACTTTTATAAAGCTTGCCTGCGGTCTTTTGAAGCCGACCTACGGACAGATACTTATCAATGGATATCCTGTTGGTACCGAAACAAAAAAGATCGTTTCGTATCTGCCTGACAGAGATTTTCTTCCAAATGGAATGAAAGTAAAAGAGCTGCTTGATTTTTACAGAACCTTTTACAGTGATTTTAATTACAGCAAATCAGTCGATATGTTTATGCGGCTGAATGTAGATATGAATCAGAAATTCAAGCATATGTCAAAGGGAACCAGAGAAAAAGTTCAGCTTGCTCTGGTAATGAGCAGAGAAGCAGAGGTATATCTGCTTGACGAGCCTATCGCTGCGGTAGACCCTGCCGCAAGAGAGTATATACTTAACACAATAATTTCAAACTACAATGAAAATGCCGCAGTAATAATATCAACTCACCTTATCGCTGATATCGAGCCGGTGCTGGACGACGCTATTATGATACAGAACGGTACTTTAAGGCTTTTTAAATCCGTCGAACAGATAAAGGCGGAAACAAATATGACTGTCGATCAGCTTTTCAGGGAGGTGTACAGATGTTAGGAAAAATATTTAGATATGAATTCCGATGCTTTTCAAAGGCTCTGCTGCCTATAACTATATTTTTTGCAGCCTTTTCCGTGATTGGATTTTTCGCTTTCAGAAACGGTTTCGACTATTACTATAATTCAATAGACCGGACCGGTATCATATATTTGCTATTCGTAACGATCCTTATGCCGATTTATGTTATCAGCTGCTTTGTAAGTATAACGGTATCCTTTCTGTACGGGCCGGTAAGATTCAGCAAGTCAATGTTCACCAATGAAGGCTACCTTCTGAGAATGATACCCGTTAAAACGTCGTATCATATCCTTTCAAAGCTTATGGCGGGTTTTATCTGGTTCATTATATCAATGATCTGTTTTTTCGTTTTGTTCTCAATGCCCTTTTTTGATGATAAGGATTTGCCGACAATATTAACGTATTATTATAATAATCAGTCGTTATCTGATATTGCACTTTCTTTTGCGAGTATGATTATCACCTATGTTTTCTCCCAGCTTGCTCTATTTTTAGCTATTACCTTAGCTAATATATATTTTCGTAAGTTGAGGGTGATCGGAATCATTATGTTCCTGATAGGCGAACAGACCATATTTTCAATAATTCTGGGATTATCTATTGATATAGTCGGATCGTTTTCCGATATTACAAGATACAGCTCCGCTTACAATACCGTTCAGATAGTAGTACAACTTATACTGTCAGTGCCGCTGTTCTTCTTTACCTGCTTACTTATTGATAAAAAAGGAGAGATCGAATGATCTCAAAAGCATAAGACCTGTGAATTTTTGCAGCATAAGTTTTCTCGGTTTGACGTCAAAGCTATAGCTTCAAATCGACCTGAGATTTACGCTGCACAAATAAGGATCTATCTTAATTCTAAAGCAATAAAGTCCGCAGAGAAATAAAAATCTCTGCGGGCTTTTTCATATTAAACTACCCTATAAATCGGAAGTTATCGCTCTGACATATATTTCTGTATTTCGTCAGAAGTCAATCTTCGTATCTGTGTATTTGCATATTCTCTGTATTCTTCAACAATAAAAACAGGCTTCGTATCTTCACAGGTTTTTCCTTTGTTCCTTTTTAGATATAACTGCAAATCCTCGCTGTCCGCAAAGATCTTGTATGAAACTCTGCCGTTTTCACCTTTCATCTTATAAATACCACATGGCTTTTTCATACTATGATCTGCAGTACGCAAATACAACTTTGCAGTTTCTAACGACCTAAAAGGAAAATTCCACCGCTGCGATCCACGATGGGGTTCATGTTCAATGCAAATGCACCGACCGCAAGTCCCGCAAATATATTGTGTGTGGTTTTCCAAACAATCCAATGGATTTAATAGCGGCGTTATTCTGTTTTCGTCAACATAGCATTCCATGCACACTTCAATTTCACACCCCATGCAAATTACGTTTTTTCAAAGTTCTTATAATAAATAACCTACAAAATCAATGACAAAAGTAACTCAAGGACACTTTTAATGTATACGTTAAAAGTGTCCTTGTAATACTTCTTTATCGCCGCCCGACTTGTAAGGTTTTATAATTTTTAGATTTGCTCCGATCTTATAATGAACCGTTATTCATCAGCCAAAACAGCCATAATGATTTATGTTGTAAATATTTCAAATCGCCATATTAATATGAATACAACTATGTAGTAATAATTTATTCATTGCTTTTCCCTCTTATGCAAAAAAGAGATCTGCCGTTTTTACTTTGTAAATATGTTCCACGTGGAACATTTCTGTATTTTCTCGTTTTACAGCAGTCAGATCAGACCTTTTCACTCCTGATATAGATCCGACGTCTTAAATTTCTCAGTTGATTATCCAGATCTGCGCCGGGTTTTCAGGTTCAAATTCCGAAACCGCAAGTCCTCCGGATTTTGTACAGGACAGCACCTTTTCAAAGCCTGTTCCTCCTGCTGTTATTCTGAAGCGCTTTTTACCGTAACCGGCAAATCTGAACAGAGCAGGCACAGAGCCAAGCTTCAGATAGTCATAGCTTCTGCAATTTCCGCTAACAAACCCGCCGTCACCTATCTTCAGACCGAACGTCCCGTTTTCGTATATGCAAAACTGCAGCTTCTGTTCAAGTTCTTTATTCGGATCTTCTAAAGTCAGACCCTTAGGCGAAACGGTTATAACTAATCCAGACGCTTCGTTTCTCAGCGTATATGACTTCTGATCGCAGAGAAAATTTCCGTTGTCGCCGATACAGTCATCATAAAATTTCAGGAGCAGCGCCGCAGCATTTTGCTGAACAACGGGAATTGTTGCCTTTGCCGCGTCATCAAACGCTTTAGGATCAAGATGAGAGATAGGCTCGCAGAACCTTGAAGAAAGTTTTACAAGCTTATTCAGACCCTGAGTAAAGCTTCCGCTGTATGCTTTCTGAAGCCTTTTATCGCATTTATCTGCACCGTACTGCTTGCATAACGTATTTATGTGCTTTTCATAGGCGTAATGAGCATTCGCCGGCTTGTCCTGATACTTCATATTTGCCGTATGAACGGTACAGCCCATATCCTCCATAAAATGCAAAGCACGTCCAAGAGTATGCATGGCTTCAGCAGTTTTTCCGCTTTTATATAATGAAAGTGCGCAGGTATAATTTTCTTCAAGCATAGTCCTTGCACTTTTGGAGAATTTACCAAGACGGTTTTTATAATAACCGTTAGTATCGCTTAATTCCCTGCCCTTACTGTTTGAGCAGGAGTAATAGTGAGTTCCCAGACCCTTGTCTATATCACCGTCGTTATCAGGCTCTTTGCTTCCTGAGATAAGTTCATTGATATATCCCTTATAGAAACCGTGCTGCTTCAGCTTATTGTCCCTTTCAAGAAGAGCAACGGCTTTTTCGGTTATATCCGAATGAGTTTCCGAAAACCACGCTTCTGCTTTTTTTCCTCCGAAAACGCAGTACGATCCTGCGGCAGCCAGAACAGCTATAATTTTTTTCATGTCCTTCTTTTTCCTTTTCCTTGTTTATTTGGTCTTCCCTTTTTCTTTTTTACAGAATACCCGAAACTTCCGAGCTTTCTGCCGAGAGCAAAATACTCTCCATGAGCATAAGCCAGCAGTCCCGCTTTGTCCAGCGCCAGCCTGCCGTTTTCGTCAATAAGCTCCTTTGCTGCGTCAAGACGGACAATATCTGCAATAAACATATCATGCGTTCCGAGAGAAACAATTTCCCTTACCCTGCATTCGATATTGACCGGCGACTGTACCAGTATCGGACACCGAAGCTCGCACGCCTCCTGAACCGAAAGTCCGGTATCTTTGAATTTATCCGTATTTCTTCCGGATTTTACACCGCAGTAATCCACTGCTCTTACAAGCTGCTCCGTAGCAAGATTTACCGCAAACTCTCCGCTCTCCTTTATCAATCCGTAGGAATATCTCTCAGGCCTGACAGAAATATATGTAACCGGCGGCTGAGTATTTAAAATACCGGTCCAGGCTACAGTAAAAACATTAGGCTTTTCCATAGTTCCGCAGGTAACCAGAGTAGGCGGTAAAGGTGCGGTTATTACGCTTCCCTTCCAGCTTTCCTTAGTATAATCTGTATAACTCATAGGTTATTTATTCTCCGTATTTTTATCCGAAGCCTTATCGGCTATCTCGTCATAGTCCTTATACAGCTCCTGAGTCTGATTTTCAAGAAAGTAATAGTGCTTTATGTATGGAATGAGCAGTACAAGAAAAAGAATAGCCAGCGGAACAAGAATTACTTTTTCAGTACAGACAATAACAATAAAGCAGGCTACCGTCAGCAACGCAAACAAAACTGTAACTATAAGATGTATAAGCCTTTCATGCATAAAAAACTCAATATGCTTCATATGATATTCAAGCAGCTGTGAAAAATCAGTATTGCCGTTTTCAAGGCATTTTCTTATACAGGCTCTGTATTCCCTGAGATATTTTTTCATATTCCCCGCTCCGTATCCAATAAAATTACCTCTGCCGAACAACTGATCAGACGGCACTTATCATTACAGATCAATAAATTCGCCCTTTTCTATTTTGATATTTTCAAGAACAGGGCTTTCATAATGCTCCTGTTTACTGTAAAGCTCCTTAGCTGCAGTGCGTTTCAGCAGATCGTCTATCTTCCGATAGTTAGCGGCGGTTCTCTTAGGAAAGCTTTTATACTTTTCAGGATGTTTCTTCTTTTTTTTACTTCCGTCAAATAATATTGCCAGAACTACGGAAGCGGTAAGCGCCGCAATTGTTTTTTCAGGCTTAGAGCTGAATTTATAATTAAATTTCATAAATACCTGCCTCCGTTAAAAACATATATATTTATTATACAGCAAGCTTTGGCTTTTTTCAAGAGCTTTGGCAAAAAAACTCACGGATCTCAGCTTAGCATACAGATCATACATCCTATTTAAGCTGTTTATTTATTACAGCCTCTTCATTTTGATACTGAAAATAAAGTCTAATTCATAATTACCGTTTGACCTACAAGCAAATAAGAGCATATACTTCTGTACGTTTAATCTACATTAACATTACAGAATCTTTATTCTGCGGTTTGTGCGAATTGACGAAAATAATAACGAAATATAACGTTTTTTATCCTTCTTAAAGCTGTGTGTTCAAAAATGTAAAAAAAGAATATATTTTTGTATAAACCGCTTGAAATGAACGGGGAAATGTTATATAATATATTCGTATGTAAAAATACATCATATTATTGAGAGGAGTATTTTGAATGATCTATTCACATGAAGTTGAAACAATGTGCCCTATTGCTCAGGGCGCTGCTCACGGCGCTGCTCCGATTCCGGAGGAAGCAAAATGGGTAAAGGCTAAGGAGATAAAGGATATTTCGGGCTTTACTCACGGTGTGGGCTGGTGTGCGCCTCAGCAGGGTACTTGTAAGCTTACTCTTAACGTTAAAGAGGGCGTTATTCAGGAATGTCTGGTTGAAACTATCGGCTGCTCGGGTATGACTCATTCCGCCGCTATGGCAAGTGAGATCCTTCCCGGAAGAACTATTCTTGAAGCGCTAAATACAGATTTGGTATGCGATGCAATCAATACAGCTATGAGAGAGCTGTTTCTTCAGATCGTTTACGGACGTTCACAGAGCGCATTCTCCGAGGACGGTCTTGTTATAGGAGCCGGACTTGAGGACCTCGGAAAGGGTCTTCGTTCACAGGTAGGAACAATGTACGGTACACTTGCAAAAGGCCCACGTTACCTTGAAATGACAGACGGCTATGTAACGGGTCTTGCTCTTAACGAGGAGGACGAGATCATCGGTTATCAGTTCGTTAACTTCGGCAAGATGATGGACTTTATCAAGGCGGGCGACGACGCTAACACCGCTTTTGAAAAGGCTAAGGGTCAGTACGGAAGAGTTTCCGACGCCGTTAAAATTGTTGACCCGAGAAAAGAATAAGGAGGATAACGATAATGGCTTTATTTGAATCATATGAGAGAAGAGAAAAGCAGATCCTTGCTGTAATCAAGGAATATGGAATCAATTCTATCGAAGAATGCGCTGAGATCTGCAAGGATAAGGGACTTGACATCTACAAGCTCGTTGAGGGAATCCAGCCTATATGCTTTGAAAATGCAAAGTGGGCATATACAGTAGGCTGCGCTATCGCCATCAAAAAGAACTGCACAAGAGCTGCGGACGCTGCTGCTGCTATCGGAGAAGGTCTTCAGGCTTTCTGTATTCCCGGTTCTGTTGCCGATCAGAGAAAAGTTGGTCTTGGACACGGTAATCTCGGAAAAATGCTTCTCGAAGAGGATACCGAGTGCTTCGCATTTCTTGCAGGTCATGAGTCATTCGCTGCAGCCGAGGGCGCTATAGGAATTGCCGAAAAGGCTAACAAGGTTCGTAAGAATCCGCTTAGAGTAATTCTTAACGGTCTTGGAAAAGACGCCGCTCAGATAATTGCCAGAATCAACGGCTTTACATATGTTGAAACTGAAATGGATTATCATACAGGCGAAGTCAAGGAAGTATTCCGCAAGGCTTATTCGGAGGGTCTTCGTTCAAAAGTAAACTGCTACGGAGCTAACGACGTTACTGAAGGCGTTGCTATAATGTGGAAGGAAAATGTTGACGTATCTATTACAGGTAACTCAACCAATCCTACAAGATTCCAGCACCCTGTTGCAGGAACATATAAGAAAGAACGTCTTGAGGCAGGCAAGAAATACTTCTCAGTAGCTTCAGGCGGCGGTACAGGAAGAACTCTTCATCCTGACAACATGGCTGCCGGACCTGCTTCCTACGGTATGACTGATACAATGGGAAGAATGCACAGTGACGCACAGTTTGCTGGATCATCATCTGTTCCGGCTCACGTTGAAATGATGGGACTTATCGGCATGGGCAACAACCCTATGGTTGGAGCTACAGTAGCCTGCGCAGTTGCCGTTGAGGAAGCCCTTAAAGCCTGAAAATACGCTGTTTGCGGAGATTCAGGAATTTAGAAAAAAATTGAATTATTGGCACGAAATAGGAGGAAATTGCTGTTTGTCCTCCATTTGTCCGCCAAAACACTGAGTGGTGGACAAATTTTTCACACGCAAATGTGGACAAAACTGAATAACAGAGTGAAACCGGGTAGCATTTATCATGTTATCCGGTTTTTGTTATAGGTCTGTTCGTATAGATCTGATCTATAAGGTCGTCGCCCATTTTTTTGATCTTAGGAGAAAACTGCTGATATATCTGCATTGTGATCAAAACATTTTTATGGCCTAAGCGTTTCTGAACATACTTTTCAGAAATACTTTTTTCAGCCAGCATAGTAGCATGCGTGTATCTCAGCGAATGAAAATCAAATTCCTTGAAGCCAAGCTGATTATGGATAATTGAATTTGTATGCTGCATCGTTCTCGGATTTATAAGAGTACCGTTCTCGCGGACCGCTACGAAAGAAGCAGGTCTGCCCTCCCCTTTTGTGTTAATTAGGTTCTCCCTGTTTACATAATACCGTACATAATAATCTGCATAATATTGTGCGGCTCTTTCCTGACGGTATTTTTCACGTTTAAGCAATTCGATGAACTCACTGTCAATCCTGATTTCCCTGATTGAATCATATTTGGGATTGCTCAAATACCAGCATTTCAAATTCTCATCCCATTGTATCTGCCTGTTTATGCACAGGGTATGACTAACAAGATCAATGTCGTCCCATTCTACACCGAAGGCTTCGCCAAGCCTTAACCCCCCTTTATATGCGAACATCATAGGAATATGAACAGACGAACCCTCTGGAAACCGTTCAAATATTTTGCTGATCCATTCCGGCGGAATGTATACATGAGGAGCAGTCTTGGTCGGAACCTTTGGCTTTGCTCTCGGCGAAGGCAGCTTAATATACAGCATAGGACTGTTTTCTATGTATTTAAGCGGTATAACGGCATAATTCAATGAATTTGATAGGATTCCTTTGATTACAGATAAAGTGTTGCGTGACATACCCTGATTAAATAAGTTATTGATAAATAACTGCAGCACCGAAGGGCTTAATGATTTTAATTTATACCTGCCTAATGCAGGTTTTATATACATCCGAATTTTTTTCTCATAGTTAGATACCGTTGTAGTTTTCAGATTGATACGGCAGTAAAGCTCCAGCCACTCGTCCAAATAGTCGTTTACGCTTATTTCAGACGGTGTAAACAGTAAACCGGAGTTGTTATACTCAGATAATGCCTTATTGCCGGCATTTAAAGCATCTTTTTTGGTCTTATAGCCACCTTTTGTAATCTGCCTGCGCTTTCCGTCGATTTTAGCCGATTCAAATCTGTACTCCCAGAACTTACCGCGCTTGCGCGCACTTACATTTGCCATAGATCAGCAGCCGTCCTTTTCCTTAAAATACATTATCATTTCATAACCCAGCGCGTCGGAAATATCTATAAGATCTTTTTCGCGCATATTTCCTCTGCGGATTTTTTTCCCTATATTCTGGCTGCTTGTACCTAACATTTCAGCAAGGCGGGTAACGGACACTCCCCTCCTGGCAAGCATAAGATCAATAATTTTACTTGTGTCTAACTCCTTTGAATTGAAAGTCATAAAATGAACTCCTTTGTAATGTGATATTTTCATTATACAATGTAACTTTTGATTTGTCAAGTGTAACTTAAATGTTTCAATAAGTAAAGGTAAGGCACAAAGTGAAACTATAAATAACGGTAAATAACAAAATCTTCTCTGAAAATTCATAGAAAGGGATAAAAAAATGAAATGTCTGATGAAATACAAGTGGGTAAAGCTGCCCAGAAGGACTCTGCCGCAAGGCAGAGGAATAATGGGCTATTGGGCAAAACTGGCTTCACGCGCTGCATTTCGGAAAGGACGCGCTTATTACTGCGGCTACACAAATGAAGTAGTACCGGGAATGTGGTCTGGCGGGACGGCAGGACTTAAAAGCATTCTCGGAGTAAAGAAGCGGTATATGGTATTTGAAATACTTGACAGACTTTCAGGATTTGATCTTATCAGCTATGAATACGATGAAAAGACAAAAAAGCTGAGCTACAGTATTACAGACTGGGTCATTAAATGTTCAGGCCCGGAATGTACGGAAGGCAACGTATATGCAACTCAGGATTACGGATTTTTATGCCTTCCACGAAACATAACGCAAAAATTAATAAAACACAGATGTAAATTTGAAGAAACAGACGCATTGCTCGACTTATGGTGCCATTCGGTATCAGAAGACCCGGACAATGCGTTTTCTTTTCTGGCGCCGACAGTACAGCTAGGTTCAACCGGAGCAGTTTTGACGTTGGAGACTCTGGGCAGACGCTGGAACTGGGAAAAGACAAAGGTATGGAGATTCTTTAGAAAGTACAGGAATGCCTTCGCTCTGTACCGTCTCCCCGGTTCCTGCGGCTGTCTCATTTTTAACAGGCTGTATCCGACAGATACAGAGGTTTCACTGCCCTCAGATGAAGAAATAGTACGCATTGTAAGAGAAATACGTATTTTGTGCGCTGATATGCGTATAAAGGGTTCTGAGAATAAAAAAATCAACAGAACTCTTGCTGTATACAGCAGAATCAAGTCAGACAGTCACGGAATAAGCAAAAAGGAAAACCGCGTTGCACTTTCAGACCATATAATACGCGCGTATTTTTCTCTTTGCAGGAATACTGAGAATTATAATTATGACTGCATAGGTTATTATACTTACACTTGCAGCGTTAATGAAAAAAACAACATACGCGGTCCTTGCAGGTCTGCAGTATCAATCAAAAAACAACGAAGGAGTTTTACATATGAACAATAATAATCAGGAAAGAAAAACTTACGAACAGCAGGAAGAAAAAATCATAAGACAGTCTGACGCTTTTATCAGTCTTCTTACAAAACGTGGGATACTTGGCGGGATACTTGAAGACAAAAAAATAAGCAGCGAAAAGCTCAGAAACGCGCAAAAAGAAAGAAAACGCAGCAGCTATCATAACACTCTGCTTATGCTTCAGAATTACCGTACTTTTGCCTGGCTTATAGAATGCTTTCCCGAATCCCTTGCAGAAGAGCTTGAAGAACCGTTTACAGGAGTGGATTCTCTGCTTGACCGAATAGGCCTCGAAACTGCTATGGGAAACAGAAAGCTGGACAGCCGGATAGAATGCATGAAAAAATCCCGTCTGCTCCTTGACCGGATCAATGAGGCTCTTACCGTACTGAAGAAAAAACCGGGCGACGGAGAACGCTTATACAACCTGATCTACCAGACATATATTTCACCGGAACAGCTTACTCACACGGAGCTTTTATACCGCCTTGATCTGTCCTCCCGCCACTATTACAGGCTGCGCCAGCAGGCTGTAACGATTCTTTCAATTCGATTATGGTCAGCTCCGGAAGAAATGGAGCTTTGGCTAGATATGCTTGCATTGCTTGAAGACATGTAAACATTGCAGCCTGAATTTGGCGAAAAATTGGCGCTTAAAAGCCGATGACACAGTAATTGAAAAGTGATATACTGATATTGTCCCAAATTGGGAACTGACATAATAACGGCTGTTTTTTAGCTTTCAAAAGCTTATGAAACAGCTTTTTTATGTTCTGAAATATATACAGGAGGTCAGATTTATGGTAAAACAAATAAAAAAAACAGACAAATGGCTTAAAACTGCATACCGGTCAGCAGTTTGTGCGGCTTGTTCAGTGATGATGTCCATGCAGATCGTATCGGCTGATACTATCTGGGACAAATTCTCAACAATCATGAAAGACGTTTACGGAAAGCTTGTCGGAATAAGTACGCTTGTTGCAGTAGTAGCTGCGACTATAGCGCTTCTTGTCCGAATGATCTCCCGGAATCAGCGGGCGGTAGACGAAGCTACAAGCTGGCTGAAGAGAATAATAATAACATGGATAGTTCTTAATTCTCTCGGCTTTATCGTCGCATACCTGAAGCCTCTGGTTACAGGCGGAAATTACAGCGAATAAAACAGGTCAGGCATATCGGGAGGTGATAATATGCTTGACTGGATCTTCGAAGGAATAGTCACATGGATATCGGGTATAATCACCAAGCTTATGGACGCGGTATCAAGACTGTTTCTCGACGCTCTCGGAACTGATATGACAGCAATGGAGGAGTACTTTCCGTTTGTTACAAAAGCGTTTGTCATTATGCAGTACACAGCCTGGGCAATTCTGTTTCTCATCACAGTTTGGCAGCTTTTCCGATCATTTGGAGGCCCGATAACGGAAGCTGAAAACCCATGGGCGCTTCTGGCGAGAAGCTGCCTGTTCGCGGTTATGATAGGCTATGCCAAAGAAATCTTCATGACCGTGTTAGAAATAGCAAAGGCGCCATATACAGCGCTTATGACCGTATCCATGGATTCAGAAGATTTTACTTTCGCAGGCATTGAGGAAACTCTTACAAACGGCTTGACGAATATCGTTATATTCGGGACGGTAGTCGGAATGATACTTCTAATCATTCTTGAAATATCGCTGGGCTGGAATTACTTTAAGCTGCTGCTTGAAACAGTTGAACGCTATGTTGTAGTAGGTGTTCTATGCTATACTTCTCCCCTTGCCTTTTCAATGGGAGCGTCAAAAAACACCAATCCGGTATTTAAATCATGGTGCAGAATGATAGGCTCTCAGCTTCTGCTTCTGGTCATGAACGTATGGTTTGTACGGGCGTTCAACTCCTCGGTAGGTCAGTATATCGGAAACGGCGGCGCTCTTACATCCGACAAAGGCAGCGTATTCCTCTGGATGTTCTGCGCTATTGCTTTCTTGAAGACAGCGCAGAAATTTGACAGCTATTTAGCGTCTATAGGACTTAATGCAGCCCAGACAGGCGGAGGCATGGGTATGGAGCTTATGATGGCAGCTCGTGTGCTCGGAGGATTCGGAGGAGGAGCAAAAACTGCCGGCAGCGTATTCCGAAACGGCAGATCTTCAGGAGGCGCATCAAGTACGTCAAGCGGTTTTGCCTCCGGCTTTGCAAGTAAATTCAAGGGAAACAGCTATGTAAGAGATTCCGTAGTCGATGGCGGCGTCCGTATGGGAGCCGGCGGAGGCTTTGGATTTGTAGGACGGGCATTCGGAGGGCTGGCGGCCCGTGGAGGCGCGTCGCTAACAGGAGAATCAATCTCCTCTGTCGCTTCAGGCAAACCGGACGCCGCAGGAAAAATAACCGGAGACATAGCCGACAGAAGCCTAGGAAATTATATGCCTCAGCTTAACGGGTATCAGCTCAAGGATACAGAAATTAAGGGAGGTCAGATAAGTACGAAAGCTACTGGACCCGACGGCAGGGAAACCGCTGTTTCATTGTATAATTCGTCGCAGTATGAAAAACCTGAAGGCCCTCATTCAGTTGCGGAAGCATCAGACGGCAGCACATGGTATCAGATAGCTCAGGGAGAAGGTTTTGGAGCGTTTTATACTGCTCCTGAATTTACCGGAGATCAGTCAGAGTCTTTCAGGGCGGCATTTCCCGATATTCCGGACGGAACGCTTCTCAGAACAGCCGGAGATGGGATTGTCGAAGCAAGCTCTGAAACAGGAAATACTATGTGGTACAACAGCGCATTTTTCGAAGAGCCTGACGCACCGCATACGATTATTCAATCGTCAAACGGCGTTGACTGGTATGCCATGAAGGAGCACGGACAGCCGCCTCAGTTTGCAGCCGGTGAAACCGAATATAACCGGGCACAATTTACCTGCTTTATGCCCGGATATGAACAGCAGATATACTCAGTTGACGATTCCCGCAGATCCGAAGGTCATTTTGAAGTACTTCATGAAAACGGATCAGGAACAGCGTTTTACGATACGGCTCAGTATGCCGCTCCCAAAGGCGACTATAAGGTTTATGAAGACAGCGGCGGAGGCCAGTGGTACGCTGTACCCGGAGAAGCTTCTGTTGAAAGAAAACCTGTTTATGCAAAAGGAAAGCCGGTATACGCCGACGATGGCAGCGTAAAAACTTATAATTCTGAGAGCGTAAAGTACAATACAAGACCAATGAGGTACAGCGAACCCAGACAGCGAAGCAATAATGAATTTAAGGCTCCCAGACGTAAAAATTAATCCCGGAGGTGAAATATTATGTCCGAACCGTCAAAACAGTACATCGGTGACGGATCTGATAATTATGCCGAAGCAGCTTCAAAAACGGCTGAAACGGTAAGAAAGCTCAAACAGGCGACCGCTGCCGGAGCAGCAACAGGCGGATTCGGAACCGCTGCCTCAGCGGTATGGTCGTTACGCCATACATTATTTAAAATACTGGTATGCGTATGCCTTGCACTGTTGTTTATTATCGTTATGGTAGTTTCTCTTCCTATGATCATCTTCAGCTACATTTTCGGTATAGACGGAGAACCGCCGGAATCAGACGTAACTCCGCAGAGTCTGTACAAGGATATGGCTTATGCTGTAACAGATATCATAGACGAGGGTTATGATACTGCTTTGGAAAAAACAGAAGCTCTCATAGAGGAAGGCGGCTATGATTATGAGCTGTCAATGGATAATCTGACAGATTACGCCCGCGGTACTGCGGGCTATGATATTTGCTATATACTCGCCGCTTATTCGGCGTCAATGAATCAGCAGAATACCAGCAAAGCGGACATGCTATCAAAGCTTGACAGCGTATCCGAGGATATGTTCCCCGTTACCTGCGAGGAAAAAGAAGCGGAAAAGAAAATACCTGCGGTATATTATACATACAAGCCGATAAAGGTGACCGTTATAACAGGAAAAGAAAAAACCGGCACCGTAAACAAAAAGCCGCAGTACCGATATGAAACAAAAGAAAAAACCTATTATGTCAAGGACGCAAAGCTGACTGCAGATAAGCCTTCCGAAATACCGGCTTTTAAGAAAACAGAGGTTTCCGTACCTGTTTATACCGATGGCAAAATAACCTCTGAAAAGAAAGAAGCATATTTCGAGGCTGACGGCACGGTTATCATTGAGCCTGTGTCGCTTACAGTTATCTACCTTGAATGTACAATACATCAGTTTAATAATGATATAATCGAGAAAGCGTTCGGCATAGACCTTGACGAAATTTATGATCAGTATAACGTAACCTACGCTACTGCTATAAGAAATATGGCAAAATCTCTGAAGCTTACTGTATACGGCACAGGAAACGGCGTAAACTCCGTCCCACTTACAGAGGAGGAGCTTATAGATTTTGTTGAGCGGCAGAAATGCAGCGCCGTAAGAAAGGAAATACTTTCGACCGCCTTATCTCTGGTAGGAAAGGTACCGTATTTCTGGGGCGGAAAAAGTTCGGCAGGCTGGAATGATGAATGGAATACTCCGAAACTTGTAACTGCCGCCGGAGACTCGTCCACAGGAACTATAATGCCATTCGGTCTTGACTGCAGCGGATTTACAGACTGGACCTACAAAACCTCTGTCGGCGTAAGTCCATATGCAGGAACAGGAAGCCAGTGGGATAACTCCACTGGAATTACAGAAGCAGAGCTATTACCGGGAGATCTCGGTTTTCTGATGAACGACGACGGCCAGGACTGGAATCATGTGCTTATATTTGCAGGATATGACGAGGACGGAAAACGCATGTGGGTGCACTCATCGGGTGGAGAAGGAGTCATTTTAAATACTCCGAGCTATGAAGCGGACCTGGCTCTGCGGCGGCCAAAAGACGTCGATTTCAACGGTATCGGCGAACCGGAAGGCTCTCCGGTTTCTACGTTTGAGGCGGATATAACCTACTATTGCGCCTGTACAAAATGCTGCGGCGAAAATGCCTGCGGAATAACCGCCAGCGGCAAGCAAATCGAAAGAGGCATGATCGCCATGTCAAGCCATTATCCGTTCGGCACAAAAGTAATGATCGACGGTATAATATATACTGTTGAGGACCGAGGAGGCTCAGGTATAGAAAACGACCTGCACAGGATAGACATATATGTACCCGACCATAACGAAGCGCTGCGTTTAGGCAGACGTAATGCTGTTGCAGCAATATATTAAGGAGGTGATCAAGGTTGGAGGACAAGGATTCAGAAAATATCTATGCTATACCGGCTAATTATACAGATTCGGGAAAGATATTAGGCGGAATGCTTGAAGCCCGAAATGCAGCGGAAACTATCATACTCCTGATTGCCGTAGGATATCCGGAACTTATTCTGATACCGATGCCGGGTACTGTCCGTATTGTTGTAATGACAATTACTCTGCTTCCGCTGTCAGTTCTGTCACTTATGGGAATCGACGGTGATTCCCTGTTTATGTATATAGGTCATATAATCAGATATTTTATATATAAACGCAGACTTCATTTCAGAAGGGTGGGATATAAATATGATCCGGCGCAGCTCGGCAAAAAAGCCGTTGATAAGAAGAAAAAAGCCCGAAAAGCTTGAATTTGTTCAGGATTTTATACCGATCAGGAACATAGAACACGGAATAATAAGTACGACAGACGGAAGATATATAAAGATACTGGAAATTGAACCTATTAATTTTATGCTCCGTTCAGACGAAGAACAGTATAGCATATTATCATCCTTTGCAAGTTGGCTGAAAATATCTCCGATGAAGCTTCAATTTAAAAGCGTTACAAGGAAAGCCGATTCGGAAAAGCATTTGGCTATGCTGAAAAAAGAGCTTAATGAAGAAGAAAACAGTCAGTGCAGAAAACTCGGAGAGGATTATATCCGTCTTATAAAGGATGTCGGCAGTCAGGAAGCGCTTACAAGGCGATTTTTTATTATTTTTCAGTATGAAGAAATACGCCGTGGCGAAGAAAATGACTTCGGAAAAATATACGGTATGCTTCATACCGCCGAACAGAATGCCAGAGCATATTTTCTTCAGTGCGGCAATACCATTATACAGCCGGAGGATCCGGACGAAGCTGCGGCTGAAATGCTCTATATGTTCTTTAACCGCAATTCTTGTACAAATGAGCCTTTCAGTTCGCGCGTGGAAAGAGTTGTTGCAGACGCAATGGCGTCCAAAAACAGAATTATAGGGATCGATTCAGTACCCCGTATACGGATAACTAATTTCATAGGCCCCAGAGGACTTGATCTGACGCATTATAACTACATTATAATGGACGGACTGTACTATTCCTTTCTATATATAAAAAGCGGCGGTTATCCCGGATCCGTGAGAGGCGGCTGGATGTCGTCGCTTATCAATGCCGGAGACGGCGTTGATATCGATGTACGTCTGCAGCGTGAAAACAGAAGCCGTGCTATCGACAAGGTTGCACAGAGAATACGGCTCAACAGAACAAAACTTAAAAGCATGCAGGACACCAGCACAGATTATGAGGAACTTACAAATTCAATTCAGGCCGGTTATTACATTAAAAACGGTATTGCCAATAACAATGAAGATCTCTTTTATATATCTGTATTTATTACAGTAACAGCAAAAACCTATGAAGAAATGATGTGGCGCAAGCAGCAGATGACCGACATGCTTAAATCAATGGATATGTATGTAAGCGACTGCAGTTTTCAGCAGGAGGAAGCGCTGCGCTGGGTAATGCCCTTTCTTGAAACTTCTCCTGCACTTAAAAGAAAATCTCAGAGAAACATTCTTACCAGCGGGGCGGCTTCTTCGTATATGTTTACAAGCTTTGAAATGTCAGACGACACAGGAATACTTCTCGGTATTAACAGGCATAACAATTCATTATGCATAGTTGATCTGTTCAATACCCAAAAAAATAAGAATGCAAACCTTAATCTGCTCGGCACAAGCGGCGCCGGAAAAACCTTTACGCTTCAACTCATTGCTTTGCGTATGAGAATGCGGGGTATTCAGAGCTATATAATCGCTCCTATAAAGGGACACGAGTTCCGCCGCGCCTGCAACAGTATAGGAGGACAGTATATTAAAATTGCGCCGGGTTCAAAGCATTGTATAAATATCATGGAAATAAGGCACACGACAGCGCCGGCAATGGATCTGATAGATGAAACAGATTACAATGAAACCGATTCTTTGCTGGCAAGAAAAATACAGCAGCTAATGATCTTCTTTTCACTGCTTATACCGGACATGACTAATGAAGAAGAACAGATGCTTGACGAAGCTCTTATCAAAACCTATTCAGACTTTGGCATCACTCACGATAACGATACCCTATATACTATGAAAGCTGAGCCGCCTGCAATGAAAAAAATGCCCGTTCTGGGAGATCTGTATCAGAACCTTATAAAAAATCCTATGACAAAGCGATTATCAGTTATTGTCAGCAGATTTGTTACAGGTTCGGCACAGTCATTCAATCAGCAGACTAATGTCGACCTTACCAATAAGTATATAGTACTTGACCTTTCAGAGCTTAAAGGCAAGCTTCTGCCGGTAGGTATGATGATAGCCCTTGATTACGTATGGGATAACATCAAAGCCGACAGAACGAAAAGAAAAGCAATTTTCATAGACGAGATATGGCAGCTTGTCGGAGCATCGTCAAATAAAATGGCGGCTGAATTCTGTCTTACCATATTTAAGACCATAAGGGGCTTCGGCGGCGCCGCAGTTTCGGCAACCCAGGATCTTTCAGACTTTTTCAGCCTGGAAGACGGCAAATACGGCAGAGCCATCATTAATAACTCAAAAAATAAGATAATTCTTAATCTTGAGCCTGACGAAGCCCGTTATGTTCAGGAAGTGCTGAAGCTCACCAAAACTGAAATGCGCTCAATAACCCGTTTTGAACGCGGCGAAGCGCTTGTTTATTCAAATAACAACAAGGTTCCGGTTGTGATAAAAGCGTCAAAAAAGGAGCAGGAAATGATCACCACTGACCGCGCAGAGCTTGAAGTTATTCTTGATAAACGAATAAACAATTATAATCATAATGTGTAAAATACGCATTTATATATCAAATACATATTTTTAAGGAGTGTAATAAATGCTGTTAAAGGACGAACAGTACATCATAAAATGGCTTTCTCAGTACGGAGCGCTGACGAAAACACAAATTATCAGAATGCTCCGCAAGCCCCCGCAAGTATGTGATAAAATACTTCGAAATCTTAAAAAGGAGTCTCGCATTTCCGACATATCGGGAGGCTATTACATCGGTCTTGATTCTATGTGCCGCCCGGATCAGCGTACTATTACCGCAGTCTGGGTGCTGCTTAAATTCATTGATTTTGTTGATCCTATGGCGCATTATCCGGCGGTATACCCATCTCAGATATTTTTTCTCAAGGAAAACTCAGGTTATGAAGTCGTTGTATTGTATGAAGGAGAACAAAATCTTCTGAAGCTTCTTCAGCCTCAGGATGATCTGAAATATATAATCGTCTTGCCTTATGCTTCGATGGCGGAGACAGTCAGGCTGCCTGACGCTCCCTGTCTTTTTGCCGCTGTAGATTATAAGGGAGCAGAAGAACCGGAAGTTATATTTTATTCGGAGGAGGCTGCAATTCATGGAAATAAGTTCATTTGCAAGAATACTTAATAAGCTTCAGCAAAAATCAGACAAGCTTGATACTAAGCTCAGGTATTTAAAGCTCTGCATTGATAACGATAATATGAGAACAGCGTATGAACAGGCGGCAGCTCTTGAGGAGATCTCCGAGCAGCTTGTCTTGCTTGCAAGAAGTCTGCCAGCATATACCGGCAGACCGTCGGCAGACAAAGACATCAGGTCTATAATGAAGAAATCAATACCCGTTTTTGCAGGATTTACTGAAGAAGGCTGGTTTTCTCTCAGGATACCTTCCCTGCTGCCAAAGAAATCAAAAGGTTCAGCTGAATATATACGTTCTTTCCTGTATCCTTTTATGCGTGAATTTTTCTCTGAGCTTCCTCCGGTAAGGTATACCGACTGCGTACTAATTTACAGGCATATTTATGACCGTACCCGCCCAGAACGAAGAAAGCGCGACCACGACAACATAGAACTGAATATGGTATCCGATATTGTCGCTTTGTACGTTATGCCGGATGACGGACCCTCTGTATGCTCCCACTACTACTGCAGTGCAGAAGGAAACGAAGACAGAACAGAGGTTTATGTTATTGATAAAAATGATTTTATCTTATGGTTGAACAAGGAGAAAAGTATGCCTGAATCCGGTATAAAGCTATACGAAAAACCACCATAAAACATATGTAAAAACGCCGTTTTTCCGGACCTGTGAAATTACACATATTTATTATTATCACAACACCCGTTTTACAGGCGTTGTGATTATATTTCTGATAAAAAACCGACAAAGAGAGCAGTCATGCTGTCGGAAAATTCTTGACTGAGGTGAGATTCATTGATTCAATTCAAGCCCGGCAGTCATGTGCATAGGCTTGTAACGCTACTTTCTTATACCGGCGAGTTTCCTGCCGGATCGCTTTATATGCTAGGAAATGAAAGAGTTTTTAAGGCGTTGGTAAGCAAGCTGATACTGCCTCAGACAATATGCGTAGGAAGCGAACAGATAACATGCCGTCTTTTAAATCTTACGGGAAAAGGACGCGGTAAAACCATCAGGCTGAATAAAGGCGCGCTTGGCTTACTTGATTTCATTGATCCAAAGGCGCGAAACTATTATATGAATTCATTCTGGAATCACCGTTTCCCAGGGGACGCCGCTCACATAGAAAGGAATCATCGGGTAGCGGAAACTGCTGCTCTTTGCATGCGTTCCGGAATAAATACGATTCCCTATCGCCTTCCTAAGCTTCAGAATCAACAGCTGCTGAAACTTATACCTGAGCGTCCGGTTTTTTATCTTGCAAAGGATATAAAGAAAACAGGTGAAAACGAGATGAACAAAACAATGTTTACCCGCATGACAGGCGCTGTTTTTTCATCTGGCAGCTGCTTTGCAGTTTACAACACCCGCAGTTGTGGAATGAAATGGAGAGGAATGGGAGAATACAAGGCTCTTAACAGTCTGACGGAAATTGCGCGTATGAATTCAGAAGTTAAGAGTATAGACTCAGCTATACTTATCGGCAGATCTGCTGATATAGCCTTCAGGACTCTTGATAATACGGAAAATACCCAAAAACAGGAATTCAGATTTGATTCTATATACCGTCATATTCACTTTATCCCGTCAGACGAATTCGGAATAAGGCTTCTGAGGCTTCTTACATTGCCGAACCTGAAAGAAAATATTCTCAGTCTTCTCTTTGACCATAAAGACCGAACAGACGAAACAGGAGCTTTTGAGTATGACGCACATATATACGGGACGTATATTCTGTCTCATCTTGACGGGGATATTGCAAGATTGATTCGGTTTCGTGATGCTCTGGAGGTTTACCCGCAAAAATCCGAAATCATCTGTTTTCCTGAGCAAGCCAAATTTATATCTGAACTCATGTCTGATAAGGCGGAGGTCAGAACAATAGATATCCATACACTGGAATCCGAATTAAATACAAGGATAATATGAAGAATAAAAAAATATTGATTATTATTGCTGCAGCTGTAACAGGAATGATAATAAATATGTATTTGGGCGGACTGCTGAGTCAGTTATACAGCAATTACGACGCCTGGATACATAATACTGATTTTCAGACTGATACGAAAAAACTGAACGCAGGTCTACCGGAATGCCTCAGGCTCGCTTTAACCGGAAGAGGCGTTTACTGCATGCTGCTTATTGCTGCAGCGGAGGCAGGCATTTATATATATTTCAAAGTATATAAAAGGTTCGGTTCAAAGGAATTTGATGAACGCGGCATCAGGAAGAGCAGTACCGGGGTTTACGGCACTGCCTCATGGATGACTGAAAATGAAATGCGGAACATCCTTGAAATTGCTGATCCAGAGAAAGCGGAAGGCACTATACTCGGAGAGCTTAATTCAAACGTCGTCTGTATGCCGAAGGATACCAGATTAAACAGAAACATAGCTGTAATAGGCGCGCCGGGAACGATGAAATCCAGAGCTGTGATCAGAAACGCTCTGTTACAGATAATAAAACTGGAAGAATCAGTTATTGTTACCGATCCAAAGGGCGAGCTATATTCCGATACTGCCGAGCTTTACCGTAAAAACGGGTATGAGGTCAAAGTTTTTAATCTGGTAGATCCAGAACACAGTGATTCATGGAACTGTATGTCTGATTTAAACGGCGATACGCTGATGGCACAAACGCTGACCAATGTTATTATAGGCAACACAAGCGAGGGAAAAAGCGATCATTTCTGGGACAACGGTGAAGCAAATCTTCTGAAAGCCCTGATACTGTATGTCGATCAGGACAGGACAAGAGATCCTGCTATGAAAAATCTGCCGGCTGTATATCAACTTCTGACCCGTTATACTGAACCGCAGTTGACCGCCCTATTCAGCAGGCTGCCTCTTGAGCATCCTGCAAGAGCGCCATTTAATTTATTTTCTCAGTCAAGCGATACGGTACGTTCAGGCATTATTTTGGGTTTGGGCACAAGACTGCAGGTTCTTCAGAACAAATCGGTATGCAGTATCGCAAGTCAGTCCGACATTGATCTGACGGCTCCCGGAAGACGCAAATGCGCCTTTTATATAATCCTGAGCGATCAGGATACGTCGATGGCTTTTCTGTCTTCACTGTTCTTCTCCATACTTTTTATACGGCTTACACGTTTTGCCGACAGCATGCCTGACAGACGCTGTAAGGTTGCCGTCAATCTTATACTTGACGAATTCAATAATGTCGGCAGGATCGGCGGAGCGGCAGATGGCTCTGATTTTGCCAGATCGCTGTCAGTCATACGCTCCAGGGACATTCGAGTCATGCTCGCTGTACAGAGCCTCGGTCAGCTTCAAAACAGATATCCCAACAACCTGTGGGCTGAGATCCTCGGAAACTGTGATATTCAGCTTATGCTTGGCTGTACGGACGATATTACAGCAGAATATATTTCCTCGCGAAGCGGAGATGTAAGCATAAGCGTTGATTCCATAATGACGGTCCAAAAAACGATAGCTGTTGTCCAGATGACTCCTCAGTATAAGAAAACGGAGGGACAGGGCCGCAGGAGGCTTCTGACGCCGGATGAGGTACTTAGACTCCCAAATGAATATCTGCTATGCATAATTCGGGGCTGCAATATGCTCAAACTGAAAAAGTTTGATTATATGAAGCATCCGATTTCTTCAGATATAGAGTGCTGTTACATTTCAGACTATAAAAAATCTCCCAGCAGCACAGATTCCTGTGACGAATCAGAAAAACCAACAGAAACGCCGAAAAAAGTCATAAGAAAGAATTTATACAGCTCTGCCCTGCCGCCGAAAGAATTCTGAGATACTTTTTCACTTGACAAACCTTATTATAGTAAAATCTAAATTAGCACTTTGGATTTGCATAACTTTATGAAAATTACGAATAAAAGCTACCTTAATGCTGGAAAACGCCCTCCCTTGTATTTTTACAGGGACAGCAACAAGAAAGAAATTGACCTGATTATATATCAGAACGGAACAGTATATCCAATAGAAATGAAGAAAAGTTCAGCTCCAAAGGACGCAATTAAAAACTTCTCTGTCTTAAAACCTATAGAAAGCGAACCGACAGAGGAACTCAAGAGTTCCGGAGCCGCACATCTTAAAACTAATATCGGAACCGGAGCAGTAGTTTGTCTGTCAGCTGACATTCTGCCAATAGACAAGAACAACTGGTACATTCCGGCATGGCTGATTTAATAAAGGAATTACAGCATCTCAGAAATGAGGTGCTTTTTTCATATATTATTTTATGATGGAGGTAATCACATGAAAGCAAAAACTCAAAAAAACAAAACAGCTTACCAAGTGGAAATCAAGGCTTCTCCTCAGACCGAAACAGAAAATCAAGGTATATCCGAACTAATGGATCCCGGGTCTGAAAACATCAGCGAAGAGAAGTCTTCTCTCCAGACCGAAACAGAAAATCAAGGTATATCCGAACTAATGGATCCCGGGTCTGAAAACATCAGCGAAGAGAAGTCTTCTCTCCAGACCGAAACAGAAAATCAAGGTATATCCGAACTAATGGATCCCGGGTCTGAAAACATCAGCGAAGAGAA
>UQPZ01000011.1 GCA_900543145.1 uncultured Ruminococcus sp.
GCAGGAGGTATTCAATTACGGATGTACGCTTCCCGAAAAGCCTGAGGTAATTGAAAAGTTCAAGCAGACTACAGTAAAGGGTTCACAGTTCAAGCAGCCGCTTCTCGAGTTCTCGGGTGCCTGCGCAGGCTGCGGCGAAACTCCTTACGCTAAGCTTGTAACACAGCTCTTCGGTGACAGAATGTACATTGCTAACGCAACAGGCTGTTCTTCGATCTGGGGCGGTTCAGCGCCTTCAACTCCTTATACAACCAATAAGGCAGGAAAGGGTCCTGCTTGGGCTAACTCACTGTTCGAGGATAATGCAGAGTATGGCTACGGTATGTTCCTTGCTCAGAATACAATCAGACAGAGAACTATCGCTAAGGTACTTGAGCTTGAAAAGACTACAAAGTCAGCTTCACTTAAGAAGGCTGTCGAGGGTTATCTTTCTACTATCGACGACGGTGCGGCTAATTCAACTGCAACAGATGTACTTGTAGAAGCGCTCAAGAAGTCAAAGACAAAGGCGGCAGACGAGATCTTAAAGGATAAGGATTACCTCCGCAAGAAATCCATGTGGGTATTCGGAGGCGACGGCTGGGCTTACGATATAGGCTTCTCCGGACTTGACCACGTTATTGCTTCAGGCGAGGATGTAAATATCTTCGTATTCGATACCGAGGTTTACTCAAATACGGGAGGACAGTCCTCCAAGTCTACTCCTACTGGCGCTATTGCTCAGTTTGCAGCTGCCGGTAAGGAAGTTAAGAAGAAGGATCTTGCCGGAATCGCAATGAGCTACGGATATGTATACGTTGCTCATATTGCAATGGGTGCTGACTACAATCAGTGTATCAAGGCTATTTCCGAGGCTGAGGCTTATCACGGTCCTTCGCTTATCATTGCATACGCTCCGTGTATCAATCACGGTATCAAGGGCGGTATGTCTATTGCTCAGACTGAGGAGAAGAAGGCTGTAGAGTGCGGCTACTGGCACCTTTACAGATTTAATCCTGCGCTCAAGGCTGAGGGCAAGAATCCGTTTACTCTGGATTCCAAGGCTCCGAGCAAGGATTATAAGGACTTCCTTATGGGCGAGGTTCGTTACAACGCTCTTGCCAGACAGAATCCTGAGAGAGCTGAGAAGCTGTTTGACAAGGCGGTTAAGAATGCCGCTGACAGATACGATTATCTTGTCAGATATGCTAAGCTTTATAATAACGAAGAAAAGTAATCAAAGCTTTTGATGAAAGATCCTCCGTGTGTATTGCACGGAGGATCTTTTTTTGCGATGAGTATTTTCTAATTTGTGGACTTTATTGACGAAGCGGCAACTTTATGATATAATTTGCATCCTAAATCCCCTGCCATGTAATATTCTGATCAATAATAATTAATAATTATCGTATTACTAAAATAGAAATCGGCTTAGAGAAAACAGCTTAGTGCAGCTTCTGAGGCAAACAGGATATAAGAACTTCTGTTGGACAGCTTTTCCTAAACCGGCATCTCTTAGAAACCCTGTTGCTACCGATTTTGATGATTCAGTTTATTACAAGTTCTCTGATCTTTTTATCTGGCGTACAGAGCATAAGAACAGCTTAGTAAAATACCTATATGCAGGAGCCTGCTTCCTGCTGAGTCTGTTCAGAGGAAATAAATCTTATTCTGCTTTAACAGAAAAACGTAGGCATAATTACTTGAATTTGCGCCGCTCATAGCTTTTTTTATTTATATCCGATTTTTTACATAGACCTGTCTTAATAATATAGCAACACTTTGTACTTGGATCATTCTCCGGTTTCTCAGCAGTTAACAGCCTGTCAACGTCTTTAAAAATAACCGTACTTATGTTCCACGTGGAACATTTTCAAAAAAACGCTGTCCCCGAAGCATTTTCCGGCGGCAGCGTTTAAATTTATATCTCATTCGGCATATAAAAGCACTTTTTCATATCTATATTTCCGTTTTCCAGAAACGTTACACCGTCAGCTTCAAGCAGCCGCCGGTGCATTTCCTCCCAGCCGTGCATCAGCTCGCCTTTTCGGTTGACGATTCTGTGCCAGGGAAGCTGCTCAGGACATTTGCTCATTGCGTAGCCTACAAACCTTGCCGCCTTAGGTTTTCCTATTGCGGCGGCTATCGCTCCGTAGGTAGTTACTTTCCCCTTGGGAATAAGCGCTATAACCGAGTATACCTTCTGCGAAAACGACTTTTCCTGTTCCATTTCTGTTACCTCCATGGCATGGATATATATGAGCGTTTATAATTTTCAGCTCAATTAAAATCCGTCCTCCGCAGTTTTGCAAAGGACGGCAGTTTTTATTCGTTTGTGGATACTGTAATATTAGGCGCCGAAGCTTCTTCGCCTGAATTTTCGGCTTTTGCAGCGTCCTCTCTCTCTTTCCTTACCTTTATAAGTGTCTGCTTGATAGATTCAAGCATTTCCTTTGTAAAGGGAAGATTCTGATTCATTGGATTGATTACAAAGCCTGCAACATTAGGCGTTTTTTCGGTAAGAGCCGCAATATCACCGAACTTCATTGCAAAACCCTGGAATTTTTGCTCGGTCTTGAATTTTGCAAGCTCGTCTGCGTCGGTGAATGCAGGGAAGAAAGTTCCCTTTTCCTTATGAGTAATAAGCAGGAATTTTGCCTGAGGTTTGTCCTCGAATTTAACGTGATTTTCAGCGTCGGCAACAAGCTGAGTGTTTTTGTTTATTATCGCAGGAACAAGAAATGTTCCTCTCAGTGCGGTATTTATTACCTTGTTCTGAGTTTCTGCATTGAAATTTTTTCTCATTTCGGAAATTGCCTCAACGAGTGCGGAATTTTCAATTACGGGTTTGTTCTGATTTTCATTTGCCATGATAATATACTCCTTAATTTAATTTAATTGGTTTCTTCTAAATTGGTTTCAATAATAAAGTTCGGACGCGCTTTTGTTTCAAGATAGATCTTGCCGATATATTCGCCTATTATTCCTATAGCCAGAAGCTGAAGTCCTCCCAGAGCCCAGACAGAAACTACCGTCGTTGTCCAGCCGGCAACAGTCTTGCCCATACACCAGATCACAAAGAAATAAATAAGCAAAATAATAGAAACGAGAAATACCAGCAGTCCCAGACTTGTTATAAGCCTTATCGGCTTGACTGAAAGCGAGGTTATTCCCTCGACTGCAAACGAGATCATCTTTTTCAGCGGGTATTTTGATTCACCTGCCTGACGTTCGTTTCTTACATAGGTCACAATATCGCTTTTGAAGCCGACCATAGGGACAAGTCCTCTTAAAAACAGGTTTACCTCTTTGAACTCCGATAAGGCTTCGACTGCCCGTCTGCTCATAAGGCGGTAGTCTGCGTGATTATAAGTAATTTCAACCCCAAGCTTTGCAAGCAGCTTATAATATGCCTGAGCCGTTCCTCGTTTGAAAGCAGTATCCTTTTCCCTGGAAGAGCGTACTCCGTAGACAATATCGCAGCCCTCGGCTCTTTTCTCAAGAAAGCCGTCTATAGCGTCAATATCGTCCTGAAGATCGGCGTCCATTGAAACAAGTATATCTGCATAGCTTTTAGCGGTCATAAGCCCTGCCAGCAGCGCATTTTGATGCCCTTTGTTGCGGGACAGCTTCAGACCCGTAAACATAGGATTGAGCGTATGAAGCTTCTGAATTATTTCCCACGTTTTATCCTTTGAGCCGTCGTCAACAAACATGACCTTGCTGTTTGAGGCTATCTTTCCGTCAGAGATAAGTCTGTCCATTTTCTTCATCAGCGCCTCTGCGGTAATGGGCAGCATCTGCTCCTCATTATAGCAGGGGATCACCAGGTAAAGTGTCTCCATTTCTTATTCAGTTCCTTTCAGCTGTTATCTGTTTATATCAAATAATCTCTCTGTATTTTTTCTTGCGGCGTCTGTAAGCTCCTGCGGGGAAACGCCTTTTATTTCAGCACCCGCCGCAGCTGTAAATTCGATCATATCGCTGGTACAGCGCTTTCCCCTGTGCGGCTCCGGCGCCATATACGGGCAGTCTGTTTCAAGGAGGATCCTGTCTATCGGAACTGCGGCAAAAGATCTTTTGACCTTTTTCGCATTTTTAAAGGTAAGTATTCCCGTAAAACCGATATAAAGTCCGATAGAAACAAGCTCCGTCGCTACCTCAGGAGAGCCAGAAAAGCAGTGAACAACGCCTTTAGGCTTATAGCGGTGCATAATTTCAAGGAAATCCGCCGTTGCGTCACGGCAGTGAAATATTACAGGCAGACTGTGCTTTTGCGCAAATTCGATCTGATCGCATAAAAGCTTCAGCTGAAGCTTTCTGTCATAGCCCTCATAATGATAATCCAGTCCGACTTCTCCTACGGCAACTATCTTGTCCGATTTTTTTAGAAAAGACTCAAGCCTTTCAATATAATTTTCGGGAAGAGAGTCACAGCATTCGGGGTGAAAACCGATAGAGGTATAGTAATTTTTATACTTTTCTGCGGCGTTTATACCGTAAACCGCCGATTTCTCATCGGTGCAGGCATGGATCAATAAACTAACTGACGAGTTGTTACCGCACAGCATATTATAAATCAGCTCATTTCGGTCGCTGTCAAAAGCGGGATCGTCATAATGACAATGTGAATCGGCGATACCTTTTATAAACGCTCAGTCCTTTCATTCAGTCAGTTTCACGGCGGTTTGGACTTTCTGACCGCAGAAGTCAGAAAGTTTCCGCATTATCGGCTGACGGAAACAGCCGTATTATACACATTGATATTATAACACACAATCGGCTCTTTGTAAAGCCTTATTTCGTAGAAAATGCACAAAAAAACGCCGGCGGAAAAATATACGGCAATTTTATAGGGTGAACTTTTTGTAAACAATATATAGACTGACATAAAAGTAAAGTGAGAATTGTAAATCAAATTTTCGGATACAAAGAAAAAACATCAATTATAATGTGAAGAATAAATTTAATTGATAAATGAAACAATTAATTAACGGCAAACAATGCCTGTATAGCCGTAAATTATATATAAACCATGGAAAAACAGGCTTTATATCGCATAAGATATAGGATAAAATATTAAAATTTAAAATTTGATTTTTCACAAAAGCAATGATATAATTATGTTGAATATGAACGATTGATTGCAGTATCGAACACGTTAAATTAAATCTTTCAGAAAACTTTTTCGGAGGAATTGAATGAGATTCAAAGGATATAAACTTACCTTTAAAATAAACGCTTCACACCGTACTGCCGAAAACGGCTCGGCGCACAGTCATACCTTTGAATTTACCGTATACATAAGCAAAAGGGACGGTTTTGCTCCTTTCGGAAAAATGGAGGCTATTGCAGGAGAGGCTGTAAAGAAATACAGCGGAGTATGCCTCAATGATACTCCTCCCTTTGATGAGATAAAGCCTACGGTAGAAAATCTTGCAAGACAGTTTTTTGCCGAGATAGCAAAATCCTGCGCTGAAAACGGATATGAGCTTTGCCGAATAGACGCCTGCGAGAGCGCCAACAGGGTGTTTACCATTAAAAACATGGATATAAGCGCTAAGAAGAAAGACATGATCTTAAACGCAGCGGAGATAATGGAGTTTTCCGCAGAAAGCAGTGAAAAGACTGCTGAAGCCGAATACAGCAAGGACGCAGGTTCGTCAGAGCCGGCTGTAAAAGCGGAGGAAAAGGCAGAAACAAAGCCTAAGGCATTGGTCAATGAATCCGCCAGACCGGCTTCATTCAGATATTTCTGGTTTTCGCTGGCGCTGCTTATTTTCGGCGGATTTGTAATTATGAAATGTGTTGAAGCTTCGGGGTATTATCCTCTCGGACTTGATATACACGGACATCTTTTCAAATCCGACCTTATGTACAGCAGCTTAAAGCAGGGCAATTTGTATCCGCTCTTTACCGAATACTGGTACAACGGGCTTCAGCCTTACCGCTACTGGCCGCCTATGCCATATTACTTTATGGCTCTGCTCCAGTTTATTGCGGGCGGAAGCGTTATAAAGGCTTACCTCGGCTTTATCTGGGCGAGCTTTGTTATAGGGGGAGCAGGCTGGCTGCTTTTTGGAAGAAAGCTGGGCAGACCGGCGCTGGGTCTGTTTATGGCGTTTATATGGTTCTTTCTTCCGGACAATCTCAGAGTATTTTTCGGAGAAGGAAATCTTCCGAGAATGTTTATAACAATGCTGATACCGCTTATATTTTACTGTATATGGCAGTTTACGGCATATAACCGCAGAAGAATGATATTTCCGCTTATTGCGCTGATGATAACGGCGGTACTGGGTCATCTGATGATCTCGGCTATGATAGGCGTAGGAACCTTTGTATTTATGCTTATTTACGCCGCCGCGAACAGAAGCTGGGCAAGACCAGTTCAGTGCATTCTTGCAATGCTGTTTTCTTTTGCAGCCGCAGGTATCTGGGTCTATCCGTCGCTTGTCGGAGGAATAACTTCAATGGACTCCGGAGGAAACTCCGAGCTTATGGCTTCGCTCGCGGCAAAACTCACCGTTTCGCTCAACCCGTTTCTGCGGCTTGACGGAAAGGTAACGGAGCTTTATTTCGGACTAAGTATTGCGGTAATTGCGGTTATGGGTCTGATCCTTTCAAACCGCAGGGCTATGCCGGGCTTCGCTTCAATACTAATAGTAATTGCGGGAACGACGACCGCCCTTACGCCCCTTATTCAAAAGATACCGTTCAGCCAGCTTTTCTGGATACGGCGTTTCGCTCCTATCGGATATGCGCTGTTTGTTATCGGCTTACTTGAATGGAGGAGGCTGAAAAAGCCGTTGCTTGCGGCAATGTGTTTGCTTATTGCGCTTGACTGTATTCCGTCGCTGAATTTAAAGGAATATGATCAGAAGATGAATATTCCTGCAACTCAGAAAGATATGGCGCAGAGCATGAACGAATATCTTTTTCAGCAGGCAAAGGAGATAACCAAGCAGAGGGTCTCGCTTATGGATCTCAGCACCTTCGGCCCTATGCCGTCGTATGCGTTCGGAACGCTGGAAAATAAAACGCCTTATGTATTCGGCTGGGCGTGGCAGGGTGCGGCTACGGCTGACAATATCGTCCGTATAAACGAAGCGCTTGAAAACGAAAGCTATGATTTTATATTTGACAGAAGCATAGAGCTGGGAGCAGATACCGTTATTTTCAGCAAAAGCTACATCAGGGACTATTCTGCGCTTGAGCTTAGCGCTTCAAGGCTCGGATATAAGCCTGCCGGAGAAAGCGATAAAAGTATAATGTACTCGCTTTACGCTGACGGTAATTTCGGCGTAGTTACCGAATACGGCGGCCTTGCGGTCGGAACTACGTCGGCTATAGTTCCTCAGCTTTTCCCTTACTTCGGCACAGGGGATTATGATTATATTGACGATTACAGCTTTGAGGAACTTGCTTGCTACGAAAAGCTTTACCTTTCCGGATTTTTCTACAGGGATAAGAATGCGGCGGAGGAGCTTGTTAACAGTCTTGCTGAAAGCGGAGTTGATATATATATAGACATGAGCAATATCCCGTCTGATCCGCTGACTACAAGAATGACCTTTATGGGTGTATCCGCCCAGCCTATTACCTTTAACAAAAGCTATCCCGATCTGTACGCTGGGAACAGAAGGATAGAGAGCGGAGATTTTACCGAGGAGTATTCACAGTGGAATACTGTTTATCTGAATGATCTTGATAGATCTCTAGGCTATTCTTGGTTTGAAAACGAGAAGCTTGATTTTATCGGCAAAAAGGGCAATGAAAATATAACGTTTATAGGCTTTAATCTTCTGTACCATGCTATTACTTCCGACGATTCAGAGGTTTACGGATTTCTTAATTCCATTATGAACCTAGAAAGCGGAGGACTTCCGGTAAGAAAGAGAGTTGATATTGACATAACCTACGAGGGGAACAGGATCATTATTGATTCACCCGAGGACGGCGTTAACACGACTATAGCCTATCAGGACACATTCACAAGCGATCAGGAGATCAGAAATGTAAACAATCTGCTTGAAGTAAACAAGGGAACGACAGTTATTGAGATGAAATATCCTTACCTTTCAAGAGGGATCACGGTAAGTATTTTCGGAATTGGGGCGGAAATACTTCTGATATTTATGATCTTCAGAAAAAGGAAAGCAAAGGATTACACACGACAGCCCGGATCATAGGCCGGGAAGTTAAGAGAGGGAAGTGTTTTTATGAAACTGAAGGGATTAGCGGTATGTCTTGGACTTATACCCTGCATTTTTCTGATGCACGGTTTTACGGCGTACGCACAGGAGGGCGGCAGTCAGACGGTTCTGTTTGCGGAAGACGATCAGTCCGATTATGTAGGTATATCAATTGACGGAAGCTACGATGACTGGAACGACAAGCCGCATACTAAGATACAATATCCGTGGGACGACGCTAACTATTATCATCAGGGGGCGCTGTTCCGTGACGAGCAGTACGTTTATCTGCACGTCAGAATGAGCGAAAGAAGCTATACGCAGTTCAACGGATATAATTACTGTTTTACCGCAGACGGAAAGGAGACCTATGTTGCGGTAGTTCCTCCCGAGGGGGAGCAGATCGGAGAAGGAAACAATACTGTAGTTGTAAGGGCACAGAACGGTTATTCTCTTATTGACGGCGCCGAGGGCGTTGTAACCAGAAAGCAGGGAGAGCCTGACGAATGGGAACTGAGAATACCGCTGTCGTTCTTATCGGATCAGCCTGAACTTATAAAGGAAATAACCTTTCATTCGTCAAATCTGGGACCACAGAATATAATCGCTACGGGAACTCCGACGCTTCCGTTTCTTGTCGCCGGAACAGGAGCAGCTATAGCTGTCGGAGGATTTCTGCACAGCAAGAGGAAGAAGGATAAATGAATATTGTAACGGCAGTATGCCTTATTATATGGATATATCTGCTTACAGTGCTTCATCGTGCAAGGCTTCCGTTTTTTAAATTTCTGGTCGGAAGTGTAGGACTGTTTATATTCATGATGATAATTCTCCAGCCTGTAGTTACCGTTCCGCTGTCCAGGCTCGTAGCGGCAGGAGCAGGCGTGATAGGAGATCTGACCGGAATTTTCAGATCGTATTATCAGTATTCTCTTATATTTATAGAAAGCGGACAAAGCGCGATCTCCATGTATATCGACTATGAATGTTCCGGGGTAATAGAGATATTTGCACTTACCGCGCTTATATGGTTCTTTCCGCTCTACAGTCTGCCAGAACGGGCGGCGGTGAATATAATCGGAATTATATGGATATATGCTGCAAATATCCTGCGGCTGCTTGTGATCTGTCTGCTTGTCCATTTTTTCGGGGACGATATTTATTACTTCGCTCATGCGATCTTCGGAAGAATTATATTTTACGGACTTTCTGTAGTTTTGTATTTCAATATATTTACAAAGTCGCAGATAATACGTCAGAAGGTGGGAAGATTCAGCTATGACTCAGATTCTTAACAGCTTCGCTCAGCATATGATCTTCTGGGCGGCATGGATAATCATACCCCTGGTCATAGAAATAATTCCTGCGCTGGGCGGATTTATAATATTAATAAAGAAGCGGCTTTTCTCCAAGTCGGAGGAGAAGCTTGAGATCTACCCTGAAATTACGCTGATAATACCTGTATATAACTCTGCGGATACTTTGGAGGGCTGTCTTGAGTCGGTTTTTAATTCAGATTATCCTAAGGCTAAAATAGATATAATGCTTGTAAATAATATGAGCAGAGATAACAGCTTTGAGGTTTTCTGCCGTTGTCAGGAAAAATTCCCCGAGCTTTCAATGCAGTGGCTCAACGCAAGGCAGGGAAAATCAAAAGCGCTTAATCTTGCGCTTTTCAACAGCAGAGGCAAATATATAATTCATATCGACAGCGACGGAAAGCTTGTATCCTCCGCCCTGAAGAATATGGCGGAAAAGTTTGAGCGTAATCCGAATATACACTGTCTGACCGGAGTGGTTCTGACCGATCCTCAGCAGATCGAGCAGACGGAAAGCTTTCCTATGAGGCTTTTCCGCAGGTGCGAATTTCTGGAATACTGTCAGGCGTTTCTGGCGGGACGGAATTTTGAGTCTGAGCTTGACAGCATATATACGCTTTCGGGAGCTTTTTCAGCTTTCAGAAAGTCGGTTATCCTTAAAACAAGGCTTTATAATACCGATACCGTATGCGAGGATACGCACGTTACCTTTCAGGTAAGGAAGCTGCTGAAAAAGAGCGTTCATTTATGTGAGGACGCACTGTTTTTTGTAGACCCTATTGAAAATACGGGAAAGCTTTATACTCAGCGTCAGCGCTGGCAGGTAGGAGAGCTGGAGGTATCGCATATGTTTCTGAAAAAGGAAATGCGCTCCAACGGCTTTTTCTCAAACTTTCTTATAAGGACGCTTATTTTTGACCACACGTTTGCGTTTCCGAGAATGATCTGGTACTTTGCGCTTATATGCCTTGCAATGCTCAATTATCCGTTTTCGCTGATAGTAGGCTCGGTACTGGTGCTTTATCTGCTGTATGTTATTTCAGGCGCGCTTTTTTACCTTAATATAATCAGCTATCTGAAAAAATTCACTTCGATAAGGCGGTATTATATCAGGAAAATATATTTGCTTCCGCTTATGCCGCTGTATAACTTCTATATATTCTGGATTAGGTTTGCGGGGATCATAAACAGCATTACGCTTCGCAGCGGCTGGAAAACCTCGTCGTTTCTCGAGGAAAGACAGCGTTTCTGCAAAGTCATTAGGAACGACTTCGCGCCTATATCAAGGCTTGTTTCAAGACTGAAAAGACTTGTCAATACTGATGGACAGAAGTAAAATTATCTGAGAGGAGGCGCCGTTTTCGCTATGAAAAGATATAGTATAAAAAAGGATAAAAGAATTATTTTCGTTCTGACGGCGGCGGTAATTTCCATCGTATTGACTGCTTTTGTTATGACCTTTTTCAGGCGTCAGGAAAGCAGTCTGAGGGAAAATATCCTGAGCATGAACAGCGATATGCAGCAAAGCCAGATAAGCGCGGCGCTTGCAAGCGGCTATAACAATGCAGAGGAGCTGAAGAACAGTCTGCTGAAGCTTGATGAAAGCAGCTCATATTGGTTCGTGTATTCGTCAGACGGCGCAGTGCTTGAAAAAAACGAGGAGCAGACTCAGGCTTTAAAGGGCATGACTTTGGAGAATATTCGGGAGTATTACGAAAGAAAAGGCGGAGAGGGACTTGACGGTCTGTTTTCATATATAGACGGCGGCAAAAGCTTTTCGGCTGTTGTCGTAAAGGATAAGCAGACGGGCGCCGAGCTTATCTCAGCACAGTTCGTTACTATAGGAGGTCAGACTTACTGCGCAGGAAGGTCGGTAAAATGTTCTTACATATATTCGTCTGCAAGGATAAGCGAGCATATTCTTAGGCTCAGGATAGTTTCGGGGGCGGTATGCGCAGTAATTATTGTTCTTTCAGTTTTATCTGCGGCGGTAATTTGCAGGAAAAGCGAGCGGATCGCTGCGCTTAAAGCCGAAGGTGAAGAAAAGAGCAGAAAGATCCAGCAGCTCTGCGACAGAGAAGCCTGGGACGGGGAGGAGCAGACTGACGCTCTTACTGGATTGTTCAGCCGCAGCTTCTTTGACGCAATAATAAAAAAGCTTTCGGAGCGCAGGGCAGAAAATGTAAGGTTCGTGCTGCTAAGAATAACTGATCTTTACGGTATATGCTATCTAAAGGGCCATGAAGCCGCAGACGGTATTGCTGCCGCAGCCGCACGGGAGTTTTCCGATTGCTACAAGGACTGCGCCTGTGCAAGGCTTTCATATGATACGTTCGCCGCTGTTCTGGCAGGGGGACATTCAGAGGATAAGACTTCAGAGCTTGAAAAAATGCTGAGAAGAAACTGTCCGGAAGCTGAGTTCTCTGTAAAAATATCAGACAGCGGAAAATCGGCTGAAGTATTGGCGAAGGCGCTTTCGGAGCTTAACGGTCATACAGGTGCAAATAAGAAAGGCAGGGCTGTAAGTGAGGTTTTGTGAATATAAGTTCAAGTTTTATATAAATGCCAATCACGCTATTTATATAGACGGGGTACTGGGTGAAAATCATCCTCATACCTGGGAGATAACGCTTGAAACTATAAAAATACGGAATGATTTTGTTCAGTTCGACGCAATTGAAAAAAAGGCAGAGGACTTTCTGGCACGTTTTCAGGACTGCGATATGAACAAGACCGAGCCGTTTGACACTATTAATCCTACGGTTGAAAATATAGCGGAGTATTTAAAGGACGAATTAAGCAGGATACTATGGGATAACGGCTGGCTGCTTTCAGTTATAGAGGTTGCCGAAACTCCGTCGAGATCTTATATAATAGACGTTTCCGACGACGCTGAACTTTTTAAGGAGCAGGCGGCAAAGGACGAAGCCGGCAGGGCGTATGCGTCTATTGACGAGGCGGCGGAGCAGAGAGTAGAGGAAATTCTCCGAGCCGCAGAGAAAAGCGAATAAATTAAAAAACGGCGTTTCTGTTTCAAGAAACGCCGTTTTTTGTATGCTATTATTTTAATCGTCCAGCGTATATCCGAAGCCGAGGATCTGCATATTGTTTTCCTCTGCCCCCTCAGCCATAGATATCTCAATTTCGTATTCGGTATTCTCAGGCTGCATTCCGATATTTATGATCTGGGGATTGCCCCAGCCGGACGGCGATACCGCCTCTATATCAAGCTCATCGTAAAGCTCGCCGCCGCAGGTTACTTTAACGTGAACGGGACCGAAGCTTCCCTGCTTCATCTCTTTATATATAAGATAAACAAACTTTCCTGTAAATTTAAATTTCAGCGGTTCGTTATTACCTCCGGGAACATATGACCAGCCGTTTGTAAAGCTTGCAGTATCAGTTCCTTCTTTCCAATCTCCCAGCGATTCCGGGGTAAGATTTGTGTTTTCGTAAAGATGTGCTCCCAGCTGCCTTGGAGTATAAAGCGGCTCGGCAGGATAAACGTATTCCTCAGCCGGAATATCGGATACCGTATCAAAATAGTAATCTATCATTTCAGCGACCAGCTTGTGTCCCTCTGTATTCGGGTGCGACTGATCGTCAGAGAAATCCTCCCACTTCATTTTATTATTTTCAAACATATAGCGCAAAGCATCGCAGTAGGATATCATAGGCAGGTCATAGTGTTCGCCGATAGCTTTCATGTAATCCTGTGCGGAATAATCCTCAGCAGTTACCGAGAACAGAAGAACCACCGCTACGTCCCTCTCCAGAAGCTCCCGAACGATACTTTCGTAGGAGTTTTGATGATCGGCGTCCGTTCCGTCGTTTACGGCAAACTCTATAAAGCAAATGTCCGGCTCGTACTGAAGAACGTCGCGTTCAAGACGAAGTATACCCAGCTTTGAGGGAGTTCCGCTCAAGCCTGCGTTGCAGTATTTTACATTGTCGCCTGTGCCGAATTTCTCAGAAAAATGGTCGTAAGTAAGCTTAGCATAGCAGGCGCTGTCGCCGGCGGTAAGACCCTCGGTAATAGAGCCGCCCAGATAAGCCACAGTTACGTCCTCGCCGGACTGCGCCTTTTTTATCTTTTCCTGCATTTTACCGGTATTGCCATAAGAGAACAATGCTTTTTTCAGCATTGCGTCGTGCCATTCCTCATCGGTTTCAGGTGTTTTCTCAGCGGCTGAATCAACTGACTGAGATACGTCGGAGCTGCCCGAAGCGGAGCTGTTCTCCTTGCCGCAGCCGGAAAGAAAGGTAAGTGAAAGTCCTAGTGCGGTCAGAAAGGCAGCAGCTTTTCTTAAATTCATACAAATGATCCTCCTAAATCGTTTTCGTACCTTATATACGCAAAAAAGCATGGACAAAGCCATACTTTCTGCAAAAAAACTGTAAACGGTTTCTTATTCCATACAGACAAAAAGTACGGTCAAAGCCGTACTTTTTGAAATATTTATCAGTTTACAACTGCCTTTTCTGTTTCCTTATCAAAGATATGAATCCTGTTAGAATCAATAGCAACCTGAATTTCGTCCTGAGGTCTTGCTGTAGAACGAGGCGAAACTCTTGCGGTAAGCGGAATACCTTCGCAGGTAAGGTACAGATAGGTTTCAGCACCCATCATTTCGGTTACGTCAACGGTTGTTTTGATAATTCCGGTCTTAGCTGTTGAAAGGAACATCTCTTCATCGTGGATACACTCCGGACGTACGCCGAGAACAACCTCCTGATCAACCAGCGGCTCCAGAACTTCAGAATCAGCCTTAGCTTCGGGAACTTCAACAGTGTATTTAACTCCGCGGGTAGTCTTTGTATCCTCAGAACCGAATTCAACTACATACTTGCCGTCGATCTTGAGCAGCTTAGCGTCGATAAAGTTCATCTGAGGCGAGCCGATAAAGCCTGCAACAAACTGGTTAACAGGATTGTTGTAAAGGTTGGTAGGCGTATCGATCTGCTGGATATAGCCGTCCTTCATAACAACGATTCTGTCGCCCATTGTCATAGCTTCTGTCTGGTCATGAGTTACATAAATAAATGTAGTACCCAGCTTATTATGAAGCTTTGAGATCTCGGTTCTCATCTGAGCACGGAGCTTAGCGTCAAGGTTTGACAGAGGCTCGTCAAGCAGGAATACCTGCGGTTCACGAACGATAGCTCTTCCCAGAGCAACACGCTGTCTCTGTCCGCCCGAAAGAGCCTTTGGCTTTCTGTCAAGAAGGTGAGATATGTCAAGTATTCTTGCAGCCTCTTCAACCTTTCTTGCGATCTCGTCCTTAGGAACCTTACGGAGCTTAAGACCGAAAGCCATATTCTCAAAAACGGTCATATGAGGATAGAGAGCGTAGTTCTGGAAAACCATTGCAATATCTCTGTCCTTAGGAGCGATATCGTTAACGAGTCTGTCGCCGATATAAAGCTCGCCTTCGCTGATCTCCTCGAGTCCGGCGATCATTCTGAGGGTCGTTGACTTACCGCATCCGGAAGGACCAACGAGAATAATAAACTCCTTGTCCTTGATTTCAATGTTGAAGTCGGAAACCGCAATGACACCGCCTGCATACTTCTTATAAATTTCTCTTAATGATACACTTGCCATCTTTATAAGGACCTCCCTATTTAAATTTTACTAATTACCATATTAGCTATACTAATATCATAACAAATTTTTCATATCCAGACAAGAGTTTTTTTCACTAAACTTTATTATAACTCTTTATAAATAATGACGAAAAATCAACAATGGTTTCCAATAAATGGAAACTAAAACGTTATCGTGCCAAAAGTTTTTCAACATCTTTGTGCAATATCTCCAAACACTCTCCAAGGGCTAAAGAGGGGTCAAGAGCAAGCGCTCCGATAGCTGTTCTTTTAAGAAAAACAACATTGTTTCCCAGACTGTGAAACATTCTTTTGACCTGGTGAAACTTTCCCTCATGAAGGATCAGGGTACATTCAAAGGCGTCATCGCTACCCGAAAATTCAGCGGGAAGGCATTTTTCATTTCCGTCTATAGTCATTCCTGCGGCAAATGCTTCCCTGTAGCTTTCCTCCCACGGTTTTTCAAGACGGACAAAATAGGTTTTCGGAACATGGCTTTTCGGTGAAAGCATTTTATGAGCAAGCTCTCCGTCGTCGGTAAGCAGTACAAAGCCTTCGGTATCTTTATCCAGACGCCCGGCAGGGAACATTCCGGTTCTGCGGTACTCCTCGGGGATTATTTCCAGAACTGTCTGAGATACGCCGTCCCTTGTGGAGCAGACTACTCCCTGCGGCTTATTGAGCATAATATACAGGTATTTCCGATAGCTTATTTTTTCTCCGTCCACATATATTTCTGCCCGGCTTTCGTCTATCTGAGTATCGGGCTTTTTTATTGCCCTTCCGTCTGCGGTAACTCTGCCCTTTCGGCACAGTTCTTTTACCGTACTGCGGGAAATATCAGGACGCTGGGAGGAAATAAATTTATCTATGCGCATAATATCTCCTTTCCCCTAATGCTTTTATACAAAGCTATTATAGCATACCTTCGCAAAAAAGTAAAGGGCGGATAATTTATATCCGCCCATGTAAATCAGCCTATTTCATTTCGGGGTTTTTCAGTCCCTGAATAAATCCGTCAAGCTCGGTGCAGCAGACATCTCCGCCTACAAGAACGCCGTCGCATATCATAAGATTGCATATCATGCAGTCCTTTTCCTCATGCCCCTTGTAATTCAAGACCTGATAGGTGTAAACTTCAACGGTCTTTCCCTTGTACTTTTCAAGATCGAAGCCCTGCTTTTTCTGCAATTCGTTATACTTTTTATATACGTCGTTGAATTCCTCAGGTATTGTTATTACTTTGCATTCGGTGTATTCCTCCGATACCTTCCAGCCCATTGATTTCATGAAGTCCTGCCGCTGAGCTTCGGTTTTCAGAGTATAGACCGTAGGCTTTCCCGCTTTTCCGATTATCATTGCTATAACCACGATAATACACAAAAGAATTGCCGCCGCACCGGCAAGCGCAGCTCCGGGCTTTTTAACTTTTACTGTTTTAACAAACATATATCTCCCTCATTTCCGGACGCTCGTCAGCCACGTCCTGTGTTTTGTAAATATATATGCCTGACGTTTTTGTTTAATTACAAAGAACAAGCTGAGGATAAAAATATTTTTATGCGGTATATTAGAAGTAATGATATTTAAGCGCCGAGGGAGGAAATAAAGTGAGCGTTTCAAGAAAGCCCAGAATAATCGCAATGGCGGTTCTGATTCTGGTTTCCGCAGCCGTCTGTGTAGCTGTGCTGTTCAACGTTCAGCTTTACGCTGTATACGCAATATGGAAAACGCCGAGGATAACGTCGGTAAGAGAAACGCTGTATGCTGTTAGGGGTAATATTTATGACAGGAACGGTGTGCTTCTTGCTGGTACGGACGAAAACGGAAAGAGATATTATCCCGAAAATACCGCCGTTCATATACTAGGAGCGCTGAATTCTTCGGGAGAGCCTCAGGGCGGCGCAGAGCTTGCCTTTAATTCTTATCTTCTGCCGCAGGAGGGCTATGCTGAGCTTGAATATACGACCTTAAAAGGAGTTACCTATCTTTCAAATGAAAATATAGTTCCTGCTCAGAACGGCAGGGACATATATCTTACAATAGATTCAAGAGTTCAGCTTAAAGCGGAAGAGCTGCTTAAAAATGCAATGAACGAATATCAAAACGGCGTTTCCTACGGTGACTGGGCGCCGCCCTCCGGTTCGGGAGGAGCGATAACGGTTCTGGATACGGAAACGGGGGAGGTGCTTGCAATGGTGTCTGCTCCTGATTTTGAGCTTGCGGATTTTTCCGAAAATTATGATGAAATAATAAAAAACGATAATTCTCCGCTGCTCAACAGAGCGTCTCAGGGGCTTTATCGTCCCGGCTCGACGCTTAAAACGTGTACTGCGATCGCCGCGCTGTCTGAAGGGGTGATCTCGCCCTACAGCTATTTTTTCTGCAAGGGCAGCTACGATCTGTCCGGAATGGAGTTTTCCTGTATGAACGAGCATAGGTTCGTTACAGTAAAAAAAGCTCTTGAGGTAAGCTGTAATATTTTCTTTTATAAAACGTCGCAGCTGCTGGGCATTGATGATCTTGTAAGCTACGAAAAGGGTTTCGGGCTGGGTGAAAGCCCTGATTTTGCACTTCCGGCATACGGAGGACGTCTTGCGTCGCCGGAGCTTTTTGAAAGCATGGGAGAGGTCTGGACTGAGGGTCAGCTGCTTCAGGCTGCTATCGGTCAGTCTGAGACCGCCTGCACTCCGCTTCAGATGGCTCTTATGGCGGAGCAGATCGCAAACAAGGGGGTAAGATATGCTCCCAATATCGTACTGAAGATTACGGACGGAAATTCAGATGACGTTTATAAGCCGGGAACAAGAATAAGCGCCGCTGCTCAGGACAAGAACAAGGCGTATGAGATCTGTACAGAGGGCATGACTGAGTCTACAAAGTATACCTACGGTCAGTATTCGCTGTCGCAGCTTGACGAACCGGCGGCGATAAAAACAGGAACTCCTCAGTCTCCGCGCGGCTATGACAGTGCAGTAATAGGATTTTATCCCGCAAACGATCCTAAGATAGCGTTTTCGGTAATGCTTGAGGGAGGAGCAAACGCTAAAAATACCGTCGGCTTCCTGATAACGGCTGCAATGGACAGGGAGGCTCAGTATTAGCAATTGAATCCGAAAATACGCCGAAGACCCGATACGGAAAATAAGTCTTCCGAAAAATAATACTCAAACGTTTTCGGAGATTTGATTTTAATCAAATGAACATTGTGCAATATAGCTAATAATCATGTAAAAAATTAATGTGAATTAACGATTTTATACTTTTTTGCAATTTAAGCTTTGACAATTTCAAATTCTGTGGTAAAATAAATAGTAGGTAACATCGGTTAGGGTCTTACCGTTTGACTGGTATTTTTTGTATTTTAACGGCTTCCCCCCGATGCTGATATGATATTTCATTCTGCGTTAAGGCGCAGTTCTGATAAACGAAAGGAGCAATAGGAATTATGTCAAAGATTATTGCAGTTACTTCGGGTAAGGGAGGAACGGGAAAATCCTCAATAAGCGCCTGTCTCGGCTACGCTCTTGCAAAGCAGGGAAACAGAACGCTTATAATAGAGCTTGACTTTGGATTAAGGTGTATGGATATTATGCTCGGCATGCAGGGAAATATTACCTATGACCTAGGAGATGTTCTTGAGGGTACCTGCGACGTTTACAAGGCTACAACCACCGTAAAGCTTGCTTCAAATCTAAGCGTTCTGTGCGCGCCGTCCGACCCGTTCGTTCAGCTCAAGGCGGAGGACATTGAAAAGATAACGTCTGAAATGAGAAAATATTTTGAATACATAATTATAGATACTTCTGCCGGTATCAACGGTTCGGTATTTGATATTGTAACCAATTCCGATCTTATTCTTATAGTTACAACTCCGGATCCGGTATGCGTACGCGACGCAAGAATGATGTCCGACGAGTTTTATAAGAGGGGAAATCAGAAGCAGCGGCTTATAATCAATAAGGCGAGCAAGAGGATATTCGAGTTTGAGGAAATGGACGATCTCGACGCTATTATTGACACTGTAGGGGTTCAGCTGCTCGGAGTTATTCCTGAGGACAGCGCTATACCGCTTGCTACAGGAAAGGGCGCACCTCTTTCGTCAAGCTCTATGGGATTCCTTGCGTTTTCCGCTATTTCCAGGAGGATCAAGGGAGAGCATATTCCTATATCTATAAAGATCTGATAATATAAGGCATTTTCAGGAATTTAAAATTAACGACTTAATTGAATTGGGGGGACTTATATTGAATATTGCACTTATCGCTCACGATTCCAAAAAGGAGCTGATGGTACAGTTCTGTATAGCTTACTGCGGAATACTGAGCAGACATAATCTCTGCGCTACCGGAACTACGGCGAAGGTAGTCGGCGAGGCGACCGGACTTAAAATACAGCGCTACCTAAGCGGCTCGCAGGGTGGAGATCAGCAGATAGGAGCAAGAATTTCATGCAACGAGATCGACATACTTCTGTTTTTCAGAGATCCTCTTTCACCGAAGCCGCACGAGCCTAATGAATTTAATCTGCTCAGGCTATGTGACGTTCACAATATTCCGGTAGCTACTAACATTGCGACTGCCGAAGCGCTTATTCATTCTCTTGAGCGCGGCGATCTTGACTGGAGAGAGATCGTCAATCCTGCAAGGTATTGATTTTTTACAGCTGAATATAAAATGCGACGACGGGGAGAGTAAGTTTATTTTAAGCTTTTCAGCGAGGGCGGAGGGTGAAAGCGCCTAAGTTTTGGTAAATCGAAGGACGCCTCACGAGCTTGCGGCTGATAAAGGCCGTGCGTAGCCTCTGCGTTAAAGAGAAGATAAGCGGCAGGAATTTCTAAAATTTCTGCAATTAGGGTGGTATCACGATCACGGTCGTCCCTTTTTACAGGGGCAGACCGTTTTTGTATTTTATACGGCTCACTGACTGATATTATATTGTTATCAGAAGTTTTCCGTACAAAAGCGGAACAGAAAACGAGTAAACCAGAAAGGACATGAAAAAATATGGCGTTATCAGTACAAAGACCAAAGGGAACTCAGGACGTTGTTCCTGCTGAGGTTTATAAATGGCATACAGCCGAGCAGATAGTCAAGGATACAGCCGAACAGTTCGGTTTTAGGGAGATACGCATTCCTACCTTTGAGGAAACAGGTCTGTTCGTGCGCTCGGTAGGCGATACTACCGACGTTGTTCAGAAAGAAATGTACACGGTTTCGGCTTCCGGCGGAAGCACCTTTACTCTCCGCCCCGAGGGAACTGCCGGAACTATAAGAGCGGTTATGGAAAACGGGTTACTGAATGAGGGTCTGCCTCAGAAGCTCTTCTATATTCTGTCCTGTTTCCGTCATGAAAAGCCTCAGGCGGGACGTTTAAGAGAATTTCACCAGTTCGGCTGCGAGCTTATAGGCGCGGCTGATCCGGCGGCTGACGCTGAGCTTATAGCCCTTGCCAAGTCGGTTATAGACAAAGCCGGGCTGAAAAATGTTGTGCTTAATATCAATTCGATCGGCTGTCCCGAATGCAGGGCGAATTATCATAAGGCTTTGAAGGCTTATTTTTCCCAGTATAAGGATAAGCTCTGCGCTACCTGTCAGGAGCGTCTTGAGAAGAATCCTATGAGGCTGCTGGACTGTAAGTCAGACGAGGATAAGAAAATCGCCGAAGATGCACCGGTTATTCTCGATTATCTCTGTTCGGATTGTCAGGAGCATTTTGTCGGCCTGCAGGAAAACCTAAAGCTTATGGGAATAGATTATAAGATAAATCCGAGGATCGTAAGGGGACTCGATTATTATACCAGAACCGTTTTTGAGTTCATTACTACAGATATAGGAGCTCAGGGAACGGTATGCGGAGGCGGACGCTATGACGGTCTGATAGAAGCTCTCGGAGGGAAGCCTGCTCCGGCGCTTGGCTTCGGAATGGGTCTGGAAAGACTTATACTTACAATGCAGAAGCAGGGCTGCGAGTTTATGGAGCCTAAGACCTGTGATATTTATATTGCCGCTATGGGAAAAGAGGCAAAGGAAAAAGCCTATAAAGTTATTTCTATGCTGAGGGAAGAAGGCTACAGAGCGGAATATGACCTTGTAGGAAGAGGACTTAAGGCTCAGATGAAGTACGCTGATAAGATAAAAGCCAGATATGTAATGGTACTGGGCGAAAACGAAATAAATACGGGATCGGCAAACGTAAAGAATATGAAAACCGGAGTTCAGACTCAGGTCAGTCTTGATGAAGGGCTTCTGGACGACTTCGGCGCCTGCTATTACGATATGCTAATGGAAGAGGACGAGATGTTCCGAAGCTTTGCAGAAAACTTCGGAAACAGCGATCGGGAGCAGCAGTGAACGGCTGTTCCGAATAAAGTAAGGATCAATGAAAGGAAGTATAAATTATGAGGTGCAAGCAGTGCGAAAAGGTAGCGGTTTGCGAGATAAAGACACCGCTGGAATACAGCTATGCCCTGGAGGCGCTGAGCAAAATGGTAAAGGCGGGAGAGCTTGAAATCACCTATCAGACCTGTCCTATGGAGCTGATAATACTCAAGGACGGCAGATTCTTTGCAGATAAGCTGTTCCATCAGTTCAGGTGTACAAAGTGCGGAACGGTCTACGGAATGTTTATAAACACCAAATGCGGCGGAGAGATAAAAATAAACGACAAGGTTTTTGATCCCTCCGATTATCCGGATAAAAAAGAGGAAGATAAATAATGCTGCTGATATTGCCTGTTAGCTACGAATTTGAAACGACGCTGACTCCTAAAAGAGTCGCCAGAAAGCTTGATGGAGAGATTGTAGAGCACAGACCGACTGTAAATATAATGTCGCAGGGAAAATTCATGAAAAGGTACCGTAACGAGTCTGTTTACTACGGCAGACGCTCCTCCCGGACCGATTTTCAGATATTTCATCATCAGGCGAAAAAGCGCGACGGCGGTACTACCGGATTTTACGGAAGGATCGAGAAAACTCCCGGCGGCTCAAAAATATCCGGAAAATTCAGAAAACCGCTTTATACATATGTTTTTGCGGCATTGTGGACGGTAATAGCAGCACTTCTGGCTCTTACCCTGCTTGCACTTGAAGAAAAGACAGGAGCAGTATGCTTTGCCCTTTTATGGGCGGCAGGTATCTTCTTTATGTTCTGGGACGATAAGAAGAAGTATTTAAGAATGTACTTAGATACGTTTCCGAAAGCGGCAGAGAATGAGGACGGCGGAGAAGAATCAGCTATAAAAATAAAAACCGAGGGTGAATAATGAAGGTTATATGCGGTACCTGCGGAAACAAATTTGATCCGCTTAAAAACGGAGGAATATGCGCACATTGCGGAATGAGAGTAAGCGGCGACGTTATTCGGGAGGCTGAAGAAAATAACGCCGTACAGGGCGAAAAGCTGAAGGATATTTTAAAAAGCTATCTTAACAGAAAGCTTGCTAAGGATATGAAAAAATCACCTCTGAGAAAAGCCCCCGTTCAGATCACGCTCTGCATTGTGCTGATTTCGGCGATTGCGGGAGTTGCGATATACAGCTATAATGAATATACCAACACAGTAAAAGCTAACAGCGGCTATGAAAGTACGGTTAATATGCAAGTCGAAAGCTGTGATATGAGTGAAGAGCTTACGCTTAGCGGAACCTCTGTAAAAATAATAGGCTGCAAAAAGGCTGACTATAATGAGTCTGTAATTTCTGACGGCTTCAAGCTTATCGAAATAAGCTACGAACGCGGTAAATATGCCGGCTCTCTTATTCTGTCGTACGTTTATCTTAACGACGGAGAGGTATACGTCAAGCCGCTTGATACTTATGAACTGGAAAAGGTTTTTGATAAAGACACAGACCGGCTTAGGGAGCTTGGATATGCCGACAGTTTCCGTGCTCAAACTGATGACGAGGCGGGAATAGGAAAGCTTGTTTTTGCAGTCCGTGAAGATATTACCGAGTTTACTCTTTGCGCATATAAAATGAATGAAGCCGAGGGCGGTGCAGTAAGAGCCGAGGTAAGATACGACATAGCTGTAAAGGAGGATAAGGCGGAATGATCAGCGTTATTATCGAAGCCGTCTGGCTCGCAGTTAAAAAGCTGTTTCAGTATTTCGGCATTGCGGCAGTGCTTCTTATCGCATTGTTCATCTGTGCTTCGGCTCTTCCCAATTACGCAAGAGAAGAAGCAAGGCTTCAGGCTATGTATCAACGAAGCGTTGAATTTATCTCTCTTGAGGAAATAGAGCCGACTGACTACAGCCGTGTTTTTAAACTGAGATTTAAAAATAACGATTCAGATACTCTGAATGGTTTTTCTTTTACTGTCAAGGATAAGGACGGTAACATTATTTTTACGGATTTCAACTCAGAATATGAGGAATTGGAAATTCACAGAAGTCCCGTGATAGTGCAGACAACTCCGCCCGGTTGTGAAAATATTGTATATCTGAGTATTGACGATTATAAGCTTGAGGGTATTGATAAGCTTTATCTGTCTGAGATCAGCGATTCCGATAAAGATGACCCGGGAACCGAGTTTGAAATATAATTTGAAATTTATTTGCAAAGGAAGTAATAAAAATGAAGCTTGACACAATGAAAGGCTTGAAAAGAACTCATTACTGCGGAGAAGTACCCAACGAACCGCAGGAGGTTGTAGTATGCGGCTTTGCCGACAGAGTAAGAGATATGGGAAACCTTATTTTTATAAATCTCCGCGACAGAACAGGGCTTGTTCAGCTTGCCTTTAACGACGCTACCGGCAGAGAGGTATTCGCTAAGGCGCAGACCGTCAAAAGCGAGTATGTTCTTATGGCAAAGGGTAATATTCAGAAGCGTGAAAGCGTGAATAAAAAGCTGAAAACAGGCGAGATAGAAATTATAGTAACAGATCTGAGAATACTCTCAAGGGCTGAAACTACGCCATTTGAGGTTGCAAATTCCGAAAAGGTAAACGACGAGCTGAAGCTGAAGTACCGCTATCTTGATCTGAGGAATCCAAAGCTTCAGGAAAATATGATAAAGCGTCATAAGATAGCTCAGGTAACAAGAGAGTATTTCTATGAGAACGGCTTTCTTGAAATTGAAACGCCTATGATGATGAAATCTACTCCTGAGGGCGCAAGGGATTATCTTGTTCCTTCAAGAGTTCATGCGGGAAAATTCTACGCTCTTCCCCAGTCGCCGCAGATTTACAAGCAGCTGCTTATGATCTCCGGCTACGACCGCTATATTCAGCTTGCAAGATGCTTCCGTGACGAGGATCTGAGAGCGGACAGACAGCCTGAATTTACTCAGATCGACCTTGAGATGTCCTTTGTTGACGCAGAGGATATCCAGGAGTGCGTAGAGGGATATATAAAAAGACTTTTCAGCGAGGTAATGGGAATAGATATTAAGCTTCCGCTTGAAAGGCTGACCTTTGCCGACGCTATGAACCGCTTCGGCTCTGATAAACCTGATACACGATTCGGAATGGAAATTCAGGATATTTCAGACGCTGTAAAGGACATTGATTTTGTCGTGTTCAAATCTGCGCTTGAAGCCGGCGGCTCTGTCCGTGCAGTCAATGTCAAGGGCGGTGCGGCGACATATACAAGAAAGGAAATCGACAAGCTTGTTGAACACGCTAAGGGCATCGGCGCTAAGGGACTTGCCTATATCCGCTGGGCCGACGAGCCGAACTGCTCCTTCAAGAAATTCTTAGGCGAGGGCGATTTGGAAAAGATCTGTTCTGCCGTTGACGCCGAAAAGGGAGATCTTGTGCTTATCTGCGCCGACAGAACCAAGGTCGTTCTTTCAACGCTCGGCGCTGTCAGGCTTATTGCCGCAAAGCGTCTTGACATTATTCCTGAGGGCAGATACAACTTCGTATGGATCACCGAAATGCCGTTCTTTGAATTTGACGAGGAGAATAACACATGGGTGGCAGCGCATCATCCCTTTACAATGCCTATGGAGGAATGTATGGAGTATCTTGACAGCGATCCTGCAAACGTTCGCGCTAAGGCTTGGGATCTGGTACTCAACGGAACGGAGCTTTCAAGCGGTTCTATGAGAATAACCGACTTTGAGCTTCAGCAGAGAATGTTCGAGGCCCTGGGAATGAGCGATGAGGAAATTGAGGCTAAATTCGGCTTTCTCGTTGACGCTTACCGCTACGCCGCTCCTCCCCACGGCGGAATGGGAATAGGACTTGACAGACTTGCAATGATCATGTGCAAGGCTGACAGCCTGAGAGATGTTGTAGCGTTCCCCAAGGTTCAGAATGCAAGCGAGCTTATGAGCGCATGTCCTTCGGCTGTAGACGAAAAGCAGCTTGAGGAGCTGCATATAAGAACGGCGGCAGCAGAATAAGCGGTAATGCAGATACTGCCTTTTCTCATCAGGAATATGATCGGGAAATACTGAGGACTACTCTGTTTTATAATGATATGCTTGACGCAGGGTGCGGAACAGGACGCTCTTTGTAAAAGTATACTCAGTGACAGTGAGGTAAGGCTTCTAAGGCTTGTTCGGATGTTTAATGCCGCCGGCGGCAGGCTTAAAAAGTGCGGTGGAAAGGCGGAGCTTGTGAAGCGTTCAGTTTCGGAACAGGATTACTTCTCGGAATTTAACTTGTGATCTCCCTTATAGTAGATCATTGGTTGCAATTATTATAAATATATGCTATAATAACCTAAAAACAATAAAAGCGAGGTGTCAGTATTTATGGCTATCAGGGAATCGGGAGAGGATTATCTTGAAACGATCCTTATCTTACATGAGCGGACTGGCTATGTCAGATCTATAGATATAGCGGCAGAACTGGGTTTTTCAAAGCCCAGCGTCAGCAGAGCAATGGGGATCCTGAAGGAGAGCGGTTTTATTACCGTTGAGCCGGACGGTCAGATCGTACTGACTAAGCAGGGTTATCTCAGAGCGAGAGAGGTTTACGACCGCCACCTGCTTATTACAAGGTTTCTGAGAGATGTTCTTATGGTAAGCGAAGAAAACACAAATGCCGACGCCTGCAAGATCGAACACGTTATAAGCCATGAGACCTTTGAAAAGCTTAACGTTTTCGTAGACAGCTATCTGAAAGACTGACGCTGATATTTATTTTCTTAGGGGGGAGCGGCTGAAATGAAGATAGTAAAGGTGCTTAACAATAACGTTGTAATAGCTGACGGCGGAGCGGGAGAGGTTGTCGCTATGGGCAGCGGACTTGGCTTTCAGAAGAAAAAGGGAGATATTATAGCTAAAGACCGAATAGAAAAATACTTTACTCTTGCCGACGGCGGTTTGTATGAGGAATTCAGCAGGCTTATGGAGGATATTGATCCTGCCGCATTAAGGCTTTCGGAGCAGATAATTTCCGAGGCGGAGAGGATCCTTCCGGGCATACAGCTCGGTGAATCACTGCATATATCCCTGTGCGATCATATAAACGGAGTAATACGGCGTCAGGCGGAGGGAATAACGCTTGATAACGCCGTATGGACTGAGATCTGCAGGATATATCCGGACGAGTTCAGGCTCGGACAGTATGCGGTGGAGCTTATGAACGATAGCTTCGGATACAGTCTCGGAAACGGTGAGGCGGCGTTCATAGCCGTACATTTTATAAACGCTCAGGGCGGCGGCGCAGGAGAGAGCGGGAAAACGGCTAAGCTTATCAATGATATTTCAGAAATGGTAAGGGCGTATTTCAAAATTGAGCCTGATACGTCCGGAGTAAGCTACTATCGGTTCATAAGCCATATAAAAAGCTTTGCCGGAGCAGTTCTCGGCGGAGTCTTTTCCGAGGAGGACAGCGGTCTTTATGGGTTTGTAAGTGAAAGGTATCCCGAGGCCTGCCGCTGTGCGGAGCAGATCAATAAAATGATCCAGATAAAGTATAAGGGCCGTATTACAAAGGACGATACGGCGTATCTTGCCTTATATATAGACAGGCTTGTGAGATAAGCCTTGAAAAACCGTTTCCGTCAGAATCCGGAAGCGGTTTTTCAGTACAAGTCGGTTCGACTCAGCATGAAATAAAAAGTTAATTATTTATTTATTGCCCCTGGTTGACTTTTACGGGCAAATGGTGTATATTATTAAGAATAATATAATAAGAAAATGAAGTGAAAAGCTAAATGAAGTGGGAGGTTGTAAAATGCTTAATGAAAACAGTATGAAAGAAAAATTCGGAAAGGAAGGACTTACCTTTGACGATGTTCTTCTTATTCCCGCAGAATCGGACGTTACTCCTAATATGATCAACCTTAAAACCAGACTTGCAGGGGATATTATGCTCAATACCCCTATCATGACTTCAGCAATGGATACCGTTACAGAGTCAAAAATGGCTATCGCTATCGCAAGAGAGGGCGGTATCGGTATTATTCACAAGAATATGACGGTCGAGAAGCAGGTCGAAGAGGTCGATAAGGTTAAGCGTTCAGAAAACGGCGTTATAGTAAATCCTTTTTCTCTTACAGGCGACAGAACGGTTGCCGAGGCTGACGAGCTTATGGGCAAATATAAGATCTCAGGAGTTCCTGTTGTTGACGAAAAGGGGAAGCTTGTCGGTATTCTTACAAACCGCGATCTGCGTTTCATTACTGATTTTGATATTAAGATCTCCGACGTTATGACTAAGGAAAACCTTGTTACTGCCCCCGTAAATACAAACCTTCAGCAGGCTCAGAAGATACTTATGAAGCATAAGATCGAGAAGCTTCCGCTTGTTGACGACAACGGTATGCTCAAGGGCCTTATTACTATAAAGGATATCGAAAAGGCTGTTCAGTATCCTAATTCTGCAAGAGATAAGAACGGCAGGCTTCTCTGCGGCGCAGCTATCGGAGTAACCGCTGATGTGCTTGACAGGGCTAAGGCACTTATTGACGCTCAGGTCGATGTGCTTGTTCTCGACTCTGCTCACGGTCATTCCAAGAATATAGTTACCTGTCTTAAAAGGGTCAAGGAGGCATTTCCGCATATCCCTGTTATTGCAGGAAATATCGCAACTGCCGAAGCGGCTGAGGCGCTTATCGCCGCAGGTGCAGATGCGCTCAAGGTAGGTATCGGCCCGGGTTCAATATGTACTACCCGTGTTGTTGCAGGTATAGGCGTTCCTCAGATAACGGCGGTTTACGACGTTGCCTGCGCTGCGTCCAAGCATAATATTCCTGTTATTGCAGACGGCGGAATAAAGTATTCGGGAGATATTGTAAAGGCTCTTGCCGCAGGAGCAAGCGTTGTTATGCTCGGCTCTCTGCTTGCAGGCTGTGAGGAAGCTCCTGGAGAAATGGAAATTTATCAGGGCCGTTCCTTTAAGGTATACAGAGGAATGGGTTCGCTTGCGGCTATGCAGTGCGGCTCTAAGGACAGATACTTTCAGGAGGGTGCAAGAAAGCTTGTGCCTGAGGGCGTAGAGGGACGTGTTCCGTTCAAGGGTGCGGTTTCCGATACTATTTTCCAGCTTGTCGGAGGAATCCGTTCGGGAATGGGTTACTGCGGCTGTCCTGATATCCAGACTCTGCACGAAAATGCCAAATTCGTAAGGATAACCGGCGCCGGACTCAAGGAGTCGCATCCTCATGATATTTATATAACAAAGGAAGCGCCTAACTATTCGGCGCAGATATGATCTGAACGTAAAAAAATCGGAGAAAGGTACCGTTAAAGTATTCTTCTCCGATTTCTTTTGTGCAGGAGCAGTCAAATAATACTAGACAACTAAAAAATACGGAGCAGGTCATTAGATCCATGCTCCGTATTTTATATTTCTATGTAATTTGCTTCTGCGCTTTCTATGAGATCAGCCAGCCGAGTATCTCAAAGTTCTTTGCGCCGCTCTCGTCGACCGTAACTGTTACCGTGTGCTTTGCGGCCGTGTCCGAAGTATAAAGCTCGCTGTTTGTGGCATAATCGCCCCAGCCGCCTGTAAAGTCGCCGTTTACGTTTCCTACGTCCTCGCCGTCGATGTTAACAGTCACGCTGCCTGTATTTCCGTCAACTGTTTTATAATACAGCATACCGAGGTTCTTGAATTCCATCTCAAACGTAACAGAGCCGCCGGTTTTTGTTGCCCAGCCGTCCGCAAAGTTCCACGGGGAAGAGGGCTCTGTAAACGCTCCTGCGTCTTTTACTGTAATATCTCCGTCCTTCTTGTTGGCAATAGCCGCCGCCGCATATTTATCTCCCGTGGGGGATTCTGCGTCAAACGGCTTTGGCTCTTCGGCTGAACCCGCAGTTTCCTTTACCTTTGAAGCAAAGTTGATAAGCATCTGACCGAGCATTATATGTCCCTGATCGTTGGGGTGAATATTGTCCGGTGAAATATCTTTCCATGCGATATTTCCTGCTTCTACCTCAGGAAGAACTGCGTCATGGTATGAGATTATCGGAATATCATATGCAAGACCGATCTCGGAGTGGACCTTCTGAGGACAGGTACCGTCCTCCATAGTCATTTCCACCAAAACTACTGCGGGATTGTTTTCGGCTGACAGGCACTTTCTGATAAGGCTGTCCATCGTAGCCTTGTAGAATTCGTTGTCAACGTCGTTTATAAACTCGATAAAAATAATATCTGGCTGAGCGTCTAATACGTCTTTCTGAACCCTGTGAACTCCCAGATAAGAATCGGTAGCGCCTATTCCGGCATTGGTAACGTCAACGTAGTAGCTTACGTTTTCCTCCCACCAGGTCTTGAACTGGTTTACATACTGATTTGAGCTTGAAGAGGTCACTGAGCCTGCGGTTATCGAGTCACCGAGGAAGGTTATCTTAGTTGTTTCCTTAGGATTGTCCACGGCGTTTTTCAGCTTCTGCGCAAGCCTTGAGGTATCGCCCTCGTTAAGAACAGAACGGATCAGCATATTTTCCGTACAGCCCTGTGCAATATCTACAGCTCCGTCGTTTACAGGAGCTTTCAGTTCGCTCTGAGACTCCGACGGCTTGGAATCGTCTTCGCTTTCGCTGGTCTGGGAGGACTGCGCCGAGCTTTTTACGTCATCTGAATCAGAGCTTGAATCTGAACCTCCGCAGCCTGAAAAAGCCATGGCGGTCATCATCAGCGCAACTGTGAATGCAAGCTTTTTTTTCATAGCAATATATATCCTTTCTTTGCTTCGGGCTGTTCTTACGCCCGTATTAATTATTTACAGCAAAATTATTATACATCATAAACAGCTGATTTGCAAGCGTTTTGCACAAAAAATCTGTATTTTGCATGAACTTTTTTGTGAAAACGATTTCTATTCTTGACATCGGATACGGCAGAGAGTAAAATAGAAAAAAGGTTTATGTAATAGGTTCGGAAGGAGGAATGCCCGAAGCTCAGGGCATTATGATTAATATGGAGTTACTGAATGATATGAAGCTTATTTCGGCGGACGACGAAAATATTTCCTATATGGGAAGAACGGAATATACGGATAAAAAAGCTGTTAAATTCGTATTTGCGGGAACGTCGGCAACTCTCAGATTTAAAGGAACGCAGATCTCGGCAGTGATCTTTAATCACAGATTTTACAATATTATGGAACTTGGAGTAATTATAGACGGCAGAGAGGATAAGGTGCGCTTTGATACTGATTATGAGAAATTTACTTTGCTTCTTGCCGAAGGTCTTGAGTACGGTGAGCATGAGGTAACGCTGTTCAAGCGTCAGGATGCGTCGCACTATTTTGATTTTTACGGTTTTGCGGTCGATAAGGATGCCGAAGCGTTTCCTCCCGCTGCAAAGCCTGGCAGAAGAATAGAGTGCTACGGAGATTCCGTTTCGGCAGGAGCGGTATGTGAGGCTGTTGAATATACGGGGAAATGTGACCCGGAGAACAACGAGGGACAGTGGGATAACGCTTGGCATTCCTATTCAATGATAACGGCGAGAAATCTCGGGGCGGAAATTAACAATATCGCTCAGGGCGGAATTGCGGTTTTTGACGGAACAGGCTATTATCACGCTCCCAACTATATCGGAATGGAAACGGCGTATAATAAGGTATGCTATTTTCCTGAAGCAGAGGGGGGATATTCGGAGTGGGATTTTTCTCGGTATACTCCCCATATAGTTATTCTTGCCGTAGGTCAGAACGATCAGCATAATGAAAAAGACGGCGATCCCGATATTAATGACCCTCAGTTCAGAGAGCGCTGGAAATCGGGATACAGAAAAATAATCAAAGAGCTGCGTTCAAAGTATCCGAAGGCACAGTTTATAATGCTGCTGACGGTGCTTATGCATGATCCGGGCTGGGATAAAGCGGTGGACGAAATAGTATGCGGGCTTAAAGCAGAGGGAGATAAAAGGATCTCTCATTTTATGTTCAGGCGTACGGGAAAAGCAACTCCCGGTCACCCAAGACTGTCGGAGCAGTATGAAATGGCGGAGGAGCTTACGGCGTATATTTCAAATATGGATACCCAAATCTGGCAATAAATCAAAATATGTATAAAAAATTCTAAAAAAATTTGAAAAACCCCTTGACAAACTGAAATTTATAGGTTATACTATAATACAGATAGATAATTGAGGAGAATTAATAATGCAGAATTCTGAAAAGACCATGGATAAAATCGTTGCTCTTTGTAAGAACAGAGGCTTTGTTTATTCAGGCAGCGAAATTTACGGAGGTCTTGCAAATACATGGGACTACGGTCCTTTGGGCGTTGAGCTGAAAAACAACATCAAGAAGGCTTGGTGGAAAAAGTTTGTTCAGGAAACCCCATATAACGTAGGCCTTGATTCGGCGATTCTTATGAACCCTGAAACATGGGTGGCTTCCGGTCATTTAGGCGGCTTTTCCGATCCGCTTATGGACTGCAAGGCTTGTAAGACACGTCACAGAGCCGATAATCTTATTGAAGATTTCGACGGCACAAACGTTGCCGGCTGGACGAATGAGCAGATGATGAGTTACATAAGGGATAAAGGAATTGTTTGTCCTGAATGTGGAAAAAGCGATTTTACAGATATACGTCAGTTTAACTTGATGTTCAAGACCTTTCAGGGGGTTACCGAGGATTCAAAATCCGAGTTGTATCTCCGTCCTGAAACGGCGCAGGGCATATTTGTTAACTTTGCAAATATACAGAGGACCTCTAGAAAGAAAGTACCTTTCGGCGTAGGACAGATCGGAAAGTCTTTCAGAAATGAGATAACTCCCGGAAACTTTATTTTCCGTGTAAGAGAATTTGAGCAGATGGAGCTTGAGTTCTTCTGCAAACCCGGTACAGATCTTGAGTGGTTTCAGTATTGGAGGACCTATTGCAGGAATTTCCTGATAGACCTTGGTATCAAGGAGGAAAATCTCAGACTGAGGGATCACGATCCTGAAGAGCTTTGCTTCTATTCAAAGGCAACTACAGACTTTGAATATCTCTTCCCGTTTGGTTGGGGCGAGCTTTGGGGCATTGCCGACAGAACAGATTACGACCTTACTCAGCATCAGAATCACAGCGGAAAAAGCTTAGAGTATTTTGATCCTGAGGATAATTCAAAATATATACCTTATGTTATCGAGCCTTCTCTTGGCGTTGAAAGACTATTCCTTTCAATAGTTACGGAAGCTTATGACGAAGAGGTTATCGACGCGGAAAAGAACGATACCAGAACTGTAATGCGACTGCATCCGGCTCTTGCACCTGTAAAGGCGTGTGTTCTTCCGTTGGTTAAAAAGCTTAAAGAGCCTGCACTCGAGCTTTACGGCAAGCTTGCGAAAAAGTTTGCTATCGAGTATGATGAGTCCGGTGCAATAGGCAAAAGGTATCGCAGACAGGACGAAATAGGAACTCCTATCTGTATAACCTATGATTTTGATTCTCTTGAAGACGGCTGTGTAACGGTTCGTGACCGTGACACAATGGAGCAGGAGAGGATCAGGATTGAGGAACTTGAAGCTTATATTGAAAAGAAGCTTGAGTTCTGATTGATTTGATTTAAAAGATCTTGTATCTTTTAATAGCTGGCAGGTTTGCTTTATTATAGCAAACTAATGGGAGCGAGTTGTCAGGCCGGTAACCTGCTGCGCTTCTTATGGTGAATTAAGGGAGTAAAAACATCCGCTTCGGTAGTGGGTGTTTTTACTTTTTATTGGGGAAAATAATGCAGCTGGTTTTCTATTATTTGAAGGAGGATTGCAGAAATCTTTCAAAAATCAGTACAAAAAGCAGATATTTATGATATGATTTGCACAATTTTGAATTGATGTATCAAAAATATTGCAAAATGGGTTGACAAAATCTTATATTTATGATAGAATAACATACGCAGAACAAAGACGTTCATTTTACGGGCTGAATAAGCCTGTTTAATGTGCGTCTTTTTTTGTATGCGGGAAATTTCCGGTCAGCAAGCCGGGTAAATACATTTAATTTATAAGGAGGAAATTGTATGCTGCGTGAGGGTGAGATCAGAATTCCGTCTGGGTGTGCAATATCGGGGATAATTTCAAAAAGCGGTAAAAATATAAACGGCTCGGAGATAGTTAGATCTATAGCTACTATGCACGACCGTTCAAACGGTCTGGGCGGAGGGTTCGCCGGTTACGGAATTTATCCGCAGTACGCCGATCATTACGCTTTTCATGTTTTCTATGATGGAAATAAGGCGAGAGAAGAATGCGAGAGATTTCTTGATAAGCATTTTGATATAATAAACCTTTCAAAGATACCTGTAAGGAAAAGCGATAGGATAACGGCAGAACCCCTTATCTGGAGGTATTTTGTTGCTCCCCTGCCGACAAAGCTGAAAGATTCACACCTTGACGAAAAGGAATTTGTAACAAGGTGCGTTATAAATGTAAACGCCAATATCGAAGGAGCGTATGTTTTCTCCTGCGGAAAGAATATGGGAGTTTTCAAGGCTGTAGGCTACCCGGAGGACGTGGGGGAATATTTCAGGCTTGATGAATACGAAGGCTATTCCTGGACTGCTCACGGAAGGTATCCTACCAATACACCGGGGTGGTGGGGCGGCGCGCACCCCTTTGCAATGCTTGACTACTCGATAGTTCATAACGGCGAAATCTCAAGCTACGACGCAAACAGACGAAATATTGAGATGTACGGCTATAAATGCACCCTTCAGACCGATACCGAGGTAATTACATATATTATCGACTATCTGCTGAGAAAACAGAAGCTTACGCTTGAGGAGTGCGCCGAGGTTATCGCCGCACCGTTCTGGTCAACGATCGAAAGAATGAGCAAGGAGGACGCTGACAGAGCGAAATATCTTAGAAATACGTTTTCAAGTCTGCTTATAACAGGGCCGTTTTCAATAATCCTCGGCTTCGAGGGAGGACTGATGGCGCTTAACGACCGTCTGAAGCTTCGCTCAATGGTTATCGGTGAAAAAGACGACAGGGTGTATATGGCAAGTGAAGAATGTGCTGTAAGAGTTATAGAGCCTGAACTTGACAAAATATGGACTCCGAAAGGCGGAGAACCGGTAATAGTCACGCTGGACAGCTGTAAAAGATGATATTTTCAAGTAAGAAGGGATGGTATTGAAATGGCTGTAGATTTTCTTTATCCCGAATATGAGATAGTAAGGGATTACAATAAATGTATCGGCTGCCGGGTATGTGAAAGGCAGTGCGCTAACTGTGCTCATTCGTATGACGAGGAGCTTGATAAAATGGTATCGGACGATTCAAAATGCGTTAACTGTCACAGATGTGTTTCGCTTTGTCCGACAAGAGCGCTTAAAATCGTTCATACAGACCACACGTTTAAGCATAATTCAAACTGGACAGGAGAAACGATTGCTGAAATATACCGTCAGGCAGGCTCGGGCGGAGTGCTGCTTTCGTCAATGGGAAATCCGAAAAATTATCCTGTCTACTGGGATAAAATACTGCTCAACGCTTCGCAGGTTACAAATCCTCCGATCGATCCGCTGAGAGAGCCTATGGAAACAAAGGTATTTCTGGGCGCAAAGCCGAAGAAGATAGAGAGGGACGAAAATGGCAGGCTAATAAATAATCTTTCGCCGCAGCTGGAGCTTTCTTCTCCGATAATGTTTTCAGCAATGTCCTACGGCTCTATAAGCTATAATGCTCACGAAAGCCTTGCAAAAGCTGCGCAGGAGCTTGGAATTTACTACAATACCGGAGAGGGCGGACTTCACCCCGATTTCTATAAATACGGGCCTAACACAATAGTACAGGTAGCCTCCGGACGTTTCGGCGTTTCAAAAGATTACCTTAAAGCCGGAGCGGCTATTGAAATAAAAATGGGGCAGGGCGCAAAGCCGGGTATCGGCGGACATCTTCCCGGGATCAAGGTTTCCGAGGATATTTCAAAGACAAGAATGATACCCGAAGGCTCGGACGCTATTTCCCCTGCTCCTCATCATGATATTTATTCAATAGAGGATCTGAGACAGCTTGTTTATTCGCTCAAGGAGGCTTCAGACTATGAAAAGCCGGTTATCGTAAAGATCGCCGCAGTTCATAATGTTGCGGCTATAGCTTCGGGTATTGCCAGAAGCGGAGCGGATATTATCGCTATTGACGGCTTCCGCGGAGGAACAGGAGCTGCCCCAACAAGGATAAGGGACAACGTCGGAATCCCTATTGAGCTTGCTCTTGCCGCGGTAGATCAGCGGCTGAGGGACGAAGGGATAAGGGATAACGTTTCAGTGGTTACAGGAGGTTCTATACGTTCGTCAGCGGATGTTGTAAAGGCAATTGCCCTTGGCGCTGACGCTGTATATATTGCGACCGCCGCCGTTCTTGCGCTTGGCTGTCATCTTTGCAGGACCTGTCAGACAGGTAAGTGCAACTGGGGTATCGCTACTCAGCGTGAGGACCTTGTAAGAAGGCTGAATCCGGAGATCGGCTATAAAAGACTAGTCAATCTTGTACGTGCATGGGATCATGAGATAAAGGAAATAATGGGCGGAATGGGCATCAATTCTATAGAAGCTCTTAAGGGAAACAGGCTTATGTTAAGGGGAATAGGACTTACCGAAAAAGAGCTTTCGATCCTCGGAATAAAGCATGCCGGTGAATAATTTTTGTATTGTCGGCAGTCATGACAAAATTCGGGAAATCAAAAAAGCCTTTGACATTTCCAACAAAATTATAAAAATATATTTGTGCAAGTAAACGATTTATATTTTAATAAAAAACTTTTTCGTTCATAGTTGCACATTTGCGTGCAACTTTTCCCCCTTTTTCGCCTATTAGTAGAGGGGGTCGTTTTCAGACGGACTTCGGGAAGCTGGTTTTAAGAATAATTAAGATTAAGGTTGGGCAGTATTATGAAACGAATTTATGTAAATGAAAAGTGGTGTCTTGGCTGTCATCTTTGCGAGTATAACTGCGCTTACGCAAACTCAGGCAAGGACGATATGGTCAAGGCGCTGAAAAATGTAAAGATCAATCCTCGGATAAGGATCGAGGAGAAAAACGGGATCGCCTTTGCGGTACAGTGCCGTCACTGCGAAGAGCCGCTGTGCGTTAAGGCCTGTATTACCGGTGCGCTTTCGGTCAGGGAAGGGATAATCGAGGTAGACAGGGAAAAGTGCGTCGGCTGCTTTACCTGTATTCTTTCCTGTCCGTACGGAGCGATAATGCCGGACGACGATGGTCACGCCGTTCAGAAGTGCGAGCTGTGCATAAAAAATGCAAACGGACAGCCCGCCTGTGTTGCCGGATGTCCTAATAAGGCTATAGTTTTTGAGGAAAGATAAGGGGGCGTAAATATGAGTAAATATGTTATTATCGGAAACTCGGCAGGAGCGATAGGCTGCGTCGAGGGAATAAGAAGCGTCGATAAGGATTCGGAGATCGTGCTTATATCAAGCGAGCCGTACCATACCTATTCACGTCCGCTTATCTCCTATCTGCTGTGGGGGAAAACCGATGAGCAGAGAATGAAGTATCGTCCCGACAGCTTCTATCAGGACAATAACGTCAAAACAATGCTCGGTAAAACGGCAGTAAGCATTGACAGCGCAAATAAATGTGTAAGGCTTGATTCAGGCGAGTGCATTTGTTATGACAGTCTGCTTGCGGCAACCGGTTCTTCTCCCTTTGTTCCCGTTATTAAGGGACTGGATACCGTTGAGAAAAAGTTCACCTTTATGAAGCTTGATGACGCTTACGCTTTGGAAAAGGAACTGAAGCCTGATTCCAGGGTACTTGTTATAGGAGCAGGTCTCATCGGACTGAAATGCGTAGAGGGAATTGCCGGAAGGGTCGGAGAAATTACCGTTGCCGACATGGCGGACAGGATACTGCCATCGGTTCTCGATCATGAGGGAGCGCAGCTTGTTCAGAGCTTTATCGAGGAGCGGGGAGTTAAATTCTGTCTTGGCGACAGTGCGGCTGAGTTCAGTAAAAACAAGGCGGTTCTTAAAAGCGGAAAAGAGATCGATTTTGATATTTTGGTGTTGGCTGTGGGAGTACGTCCGAACGTTTCACTTCTCAGGGAAGCAGGCGCAGAGGTAAACAGAGGCGTAGTTACCGATGAGAAATGCCGCACTTCGGTCAAGGATATTTATGCGGCGGGCGACTGCACCGAATCCTACGATATTTCCGCCGGAGCAAGCAGAATACTTGCGCTTCTGCCCAACGCATATTTGCAGGGGGAAGCTGCCGGAATAAATATGGCAGGCGGCGAAAAGCTTTATGATAACGCAATACCTATGAACGCAATGGGAATGTTCGGCTATCATATGATAACAGCAGGTACATATGAGGGCGAGGTTTATGCCGAAAAAAGCGGCAGGAACTACAAGAAGCTCTTTTATAAGGACAACAGGCTTGTCGGATATATCATGATAGGCGATATTGCAAGAGCGGGGATCTATACCGGACTTATCAAGAAAAAGACTCCGTTGGATTCCATTGATTTTGAACTGATAAAAGCCAGACCTCAGCTTATGGCTTTTTCAAAAAAGAAGCGCGCTGAGTTTCTTGCGAGATAAGTGCAGTAAGGGGGAATAATTTATGAAGATCACAGCAGGTTCAATGCATTTTAAGGAGCTTAACGAAAAGCTGAAGTCCTGTACCGACGAGCCGGTAGTAATAGACAGCTGTCTTGGACAAAGGTATATAGCCTCGGGTAGAAGCAGGGGCGATATTATTATAAACGGAACTCCGGGAAACGCTCTGGGGGCATATCTTGACGGAAGCGATATTACCGTTTACGGCAACGCTCAGGACGCTGCAGGAGATACTATGAACAGCGGAACTATTACTGTTTTCGGCTCGTCCGGCGACGCAACAGGCTACGCTATGAGAGGCGGCAGGATCTACGTCAGGGGAAACGCCGGCTACAGAGCGGGCATCCATATGAAATCGTATATGGAGCATATTCCGGTGCTTGTTATCGGAGGAAGCGCCGGATCATTTTTGGGAGAATATCAGGCGGGAGGATATATTATCGTTCTGGGGCTTGATTCAGAGGGCGAAGCTCCCGTCGGAAATTTCTGCGGAACGGGAATGCACGGCGGAAAAATATTTCTGAGAACAGAAACGCTTCCGCAAGATCTTCCGGCTCAGGTAAAGGCGGCGGAGGCGGAAGAAAATGATATGGCGGAGATCGACGAGTATATTTCGGAATTTTGCGGAAAGTTCGGAATTGATAAGGACGAGGTGATCAACAGCAGGTTCTATGTCCTGACTCCCGACACAAAAAATCCTTATAAACAGCTTTACACGGCAAATTAAATGTTGTATAATAATAAAAGATCATTTTCGGCAGCTTATGAGCAGTCAGGAAAGGATCACAACTATAGCAAAAATTGCGGCGGCGGGAGGAAAAGCGTATGAAATATACTGAAAAAGAGGTACTGCAGTTCATTGAGGAAAATGACGTAAAATTTGTAAAGCTGATGTTCTGCGATATATTCGGGCGGCTGAAAACAATTTCTGTAATTTCTCGGGAGCTTGCAAAGGTTTTTGAGAGAGGACTTGCTTTTGACGCTTCAAAGGTAGAGGGTTTTATGAATATTACCGATGGGGATCTGCTGCTTTTCCCCGATCCTAATACGCTTTCGCTGCTGCCGTGGAGACCTCAGCAGGGCAGGGTCGTAAGGTTTTTCTGTAATATCAGAAACAGCGACGGAACGCCCTTTGACGGCGACGGAAGATTTTTTCTTAAAACCGCTATGGATTACGCTCGTTCCAAGGGATATATTTTTCAGATAGGAACATCCTGCGAATTTTATGTTTTTGAAACTGACCAGAACGGAATGCCAACTAAGATTCCGCACGATTACGCCGGCTACTGCGACGTTGCTCCAGCAGACAGAGGGGAAAATCTAAGAAGGGATATTTGCCTTACGCTTGAACAGATGGATATTGTTCCCGAAAGCTCCAGGCATGAGGCGGGGCCGGGGCAGAACGAGATAGATTTTCAGTATTCTAACGCTCTTAACGCAGCGGATAATCTTATTACTTTTAAAAACGTAGTCAAGTCTGTTGCGTCAAGAAACGGAATGTTTGCCTCTTTTATGCCGAAGCCTTTGCCGGACAAATGCGGCAGCGGTCTGCATATTTATCTTTCCTGTATAAGAAACGGAAAAAATATATTCAGTACGAAAACCGATTTTCCTGAAGAAGCAAAGAGCATGATCGCCGGTATCCTCAGGGAGATACGTGCTATGACGTTATTTATGAACAGTACCACCAATTCATATTCAAGGCTCGGAGAGCATCTTGCACCGAAATATGTTACCTGGACTCATAAAAATTACGCTCAGCTTATGAGAGCGCCGTTAAGCGCAAGTGAAGAAAATGAAATGATCCTTCGTTCTCCTGACAATACCTGCAATCCGTATTTTGTGCTGGGTCTTCTTATATACGCTTGTCTTAAAGGAGCGGCGGAGAAAGTACAATTATGCGGTCCTGCCGATTTTGATCTGCACAGCGCTGACGCAGAAACGCTTGCCGGCTTTGAGAGGCTGCCCTCAAGTCTTGAGGAAGCGGTAAACTGCGCTGAAAAAAGCGAGTTTTTAAGAGAGCATCTTCCTGAAAGAACTCTGGATTACTATATTTCACGGAAAAAGTCGGCATGGAAGGAATATATAGGAGCTCAGGACAGAGAGCTGTATGAATCGGTAAAATATTTCCGCACACTTTAAACTCATGACGGAAACGATCAACAGTCAGAATGAGGGGGTGTGTCGGAATGGATAGGGTCCTTATCGTATCCAGCAGCGAAAAGGCGTCCGAGACCATAGCTTTGCTGATAAAGGAAGCCTTTCCCGTATGCAGGCAGTCGACGGTAAATTCAGGCTTGGAGGCAAGGCGCATTGCCGTATCGGGCAGCTATGACGCAGTTATTATAAATTGTCCGCTTTCCGACGAATACGGAAACGAGCTTGCGGAGCTTATTACCGATTCGACCGTAGCCAGCTGTATTCTTATAGTCAGGTCTGAAAGTTCCGATTCTGTCAGCGAAAGGGTAGAGGATATGGGCGTTATGGTAATTCCAAAGCCGTTGAACAGGCAGGTATTCTATCAGGCGCTGAAGTTTGTCAACGCTTCAAGGAAAAGGCTGCTGGGACTTCAGAACGAGAACATAAAGCTTCATAAAAAGCTTGAGGAGATCAGAAATGTAAACCGCGCGAAGCTTGCGCTTATGCAGTATCTTAAATTTACCGAACAGCAGGCGCACAGGTATCTGGAAAAGCAGGCGATGGATCTTAGGGTCACAAAAAACGAGGTGGCCTTAAAGGTAATAAAAATGTACGAATAGTTTTTGTGTTCAAAGTGTTAAAATATAATAACAATATTGTTAAATTGGAGAAAATCCGTTGCAATTTGACCTGTGAGAGAGTATAATATATTTGTTGTTTAAAAATGCACGACGAAAGGGTGTTTATAATGTTGGTTTCAACTAAGGAAATGATGGCTAAGGCCGTTGAGGGACACTATGCGGTAGGTCAGTTCAATATCAACAATCTTGAATGGACAAAGGCTATTCTTCTTACTGCTCAGGAGCTTAACTCGCCTGTTATTCTGGGAGTTTCAGAGGGCGCAGGAAAGTATATGTGCGGCTATAAGACGGTAGTAGGAATGGTAAACGGAATGCTGGAGGAGCTTAATATTACAGTTCCTGTTGCTCTTCACCTCGACCATGGCTCTTTTGAGGGCGCAAAGGCCTGCATCAATGCCGGATTCTCGTCAATTATGTTTGACGGTTCTCATTATCCTATTGAAGAAAACATTGCAAAGACAACTGCTCTTGTAAACACCTGTGACGTTTTAGGTATATCCCTTGAAGCCGAGGTCGGTTCGATCGGCGGCGAAGAGGACGGAGTTATCGGAGCAGGCGAATGTGCTGATCCTGATGAATGCAAGATGATCGCTGATCTCGGAGTAACAATGCTTGCTGCCGGTATCGGAAACATTCACGGTAAATATCCTGAAAACTGGGCAGGACTTTCATTTGAAACTCTTGCGGCAGTTAAGGAAAGAGTAGGAGATATGCCGTTGGTACTTCACGGCGGTACAGGAATTCCTGCTGATATGATCAAGAAGGCTATTTCACTGGGCGTTGCAAAAATCAATGTAAATACTGAATGTCAGCTTTCGTTCCAGGAGGCTACAAGAAAGTATATTGAGGACGGCAAGGATCTCCAGGGCAAGGGCTTTGACCCAAGAAAGCTTCTGGCTCCGGGCTTTGAGGCAATTAAGGCTACCGTTAAGGAAAAGATGGAGCTTTTCGGTTCTGTAGGTAAGGCGTAAGTTTAATATACAATATAATACGAGTGTAACCCAGACCACCACTCGATAATAAAAACAAGGAGAAATCAGTATGGAGATTTTTAATTCGCGACGTATAACCAATATAGGTGTTGTTGCGGCAATTTATGTAGTCGTTACTCTTTTAGGAAGCGGACTTGCTTATGGACAGGTTCAGTTCAGGGTATCCGAAGCATTGGTGCTTCTGTGCTTTTTCAACAAGGATTATATTCTTTCAATGTCTATCGGCTGTTTCATAGCAAATTTATTCAGCACAGTAGGCTTGATAGATACGGTCGTAGGAACGGCAGCGACGGTGATCTCCGTAGTACTGATATATGTATGCAGGAACAGGTTAAATTTATTTGCGGTTTCGCTTTTTCCGGTAATATTTAATGGAATTTTTGTCGGAGCTGAGCTGAAGCTTGTATCAAATTTACCGTTTTTCGCAAGCGCAGCGTGGGTTGCGTTAGGCGAATTTGTATGCGTATCGGTTTTGGGCGTTGTGCTTATAAAGGCTTTGTCAAAGAACAGGCGGTTTATGAAGCTTATAATGGCAGGGCACAATGCTGATTCAATTAGTTAACTGGGGCAGGCAATAGTTTGTCCTTGTATAAATCGCTCGAATTTTCTTTGAAGATTCGGTGTCTTGAAAGAAAATTCGAGATGATTTTAATTTATATGCGGATATGGCGGAATAGGCAGACGCGCTGGCTTCAGGTGCCAGTCGGGGCAACTCGGTGCAGGTTCAAGTCCTGTTATCCGCACCAATGAGAAAAAGGCTGTAAGCAAATAAGCGCTTACAGCCTTTAGTTATGCAGTTTTAGGTTCGAATGTTTCAAAAAACACACTTGCGCTGCCGTTAAAATCCCCGTTCATCTCAAAGTTAACGTCAAGACTTTTGTCCTCGTTCTGGTGAATAGTTATCTTCTTTACCAGCATTCTAAGATTGACGTCTGAAATCATACCCTCTGACAGTATTTCTTCAAGTATTTGAGTGGTATTACTAAGCTGTTCTTTTCGCTGCTTACAGACCTTATCGTATTCACTTAAAGCTGCTGTCTTTTTTTCAAGGGATGCAATTTCTTCCTCACGCTTAGCGATCATAGAATTGTAGATTGAAGCGTGTTCTCTGTCTGTGATACACTCCATGATTAAATCTTCGATCTGCTGTTTCAGCGCAAATATTTTGTCAGTATTCATTTGAATTTGCTGTTCATACAGCGGCTTTTTTCGTATCCAGTCCTTGACGATTGTTTCATACCTTCGGCTTTCCTGAATGATATTATCTTTTAGGGAGCGAACCTCGTCTTTGACTAATTCATCTAATTGACTTTCACGAATCGTATGCGGAGTACAGAATTGCTTGCCGTAGCGGTGGTGACTGTTGCAGGTGTACTCAACATATTTTTTTCCTCCCTGCCTTCTTGTTCTCGCTACAAAGCACGCTCTACAGTCGGCGCATTTTATCAGCCCTGCATATCTGTGAAGTCTTTTGCCGTTTTGCGAGCGAGGATTGATTTTTGACCTCTGCTTCAGTAAAAACTGAGCCTGATTCCAAGTAGCTATATCAATTATAGGCTCGCAGAAATTCTCATGCCGATATTGTTCTTCTGACGGAATAAAAGTTTTTGTTTTGTAGATTTTAGAGGTTACAGTTTTGTGATTGACCAGAGTTCCAATGTATAGTTCATTAGAAAGCATTCTTTTAACGGAAGTCTGTGCCCATAAATATTTCTTTGAAATGTCAGGTTTCCAATCTGCAAGCTTTCTGTTAAAATAGTAATCCGGTGATCGAATACCGTCTGCGTTCAGCTTTTTAGCAATCGTTGTCAAACCGTAACCGCTGACGTAAAGCTTGAAAACATCACGCACAATCCAAGCTGTTTCCTCGTCGATTACTACCTCGTTTGTGATTTTATCCAAACGATAACCGAGCGGTAAAGTAAGTACAAGACCCTTGCTCTTTCCTCACATATTCAGCTGTTCTGATACTCCGCAGCGTCCTCGTAATCAATAATGCCGTTTATTTTTCGAACCTCGTTTACGCACATAGCGTGAAGCTTGTCCAAAGTATCATCGTCCACCTCGTTTACAGCCGCAGTCATATGCGACAGCTTTGCAAGTTCCACTGCGACCTTAAAAAGCAGTCTTGCAAGACGCTGTTCAGTACCTTTAATATGAGCCTTGACCGTTTCGGTTATCATAGGAGAGAGATAGTTTATGTTATCTTCCTCGTTGAGATAGCCAATGTAAAATTTGACGGCTTTCTCGATAAACTCCGTTTTCGAAGCGCAGTTGTCCTCACGGTACTCCTGTTCGATCTTCTTAATTGTTTCCGGCTGAAAATACACAGCCATTCTTTTCTTTGCCATAAATCTGCTCCTTTCCCTGTCATGTCCCCTGAATAAATGCCGATTTTACGCGCTTTTCGTTACTTTTGATACCTGAATTCAACTAAAATCCTATTTTCGGCCCCATAAGACAGCCGTTGGAATACTGCACGATCCTCTTGCGCAAACGGCGTATTTAGGGAGTTTCCGCGGCGGGCTTTGCTCGTCCGCTGTGAACGGTCCGGGGGCTTTGACCCCTGACCTTTAACTAGCAAGTAAATATTCAGAAGCCTGTTGATTACTTAAAAGTCTGATTTGTGCAATATCCTGATTCCACATTCTACATCACCTCCGTAATAGTTTTTTATTCGCCCGCAAACGCTCTACGTTGGCTTGTGCGGCGTTTTTATGCTCCATGCCGATACTTTCCCGATTAATTTTGGGAGGGCAAATTCGGGCGGATTTGGCTCGTAAATATGCGTGACGGTAACCGTTAAGCGTGACAGTAAAAATACATTTTAAATTCTACTGACACGCACCATAGACAACGCTGTTACGGACTTTGCAACACTTCTGTAAGCTGTTTAGTGACAGTAACTCCGCTGCCGCTTTTACTGTCACTACTGTCACAGTAGTGAACTCTAACCATAATTTCTTAACCTTCGGCTTTAATGAAACTTTATGTACCGTCAAACAGAAAAAGCCCGCACATACTTAACCACGACTAAAGACGGAAGCTTTTCCATCTGAATCGTGCCTAAATATGTACGAGCCTTATGCTCTTTGAAATATGTTTATGTAATTGGCGTTTGATATTAAATTGTCATTTTAAAAAGAACCCTGTCATTCTATTTTTATTTTAACATGGGAATGCGAAATTGCAAGATAGCGTCAGATGTTTATAACTAAGATAAATTTAAATACTCATAATACTATATAACTAAATCGAAAAACTTATTTTACGTTTCTTTCAAGCAAACAGTAAAGGGAAAAATATAAGCATTTGTATACTAATCCCTCTTAATATGCGCGGTTAAAAGTTAAATATATATAACCACTGATAAAAAAGATTTTAATAATAAGGAAAAACCAGTTACCAATTCAAGCTAGTGTTATTAGTTTTGCTTTATATACAAAATTCGACATGAAATCAGTGCATAATGCACAAATTATTTTGCCTGATTTTGTCATTTTATCAATTAACAAATTTTCTTTAATATGTTAAGCTATAAACAGTTAAATAAACTTTACAAAGTATTTTATTGTATAATAATTATTACGCACAGTTAAAAGCTTTTATAACCTATACGAATCAGAAACGGAAAATATTAAGGCAATACTTTAAGCAGAAAAGGACTAAATATCAAACACATTTTCTACAAGTTAAATGTGTTTGATAAATATTTTTATGATTGATAAAATCAATCGGAAGGGACATTTAAATGAAAAAAACGTTTAAAAGGCTGATTGCCATCTTCATGGCAACGACTACTTTGGCTGTTGGTATGGGAAGTATGAACGCAAGCGCAATTACCTACAAAGGTACAACAAATAAATCTACCACTGGTGGTACTGGAGGTACAGTTAATATTCGTTCAAGAGTATATACTGATTACTATCAACCTGCTGGTGGAGTAAATGTTTATTATTATGGCGTTGTATCAGATATCTCGACAGGTTCTTCATTAAAAACATATTTCAATATTACTGGAACATTAACAACTTCAAATTCATCTACTCCAATTTCAAATTCCGGTACGGCCAATAGTGTTAAGGCATATAAGGCTGCATCTTTTTCCGGGGCATACTCTTATTGTAATCCAAAGACTACAACCTCATCGTCTGCTTATGGCACTTCTTCTCAAGAGTGTAATCGTGCTTTCTAATTAATATTATCAAAGGATTCAACTTATTATTAATATATCATAGTTGAATCCTTTTTGCTTTTTAATTATTGTAAATTATTTGGAGTTGGTTAAGAATGAGTATGCGTATAAATATAATTATATTAATTGGTATGATATTAACAATGATGTTAACAGGTTGCTTTTATAAGAAAAATATTGATATTAAAAACAATGAATCGTTATTAAATAGTACAATTGATTATAGTTCATTTGAAAATACTACAGAATTAAATAAAGATTTCACATTTAATTAAGTTTAACAGTGGGGATAAAAAGGAAAATTCATATTATATTTTAGTTTTATGTGATGGAATGTTAATGGAAATTTTTGATGGAAAATACTCTTATGAGGTGAATTGTTTAAACGGAAGCAGAACATATCAATATTGTATTCCAAATAACTATATCCCAGATTCAGGCTTGCATACATTTCAAGCAATTGCAATACCAGCAGATAAAAGTGAAGATTTAACTTCATATTCAACGCCTAAGATCAGAGTTCAAATCTCTTAAATTAAAGGAGTCAAATACAAATAAATATCCAATGGAGGTTCGTTAAGCTGTTTTTCGACAGAATATTTACAGAATGTTCACAAGCATTTTAGGGACTGGATTGTATTATAAATGAAAAGATTTTCATATAACGAATAAGGATATTTAAGAAATAGCTGACGGAAAAGAGTTGAATAAGGGGTCTAATATAAGCGAATTTATGGCTGACCTCAATATAAATCGAAGGAGTTAATACTATGCATTCATTTAAAAAAGCAATATGTATCATAAGTTCTTTTATTTTTATAACATTATGTGGCTGTAATCAAAGAAAAGAAGATTATGTAGATCTATCAAATACCGAACAAAAAATTAAGGACGGTCAATTAAATATCAGCTTAGATGATTTTGATTATGATGACAAACCATACAATATTATGAACCTAACTACTACGGTTGATTCAAATTACTTTTATAATTTCAGTATTCCAAATACTAAAATCAATCTGCAAAACGGCCGTGTACAGTATGTATGTCAAATTCCGGGATGCGCCCACGATGAAATTACTTCTCCGGGCTGTATAAGCTATCAAGATATAATTTCTCCTGTTGCCGTTTCTAATGGAATATACTACTTAGACGGCAGCAAAGTAATGTTTTTCAGCGGTAATGATCAGACTGTAATATTGACTAATGATTATTATACGGAGTACGAAGCTGAGATTTATCCTGATAATAAAAGCGTAATTACCGCTTTGGTAAGATATGACAATTTGTTGTATATTGTTTGCCCGACTTATTTTTTTACATATAACACTGATACAAAGGAAATTACTGCCCCTACAACTATATCGGATAGTCTTTGTATGGGATTTTGTGCTACTGACAGTTATCTTTATTTTACTACAGAAAATCTGGAGCTTTATATATACAAGATTGAGAGCGGAAAAACTGAAAAGCTTGCAGATAAGGTGGGGCAGGTTCGTGCTAAAAACGGATTTATTTATTATGTAAAATATGAAAACGAAATACCTATTCTTTATACAGCAAAAGCTGACGGTTCAGAATCCGCAAAATTATTAGATGATTGCTATGTTAATTATTATGTAACTGACAATTGTATATATTATCAAAGCTATGTAACAAAAGACTTCTATCAATATGATATTAAAAACAAGAAATCAACAAAGCTTGGTTTGAAGTATACGTTTTCAGATGGTAAAGAATATACTAATTCGGAATATCTCAATATTGTATCCACCAGTGGCATGGGCTTTGTTTTTATCATTAATAGTACGGAGAAACTTATTTTTATTTTCGAAGATAATTCCACCGAATATAAAACAATTGAAATGGGGGAAGAGTAAGCGTGTTATATGAAATAAAAAAATTATTCTCTTCGCCGTTTACATATATTTGTATGTTAGTTGTATTTGTCTTTTTTTCAGTTTTTGCGGTAAATGCATTAAAGAGCAGAAACTCATCGAATAATGCGTATGAAGAATTATTGTCGGATATAAACAACAGTAAAATGTCAGACGAAGAAATTTTGAATGATTTATACAACCAATTTGAACTGCTGCAAACTCAAATTAATGAACTGGGAGATTCAGCGTTTGAAAAGCCGGGTAAATACGGCAAAAGCATTATGGAGGACTATATTATTTACAGCAACGCATACAGCAATGCAAGCTATATTTATCAAAAATTTCCGGATAACCGCCGTCAGCTTGTAGAGGACGCATTGTATAATATTTCGGAGGAAAAGAGCAAGACTGATCCTAACACATCTATTATAGAATCCAATGAGCTTGTTATAGAAAAATACAACAGAACTGTTGATCTAAAGCTTAAAGACTCAGGTAATATTGAAGGTGTACAGCTTTTCTTCGATAATACCATATGGGAATATGCAATGATTGCATTTGTTGTAATGTTGGCTGTAAGAATGTTCACAATGGATATTTCATGCGGAGCATATAAAATGATCCATACTTCACTTAACGGACAGCGCAGTTTATTTATAAAGCAATTTGCTTCAGTTTCAGTTGTTATAACAGCAATAACAGTTTTTACGGCTTTGATCCAGATCATATTCGGAAAAATATTCTTTGATATAAATGATCTGTCACTGCCCTTGCAAAGCTTTCCAGAATTTGAATTTTGTCCGTATATGATTTCAACAGGTATTTATTTTTTCATAAAATTTTTGTGTAAATTATTGTTTTATATTATGATCGCGGCAATTACAGCTATGGTGTCAGTTTTATACCGTAAACAGTTTGTGTCATATGCTGTTTCCTTATCTGCCGGAATAATTCCTTTAATAATAATGACTTATTATTTCATATATACAACTGAAAACGCAAGCGCCTTAGCGTCAGAATATAAAATTTACAACAGTTTAAGATGCTTTCTCCCACAAGGACTTTTAAACATAAAAAGTTATTTCAGGACATTTGACTATATTGATATTTTCGGTTTACAGATAAGCAGACTTTTTCTTGTTTTGCTTATTTCTGCTGTTATAATGTTGACTTGCTTTGCTGTTGCATTAAGAAAATATGGTAAATCGAAAGAGGTGACAATATGAAGCTGGTATTTAATAACATTTCAAAGAAATATAAAACCAAAATTGCGCTTAATGATTTTAACATTACGCTGACAGACGGTATACAGGCGCTTCTTGGACCGAACGGAGCAGGTAAAAGTACTCTTATGAATATTCTTGCAGGATTAACTAAACCAAGCAGCGGAAATATCACGCTTGATAATGAAGATACTTTAAAAATGGGAGCAAAATTCCGCGACATATTAGGATATTTACCTCAAAATCCGGGCTTTTATCCGTCATTCACAGGTTATGATCTAATGAAATATTTCGCTGTTTTAAAAGGCATTGCTGCTTCAGAAAGCAGAATAGATGAGCTTCTTGAATTTGTAAATCTTTCGTCAGACTCCAACAGAAAATACGGTGAATATTCAGGAGGAATGAAACGTCGTCTAGGCATTGCAGTTTCTCTTCTAAATGATCCGAGGGTACTTATTCTTGACGAACCTACAGCCGGTCTTGATCCTAAAGAGCGAATGAGGTTCAGAAATATATTGAGCCGGATCGGAAGAAATAAAATAATTATAATAGCAACCCATATAGTTTCAGATGTTGAAACGATTGCAGATAATGTAATACTTTTGAAGTCGGGCAAGGTTATACTTTCTGGAAGTACTTCTCAGGTTGAAGAGCGTATAGTAGGAAAGGTATGGAATAAACCTTCAGATATAAATGAAGCTGAAGAATATGTTCTGTTAAATTCCAATGCAAACATAATCAAGCACGGAGAAGAAGTAAGCCTGCACATTGTGTCTGACGTAAAACCATTTGAAAATGCTGTTACGGCGCAGCCAACTCTTGAAGATGTATATATGTTCTTTTTTGACGAAGGCGGTATGGCTGGTGAGGAAAAATGAAGATTTTGCTTTATGAATTCAGAAAATTACTATATTCAAAAAGATATCTTATAATTATTATCGCTGTTTTAATGCAGATTTTATTAATGCTCGTTCCCAAAAATTTTGAGCATGAATATTCCGATGAATTATATAAGAATTATATGGAACAGATTGGGGGTGAATATACTGAGGAAAAACGTGATATAATTCTGGACAGGTATTATGAAATAAATCAGACTATAAACGAGCATGAAAACATGATAACGGCGTACAAGCAAAATACGATTTTACTTGATGAATTTGAAGCGCACAATTCCGATTACAATAGAGCTCTGGCAGAGCTTTCAACAATTGAATATCTAGTGCAAAAGTGTAGCTATTTTGATGAGATCGGCGGAGGAATATTTTTTTATGATACCCCGTGGATAGATTTTTTCGCTAATTCGGGATTTAATTATATTGTTGCACTGACAATTATCTGCTTAATAATACCTGTATTTGACAGCGAGTATCAATCCGAAACTGCTGCCATGCTGCTCACGTCTAAATACGGAAAAAATAATGTGTGCATATCAAAGCTTATTATGGTCATAGTATTGGCGTTTGTAGTTGCTTTAGCTTTGTACATGGTTCAATATGCAACATTTGTACTGCATATAAAAGCGGATCATTCTGATCTTGACATCAAAAACTTGATGGGATACAAAGCGTTTTCTGGTGATTCATTAAAGCAATATTATATTAATGACGCTCTTATCAAATCAATTTCATGCTTAACTGCGGCATTATTTATTTGTGCAGTCAGCATTTTTGCAAAAAATACGGTATTCACCTTTTTCATATCTTTTGTATTTATTGTGTGTCCATATTTTATTTCAGTTTTTTTCCACGGCAGTTGGTTTGAATATGCTTTTACTGCAAATCAGCTCGGGGCTATGTATTCAGAAGATCTGAATATTTATGCTTTATCTGTCACATATATATTAAAAGCTTCTCTTTATTCCGGATTCTGTATTCGCAAATGGGGAAAACTTCAGTAAGTCTGCTGTACGTCAAATAAGTCGGGAATTACTTTGCACTATCGTTACCCTACCCTCAGGTGCCAGTCGGGG
>UQPZ01000012.1 GCA_900543145.1 uncultured Ruminococcus sp.
TGACAATAAAGAAACAACGATTGAATTTGAAGGAACAAAAATAATTGGGTATATAAATGGGAAATGATTCCTAATCAGCTGTTTCCGATAAAGGATACTGATATTATTGAATAATTATAACGATTTTTATGCTCCTAATGTAGTACCTCACCTGCCAATACTGTTATTTAAGATTTATCATAAGCTATGAGATTTATAAATGAATAGGGTGGTATATATGGATTCATATATTGAATTTCTCAAATATTTCAATATAACAATCGACGAATTCTTTAAATGGGGAATGGAAGCAACTATTTTCCCACAGGAGCCAAAAGTAGCTTCCGAATGGGAGGCTCTTAAAGAGCGCTTGTTTGATGGTAAGCAGGTTTATATTCGTGGATATGGGCGAGACGCATATGGAACTTGGCTATATAAAGAACTTTATTCTTTTCTTTTCAACAATAGCTGTATAGAAAAAGACCCAAGCAACAATATGGCACCACATAAACTGATTGTACGATTGACAGATAAGAAAGTTAACCGTGAGATACACAATTATCAAGTTTCACACATATGGGGTCACACTAAAAATCCTTTGATGTTTGAAGCACCGTGGAATATATGTTACACCCCGAAGCTGTTCGACCCATTCACAGGACATGAGGCAGGAGGAGATTTGCCAGTGGAGTATAAGCGGCTTTTTTTAGCGAAAGCACATGAGTTGTATCAGCCATATATTGATGAGTATAATGAACTTCTTATAAAATATGATGTAGAAAAACATATTGAAGAATTTTTAGCCAATCTTCCGGATAACCTATCGGAAAAGGAAAAGAAACAGTTTAAAAAAAATGTTAGAAACGAATTGTCACCTATTTTGGAATAAAGCAGAAAGACCTAGCCGATTTGTTGAATCGGTTAGGTCTTTCTCATATATATTCTAAACGTTGTCACAACAGCGTTGCAATGCTGATAAACTACGTAATTACGCTGTTTATTATGCCTTGGCGATTATTCCCACTCAATAGTAGCTGGCGGCTTAGTGGTGATATCATACACTACTCTGTTGATATTCTTTACTTCATTCACTATCCTGCCTGAGCAGATCTCAAGAACCTCGTACGGGATTCTTGCAAAATCAGCGGTCATAAAGTCGGTAGTCGTTACTCCTCTCAGCGCAAGTGTGTAATCATAGGTTCTGAAATCACCCATTACTCCTACCGAACGCATATCCGTAAGCACTGCAAAATACTGGTGTATTGAACGGTCAAGACCTGCTTTTGCGATCTCCTCACGGAAAATCCAGTCAGCGTCCTGAAGGATCTCAAGCTTTTCATCGGTTATCTCGCCTATTATCCTAATAGCAAGTCCCGGTCCGGGGAACGGCTGACGCCATACAAGGGTTTCTGAAAGTCCCAACTCCTGTCCCAGCTTTCTGGTCTCGTCCTTGAAAAGCATTCTCAGCGGCTCGATTATTTCCTTGAAATCCACATAATCTGGAAGTCCGCCTACATTGTGATGAGATTTTATTACTGCTGCGTCCCCTGCGCCCGATTCAATTACATCGGGGTATATAGTGCCCTGAGCCAGAAAATCTACTTTTCCGATCTTCTTTGCTTCGGCTTCAAAAACTCTAATAAACTCTTCGCCGATAGTTTTTCTCTTGGTTTCAGGGTCGGAAACGCCCCTCAGCTTTTCCATAAATCTTTCCTTTGCGTTAACTCTTACAAAGTTTATATCCCAGTCCTTAAATGCGGCTTCTACTTCGTCACCCTCATTTTTACGCATAAATCCGTGATCTACAAAAATACAGGTAAGCTGTTTTCCTACCGCCTTTGAAAGCAGCGCAGCCAGTACGGAAGAATCAACTCCGCCGGAAAGCGCCAGAAGGACCTTTCCGTTTCCTACCTTTTCCCGAATATCCCGGATAGCTGTTTCGGCATAATTTTCCATAGTCCAGTCGCCCACGCAGCCGCAGACATTTTTTAAAAAGCTGTCAAGTATATCAAGTCCGTGCTGTGTATGATTGACTTCAGGGTGAAACTGAACAGCGTACAGCTTCCTGTTTTCGTCAGCCATCGCTGCAACAGGACAATGCTCCGTATGAGCGGTTATTTTAAAGCCTTCGGGAAGCTCTGAAATATAATCAGTATGGCTCATCCAGGAAATTGCTTTATCAGGCATTCTACTGAAAAGCGTACACGAAGTATCGTAACAGGTCTCTGTTTTTCCGTATTCGCTCGAGGTACAGGTCTCAACCTTTCCGCCGAGAACATGAGCCATCAGCTGAGAACCGTAGCATATCCCTAGTACAGGTATACCCAGCTCAAAGATCTTTTCGGATACGCTCGGAGCTTCCTCTCCGTAAACGCTCTGCGGTCCTCCTGTGAAAATTATTCCGCTTGGCGCAAGCGCTCTTATTTCGTCGGGAGATATTTTATTGTACGGCTTGACCTCGCAGTAAACATTACATTCGCGGACACGGCGGGCAATAAGCTGATTGTACTGACCTCCGAAATCCAGAATAAGAATATGCTGATGTTCCATAGGCTTTAATTCATTCCTTTTCTAAAAATATATAATTAATTATATCATGCTTGCGGTATATTTGCAATAGCCGAATACGGTATCAGTGGTAAATTAATTTTGTACAAGAAATTCCCGAAAAAATAAAATCCGCAGATTTCTGCGGATAGATCAGGCTTCAACCTTTTTTAGTATTTTTACGATCTGAATTATTGCGTCGTGGAATTTTTCCATATCCTCGTCAGAAACTCCGTTGAACTGGTCAAGCAGATCGCCCATGATCTCAGACTTGGTTTTCTTTATAAACTCATTTGCCTTATCGGTAAGACGGATATTTATTATACGCCTGTTGCTGTTGTCCTGCATACGCTCTATAAAACCCTTGTCAACAAGCTGAGCGACAGCTCTCGTAGCCTGCTCGTTGCTTGTGTTTATTTTGGAAGCAAGCTGGGACATGGTAAGCTTTTCTTCAAGAGCAAGAGCAAGCAGTATTATCTGCTGAGTTCTGGTAACTCCGTATTTTTGCTTGTCAAAGGTATCAAAAACAAGTTTTCTGCAAAGAGGATAAAGCTCATACATTGCGCTGATACAGGCGGTCCTGTTTTTATTGTTCATTGCAAATCCGCTCCTGTTATATGTAAATACATATAAATATTATACCATATATTTATCAAAAGTCAAGGCTTTAGATATTGTTCCGCATAATTTTACACAGACCGTCGTTCTGTATGCAGTCCGACATAAGAGAACGATTCTACATATTTTTATTTAAAAACATTATTTTTCAATTATATGCAAATATTGTTGACAATTGTATAATCATATGGTATAATAGGAATAAACTAGATATTATGCAAAATTAAATCTGGAATTTAAAATTATTAATAGAAATTAATTCCGATTAAAACGCGATAATATAATTTTTTCAGGGGTGATTCCAATGAAGAATTAAAATCTGCACAAAATATTTTGTTCTGATTTGTGCAGGTGTACAGAACTTATTTCGGTCTGAGAAAAAACAATTGCTCGAAATACTAAAATATGTTATAATATGAAAGGAAGAATAATATAATGAAAAGTATAAAAAAAGCCGCTGCGGCTATACTTTCCGCAGGTATTATCATGAGCGTATTTGCAGTAAACGCCTGCGCCGATACGTTGGTGACTAATAGAGTTGATGCTATACACAACGGCTCGTCCGGAACGGCATACTCCTCTTACGTTGCGGTAAATACCACGGTGTATAACGGAACGAAGCTTGCATGGACCGCAGATGTAATAAATAAGCCAAGCAGCACTACATATAATTCCGCTGCGGTAAGCTGGAAGCTTTTCAGAAATACCGAAAGCTTTTCAAATCTGGGCTCAGCGTCAAATGTAACTGTCGGCAATACGACTTCAAGCGGAACTGTTTCCAGAATGATAGGTTACGGAACCAAAAACTATACTCATTTCAACAATAAATACAGGTTTTATATAAACGTTACGGCTTGTCCTCCGGCTTATAAATATACCACCTCGTTTAAAGTAGGCGGAGTTTTCTACGGAACATAACCAAGAAGTTTTATTTATACTTCCGAAGTTAAAGGAGACATTTTTATGCAGGACTTAAGAGATATTATGGAGCTGTTGTCGTCCCTTTCAAAGGGACGGCATATCGATGTGATTACCGGCGGGGTTTTTAAACTGGTGTTTCTGATTCTGTTCCTGGCTGTAATAATTCCGATAGCAGCAAGAAAAAAATATAAAATCCCCAAAACCCTGCTTATCGCGGCTTCGGCGCTTGCATATCTGACATATTTTTCATATACATATATGCCATTGTTTCTTGAACCCGCTGATTTTGATTACGGCTATAGCAGCGAGCTTATTTTTAAGCAAATGTGGCCTCCGCTGTTTCAGATGAGCTTATTCAGAGATCTCACTCTTGTTTTGGATATTTATCTCAAACCGTTTGCACTAATCCTTGCTTTTTCTTTTATAAGCACTATAGTTTTCAGGAAAATCAGAAAGCCGGGTTTTTTCGCAGTTTTCGCGGTATCGGCAGTATTGATTGAAATAATATATGTCCTTGTATTCAATCTCATATACGGCGGTTTGAAATATACCTACGATCTTACTCTTCCGTTTGTTGAAATACCTGCATTTATAATCGGATATGTGCTTGCAAGTCTGCTTATTTATCTCAATAAAGATCTTATAGAAAGACTTCATAAGCCCCGAGAGCCTAAATTCAGAGAAAGCGTTATATAAGGAAACAAAATGCGATATATAAAATTTTTAATATCCGAAACATTTTCAGAATACAAAAAGACACCTCTGCTTACCTTAACTGCTTTTTTTACTGTTACGGTATGCTTTTTCAGTATTTTTGTAAGCCTTAGAGTGCTTGAAAAAAATGCGGTGGTCTATCGTGATATAAACGAAGAAAAGCGTACCTATTCCGATATTACAGCCGATTCCGAAAGCTATTCGGGAGCGGCTGACGGACTTGAAAAATCGGCAGCTGCGCTTATTTCAGAACTGAAGGTCAGTATTTTCAACTGCTCTTTCAGGTATAACGAACAGGATATAAGCCTGCATCTGGAAGGCTTCGGCGATATTTACGGTATTGATATTCATCCTGCGGCAGAGGACGGTAAATTTATTCAGCTTGACAATACAATAAGCGAAGGAAGAGGCTTTACCGAAGAAGAAGTAAAGGAAGGCAAGGCTGTGCTGATAGCGGAAAAAGGTCTTATTTACAGCGGAATTCCAGTATCAGTCGGCGATAGGATAAGGCTGTGCGGAAGTGAATTTGAAGTGATAGGTATCGGAAGTTTTTCTTCAGCGCCCTTCGGCAGTCTGATCCCGCTTAACGGAGCGGCTTCATTTTCTGCGGAGAAAATAACCTTAGCTCAGGAAGCCGGAAGCGAGCAGTACAGCAGACTTGAAGAACTGCTTAAAACTGATGAAAAGCTGATAACCGACTATGAAAGGTCGGAGGATAAAAACAGCAGGGTATATACGGATCAGATCCTTATCGCTGTTATGATAGCCGCTCTTGGCGGAGTGATAACCGTTACACTTATCAAACAGATAATAAGAGAACAGCTGTCCAGAATTGCGCTGCTTAAGATCTGCGGCTGTAAAAACGGAACTGTCCGCGCTCTGCTGCTGACAGAGATAGTTTTTTATGCTCTATTTTCCTTTGCGGCAGCGGCATTGTGCTTTAAAGCCTGTTCAGGAATACTTGAACGCTGTTACCTGAAAAACGATGTAAGCTTCTGGCTTCAGCTGCAGGTTTTTGTTATAATGCTTGTGCTTTTAGCCGCATTTGATCTTCCATCTATTGTAAAGGCGTCAAAGATCCGCCCCTCGCAGATTCAGGTAAGGAGGTAAACGGAATGAAACGATACTTCCCCCTTGCGATCGACAGGCTTAGAAGCAGTCCTGCACTGTCAATAATTCTTTGTATTCAGTTTCTGATAATGATATGCTGCTCCGTTATATGCTTCGGAGAGCTTGAAATAACTCTGCTTAAACATAAAATGTATGAGGAAAGTAATCTGTCTGATTTTTATTATGTAGCAATGACAGGAGATAAAGAAGTGGAAGCTGATATAAACAGCGCCGTTGCCGCTTCGGGAGCAGAGCTTATGATCTTTGATATAATAAACGGCTTTGACTCGTTTACTGATATAGATTTTTATTCAAGATCAGTATTTGACAATGTTGAGATCCATCTTGCCAAAGGTGAAATGATAGATTTAAGCAGGGATTACGGAGAAAGCATTCCTTGTTTGGTTTCTTCGGAAACGGCTGAGAAATACAAGGTCGGAAGAACTTATACAATAAAAAACGAATACGGAACAGTAGGGGATTTCTATATCTGCGGAACAGTAAAAAACGATCTGTTTCTCAGCGAAACCTACAGCGGATTTCAATACGATAAAACAAAGATAATAGCTTATGATAAAAATAATATTGCGGATAAAAGAAACAGCCTCGGACACTTTGAAATGATAAATACAGCCGGTATTCAAGATTTTGAGAGTAAATATTCGGCGTATATAGATAATCTGTACTTTCAGCCGTACGACTATTATTATCAGAGCTTTCAGAAGCTCGAAGAAGAGAAAATAATGCCGTTCGTCGTACTTGCAATTACATTTTTCGGTCTTTCTCTTACAGGACTTATTTCTTACAGCGTAGTTTCAGCCAGATTTACCAAAAGGCAGAACGGAATATTCTGTCTGTGCGGAGCAAAAACAAGAACTATTGCGGCTGTTTCCTTTATGACGGTATTTATATTGGTCTGCGTTCCCGCGGCAGTGTCGGTTCCTGTTATACTAAAAATAAAGTCTGGTACGGATATAGGAGAAACTACGCTTATCAATGCTAAGGGGTACTTTCTTTCCGTAGCTGTATGCACAGCAGTTCTGGCAATATCAGCAATTGTATCAATAGCACAGCTTAACAGAAAAAGAATAATCGAGTCGGTAAAAGATTTTTGATCCGGAGGGCGAAATGATAAAGCTTCAGCATATTACCAAAATATATAATGCAGGAACAAAGGCGGCAGTAAACGCATTGAACGGAATTGATCTTGAAATAGAAAGCGGCGAAATGCTTGCTGTGATCGGAAGATCAGGCTCGGGCAAATCAACTCTGCTCAATATAATAGGCTGTATTGATACGCCGACCGATGGCAGCTATTTTCTTGACGGAAAGGAAATATCAAAGCTCAGCTCGTCGGAGATCGCAGGTATTCTGAATAAGAAAATAGGCTTTGTCCTTCAGGACTTCGGTCTTATGCTTGACAGAACTGTTTATCAGAATTTATCTTATCCTCTTATATTCAACCGTTCGGTAAAGAAAAGCGAATTTAAAGAGCGTATAATGAAAGCCCTTGAGCTTGCCGGTCTTCCTTTGCACGGAAACCCAAAATGCGGAGAGCTTTCCGGAGGGCAAAAGCAGAGGGTGGCGATAGCTAGAGCAATTGTGAACGAACCCTCCCTGCTGCTTGCCGACGAGCCTACAGGCGCACTTGATACTAAAACTGCCGAAGAGATAATGGCGCTGTTCAGAGCGCTGAATAAAGAAGGGAAAACGGTTATAATCGTAACTCATGACCCTAATATCGCCAGTCAGTGCAACAGGGTAATAGAGATCTTAGACGGAAAAATTGTTAAATAACGTATTGAAGCTTCTGCAATAAAAACCGCAGGGGCTTCTTTATTATATGCCAAATTGAGCTATACAACATATACGATCTCTGTACCGCTGAATCTTTTGGTTATCTCTTCTCTTAAAAATTTCTCTGCCTCGTCACGGTATTCCTGACGGTAATAATATTTTCCCCTGCCTCTGCCCGTCATAAGCTCCTTATCGTACAGCTTAGGCGCATTAGGAAATGCCTGTTCATTTATAGCGTTCTGAACATAGCTGTAGGTCATAAAAATTACTTCAATAAATATTTCGCTTTTAGCTTTTTCAGAAAGCCTGCTGTACAGTGTATCGAGCAGTTCAAGATATAATTCCTTCCAGCCGTCGGTAAAAATAACAGGTGCAATAAGCAGACCTACTTTATATCCGGCTTCGCACATTTTATTTACCGCTTCAATTCTCATTTCAAGCGGCGACGTTCCTATTTCGATATTTTTTATAATTGATTCAGGATTAACGCTCATTCTGAAAATAACCTTTCCGTTATGCTCCAGTCCTAACAGGTCGTCTACCATCGCAAATTTTGTTGGAAAGGTTATACAGCCCCTGCCTTTTCTGCCGAACTCCTTTATTGTTTTTATAAGATTTCCGGTTATGCGGTTTTCAAGTATAAGGTCGCTGTTGCTTCCGATCTCAAAGGTACATTCTTTCTCGGTCTTATGTGATTTCTCGATAAGCTTATCAAGCATATAATCGGTATTGACGTATACCCTCAGGTATGAGCATTTGTTGTAATTGCAGACAAGATAGCAGTACAGGCACATTGCACTGCACCCCGATGACGTATATGGAACAAGATAATCCGAAACCTTTTTATTTTCAACGTACTTGTGGGTCTTTCTGATGCCTATAATTAGATACTTTTTCATTTCAGCAAAATCCTCGTTGCTTCTGCTTCTCAGTTCCTCTATATTATTATGGCTTTTTATCGGAATCCACTCGGTGTTTGTATATGTTCTTTTTAATTTCTGTCCAAGCTCGTAGTTAAGCGCCTCGGGTTCATAATATATTTTTTTCGGATACATAATTATTTCTATGCACATAATTATGCATAGTTAAACCTCCCATTTTATTATAGAACTATGCCTTTATTATCGTCTGCATAAACAGGTCGAATTATTCGGAAGGTATCGTTTGACAAACCCTGCTTGCTATGCTATAATATATAAAAGTAAAAGCGAATAAAATAGTAATACCCCCGCCCGGATAAGGACGGGGTTATTGTGCGTTATTTAGGAGAGTATAATTATGAGTATATGGGACGTTTTTGACAAACTTTCCCCCGCAAAGGAGCAGAACGCTGCAAAACCGGAATATATAATCTGCGGTCTTGGTAATCCGGGAATACAGTATGAAAAAACACGTCATAACGCCGGATTTATGGCTATAGGTTCAATGGAGGAGAAATACGGCTTTAAAGCAGATATTTTTAAGTATAAGGCTAAAACCGCAGTGCATAATATTGGCGGAAAAAGCTGTCTTATAATGAAGCCCGAAACCTTTATGAATCGCAGCGGAGAAGCGGTTTCTCAGGCTATGCGGTTTTATAAGCTGCCGCTAGAAAACGTACTGGTGATCTTCGACGATATTTCTCTTGAGCCGGGGCATATGAGAATACGGAGAAAAGGCTCCGCAGGAGGTCATAACGGAATTAAAAGCATAATTGAACTGTGCGGAGGAGATCAATTTCCCCGTATCAAAATAGGCGTAGGAAAAAAGCCGCGTCCCGAATATGAGCTTGCCGACTGGGTACTTGGAAGGTTTGACGAAAGCGATCGGATAAAAGTCGAAGAGGTATGTGAAAACGTCTGCGCTGCGGCAGAACTTATAGTCAGCGGAAAGATCTCCGAAGCAATGAATTTATACAACAGGTAATTTACACCGAAAGGAAACGGGATGAATATTTTTGAACAGATGTGCGGCAGGCTGCCGTTTTACGGCGAGCTGACAAAAGCACTTGACAATAACTTTACGCCCTGTGCGCTGACGGGAGTTTCAAATATCCATAAGGCTCAGCTTGCTGCTGCGCTTTCAGGCAGACAAAAGGTGCTTGTTATATGTGACGACGAAGCCGCCTGCACAAGACTCGTACAGGATATCAACGAGCTTACCGAGAAAGAAACTGCCTGCGTTTTTCCGGCAAAAGATCTCAATTTCGCTTATATGGAGGGCGTTTCAAGGGAATACGAGCATAAGCGTATAGAAGCGCTGTCAAATATCCGAAACGGAAGCTGCCGCATTATTGCCGCTTCCGCCGAAGCCGCAATGCAGGGAACGATACCTCCGCAGGCGCTGAGCGATTATTCCTTTACATTAAGCTCCGGCGGAGAAATAGACCTGAACGCACTTACCGAAAAGCTTATTTCCGCAGGCTACAGCAGAACCGAGCAGGTTGAGGGACAGGCTCAGTTTTCTGTCAGAGGGTCTATAGTGGACATTTTTCCCGTTCAGGAAAAGCAGCCGGTAAGAGCGGAACTGTGGGGAGATGAAATAGACGTACTTTCGTATTTTGATACCGAAAGCCAGCGAAGAACCGAGCCTATAAATGAGATAACGATATTTCCTGCGCTGGAGATAATCTTTTCGGACAGTGAAGAGCTTGTCTGCAAGCTGGAACAGCTGTCAGCTTCGGTCAGGGGAAAAAATACCGATAAGATAAGAGCTCATATACTGAGGGATACCGAGCTTGTCAGAAGCGGACTTACTCTTACTAATCTCGATAAATATTACAGTATTGCATACGAGAAAACGTCAACTGTTTTTGATTACTTCAAGGGCGGTATCTGCCTTGTTAGCGAGTATCAGAATTGTGCGGAAAAGGCTAAAGCGGCTCTTATTCAGCTTCAGGAGGATCTGAAGCTGCTGTATGAGGATGGAATACTATTCAAAAGACTAGAGGGCTTTTTTATAGATTTCCCTCAGGTTCAGTCTGAGATCCAGTCAATGCCCTGCGTATTTGCAGATACCTTTATGCGTTCCAATAACGATATAAAATTTAAAAAGCTGATAAATTCAGACTGCCGCCAGACAGGCGTATGGGGCGGAAATATCTCAAATCTGGTCGATGAGCTGAAAAGCTTCTGCGAACAGGATTACTGTACCGTTGTGCTTGCCGGAAGCGAAAAGACCTTGCAGATAATAGTAAACGATCTGAACGAACAGGGGATACCGGCAAGTCTGCTGGACAAAAATAGTGAGATTGCGCCTAAAAGGGTATATGTAAGAACAGGAAGCCTGTCGGGAGGCTTTGATTACCCCGATATAAAATGCGCCGCTATAACCCAGATGAAAGCCATGACTGCAAAGAGAAAAAAGACGAAGCATAAAAAAGGTGAGGAAATAAAAAGCCTTTCCGATATTGCTCCGGGAGATCTTGTTGTACATTCAATGTACGGAATAGGAAAGTTCGCAGGTATACGCAGTCTGGAAAACAACGGAATCACAAAGGATTATATCACAATAAAATATGCGGGAACCGACGTACTGTACGTTCCCGTAACTCAGCTTGACCTTGTTTCAAGATATATCGGCCCCCGTGATGACAGCGGAGTAAAGCTCAATAAGCTTAATTCATCGGAATGGAAGAAAACCCGTTCTAGAGTAAAATCAGCTGTTAAGGATATGGCAGAGGAGCTTACAAAGCTTTATGCGCAAAGGCAGACGGCTAAGGGCTATGCTTTCTCAGAGGATAACGACTGGCAGAGAGATTTTGAAGAGCGTTTCGATTATCAGGAAACCGACGACCAGCTCAGAAGTATTCAGGAAATAAAGGACGATATGCAGAAGTCTGTTCCTATGGACAGACTTTTATGCGGCGACGTAGGCTTCGGAAAAACCGAAGTCGCGCTGAGAGCGGCGTTTAAATGTATGCTTGACTCTAAGCAGGCGGCAATACTAGTGCCTACTACCGTTTTGGCATGGCAGCATTATCAGACCGCAGTAAAACGCTTTGAGCATTTTCCTATAAAAGTAGAGCTGCTGTCACGCTTTCGTACTCCCAAACAGCAGCAGCAGATAATAAGAGAGCTTAAAAGAGGAACTATCGACCTTATTATCGGAACTCACAGACTTGTACAGAAAGACGTAGAATTCAAGGATCTGGGACTTGCGATAATCGACGAGGAACAGCGCTTCGGAGTGGCTCACAAGGAAAAGCTTAAGGAAGCGTTCAAAGGCGTGGACGTTCTTACGCTTTCCGCAACTCCTATTCCCAGGACCCTGAATATGGCTATGAGCGGAATAAGGGATATGTCGGTAATAGAAGAGCCTCCGCAGGACAGACAGCCTATACAGACCTATGTTATTGAGCATAACGACGGAGTTATTGCTCAGGCGATACAGAAAGAGCTGAGAAGAGGCGGTCAGGTCTACTATATCCACAACCGCATAGATACGATAGAAAGAACGGTTTCACACCTTCAGCAGCTTCTACCGGAAGCAAGGATCGGTTATGCTCACGGTCAAATATCGGAATCGGATCTCTCGGAAATATGGCGGCAGCTTATCGACAGGGAAATAGATATCCTGGTATGCACTACTCTTATCGAAACGGGAGTGGACGTTCCCAACGTGAATACTCTTATAATTGAGGACGCAGATAAGCTGGGGCTTTCACAGCTTTACCAGTTGAGAGGGCGGGTAGGGCGTTCCAGCAGGAGGGCGTTTGCATACTTTACCTTCCGACGCGGAAAGGTGCTTACCGAAATAGCAAGCAAAAGACTTAATGCAATAAAGGAATTCACCCAGTTCGGTTCAGGTTTTCATATCGCCCTGCGCGATCTTGAAATAAGAGGTGCAGGCTCTATACTCAGCGGAAAGCAGCATGGTCATATGGAGGCGGTAGGTTACGATATGTACCTGCGGCTTCTCAATGAAGCTATCGCCGAACAGAAAGGGGAGGCGCTGCCACGTTCGCCGGAGGATTGTCTTGTGGATATTTCAGTGGACGCATTTATTCCAGAGAAATATATTGAAAGTCTGCCGCTGAGAATAGATGCCTACCGAAAAATAGCGTCTATAATTACCGAAGAGGACAGCCGCGACGTACTTGACGAGCTTATCGACAGATTCGGCAATCCTCCGAAATCGGTAATAGGGCTTGTAAATATAGCGCTGACAAGAAATACGGCGTCACGCCTGAAAATAACTGAGATCTCTCAGCGCGGGGAAAATGTTTTGTTTTTCATACAGCGTCCTGAGGTCGCTCAGATACAGGCGCTTTCTGCATTTTACAAAAACCGCATAAAATTTGCCGACGGAGCAAAGCCTTATTTTTCGGTACGGCTTGACAAAAAACAAAAGCCTCCGGCTCTTATGACTGAGGTAATAAAAATAATGGACAACGCAGAATAACTGACCCGAGGGAAACAATCAAGCTTAATCAGTCGTTTCCCTCGGGTTTGTTTTAAATATTCTATGTGTTTTTTATCAGCCTTTTTAGAACTAACAGCCGAATTGCTCACAAGGTTTACAGCAAACTTCTTCTTAGCGTATCAGCGTCCTGATAATGAAGATAAGCTGGAGGAATGTCAAGAACGGTCTTGCAGCCGTAATTGCAGTCCTTAGATAATCTGTAAGCAGCTCTGGCGTAAGCGGTAAGTACGCCTGCGGTAAACTCCGGATTTGAATCAAGTGTCAGCCTATATTCGATCGTATGACTGTTTTCCCCGTTCAGACCTGTTTTTCCGGTGCGCAGTACGATCCCTCCGTGAGGCATACCGGAATGTTTACTGTTAAGCTCATCCTGACTTATAAAATGCACGGCAGTATCGTAATCGGCAAAATAGTCAGGCATTGTTTTTATGGCATTTTCAATAGCTTTAAGGTCTGCGCCCTCTTCGGCAACAACAAAACATTCCCTTGTATGCTTTTGACGTACGGTCAGCTCAGGGTTTGCTCCGCTTCTTACGCTTTCAAGCGCCTCCTCCGACGGAACGGTATACTGTCTTGCGTCCTTAACTCCGGGTATTCTGCGTACAGCGTCCGAATGTCCCTGACTTATCCCTTTGCCCCAGAAGGTATAATCGCAGCCGTCCGGCAGAACAGCCTGACCGTACATTCTTGCGAGAGAGAAAAGTCCCGGATCCCAGCCGACGGAAATTATGCTTACCGTATGGTTTTTGCAGCTGATCTCGTTTACCTGCTGAAAATGCTCAGGTATTCTGGCGTGGGTATCAAAGCTGTCAACAACGTTGAAGCAGGAAGCAAGCTGAGCTGTCTGCTCGGGAAGGTCGCTTGCGCTTCCGCCGCATAGGATCATTACATCGATCTCTTTTTTCATTGCTTCGGCTGACTCTATTGAAAATACCGGTGCGCCTGTTTTGGTTTTAAGGCTTCTCGGATCTCTCCTTGTAAAGACTCCGATGAGCTTCATATCGTCTGAATGAGCGAGAGCGCTTTCTACTCCCCGCCCTAAGTTGCCGTATCCGGCAATACCTATTCGTATACACATTTTTTCTCACCTTATTCTAAAAATTTATATATGAAAACTTTTAAATTGGCAGCTTGTTTATATTAAGCCCTTCTTGAAACTGACGGTCAGAGCTGTTTTTCTTAACGTACGCCTGGCAAAAGACAATTTGATCACTGTTTCGCTTTGATATAAGTTTGACTCCGTTTTTACGGAAACTATCTTGTACAGGCGGTTTTTTCAAGCTTTGTCGAGTCGGGATTTGTAATTACCGACAAAACTATCGCTGAGAGTTTTGTCGTTATCAGCAGTATTTACGCTCCCGCCGTAGTGCAGTCTGCTGTTTTACCTTTGACAGAGATAAAGACTGTATATAAGCCGAAAGCTACGTTGAGAAAATACTCCGAAATGCATACTGAAAGACGCTTGAAAATACAGCTGTTTTTCAGTAATGCTGAGTTAATAATTCTTTAACATTATTCAGCTGAACCTCAGCGGTATAACAGCTTTTAAATGCTCTTATAACATTCTCTAAATATGTTCCACGTGGAACATTTTTAATATGCTCTACTGTAATTCTCCGCGGTTAAATTCCGAAAGCTCCAATCCCTCGTTGCGCTCAAGTGCCCAGCGGATATTCCACTCGCTTGAAAACAGCAGCAGATAATTCCCACGGAAGTCCTGAACCAGTTTTGTGTCACTTGAAAGCTTTAGAGTTTTGGGATCTATATCCTTGTTGTCTATCCAGCGGATATAAGAGTAAGGCAGACCTTCCTTAATTATCTCAACGTTGTATTCGTTTTTCATACGGTATTCAAAAACGTCGAACTGAAGCACTCCGACTACTCCGACTATTACTTCTTCCATACCGGTATAAGGCTCCTGAAAGATCTGTATAGCTCCCTCCTGAGCGATCTGGGTCGTGCCCTTTACGAACTGCTTGCGCTTCATAGTATCCTTTTGGCGGACTCTCTGAAAATGCTCCGGTGCAAAGGTTGGAATACCCTCAAACTCAAATTTCTTTCCCGGGGAACAAACAGTATCTCCTATAGAAAAAATTCCCGGATCAAATACTCCGATTATATCTCCTGCATATGCCTCGTCGATTATTTCACGCTCCTGAGCCATTATCTGCTGAGGCTGGGAAAGACGCATTTTCTTGTTGCCCTGAACATGAAGTACGTCCATTTCCTTATCGAACTTTCCCGAACAGATTCTAAGGAAGGTTATTCTGTCACGATGAGCCTTGTTCATATTCGCCTGTATTTTGAACACAAACGCCGAAAAGCTGTCGTCAAACGGGTCGATAAGTCCTGCGGAGGAATTTCTCGGAAGCGGAGTCGGCGTCATTTGCAGGAAGTTTTCAAGAAACGGCTCAACTCCGAAATTAGTCAGCGCAGAGCCGAAAAACACCGGAGAAAGTCTGCCGTTATGGACAGCTTCAAGGTCAAATTCCTCGCTTGCTCCGTCAAGAAGTTCAATATCCTCCAATATCTGACTGCGGTTTTCTTCTCCGATAAGCTCTGCAAGCGACGGGTCGTTCAGATCGGCTTCCTTAGAGGCGACCTGACTTTGTCCGCCGGTAGCTTCAAAGGAAATAATATGCTTTTTCTTTCTGTCGTAAACTCCTCGGAAATCCTTGCCGGAGCTTATGGGCCAGTTTACCGGATAAGTAGGTATTCCCAGTTCATTTTCTATCTCTTCAAGCAGATCGAAAGGATTGCGGGATTCTCTGTCCATTTTGTTAATAAAAGTAAATATAGGGATATTTCTCATTGCACAGACTTTGAAAAGCTTTCTGGTCTGATTTTCAACACCCTTTGAAGCGTCGATAACCATTACCGCCGAGTCTGCCGCCATAAGAGTTCGGTAGGTATCCTCGGAGAAGTCCTGATGTCCGGGGGTATCAAGTATATTTATACAGAAACCCTCATACTGAAACTGCATAACAGAGGAAGTTACCGAGATACCTCTTTGCTTTTCGATCTCCATCCAGTCGGAAACTGCATGACGCGCGGATTTTTTTCCTTTTACGGCGCCTGCCTGAGCTATTGCTCCGCCGTAGAGCAGAAATTTTTCGGTTAGAGTAGTTTTTCCTGCATCTGGGTGCGAAATTATCGCAAAGGTCCTTCTGCGTTTGATTTCCTGTTCTAAATTGCTCAAATTATTTTCCTCCAAAGCCGGCCGCCTGTGCGGCGTGAATTTTCTATCCGTATTATTATACAGCAAACCTCAGGAAAATGCAAGGAAAATTATATAAATACTGCGGCAGTAAAAAGCAGGGTAAAAGCCGGGGTTAATGTTTCGGTATTAAACGTTTTACGGCGTTCGTCAAAATATCTAAATTTAATGGCTGTTTGTTTTTCCATTCAATATATTTCTACATTTTCCCTACTCCTTGTGGTCTAATTGCTCATTTTTTGGTAAAGCTAAGGACCATGCCATATAAAAATCTTCAATTGATTGGTATCGTTTGCTTCTATCCAATTCCACTGCCTTTAATGCAACATCATAACACGCTATGTTTAAATCCCATTTTTCAAATGAGCAAGGTATAAACTGATTTTGAGTATATCTATGCTGTACTTCGTTTTCGGTATAATTACCAAAATAGTTATTAAACAACAAAGCTCCGAGCGTATAAACATTCGTGGTTTCATCAATAACGGCATCAACAATGTATTCCTCTGGAGCCTTTAATCTTTTTGTTCCCCAATATTCCTCGCCCATATCATTTTTAGTTGGTTTTTTTCTAAAGAAATCAATATCACAAATCGTTGTTATATCATTAAAAAAATCATACATTATGCTGCCATCATAAAAATCCACTGCCACATATCCACTTTTTGAAACCTTATCTAAAAACGAAAATAAAATATCTGCTGATTTTATTCGCTGCGTAACCGGCAATTGCTTGAAACGTTCAGCAGGGGCAATAATTTGAGAATTGCCGTGATACTTTTCAAAATTCCAATAATCAAAAAGGCAATCGCCCTCTGCCCACTTGAAAATAGCAACATAAATATCCTCAAACTGATAGTGCTTAACAAGTTCAATTAAATTTGGGTGTTTAATGTTTTCATAAATTGCAATGGCTGATTTTAATGCTTCAACTGCTTCGGTAGTTGTCCTGATTGATTCTAATGTTCTCAATCCGGCTACTTTAACAAAATACTTCTCTTGCCCATTGTTTACACCAAAGCTAATATTGCCGGAATCATTTTGTGAAAATACAGTAAAAACTGTTCCAAGTGCTTTTAGCCACGAAAAATCATGCTCAGCTTTTAAGGAAAAACAAACACCATCTAAATTGAAATTAACCATACTTTCCTCCAATTTTCCGGAGAGCTACAATATGGTCACCCTCCAAATTTTTTTGAACATAATATAATTTTCATTTCTGGTAATAGCAAAGAGGGGCTGAAAATTCCCAACAAATTATTTTTCGGAAGAGGGTACCCTTTTCCTATGCTTACTCTTCCAAAAGTTACACTCAAAGGACTGAAAAAAATGAAACGAAAATTGTAAGTAAGAGATATTTTGCAAAAATTATTGGTGCCTAAATGGTGCCTGACTTTCCAAAACCACGCTGTAAGGAGATATGATGAAAAATGAGAAGATATGCGGAAAGCCTTGATTTAAGCCACTTTGCAGCAATGCCAATGAACACTTATAAAGGCTTATAAGATGTTTTAAGGGCTTTTAATCAATAAAAAATATATATACGCATTAAGGTCAGTTACCTCATCAATAAATGAAAGCATTAATTTTAATTTGAACCGTTGAAAAAAATCTGCCCATATGTTCCTCCTGTATGTTGTACTTGTGTAAAATCAGCGGCTGAGATATTCGATAACGCTGTTGGGTATTTCCTTGTCAGCTGAATTTTTACCTGTTATTTAATTATATCAGAAATCAAAATAAAAGTCAATAATTTCATGCTGTATATCACGGCAGATATGAGTTGTATATACTGAATATAAGGTGCGGATAAGACAGCTCAAACTCATCTGTCCGGCAATATACAAACTTTAAAAAATCAAAATTGATTTCCGTGGACTCTGAACAGAATTCTTTACAACATTGAAAAAATATGCTATAATATTAAAAGTGTGCGGCGCTGCTTACTTGCGGCTGCAAAAGTAATTCAGGCTCAGTTGAAAGGATAGGATCACATGGATATAAACAGCGTTCTGGCGGAGGAATTCAAACTCAGAAAGGAGCAGATCGACAATACTGTAGCGCTTATAGATGACGATAAGACTATTCCGTTTATCGCCCGCTACAGAAAGGAAATGACCGGCTCGCTGGACGATCAGGTGCTTCGTGAAATATACGAAAGGCTATGCTACCTCAGGAATCTCGAGAAGCGCAAGGGAGAGATAATTTCGTCTATTACCGAGCAGGGAAAAATGACCGATGAAATAATGGCGGCAGTTGAAAAGGCTTCTCAGCTGGTTGAGGTAGAGGATATTTACCGTCCGTTCAAGCAGAAGCGCAGAACGAGAGCCAGTATTGCAAGGGAGAAAGGATTAGAGCCGCTTGCCGGGATTATTATGGAGCAGAAGCCGGAGGTAAGCGCAGAAAGTGAAGCGCTTAAATATATTGATAAGGAAAAGGGCGTCGAGTCGGCTGAGGAAGCTATTCAGGGCGCAATGGATATTATAGCGGAGGAGGTTTCCGATAACGCCGCTTTAAGAAAGTATCTCAGAGACCTGTTCAGCGAAACGGGACGTATAGTTTCCAAGGCGTCGGACGAAAAGGCGGAAACGGTTTATGAGAACTATTACGATTATTCCGAGCCTGTAAAGAAAATCGCAGGACACAGGATACTTGCTGTTGACAGGGGAGAAAAGGAGGGGGCTGTAAAGGTTTCCGTGGAGATACCTGAGGGATCAGGTGAAAGAGCCTGCATATCAAGATATGTGAAGAATACTTCCGGCTGCGGTGAACTTGTTAAACTTGCCTGTATTGACAGCTATAAGCGGCTGATCTGCCCGTCTATTGAAAGGGAGATAAGAAGCGAGCTTTCCCAGAATGCTCAGGAGGGCGCTATCAAGGTTTTTGCTTCCAACCTGCGTCAGCTTCTTATGCAGCCTCCTGTAAAGGGAGCTTGTACCTTAGGACTTGACCCTGCATACAGAACAGGCTGTAAGATCGCAGTTGTAGACCGTACCGGAAAGGTTCTGGATACAGCTGTAGTTTATCCGACTCCCCCTCAGAATAAAACTGCCGAAGCAAAGAAAAAGCTTTCGGAGCTTATCGTAAAGCATCACGTTACGGCAATAGCTATAGGAAACGGAACGGCGAGCCGTGAGTCAGAGGCATTTGTTGCCGAGCTTATAAAGGAGCTTCCTCATAAGGTAAGCTATATGGTAGTTTCAGAGGCGGGAGCGTCGGTTTATTCAGCGTCTAAGCTAGCGGCGGAAGAGTTTCCAGAATACGACGTTTCGCTCAGAAGTGCGGTTTCTATTGCACGGCGTCTGCAGGATCCTCTTGCCGAGCTGGTAAAAATAGACCCTAAGGCTATCGGCGTCGGACAGTATCAGCATGATATGCCGCCCAAGCGAATGGACGAAGCGCTTTCGGGCGTTGTCGAGGACTGCGTTAACAGCGTAGGCGTAGATCTCAATACCGCTTCCCATTCTCTGCTTTCGTATATTTCGGGAATAAATTCGTCGGTAGCCAGGAATATAGTAGCTTACCGTGAGGAAAACGGCGAGTTTACCGACAGAAAGCAGCTTATGAAGGTTCCGAAGCTGGGCGCTAAGGCATTTGAGCAGTGCGCCGGATTCCTCAGAGTAAGGGACGGAAAGAATCCTTTGGACAATACCGCAGTTCACCCTGAATCCTATAAGGCGGCAAAAAAGCTGCTGGAGGTCTGCGGCTTTGCTCTGAACGGTTCTCAGAAGCTTCCGGAGCTTGGCGAAAAGGCTGAAGGGCTTGGGATTGAAAAGCTCGCCGAAGAAACAGGAGCAGGCGTTCCGACTTTGAGGGATATTATTTCGGAGCTTATGAAGCCGGGCAGAGATCCGAGAGATGAGCTTCCTCCTCCTCTTATGAGAAGCGGCGATATTATGGAACTGAAGGATCTGAAACCGGGTATGGAGCTTATGGGAACGGTACGGAACGTAATCGACTTCGGAGCGTTTGTTGATATCGGAGTCCATGAGGACGGACTTGTTCACATTTCACAGCTGTGCGACAGGTTTGTTAAGCATCCACTTGAAGTCGTAAAGGTAGGAGATATTGTAAAGGTAAGGGTACTTGACGTTGACGTGAAAAAGAAGAGAATATCGCTTACTATGAAAAAATAAGGCTTTTATGCCGGGAAAGGAATGATAACGGGAATGGCTGACAACGGAGTTCACAGCGGTCACAGGGAGCGTATGAAAAAAAGATTCTGCGAAACTATGAGCTTCAGGGGCTTTGCGGAGCATGAGATACTGGAAATGCTTTTGTTCTTCTGTTATCCAAGAGGCGATACAAACGGACTTGCTCACAGACTTCTGGCCAGGTTCGGCACTATTGAAAACGTATTGTCGGCAACAAAGGAGGAGCTTGTTGAAAGCGGGCTTATAGGAGAAAATCCTGCAATAAACCTGAAGCTTTTCGGAGCATTGACCTCTCACCTTAAGACCGAAAGGGTAAGGTCATCTGTAGACGGCAGGGATATTCCGGCAGTTAAGGCGCTTGTCGGAGCAAAGTTTGCAGGCGAGCGTATTGAAAGGGTCATGCTGTTTTTTGTTGATCCGTCTTTCAGGATAAGAAAATCCGCAGACGTTAATTCCGGTTCTCTTAAAGAGGTTTCAATGGATCTAAAGCAGATAACCAAACTTATTCTCAACAGCGGATACGACAATATCTTTATCGCTCACAATCACCCGGAAGCGCCCTCCAAGCCGTCGGAGGAGGACGTTATTTCTACACGGCTTCTTATAAGACACCTATCCGCTATGGGGATAACCCTGCTTGATCACTTTGTTGCCGGAGAGGACGGAGTTTCGTCGTTAAGGCAGCTGGGACTGATATATGACTATGAATAAAGCTAAAAATTTAAAAATCCGAAATTCGGAAGCCTGACTATATAGACGCTTACCGAACAATTACAAGTCAGCAGGTAGTATGAAAATTTTTTATATAGCAAAATTAATATCCTCAAAGCGTAAAACTTTGAGGATATTTCAATTATATAATAATTTTAATGCTGTTTGACCGCTTCGGCAGTGTATCACTCTTTTTTCACTGTCAAGCGAACTTGGAAGAACCTTTGTAACCGCCACTTCAAACGCAGTATGCTGAACTGTGTTCATAAGCGTGCCGATAGCGTTTACATCAGAAACATTCCGCTCTGTTCTGTTAAACCCTGTACAGAGCATTGTCAATACATAAAAGTTTGGCATTGTTTCTCTTTTTCTATATAAAAAGCGGAGCAAGACGCAGTAAAATACGAAGCCGATACTATAAATGCTTTCTCATTCTGCGTATAAAAATAAAAAAATACCTGAACATAATAATATTATTCCTTAAAACCGTATAAACAACCCTGAAATTCCGACAAATTTTTTTGCCGACAACAGAATAATCTTTCCATATCAGCAAACAATACTATTACAAATTTGACTAAATACATGGAGGTTCAGATATGAAAGCAACAGGAATAGTGCGCCGCATTGACGATTTAGGGCGTGTTGTAATACCAAAGGAAATAAGAAGGACAATGCGTATTAGGGAGGGCGACCCTCTTGAGATCTATACAAGCAATGACGGCGAAGTAATTTTCAAAAAATATTCTCCGGTAGGAGAGCTTACCGAGGGCGTTTCACAGGCGGCTGAAGTGATTTCCAAGCTTGGAAACGCTCCGGCAGTTATATTTGACAGGGATCATGTCGTAGCCGTTGCGGGAGCGCAGAAAAAGGAATACAGCGAAAGGCGCAATTCTCCAGCTCTGGAGGATATTCTTGAAACAAGAAAAAGCTACTTCTGGGACGAGAATACACCGCCGCTGCTGCTTATAGAGGGCATTGAAAGTCCGGCAATTGCGGCGGCGCCTATTATTTCCGCAGGAGACGTTATCGGGGCGGTTGCGTTTATTAAAAATTCAGACGATATCAAGCCCGAAGAAAACCATAGCCTGCTTGTAAAGGCGGCAGCAATGTTTTTGGGAAAATCAATTGAGGGATAATAAAAATGAAAAGGACTTGTTCCGGTAAATTATACGGAACAGCCCTTTTTTATTAGCATTATTTTATATCGTCATATCAGAGTATAAGATATTTATACCCCAGATCTAATTGGATTTAAATAATCGGCTGTATTCAGACATAAACGGCCGCAGCAATGCTTCTTGAAGGGTAAAAAAGCGGTGCGAACCTCCGATTCGGATTTCGTCCCGCATTTGCGGTTCAATAAGCTGCATCGTCGCGTCATTAAACAAATAGCCTGGGGCATTAGTCCCTTAGTTTTTCAGCAGGAGGTACAATCTTCTGCTGAAAAATTAAAATAGGACCCGCCGTCGACTCTGCAAATCAAAGTTTTGAGGAATGGGAAGATAGGTGTTATATATTTATCATTTCCGCTGCGAGCTGGGCAATATAAGCTGCTCCGCTTGCCGCCAAAGCAACTGTTATAAGCGAACGGTTGAAAAATGCAAGTACAAACGCCGTAATCAGTCCGGCACAGGCTGAGATCATACTTCCGGTCGAATAAAACGCCGCCGGAATCGTCATTGCACCAAGCACCGCATAGGGTACATAATAAAGAAAACTCTGCACAAGCCTCGACTGGATTTTTCTGCGGAAAACCATAATAGGAAGCATTCTTATTATATAGGTCACTCCTGCCATTACGGCTATGTATAAGATCAGTTCTGTGTTCATTTGCCGCCTTCCTCGCTTTCTGCGTCTTTGAGCGGGAAAAATACAGCGCCGGCAAAAGCGGCGAGAACTGTGCAGATTATAATGGAAAAGCCCTGTGAGATACCGCTGAAAACAGGTATGTATTTAATACAGCAGCTTGCAGCAGCAGCGGCGGCTACTACGCACAGCACCCCGAGGGCCTTTCTTGCCGCAGGAACAAATATGGCGATAAACATTCCGTATATTGCAATTCCCAGCGCCGCCTTTAAATGTTCGGGTAGAATTTCTCCTGCCGCTCCGCCCAAAAAAGTTCCCATACTCCAGCATATGAACGGCAGAGAGATCAGCCCTGACATGTAGTGCTTTGAGACCTCATGGGTCTTTCCCGAAGCTACAGCAAAAATCTCGTCGGTAATTCCGAACGAAACTCCCAGCCTTGACAGCGCTGTAAAGCCTTTATCAAGCTTCTGCGAAAGTGAAAGGCTCATAAGAGCATATCTTATATTTATCACAAGCTGTGCAAGAGCCATTTCTATGTAACCTCCGCCGCCTGCGATAACGGCGATTCCTGCGACCTGACCTGCCGAGGTCAGATTTGTCATCGAAATTATTACCGCCGCCAGTACTGAAAGTCCTGACGATACCGCCATTATTCCGAATGAAAAGGATACGGACAGATATCCCAGACCTATGGGAATTCCATCCTTCAGCCCCTTTATAAAATCCCTGCGGGCATTTGACTTGCTCATTAAATAAAATCTCCGTTCTGAATATAAAATCCTCATTGCACAAATGCAGGGCGAACATAAAAATGAACGCCCGGCTTAAGGTAACAATTGTCCGACAGCTATGCGCAGTACTGTCCTGAAAAATCATTTACGGCTTGAGCTTTCTATAATACCGACAATTCCGCACAGCAAACCGCCAACGAGAAACGCTATCCAGTTAATATGCCACATATTCCATGCAAGACCTGTTACCAGAAAGAACATAACTGCAAGCAGCATTATGATTCCGTACCATTTCTGATAGGGGGAATTTTCAGCTTGATTCTTTTCCTCGGGCATATTTTCACGGTTGAATTTTTCAACGTCAAATTTATCCCTCTGCATTTCGGCATAGCTCATCAGCGTCGCTCCGATTGAGCAGCAGAAAAGGAAAAAGGAATTTTCAAACGCCGCAGCAAGACCCGTTTCTCTGCCGTTTAGTATAAACTCGTCAATTCCGATTGTAATAATAAGTCCGAAAAGTATAACGCCTATTCCCACCGCTATAAAGGCAGGAAATTTTCTTTCAAACGCTTTTATCTGTTCCGCTTTATAAACAAATCTGACAGTCGGATTGTTTTTGCAGAAGTTTTCATGGTTAATACCGCTTACTACAAAAATCAATACGGAAATCAGCACAAATGTCATGAAAACCATTCCCGTAATTCCGTCCTTAACGCCTGACCCATTCAGAAAACCTGCAACGGAAACTCCGAATATGATGGTAAAAACTCCTGAAGCAATGCTTTTTGCAAAGCTGTTCATGTGTTTGTCGTAATCCTCTGCATTATCCGCCAATTCAGTTTCTATGCTGCCTTTAACAAGCGTGTCCATCGAGCATGAAAACATATCGCACATCTGCAAAAGCTTATCCATTTCAGGAAAGCTTACATCCGACTCCCATTTTGACACCGATTGTCTGGAAACATTCAGCGATTCCGCAAGCCTCTCCTGCGTCATATTTTTTGACTTTCTTAAGAACTGCAAATTTTGTCCAAAGCTCATAATGTAAACCTTTCTCCGTCAAAAATTTCAGCAGAACCGATATAATGACGGGGCGGCTCCGCTACGGTCGGACCTCAGCCCTTCCATAGCTGAATCATAACATTGCGCCAATGTCCCCCGCCACCAATTTTGTGTTGCTTTTAAATATTTTTGTGTAAACTTGCGGTTGCAAAGTCGCAGATACGCCGTTTGTTAAGGCTCAAGGCTTTCTGCCTGCTTATACCAGATATTCACAGATGCATCGCTTGGCATTCTCCAGTCGCCCCTCGGAGAAAGCGTAACCGAACCGATCTTCGCTCCGTCAGGCAGACAGGAACGCTTAAACTGCTGAGAGAAAAATCTCCAGTAGAACTTTTTAAGCCATTTTAGAATGGTTTCATTATCATAATCGCCGTCAAAGGCGTATCTGGCAAGGCGATAAACCTTTTTCGGCTCAAAGCCCCAGCGTATTCCGTAATAAAGAAAGAAGTCATGAAGCTCGTAGGGACCTACAAGATCCTCTGTTTTCTGTGTCATTTCCGTGCCGCTTTCGTCAGTAGGCAAAAGTTCAGGTGAAACGGGGGTATCGAGTATATCAAACAGAACCTCTGAAAGCTCCTTGCTTGTACAGGTTTCGGCGTAATATTTAACGATATGCCGTACCAGCGTTTTCGGCACGGAGGCGTTTACTCCGTACATCGACATATGGTCGCCGTTATAGGTCGCCCAGCCAAGCGCAAGCTCCGACAGATCTCCTGTTCCGACTACAAGTCCGCCCACCTGATTTGCAATATTCATAAGCACCTTTGTACGCTCTCTCGCCTGTCCGTTTTCAAATACCACGCTGTGGTCGTTTACGTCGTGTCCGATGTCCTGAAAATGCTGCAGAACCGATTTGGTAATATCGACCTCTCTGAACGTTACGCCCAGCGCTCCGCAGAGGATCTCGGCGTTTGAACGTGTTCTTTTGGTTGTTCCGAAGCAGGGCATTGTTACCGCTGCAATATCGGTATGAGGACGTTTCAGGAGATCCATAGCCGTTACGCACACCAGCAAGGCGAGCGTCGAGTCAAGTCCTCCCGAAATTCCGATGACAACGTTTTTTGAATTTGTATGTGCAATTCTCTTCATAAGTCCGTGGGACTGCATTTGCAGGATTAGATGACAGCGCTCGTTGCGCTCGGCAGTATTTTGCGGAACGAAAGGGTTTTTAGGAAGTTTTCTTGTCAAGGCGGTTTCTGATATATTTAAAGTAAATCCTTCCGTTTGAATATCATCTAAAAAGTTTTCGGATTTTTTGTAGAAACTCCATTCTGCACTTTCGGGGTATGTGGAGGTCTTTCGCCTTTCAAAGGCAAGCTTTTTAACATCTATTTCAGAAACGGTGATCTCATTTTCAAACAGTCTGCTTTCCTTTAAAATTGTTCCGTCCTCAGAAATAAGATTATGTCCTGAGAAAACCATATCCTGTGTTGATTCGCCGTTTCCGGCAGAGCAGTATATATAGCCGCAGACAAGTCTTGCCGACTGGTTTGAAACAAGCTGACGGCGGTACTGCTCTTTGCCGATAACTTCGTTGGAGGCGGAAAGATTGCAGATAATAGATGCTCCTGCTTTTGCAAGATAATTTGAAACAGGGTCGGGAGCCCAAAGATCCTCGCATATCTCAAAGCCTACTGTCAGTTCCGGTATATCAAAGCATTTAAAAACAGTCTGATCCACAGCCACCCGGGTATCCTGTCCGCCCCATTTTTGAAGGTCAACTGACGCTCCGCCGCCGCAGTATGATGTAAAATGTCTGGCTTCGTAGAATTCATTGTAATTCGGAAGATGAGTTTTCGGAACAAAAGCCAGAATTTCACCGTCCTTCATGACCGCCGCACAGTTATACAGCTTGCCCATAGCCTTAACGGGCAATCCTACGGCGATAAGCATATCGAGTCCTTCGGACGCTTTTGCGATTTTTACGCAGCCCTCCATTGCCTTGTCAAGCAGAATGTCCTGAAAAAACAAGTCCTGACAGGTATAGCCTGTTATGCACAGCTCGGGGAAGACAGCGATCTTTACGCCCTTATCTCTGCACAGATCGATCTGCTCAATAATTTTTGAAACGTTGAAATCAACGTCAGCCACCCGAATTTCAGGTGTGCAGGCGGCAACCTTTACATATCCGTCCTTCATAGCGAAAATCTCCTCATAAAAAATCGAAATATTTATACTTAGTATACCACATTAAAGGTGAAAATGCAACATATCAATAAATAAGGGCATTTGAATATGAGCTGCAAGGGGATAGGATCATACATCGGTGAATAAAAGAATTTTATTCCGACAACAATAAAAAGGACGCATTGTAACCGTTTTTTAATTGACTTACTGCTTTATAAATTGTATAATTAATGTATCACAGTCGAAAAATATCAGATAAATTATTTTAAAGTATAAAAATTGAAAGGAGCTTCCTTTTTAATGGACGGCAAAAATAAAAAAACCACCCAAAGCCAAGGCTTGCCGGAGGCTGTAAAGGGAACGATCGCGGTCATGCTTACCGCTCTTATCGTAGTTATTATAACTATGCTTTTTGCAAGGGGCTTATTTATATCGAACGCTTCCGATGCCGACCGAAAAACAGGCTGGCTTACTTCTACCGAACCGCTTGAGACTACTGCGGCAACGACTAAGCAGAAGGTCACTGAAACCAAAAAGAAAACTACAACCAAAAAAAGCGAGGACGATCCGTATCAGAACGGCGGCGAAGAACTTGGCGAAGCTACGGTCATGACGGTAGTCAGCGCAGTATATCTTCACCCTCAGCCGACGTCAAGCTCCGAAAACCTGCTGGTAATACCTCAGGGAGCGACTGTTAGGGTATACAGGAATGAAAACGGCTGGCTGTATCTTGACTACAACGGACAGCAGGGGTACGCTTATTATACATTCTTCCAGTAAAGAAAATAGTTTGGGGACGGCCGCGAAAAGCCGTCCCCTTTATTTTATTCAAAGTACAGAGCTACCGGACGAGTACGAACCGCCGACACTGTATTTATTGAAAGCGCTGAGGCAGAAGCCGACTGTTCTGAATATGCTATCACATAATATAAAAACAATGCAGACGATCGGTATTATTAAAGCGTTTTGATCATTGTAACATGAGGGCAGGATTCGTCCATATGAAGATCCCCCTGGCTTTTATAGCCAAGCTTTTCGTAAAAGCCCTTTGCTCTCAGCTGAGCGGAAAGAGAGATCTTATCAGCGCCCTGTTTTCTTGCTTCTTCTTCAAGCACGGAAACTACAAAGGAGCCTATGCTTTTCCCGCGGTATTCCTTTATTACGGCAATACGACCGATAATAAATCCGCCGTTTTCCTGAAAAAGCCTGCCTGTTCCTATGGGTTTTAAACCGTCGAATACTGCGGCGTGAACTGCGGTTTTATCAATATCGTCAAACTCCATTGTAAAGCCCTGTTCCTTAACGAAAACTTCTTCCCTTATAAGTCTGGCTTCGGGAAGGGATTCAAGACCTCTGCTGCATTTTACCATATAGCTCATTATATCATCTCCGGTGTAAAATTTACGGCAGACTGCTTTAAACAGACCGCCGTATTGCTTTTATTAAAGTACCTTTGAGAGGAAATCTTTGGTTCTTTGATTCTTCGGGTTGGAGAAAAACTCCCGGGGAGGAGCTTGTTCAAGTATTTTCCCGTCGTCCATGAACATTACTCTTGAAGCTACCTCTCTTGCAAAGCCCATTTCGTGGGTTACTACTATCATTGTCATGCCGTCCTCTGCCAACTGCTTCATTAGATTCAGGACTTCTCCCACCATTTCCGGGTCAAGCGCTGAGGTCGGCTCGTCGAACAGCATTACCTCTGGATTCATGGCCAGCGCTCTTGCAATAGCAATTCTCTGCTTTTGTCCGCCGGAAAGCTGTCCGGGGTAATTATCCGCCTTATCAGCTAGTCCCACCTTCTCAAGCAGCTCGTCAGCTTTATCGTCGGCTTCTTCCTTGCTCATAAGCTTCAGCTTTACCGGAGCGAGAGTTATATTCTTTCTGATAGTTAGGTGAGGGAACAGGTTGAAATGCTGAAATACCATGCCCATTTTCTGACGCATCAGATTGACTTCACGCTGATGCATTGAGGTTATATTTGCACCGTCTATATAAATTTCGCCGGAAGTAGGCCTTTCCATAAGGTTAAGACATCTCAGAAAGGTGGATTTTCCTGAACCGGAAGGACCTATAATAACGACCTTTTCGCCCTGTTCTATATTTTCGGTTATATCCTTCAGAATATGAAGCTCGCCGAAGGATTTGTTAAGGCCTTTAACGTCTATCATTTTTAGCGAGCCTCCTCTCAAGCCTTGAAACAAGAGCCGTCATTACCATAACCATAACAAGATAAATAAGAGCGACGGCAATAAGGGGCAGAAAAGCCTCATATGTCTGCGATCTTATAAAATCTCCGCCCTTTGTAAGATCGGCAATTGCGATATATCCCGCTACAGAGGTTTCCTTTAGCAGGACTATGCATTCGTTCGCCAGTGACGGAAGCACGTTTTTGAACGCCTGCGGCAGGATTATGTAGATCATTGTCTTGGAATAGTTAAGTCCTAAGCTTGAGCCTGCTTCAAACTGTCCGTTGTCTATAGACATTATTCCGGAACGTACTATTTCAGCAACGTAAGCTGCCGAGTTAAGTCCGAACGCAAGCACGGCAACGAAGATTTTATTTATAGCGACCGAGCCGAAGACTACAAAATAAATGATAAGCAGCTGAACAACGACGGGAGTTCCCCTTATTACCGTAAGGTATATATGAGCGATAATGTTGGCGATCTTCAGCTTTCCCGTTTTATCGTGGGTAGTTCTTATTACCGCAATTATAAAGCCCAGCACCATTCCGAGGATAACTGCGAAAAATGTAATGATAAGAGTCGTTTTCAAGCCGTCGGTCAGATATGTCCATCTTGCTTTTTCAATAAATGTGTCCTTGAATTTCTGAAAAAAATCGTTCAATGACTGCACTCCCTTTAACAAAGCGAAAGGCTGTCCGCACAACAGAGGATAGCCTTTTTAAGCTTATTAGTCTTTTCTGACAATAACGACCTGAGTTGCGGTCGTATAGGAATCGGTAAAGTTTACGTTTTTCAGTCTGTCCTCCGTAACGGTAAGTCCTGCCGCTCCGACATCGGCTTTACCTGATTCTATAGCTGAAATTATCGAATCAAATTCCATATTTTCAATAGAAAGCTCATAACCGAGAATATCACAGACTGCCTGCATCATATCTGCGTCTATACCAACGACCTTATCGCCGTCAACGCTTTCGTAGGGAGGAAATTCGGCGTTTGTTGCCATTACAAGCTTGCCCTTGGGATATGCAGTGCCTTCAGGGGTCTTATACGGAGTTTTTCCGGCGTCCTCGCCTATCCAGTTGTTTATTATTTTTTCAAGAGTTCCGTTTTCTTTAAGGGTCTTAAGCGCTCCGTTTATTTCCTCGGTAAGCTCGCTGTTGTCTTTCTTAACGGCTATAGCGTATTCCTCTACAGCAAAAGCGTCATCAAGAATTTTCAGATCTTCATTCTTGGAAACAAAGACCTTAGCAGGCTCGTTGTCGATAAGCACTGCGTCTATCTTGCCCTGCTTCAGCGACTGAACGGCATCCGCGCCTTTATTGAAACGCTCTACCTTTGCGTCCTTTACATCTGAGGTAGCATAGATATCTCCTGTAGTTCCCAGCTGAACTCCTATCGTTTTTCCTTCAAGGTCGTCTACGCTGTGAACGGTATTTTTGGCAACGCTTCCGCATGACGCCAGCAATGAGACCGAAAGCATTCCTGCGATAACAGCTGAAATTAATTTCTTCATAAAATTCATATCCTTTCAAACATATTCATATAGCCAATGTCAATATTACTTATAATTATAAATCATTCGTCAATGTTTTTCAAGACCTTTTTTAACATATTTGATATACAATTTATTAATAGCGGAGTATAAGATCTTAAGTCTATGGATACGGAAAAGAGTTAATGAAAAGTTTATAGCTTTAACAGGCTGACGGGGCAGCGTGATTGTTGACTAAATTCGGGGTATGATGTATAATTATAAAGAATATTGAATTTGGTGGTGCTTTAATTGAGTTTTGACGATATATTGAATGTCGGCGGTATACTTCTTGAATACCTTCCTAATACGCTGAAGCTTTTCTTCTGGACGCTCGTTATCTCAATACCGATCGGGGTAATAGTAACATGGCTGAAGAAATGCAGGTTCAAGCCGATATCCTGGCTTACGAATCTGTATATACTTATAATGCGCGGAACTCCGCTTATGCTTCAGATAATTGCCGTTTACTATGCAATACCTATGCTTTGTGCCTCAGCCAGAAAGGCGGGTACGTCCAACTGGTTCTATGAGCTGCTGGGAAAGGTAAATACAAGAGATGAAAATTATATGTTTACCGCTCTTGTCGTTGCTTTTGCACTTAATTATGCGGCTTATTTTGCAGAGATTTTCAGAGGCGGGATAGAGTCTATACCCAAGGGGCAGTATGAAGCGGCGTCTATGCTGGGAATGAGCAGGCTTCAGACATTTTTCAGGATAGTGCTTCCTCAGGTAGTAAAGAGGGTCATTCCTGCGACCGCCAACGAGGTCATCGTACTGGTAAAGGATACTTCTCTTGCAAATGTAATAGCTTTTGCGGAGATCACTCTGAAATCCAAGCAGATGATGAATACCTACAGCTCGATAGCTCCGCTTTTTGTCGCAGGTCTGTTCTATTTTGTACTGAACGCAGTAGTTACTTTTGCTTTTGCGTTTATTGAAAAGAAATTCAACTATTATAAATAGAAAGGGAAGGATAAAAAAATGACGGCTTTAGAGGTTAAAAACCTTTCCAAAAACTTCGGGGAGCTTCAGGTCCTGAAGGACATATCCTTTAACGTAGAGCAGGGTCAGGTCGTAGCTGTAATAGGTCCTTCCGGGTCGGGTAAATCCACGCTTTTAAGATGTATTAATCAGCTTGAAAGAGCGGACGGCGGAGAGATAAACGTCTGTTCAATGAATATGGTCAGGACAGTAAATAACAAAGCGGTCTACGCTCCGTCAAAGACGCTTAGGGAAATAAGACTGAAAATAGGGCTGGTTTTTCAGAATTTCAATCTGTTTCCGCATATGTCGGTAATGCAGAATATAATCGAAGCGCCTGTTCATGTTTTAAAGAAATCAAAAAAGGACGCTGTTTCCGAGGCTGAGGTACTGCTTGAAAAGATGGGACTTTCAGAAAAGGCGGCGGCGTATCCCTGCGAGCTTTCCGGCGGTCAGCAGCAGAGGGTCTCTATAGCAAGGGCTCTTGCATTGAAGCCCGAAGTACTTTTTTTCGACGAGCCTACTTCGGCTTTGGATCCGGAGCTTACCGGGGAGATATTAAAGGTGATCAAGGAGCTTGCGGAGGAAAAGATGACAATGGTCATAGTAACTCACGAAATGGCGTTCGCAAGAGATGTTGCTGATCACGTTATCTTTATGGACGGAGGATATATCGTTGAGGAGGGACAGCCGGAGGAGCTGTTCGGAAATACTCAGAACGAGCGTACAAGGCAGTTTTTGCAGAGATATAATAATAACGGCATTTAGGGGCTTTGCACCGCGGCGGATAAGATCTGCTGCGGTTTTTGTTTTTCAAGACTCAATGATTCTTATGGGCAGTCTGGGAGCAGGAATGTAAAAGCTTTGTAAGTTATCTTATATCTGAGCTTTATATCGGTTGAAAACGCCCATAAAAAATGCTATAATATAAACGGAAAGGAGCGATTTATGGCTTTATATCTTACTGTAGGCGCAGCTATAGCGATCATCTGCGTTGTTTTTAACAAAATTTCCAACAAAATAGGAGTACCGATGCTGTTTGCCTTTATTCTTCTTGGAATGCTCTTCGGCTCTGACGGATTATTTAAAATACGTTTTGAGAACTTTGAATTTGCTGAGAAGATATGTTCGGTATCGCTGATTTTCATTATTTTTTACGGAGGTTTCGGAACTAAGTGGTCAAGCGCAAAAAAGGTAGCGGCTAAAAGTCTGCTGCTTTCCTCCGCAGGTACCTTGCTTACAGCATTCCTTACAGGACTTTTCTGTCATTATGTTCTCAGGTTCTCAATGGCTGAGAGTATGCTGGTCGGAGCGGTTTTAAGCTCGACGGACGCCGCTTCGGTATTTAATATACTGCGTTCTAAAAGCCTGAACCTGAAATACGGCACTGCTTCGGTCCTTGAGCTTGAAAGCGGAAGCAACGATCCTTGGGCGTATATGCTGACGATAATTGTGCTTTCGGTAATGAGCGGAGGAGTATCCGGCTGGAAAACTGCATATATGCTGTTTGCTCAGATATTTTACGGACTTGGTATCGGCGTGCTTATTGCGCTTGGTGCAGTCTGGGCGCTTAAAAATATTGAATTTGAGTCAGACGGCTTTGATACTATTTTTATTGCGGCGGCTGCGGTATTATCATATGCTCTGCCTGCACTGGTGGGAGGCAACGGGTATCTCAGCTGTTATCTTGTCGGTATCGTACTGGGAAACAGCAGAATAAAGAATAAAAAAGCTCAGGTTCATTTCTTTGACGGACTTACAGGACTTATGCAGATACTGCTTTTCTTTCTGCTCGGACTGCTGTCGTTTCCGTCGCAGATACCAAAGATCATAATTCCTTCCCTGCTTATAGCGGCGGCGCTGACGTTTATTGTAAGACCGATAGCTGTAGGTATTCTTATGCTTCCTTTCAGGGCTAAGCTTGATCAGATAGCCGTTGTTTCATGGGCGGGTCTAAGGGGAGCGACCTCTATAGTATTTGCAATACTTGCCACTGTATCAGACGCGTACACTAAAAGCGATGTATTTCATATAGTTTTCTGCGTCGTTCTGCTGAGTATAGGCATACAGGGAACGCTTCTTCCTAAGGTTTCGCAATGGTTTGGTATGATAGACGATGAAGAAAGCGTAATGAAGACATTTACCGATTATTCAAATGAAACGGAAATTCAGTTTATACGTCTTAATATAAAGAAAGCTCATCCTTGGATAGACCTGAAGATAAAGGAAATAAGCCTTCCCCCGGATACGCTTATTGTAATGATCTCAAGGGACGGGAGAACTGTTATTCCCAGGGGAAGCACCGTTATCTGCGAGGGTGATGTTCTGGTGCTCAGTGCGGTAGGTTATGAATCAAAGAAACCTGGAAATCAGCAGCTTTTGCTTTCGGAGGAGGAGATAACGCCGTCCCACGAATGGGCAGGAAAAACCGTTTCGGAAACCATTCCCCGCAATGTTCTGGTTGTTATGATCAAGCGAGGAGGAAAGACCATTATACCTAACGGCAATTCAAGAGTTAAGCCGGGAGATGTTCTGGTGCTTCACACTGCTGAAAGGGAGCTGCTGGGACTTGAGCAGTAACAAAGAAAACGTACGGACACAAGCTGAGTCCGTACGTTTTATGTTTTATAAGTATTTCAGATGAGCTTTATTCTTCGGAAAGATCCTGAAGCTCTTTTTCATATTCGGCAAAGCCTTCAATAGACTTTGTTATTTCATCGCTTGAGGGAGCAGAATGGTCGTTCCTGAACACCAGCTTCAGCAGTATCGGGGTAATGATCGTTGTAGCTACGACCATTATTACTATAGGAGCGAATACCTCGTCGCCCATAAGACCTATCTTTTGTCCTTTGGCGGCAACGATAAGGGCAACCTCTCCGCGGGAGATCATACCTACGGCGATCTGAACAGACTCCTTATTTGTATACCGGCATAGCTTTGCGCCTAGACCGCAGCCAATTATTTTAGTCATGACCGCTATTACAAAAATAAGAACGGTAAAAAGTACAAGTGTGCCGGACATATTCATCTTTGTCATTTTAAGGCCTATACTTGCAAAGAATACAGGGGAAAGGAGCAGATACGACATGGTTTCAAAGCGGTTTGAGATATACTTTACTCTCGGGCTGTTTGAGATAGCAAGGCCTGCAACGAATGCGCCGGTAATATCGGCTACTCCGAAGGCTCTTTCAGCGATCCATGCCATCAGCAGGCAGAATACAAAGGAAACTATAACGTGACGGCGAAGGTCCTTTTTATCACGGTTTCTCCATTTTTCAAAAACAATATGGTAAAGGATTGCAGAAAGTACTGCAAAAACAAAGAATCCAAGGATCTTGAGCAGTACAGTCCATATCTTTACTCCGTCGCCTGCAAGGCTCGTAACAACGGTAAGCGCAATTATACCCAGAATATCGTCTATAAGCGCCGCTCCGAGAATAGCGTTTCCGGCTCGTGTGGAAAGCTTTCCAAGCTCCTTAAGAGTTTCAACGGTAATTGAAACAGAGGTTGCTGTAAGAACGATTCCGATAAAGATAAACTGGAGAGTTCTTGAGGTAGGCAGATTATCGTTTGCGCCTATATTGAACGCCCACGCAAGTCCGAAGCCTCCCGCAAGGGGAACGAGAACTCCGAGCAGAGCGATAAGGAAAGACGCCTTTCCTGTTTTTTTAAGCTCAACTATATCGGTTTCAAGTCCGGCGGTAAACATAAGCACAATAACGCCCAGCTCAGACAGCTCGGATATAAATTCTGTTTCCCTGACTATTCCGAGAACTGCCGGGCCGAGAATAAGTCCCGCGCAGAGAGCGCCCACTACCTGAGGGAGCTTTATACGCTTTGTAACAAGTCCGAGAAATTTTGTTGACAGCAGAATAATAGCTATAAAGAATATATAATCATACTCCATTTTTTGATCATTCCTTTCCGGAAAAAGCCGAAGCGGCACAAAAATTGCGATCCGCAGAATATTATCTGCAAATCGCCTTTGATTTCAATTCCAGTTTCATATTATACAGCTTTGTTATGTTTTTGTCAATCTTTCGATGCGAATTTCGCCTAATTAGCCAATTTAATTTTTGAAAAAAAGGTTTTCAAATGCAATATGCACAATAGTTCTTTGTACGTTAAATAATCGGCTTATGAAATTTAAAATAAAGTTTTTAAATAAGGATCATGCTGTTTTTTTAAATACAAAAAGCTTGCTGATAACATAATTAAGAACCAGCACAACTACCGAAGCTATTATCTTCATTGGGTTTTCATTTATGCTGAGAGCCTGAACGCCGATATTCATCATTACTGTTTCTACGATAAGAGTAAAAATCCTCCCCCCGTAAAATGCCGCGGCTTCTCTGAAAACAGCCTTTCTTCCGTAGGATATTGATTCAAATACCCAGATCCTCGCAGTTACATACGAGAAAGTAACGGCGCAGATCCATGATATGATATTGCTTACGGTAACCGCCGTATCTACAGGTATGCCGAATATTGATATATCAGGCAGCTTTATAAGTGCTGCGGCGATAAAAAACGATACAAAGCTTATAACGGTAGTCCATGCTCCGAAAAACAGATAGAGTAATATTTCCTTGTTTTTTCTGTAAATAGGTTCAAATTTCTTTAAAAAGCCGCAGCTCATTATTCTGTCAAAGATGTCAGGCTTTTTTTCTTTTGCTTTTAATTCTTCCTTTTGTTCCATTGCTTCCTCCGAATTTATTTTTATGGATCGTTCCGCTTTAACAATTATACAGCATATTTTTATTAATTTCAAGTTATTATTGATTTTCAGCAGAAAATATGTTATTATAACTATATCTGAACATTTAAAAATATTAATTTTTTATCGGGAGAGCAATTTTTATTATGATACCATTTGTTATAGTGATCCTTCTTGCGCTTTCGGCGGTATGCTCCGCTACTGAAACAGCCTTTTCGTCTGTTAACAGGATAAGGCTGAAAAATCTTGCGGCGGGCGGAAGCAAAAGCGCACAGAAGGCGCTGGATATTACAGAGAATTTTGACAAGGCGCTTACTGCCATACTTATCGGAAACAACGTTGTGAATATCTGCTCGTCGTCGCTTGCCACAGTCTTTTTTACCGAAAAGTTTGGAAGCGGAAGCGTCGGTATCGCAACGCTTGTAATGACCGTATTGGTGCTTATTTTCGGTGAAATACTTCCGAAAAGTCTTGCAAAGGAAAATTCAGAGAGCTTTTCAATAGCAATGGCTCCGCTGCTTTCCGGCTTTATGTTTATTATTACTCCGCTTATTGCAGTTTTTACCGCAATAAGAAAGCTTGCATCAAAGCTTGTGGGACATAAGAACAGTCAGCCGTCTGTTACCGAGGAGGAGCTAAAATATATTATTGAGGAGATCGAGGACGAGGGAGTTCTTGAGGAGCAGGAATCCGATCTTGTAAGGTCGGCGCTGGAATTCGATGAGATTACTATAGGCGAGGTGCTCGTTCCGAGGGTAAATGTCGTAGCAGTCGAAAGAGGAGAAAGCATTGAGAAGATCAGGGAAATATTCATGGAGAATAAGTTTTCCCGCCTGCCTGTCTATGAAAAGACTATAGACAGTATAGTCGGAATTATACATGAATCTGATTTTTATGAAATGTACATCGGAGGCAGGAAGGATATTTCGGCGATCATGAATACTCCGATATATATTTCTGAAAACAAGCGTATCTCCGAGGGCCTTCGGGAAATGCAGAAGGCGAAGATCCATATGGCTGTAGTTGTTGACCAGTACGGCGGAACTGAGGGTATTTGTACTCTTGAAGATATTATAGAAGAGCTTGTGGGAGAGATCTATGACGAGAGCGACGAGGAGGATACATCGTTTGTTAAGCTGGGAGAGAACAGGTATCAGGTTTCAGCCGAGCTTTCGGTAAGCGACTTTCTTGACAGGCTTGATCTGCCTGAGGATACTATAGAAACTGAAAGAACCTCTATGGGGGGCTGGATAATGGATATTATAGACAGAGTTCCTGAGCAGAACGAATTTATATCCTATGGAATATTCAATATGACGGTTATTATGGAGGATGAGCAGAAAATAGACAGTATAAAGGTACGCATTCGTGATACAGCCGAAAAGGAGGAGAGCTGATATGCCTAAGCAGATAAAAAAGGACGGACTTAAAAGTCGAGATAAGAAAAGCCGTATAGCTGCTGTAATTTCAATGATTTGTGCATTTGCTTTCACGGCAGCGGTAATAGTGCTGATGCCTTCTCTTGTTAAGGACGGCAGCGCTGTCAAGGCGTCGGTGATCACTGCGGCTTATGCAGTTTTTACGCTGAGCTGTGCACTTCATTCCGTGTTTTCTTTTCTTTGCTATAAAAATGAGGATAACTTCACCGCCTTGTTTCAGGGCATAGTTTCAGCCATGAGCGCTTTTTTATGCCTTGTAAATTTCAGGTTTATGACGGTCCTTCTGCTTTCGGGTCTAAAGATGGACTCGGCGGCTCAGAAGCTTGCGGGAAATCAGACAATGACGGAATTTGTGGTTTCTCAGACCTCGGGCTGGCTATGTATGGTGATTTCGGCAGCGGCTATGATAATTCTCGGTATTCTCGGAGTAATCAGGCTTATCAGAAAATAAAGGAACGGTATTCATGACAAAGGAACAGCTTACGGAATACTGCGGTTCGCTTCCCGGAGCGGTAATCGACAGGCCGTTTACAGAAGATTTTGAAAGCGTAGCGGCAAGGCATAGAAAAAGCAGAAAATGGTTCGCTCTTCTGATGAAGCTGAACGGACGATATATAGTTAACCTGAAATGCGAGCCTATGGAGGCCGATATGCTGAGAGCGGCGTACAAGGGTGTAATTCCGGCGTATCATATGAACAAGACTCACTGGAATTCAGTTTATCTTGAAAGCGACGTTTCGGACAGCGAGTTGAAGAATATGGTATATGAAAGCTATCTGCTTACCAGCGGCGGAATAAGAACAAAAGCGAAAGGGTGATAGAAATGAGCGGTAATTCTTCATGCTGCGAAACCTGCGCCAATTACGGCTATGACGACGAATATGACTGCTATGTCTGCGATATTGACCTTGACGAGGACGAAATGCAGAGGTTTATGAGCTTTTCGGATCATAACTGTCCCTATTACCGAAACGGCGACGAATATGCGGTAGTAAGGAAGCAGAACTGACGAATCTGGTATTGTTTTGACTGAGAGCTTTGTATTTAAAAGCTATTGATTTTTATAAATTATTGTTATATAATAAGATTCAGTGCATTATTACGTTATGAGAGGGATTGTAAAAATATGGAGATAATAAATAAAAATGACGAGGCGCTGCTCAGGGAATATGAGGATTTTGCTGAAAACAGCAGATACGGAAACTTCATGCAGTCGCTGCGCTGGCCTAAGGTAAAGGATACATGGGGCTGGGACGCTGTAATTTCAAGGGATAAGGACGGCAGGATACAGGGTACCTGCCTTGTTATAATCAAAAAGATACCAATATTCGGCTGTACTTTTCTTTATGCTCCTCACGGGCCTGTGTGCGATTGGAGCAATAAGGAGATAATGCAGGATCTGTTCGAGGGTATAAAGGTTCTTGCAAAAAAGCATAAGAGCTATCAGTTTATGTGGGATCCCTGCTTTGAGGAAAAGGACAGAGAGCTTTCTGAAATGATAGTCAGTATGGGCTTTACTCATATTTACGACGCACCCGAACTTTCAACTATTCAGGCGAGAAATAACTATATGCTCAGAAATATTGAGGGAAAAACTCCTGACGAGGTAATGATGACCTTTAAATCAGACTGGAGAAACAGGATAAGAAAGGCTTCAAGAAAGGGCGTTGTATGCAGAGCCTGCGGAAAGGAAGCACTTGACGATTTTTATCCTATGATGCAGGCAACGGGAATACGGGACGGCTTCTCCATACGATCAAAGGAATACTTTGAGAAAATGCTTGACGGACTGGGCGAGGAGCATTGCCGCCTGTTCGTATGTTACCTGAAAGACGAGGAAAGCGGTAAGGAAATACCTGTTTCCGGAGCAGTTACGACTCAGTACGCCGGAAAGACCTGCTACGTTTACGGCGCTTCGTCAAATCAATACAGAAACACCTATCCGAATTATCTTATGCAGTGGACTATGATAAGCTGGGCGCTTGAGAATAATAATTTTATTTACGATTTTCAGGGTATTCCTTTTTATAAGGACGAAACTCACCCCAACTACGGAGTTTATAAATTCAAAAAGGGCTTTAACGGAGAGGTCGTGACCTATGCGGGTGAATTCTTCTATATATTTATGCCTGTAAGGAAAAGGCTTGTGGATCTTTGCGAAAAGATCGTTATGAAGCTTCACGCAAGAAAGACCAAGAAGCTGATCGAGAACAGAAATAAGGAGTTTAATACGGAGCAGTAATTCCACGCCTGACAAACTGATCAATAGAATTAATGCCGCGGAGATATAAACTCCTGCGGCGTTTTTTTACGGCTGACGTACTTTGATCGGGCTGTTATACGGGTATTATAGTGAAATTGCACTCATGCGAATGTTTGTTTTGTGCAAAAAGCCCATGACAAAATTTATTCAAATATGTTATAATATAAATATAAGAATAATAATTTTATCAAACATGAAAGGAATGAGGCGGGTATGCAGCTTTTACCGGAAGAATGTGTTATGTACTCGGCGGCGGGAGTGTGCCGTTTCAAGGAGATAGTCAAGCGCTGCTTTGACGGAAAGAATGAACGCGAATATATGGTGCTGGTGCCTTACGCTTCGGATAAGTCAACGTATTATGTTCCCTGTGATATGGCAGATAAAAAGCTGAGAAAGCTTATGTCAAAGGAAGAGATATATGCGCTGATCGATTCTATACCGGATATAGAGCCGTGTCTATGCGGTGACAGGAACGAGAATAAGCTTATTTTTAATACAGTTATGAAAAGCGACAACTGTGAAAAGATTTTTTCTCTAATCAAATCACTGTATCTGAAGCAGGAGGACAAGCTCAGCAGCGGAGGTCATCTTTCGGCTACTGAGGAAAACGCTATGAAAGCGGCTGAGCATATGGTTTATCAGGAATTTGCGGCGGTTCTTGGAATAGCTCCTGAAAACGTAAAGGAGTTTATTGCCGGTAGGATAGAAAACAGGCAGAAGAGCGATACATAATCAAAGGCTTCCACAGTTTTTGTACTGTGAAAGCCTTTTTCTGTAGTTATTATTTGTCAAAGCCGCCCTTATTAAAGAAAAGCTCTCTTATAGCAAGCGCACAGCCTGCAAGGAAACGGTGCTTGTCCTCTATAATCGAAGGCTCGATCTTACTGGACACAACAGTTCCTCCGATAGCCGCTACATTTTCTTTCAGCTTGTCAAAAAACTCCGCTTCGCTTGCTCCGAACTTAAAATGATGAAGAACAAGCTTCTGGGGATTAGTTGAAAAGTACAGGTTGTTGAGCAGTACCGCAGTAAGCTTCAGCGCATGATCCATTATTTCCACAACAGGCTTTTCACCTTTTTCATATGCGGCATAGATCATATCTCCTGTAACCGCCTGAGGATTTCCCTTCGCCGCCTGAAACAGAAACGGAGTGTTTTCCTTTGAGAATACTGCGCTTATTTTTCTCAGGCTGGCTTTTGGCGTAAGCTCGTTTTCAACGCAGCCTCGTCTTCCGCAGCTGCATTTTTCCGGAGACATAGGATTTATGATCATTTTATCCACGAAATTTGTGCGGTTATCATAGGACACGATAGGGTCGTTAAGATTTGTAACAACAAAATTTATATTGTTTCCGTACTGCAGGAAAGCTATGTTATGGCGGTTCGGATCCTTGCTTTTCTGGAAATCAATATTCGCCATAGCTGTTCCTTTTACGGAGTTATCGAATACCAGCGGAAGCTCGGTATAGCTTCTGACAAAGTTCTTTATCTTTGTATAATCAGGAATTCCGTCCTTTACATCAATATCAAGACGGGAATACATCGTCGGGAAAATTCCGAAGCCTATACCCAGAATGGATTCCTTATCCAGACAGTTATCTCCCAGGACTTCCCTGATAGACCGTTCAATATAATCATAAATCGTCTGACGGTCTGTTGCGGAGCTTATATTCATATTGCGCTTGTCTAGAACAGCGCCCGCAAGGGTCGAAAGTCCGACGCTTACGATATCCTCCTCAATAGTAACTCCAAGTGCAAATTTATAATGATGATTGATGTCAATGAGAATCTTTTTACGTCCTCTCGGAGCTTTTTCGGTAACGTGTTTGTATTCTCCGATCTCCTGAATGATCCCCTGTTCTATCATTTCATTTGTGATAATAGTAACAGCGGCTCTTGTCAGTTCCAATGTTCCGGCAATATCAATCCTTGAAGTCGGACCTCTTTGCTTCAGGATCTTAAGAACCTGCATACGGTTTCTTCTTTTTAAGTCCAGCTTGCTTATTCCATGCTGTTCCATTCGGTGATTTTCCTCCGTTTATATGGATTTGAGACAGACAATCTCACAATAGTATTCTTGTAAATTATAACAGACTATAGTGAATAAAAGATTAACATTTGATTATCAATTAACATTTTAAAGATTCTTTACAAACGGTTAAAATATTAAAGAATATCGTCCTCGTTAATATCGTCCTCTATCTCTTCACCGTTAAGAATTGCCCTGAGCATATTTATATCTTCCTCTGTAAGAGTAATACCCTTGCCCATTCTCGTATGATCTGGGTTCCATTCCCTGAGGTCGTATTTAGGCTCTCTGTCGTTCCAGCTGACCATATTAAGCTCCTTGGTCCAGCCTCTTGCGTTTTCTGAGAGAATACCCAGCTGCTTTGTAATTTCAAACTTTAATTCTGCCATAATAAATTCCTCCGTATTTTTTTATATTAACAGCAATGCTGTTTTATGCGTAAATTTTTATTTTTACTTAAACATGATTTTTTCAAGCGCTCTGAACAGCTGTCTTCTAAACATAATGACAGCGGCTAAAAGCTCGAGCATCAGACAGAGTATAGCAAGATATATTCCTCCTATAAAAAACAGAAGGAGATCCGCCAAAGACGTGCATATAATAAGCTCGGAATTTCCGCGGTAAATAAGTAGCGGGATAAGTGTGCATACTGCGGTTACCGCAATTCCGGTACCTACTCCGAAAAGTCCCCAGCTTGTGAGAAATACCAGTATCATACCTGAATATACCGCAGCTTTTTTATTGAACAGCAGTCCCGCAATGACCAAAACAGCGGCGGCAGGATAGAATATGATCCCCCTTGTAAAATATGCTGCTGCGGCAAAAACGACAGCGGCTATGCAAAGAGCCGTTATGCGCTTTGCCCCCATACGTTTGATGATCTGTACTGCTCTGTTTGGCAGAAGCTTTTGTACAGCTGTCCACAGCGTTTTGAAATTAAGAAGCATAACAAGCAGAAACAGTATGGGAAGAGTAATTACAGAAAGCGTTTTTGTTCCCTTGATAAACTGAAATACATTGATCAGAACCATTGCTGCCAGCAGCAGGTTATTTATTATTATCTTTCCTATATGAAGATTAAATGGTACAAGCTTTCTGGAATCATAAGCTCTTATAATAAAAACAGTAAGATAGCTGGCAACAGTAGATATTGCTGGGCCGTACAAACCTATTCTTGGTATAAGGACAATATTCAGTCCTACATTGATTACGCCGGAAAAAAGGCTTGTAAGAAGCGAACGCTTTGTTTCCTTAGCGGCAAGGTAAATAGAACCCATAAATGTAGTAAAGCAGGAAAAGACCGAGGAATATATAAGTATCGGCGAATATTTGACCGAATCCTGAAATGCGCCGCCCAGCCATACTGAGGTCAGCGGCTGAACTATCAGCAGACAGCCTGCCGCCATAATATAAAGCAGGCATTGGTTAAGTCTGAAAACATTTGTGTAGAAATCGTTGCGGTCCTCCGAATCGTTTTCCAGGATAGCGGACATATTCCAAGCCTGTCCGAACATAAGATAAACGGTAGCGACAAGGTTTGGGATTTTATAGGAGGCTGAGAGTATACCGTTGGCTTCAGAACCCAGATAATGAGTAGTCATAAAGGAGTCCGAGCTGTTTGTTATTAGCCACAGAAGCTGAGCGGGAATAAGCGGCACGGAATATTGCAGCATTGTGTGAAGAAGCTCGCGGTCAGGTTTCCTGAACTCGATATATCTCCACAGCTTTGCAGTTGCGGTAAGAAAAATAATCGAGATAAAATCGGATACTATAATAGAAAGAAGATAACCTGTATTACCCATTTTAAAGCCGCAGATAAAAAGTATTGTGCCGAAAAGAGTAAAGAAGGTTGTAACTATTCCGTTGAGCGCAAAAAGCTTGACCTTTTCAAGAGAACGTACAAATGTGGAATATACAAGCTTCAGGCTGGACATAAATATGTAAATATACAGAAGAAGCGAATATCCGCTTAGGTATTTGTCGGCAATTCCGGAAACGGTTACGATAGGAAGTATTACGGCAAGCAGCGCAAGACCGGAGAAACAGACTATGTTTCCCAGAGTAAAGACTTTCTTTTTGTCATAAGCTCTGTCAAGACCGAAACGTATTACCGCCTCGCTTATAGTCATTGTTACTATAGGCTGGAGCCAGTTGGCTATCTGAGTAATTACGTCGTTGATTCCCATTTCCTGCGGCGAAAGGTATGTGGTATATACCTTTACCAGAAGAAGGACAAGAATTTTGGAACTGAAAGAGCCTACTGCGAATATAATAGTATTTGAGAACAGCTTTTTATAGCTGCTTTGCTTAGGTGCAGTTTCAGACATGGCAGTATTACCTCTGATATAAATTAATTTGATCGTGCTAATAAGCCGGACGGCGTATAAATAAGCCGTTAAAGTCCGTATTGAAAAATATTATAGCATACAATTCTTAATTTTGCAAATAATTTTTACCTGAACATAAAATAAAGACTGCTTTTTGGACGGGTGTCAAAAAAATATTTCAAAACCCCTTGAAATTTTATCGTATTTAATGTATACTATATATAAAGAGGCACATTAATTAACCGGAGGTATTTGTATGAGCAAGGGTGTAAAAATTTTTATCGCCGTTATTTCGGTTATAGGCGCAGCCGCAGCCGCTAAACTACTATGTGAAATATTCTCGACCAGACTTCACAAGTACTATCTTGTGGATAACAGCTGACGGGATCGGTTTCGATCAGAGTTTATGTAAGCGGCAGGGCGTATGCTCTGCCGTTTTTATCAGTTACAGAAGCGGTGGCTTCCGATAACCGTAACAGTCGGTCTTGAATGCATAAAGGCATTTGAAGTTTTTGCAGGATTGTAATAATAGATACAGCCGCCGGTAGGATCCCAGCCGTTAAGAGCGTCTCTTGCGGCTTTATAAGCGGAATCAGATACCGGCTCGTTGAACTGACCGTCAACGATCGCCGTGAAAGCGCCGTTCTGATAGATAACTCCCGCGAGAGTATCGGGGAAGGACGGGTGTTCTATTCGGTTTAGGATAACTGCTCCAACAACGACCTGTCCGGTGTACGGTTCGCCGCGGGCTTCTGCAGAAATAATTCTTGCGAGAAGGTTGATGTTTGCTTCTGTAGCGCTGGGGATAGTTCCGATTGAAATTCCGAGAGCTTTGAGAGTAGCCGGACCGGCGACTCCTGTCTGCTTGATCCCCTGTTGCTTCTGAAATTTAAGCACCGACTTGCGTGTCTCTTCCCCGTAGTAGCCGGTTACTCCGACGTTGAACAGTCCCCGCTCTTTCAGCTTCTGCTGAATTGCGGTTACTTCCTTTCCGCTGGAGCCTACCTGTGACAAAGCCGGTTCTTCGTTATTCATAAAAACAAGTCCGCAGACTGCGAGCAGAGTCATAACGGTTAAGCTTATAACGGCAGTTCTGAGAAAATTATAAATTCCTGTTGATTTGTTCAATGTGAAGCCTCCTTATATAAAGATAGTAGTATTTTGCGCTGTGCAGGCTGATTTATACATGCCTCTGATTATAAAACGGCAGAAAATCAGGTAGAATTTTGAATCAATATGTACAATTTGAATAGTGGACAGCGCTTATATTCGCTTTTTGTTGAGCAAGAGTAACAAACCTGAAAAAACTCGCAAAAAAGTGTTGACATTACTCTTTACTTATGCTAAAATAAATAAGTCGCCGAAAGGCAGATATCACAAAAGAGCGAGAGGTCAAAAACTTTTGAAAAAAAGGG
>UQPZ01000013.1 GCA_900543145.1 uncultured Ruminococcus sp.
AAAATATGAGGTTGAAATATTCGGCTGGGTGTGGTATACTGTTTGTAGTAAACGGAGTGACAAATCGGAATTTGTAGGATAAAATATATATCTGATAGGAAGTGGGTATATGAACGATATCATTAATCATTATGACTTACTTATTGATGAAAAAAAATGATCCAGTGCGTGATCCACAGGTTTTAAGAGACTATATGGATAAATGGGACGGACAAATTTTCATCAACTCTTTACAACTCAACAAGAATAAAAATGTTCTTGAAATTGGTGTAGGTACAGGACGTTTGGCAATAAAAGTCATTCCTAATTGCAAGCATTTTACAGGGATTGACTTTTCTCCGAAAACCATCGAACGGGCAATAGAAAATCTTGAAAGATTTGATAATAAAACTTTGATTTGTGGAGATTTTTTTGATTACTGTTCTACTAAAAAATTTGATATCATTTACTCTTCTTTGGTCCTGTGGCATATTAAAGAAAAACAAGCATTTATAGATAAAGTCGCATCTTTGCTATCAAAAAACGGGCGTTTTGTTCTTTCAATTGCAGATGATCAGTCTGAGGAACTTGACTTCGCTATACGTAAAATACATATGTATCCCGATACTATTGAAGATACAGTGAACTTTCTTAAAAAATCCAATTTGAAAGTGACATCAATAAATCGCGTGGAATTCGGTACAGTTTTTACAGCGGAGAAATAACGCTCAGGTATTCAAAAGATAAGCATAATTTTCATCTCTACAAATCCCCATTTATCGACCAAACCAAATTAAACAAAACCAACCCAGCCGTTATGAGAAATCATAACGGCTTTTTTCATGCCTTGAACTAGGAGGAATTTATGCCTAACAATATAGACGGATTTTTCGTGGCATATATATCAGAAAACGTGTCATATTTTGAAGTTTTTCATATGAAATTTCAAAATAAATTAAACCTCGTATTTTAATGTAAATACAAGGTTTAAAATTGGTGGAGCATAGGGGACTTGAACCCCTGACCCCCACACTGCCAGTGTGGTGCGCTCCCAGCTGCGCTAATGCCCCTTTGATATGTATAAATAAAAGAGTAAAAAAGCATTCACTATGTGAATGCCTTTTAAATTTTGGTGGGAGAGGATGGATTCGAACCATCGAAGCAAATGCAACAGATTTACAGTCTGCCCCCTTTGGCCACTCGGGAACTCTCCCAAAATAAAATATGGAGCTGGTGGACGGACTCGAACCCCCGACCTGCTGATTACAAATCAGCTGCTCTACCAACTGAGCTACACCAGCTTGTTTTCCGCCGCCATAACGTAAATTATTATAGCATATCCTGTCCGCTTTGTCAATACTTTTTTCTGAGAAAATTTATTGTTCAAACATGATCAGACAGCTTAATTATTATACACTTATTTTTTCTGTCTGTCAAGGATAAAATATTTTTTTGTCGGAATATACAATAATATAATGACGTATCAACAGTATATTGTGCAATTTAAACCTCAATTATAGCTTTGATCTAATATTATTATTTACAAAACCAAATTTAAATAATGTCATACTTGACGTGAACTGATAAATATATTATAATATATAATTGTAATTGGAAAGATCTGCGGAAGGACTGATTTTTAATGTCAAACAATGCCGTTATTCTGGCCGGAGGTCAGGGGAAGAGAATGAAAACCAACAAGCCTAAGGTTCTTTGCAGCGTAATCGGAGAGCCTATGCTTGAATGGGTGCTGACTGCCTGCGAAAATGCGGATATAAACGATATCTGTGTTGTTAAGGGATATGAAAGCGCACAGATAGATAAATTTCTTGAAGAGCGCAGCTCAAGAGCGGAGGTTTCCTCTGTTTTACAGGAGGAGCAGCTCGGAACAGGTCATGCGGTAATGCAGGCCCGAGAATTTTTGGAGGAGCATAAGGACGGGAATACGCTGGTGCTGTGCGGCGACGCCCCGTTTATTGACGCTGATACGATAAGCAGCGCTCTGGAGCTGCACAAAAGCAAAAGCTGTTCCGTTACCGTTGTAACGTCAAGGGTCGAAGATCCGTCGGGCTACGGAAGGCTGATCAGAAATGAAAACGGTATAAGCGGGATAGTTGAGCATAAGGACTGTAATCCTATGCAGCTTGCGATTACCGAGGTTAACAGCGGCTGCTATTGGTTCAATACTGCGGATCTGCTGGATGTGCTTTTTGAATTAAAACCGGAAAACGCTCAGGGAGAATATTATCTTACCGACTGCATTGAGCTGATCATTTCAAAGGGCAAGACTGCCGACGCTTATATATCAGGAAATCCTAATGTCGCTCTCGGCGCAAACGACCGCAGAGGACTGCTCAGGCTTAACGATATAGCACGAAGTGAAATAATAGGAAAATGGCTTGACGAGGGGATCGAATTTTGCTGCACGGACGGCGTTTCTATAGGGAACAGCGTTAAAATAGGGCAGGGAACAGTTATTCATTCTGGTGTAATTCTTCGTGGAAACACCACGATCGGTGAAAACTGTGTAATCGGAAATAACTGCATTATCGATAATACTCAGGTCGGAAACAACGTAAACCTCAACAATGTTCAGGCTTATGATTCAGTTATTGAGGACGATGTTAAAATCGGTCCTTACGTTCAGCTCAGACCGAATTCGCATATTAAGAAAGGTGCGAAGATCGGAGATTTTGTTGAAATCAAAAATTCCACTATCGGAGAATATACCGCTGTATCTCATCTTACCTATATCGGTGATTCCGACGTAGGCGCAAACGTAAACTTCGGCTGCGGCGTCGTAACGGTAAACTATAACGGCGATAAGAAGTTCAGGACAGTTATAGAGGATAATGCGTTTATCGGCTGCAATACAAATCTTGTAGCGCCGGTAAGAATAGGAAAGGGCGCTTATACCGCGGCAGGTTCTACAATTACCTGTGACGTTCCCGCGGATGCTCTGGCTATCGAGCGTACTCAGGCTCAGATAAAGGAAGGATATGCAGTGCGCAAGCTTAAAAACCGTACCGAAAAATTTGAAAAGCAGGTCAAGGTAAAGGGTGCGGAGAAATAAGTATAAACAGGTCTTATACGGCATTTTTTAATATGCTGTATAAGACTTTTTTGCATCCCGGCTTATTGAAAAGCATTGCAATTTGTTTTGCAGTATGCTATAATAATTTTATATATTTCGTGAAAGAGGTTGATCATCTATGACAAACAGCTATGAAAGTCCTTTCTGCACCAGATATGCCAGCAAGGAAATGCAGTATATTTTTTCGGCTGATAAGAAATTCACCACATGGAGAAAGCTCTGGGTCGCTCTGGCAAGAGCTGAAATGAAGCTCGGACTTCCCGTAACTCAGGAGCAGGTGGACGAGCTTGAAGCAAATATTGAAAATATAGATTACGCCGTTGCCGCAGAAAGAGAAAAGCTTGTGCGCCACGACGTTATGTCGCACGTTTACGCTTACGGAAAGGTATGTCCAAAGGCGGCGGGAATTATACACCTCGGAGCGACCTCCTGTTATGTAGGCGACAATACCGACGTTATAATAATGCGTGACGCTCTTAAGGTCGTAAAGAGAAAGCTTGTCAAGGTTATAGACCAGCTTGCGAAGTTTGCCGATAAGTATAAGGCTCTGCCTTGTCTTGCATATACTCATCTTCAGCCTGCTCAGCTTACGACAGTCGGCAAAAGAGCTGCGCTTTGGTGCAACGAGCTGCTTATGGATCTGGAGGATCTGGATTTCAGGCTTTCAAAGCTGAAGCTTTTAGGCTCGAAGGGAACAACCGGAACTCAGGCTTCGTTTATGGAGCTTTTTGAGGGGGACAGCGCAAAGGTAAAACAGCTTGAGCAGATGATCGCTGAGGAGATGGGATTTAACGAGTCAGTTCCCGTTTCGGGGCAGACCTATTCCAGAAAAATGGATTATCAGGTATGCTCGGTACTGGCGGGTATCGCTCAGTCGGCAAGTAAGTTTTCAAACGACATCAGAATACTTCAGTCCTTTAAGGAGATAGAGGAGCCGTTTGAAAAGAATCAGATAGGCTCGTCGGCAATGGCATACAAGAGAAATCCTATGCGTGACGAAAGAATAACCTCACTTGCGAGATATGTTATGTGCGATGTGTTAAATCCTGCGTTTACGGCAGGAACACAGTGGTTTGAAAGAACTCTCGACGACTCGGCAAACAAGAGGATATCCGTTGCGGAGGCATTTCTCGGAACAGACGCTATTCTTAATATCCTGCTTAACGTTACCGACCTTGAAAACGGTCTGGTAGTATACGATAAGATAATAACCCGCAGGGTAATGGCAGAGCTTCCGTTTATGGCTACGGAGAATATAATGATGGACGCTGTAAAGAAAGGCGGAAACCGCCAGGAATTGCACGAGCGTATCAGAGAGTATTCTATGCAGGCAGGAAAGCGGGTCAAGCAGGAGGGACTTGACAATAATCTGTGCGAGCTTATTCTTGCCGATCCTATGTTTATGATAACGAAGGAAGAAATGGACGCAATAATGAAACCCGAAAACTTTATAGGAAGATGTCCTCAGCAGGTTGAGGAGTTCATAGAAAACTGCGTCAAGCCTGTAGTTGAAGCCAACGGCGTTTCGGACGATACAGCGGAGATCAGCGTATAACAGTTCGTACAGAGCTTTAGAGGGGTTAAACGTTATGAGCATATTTGACAGATTTAAGAAACCCGGGAACGGTCTTCAGATAAGAGCCGGTACGATAGATAAGCAACCGTCGTATATAATGCTGATACCAAAGGACGGAGTATTGCCTGATGACGCTTCGGAGCTGATGGAAAGGCTTATGGTACTGCCTTTTATAAATATCATTTCCAAAAAGCTTACGGATAACGGAGGTTTTGAGGTTACGCTTGAATACAAAGGCTCGGAATATAAATTCGAGGCGTGGATAAACGAATTTCAGCTCCCAGAGCTTTTCAGGATAGGACACGATTTTACCGATGAGGAGATTCAGGCTATGGAGTCTGCCGAAAGCGGACTTGAAAGCTGTATGGTATTTTCCGGAGATAACTGCGAATCGTTTCATTTGCAGATAAAGCTTTTGTGCGCAATGGTCGGAGAACCTGCGGGAATAGTGGATTTCAGCGGCGAAAGAATGCTTTCCGGCAGATGGGCCGCGCTTGCGGCTCAGTCGGAGGTTCCCCCGTCTCCGGAATACCTGTACGCTGTTCAGGCGGTAAGCGGTGATACAGACGACGTCTGGCTTCACACCCATGGACTCAACCGCTGCGGAGGGATAGAGCTTGAGATACTCAATTCCGATAAGGAGTATTATAACGATCAGGCGTGCGTTATAAATACTTTGGCTTCAAATATTATTTCAAAGGGCGGGTTTATTGACGAGTATGAGCCGGTTTATATCATGCGGCTCTCGCAAGATACCGAGATAGTTGCGACCTGGATAAGCTGGGAAAAAGCCGTTGCTATGTATCACAAGGATATCCTCGGCGGCGCAAAAGACAGAACAGAGGGTCACAATGAAAATACCGGAGCAGTATATCTTTACAAAAGTGAAGCTGACAGCCGAAGCCGCAGACTTTCTCATATCAGCGTATATAACAGCCAGTTGAGAGAAAATCCGATCCTTATGATTACAACTCAGGAAACCGAGCGAATGTGCCGTCTGGCAACTGAAAGACTTGAATACATGACAAAACTTTTTGAAAACAGGGATAATTTCAATGATTTCGGAATTATCGTCAAGGTAGGATTAGAGGTTGACGAGGAATATAAAGACGGAGATATGAAAGAGCATATCTGGTTCGAGATCAGGGATATCGATATTCAGGCCGGGAGGTTTACAGCCGAGCTTACTCAGGAGCCGTATTGCATAAAGGCTATGAAGCAGGGGGATATAAGAGAATGCCGTTTTGACGAGATAACCGATTGGATAGTTTATGCAGACGGAGAACGAATAACCCCTGACAGTGTATACAAGCTAATAAAATAGAAAGTAATTTAATTCCGAAAGGATCTGATAATAATGAAAATCGAAACACAGCTTCTGCATGAGGGCTATACTCCTAAAAACGGAGAACCGAGAGTAGTGCCTATAGTACAGAGTACGACGTATGTCTATGATTCTACCGACGATGTTGCGGCGGTTTTTGACGACCCAACCAAGAGCTTGATCTATTCGCGTTTTGAAAACCCTACTACAGACGCTGTAGAAAAAAAGATAGCTGCGCTTGAGGGCGGAGCTGCAGCAATGTGTACTTCGTCGGGTCAGGCGGCGTCGCTTATCTCGATACTTAATATCTGCCAGGCGGGCGACAGCTTTATTGCGGCTTCATCTATTTACGGCGGTACGGTAAATCTATTTGCCGTAACCTTTGCTAAAATGGGTATCGAGTGTATATTTGTAGACGTAGATGCTTCGGAAGAAGAGCTTGCGGCGGCGTTCAAGCCAAACACAAAGGCAATGTTCGGTGAAACTATAGCTAATCCTGCGCTTACGGTTCTTGATATTGAAAAATGGGCAAAGGTCGCTCATGCAAACGGAGTTCCGCTTATTGTGGATAATACCTTTGCAACTCCTTATCTCTGCCGTCCTATCGAGTGGGGCGCAGATATAGTAATGCATTCAACCTCAAAGTATATGGACGGTCATGCCGTTCAGGTAGGCGGAGTTATCGTAGACAGCGGCAGGTTCGACTGGACAAACGGAAAATTCCCATGCATGACTGAGCCTGACGAAAGCTATCACGGAATTGTTTACACAGAAAAGTATTCGTTTGCGCCGTATATCGTCAAGGCGAGAATGCAGCTTATGAGAGATTTCGGCTGTTATCCTGCGGCAAACTCGTCGTTCCTGCTTAATCTGGGGATCGAAACTCTTGCAGTAAGAATGGATCGCTACTGTGAAAACGCTGTAAAAGCGGCAAAGTTCATACAGTCTACAGGAAAGGTAGAATCGGTTTCATATCCTGGACTTGAGGGCGATAAATACTACGGTATTGCACAGAAATACCTGCCTAAGGGCTCAAGCGGCGTAATTTCATTCTCTATAAAGGGAGGACGTAATGCGGCGGTCAAATTCATGGACAGCCTGAAGCTTGCTTCCAATGAGGTTCATGTAGCCGATATCCGAACCTGTGTGCTTCACCCGGCTTCCGCTACTCACCGTCAGCTTACCGACGAGCAGCTTGCAGCGGCAGGGATAGACGGAGGACTTATCAGATTATCGGTAGGTCTTGAAAATATCGACGATATAATCGAAGATCTTAGGCAGGCTTTTGAAGCAATAGGTTAAGGTCTGACAATCTCATTTACCGGCTGAATTTAAAGTATTAACTGAAAATTCCGACACAGATATATTAAATAAAAACAACCTGCGGTGTCACCTTTGATACCGCAGGTTGTTTTTTGTCTTATTGGTTACTGTCCGCCGTTTTCCGCAAGGAATTTTTCCGTATCAAGAGGATAATTTTTCAGATCGGGCAGTTCGTCCAGAGTCAGCACCCTTTCGCTGTTATATATCTTCTTCCACAAGTCGATCGAGGTATATTCGCCTGATAGCTGAGCGTCTTTGATTGTGAATTCGCCGTTCCAGGTTGAGAACCAAGCCCAGCGCGAACCGTCGTTGAAGGCTGCGTCAGGATCAAAAAGAGAGCCGTTTTCAGTCATTGCAATGATTTTATTTGTATCGGTCACCGTTTTCATAAGATCGTAGGTATCCTTCTGGGAAGAACTATCCTGAGGATCGGGATACAGATCGTAGCCTATAATGTCAACATATTCATCACCCGGATAATATGTCGGATCCTGACCGTTCCATACCCAGATAAGATTGTTTATATTATGTACGTTTGTAAGTCTGTCGTACATCAGCTTCCAAAGCTCGATATAAGCGTCTGCCCCTGACGAACCCCACCAGAACCACGGATTTTTCCACTTCGGATCTCCGCCGCCCTCATGAAGCGGTCTCCAGAGTATCGGAACATGATTGTCGTCAAGATTCATAAGAATTTCGGCTATAGCGTCAATATCTCTTATCAGATAATCATAGCCTTCGGGGTCTGATCCGTTAAGTGCGGCGGCAAGATCAAAGTTGGTATATTCTGAATAGAAGCCTTCAAACCATGCGCCTCCGTTATAGTTAAGGTAAGGCTCGGGAGCGTTCCAGTGCCAGCACATAGAAACTATGCCGCCCTTGTTTTTCCACCAGTCCATAGCCTGAAGCGGGACCATATCTCCTCCTCCCGAACCGTTTGCAACCCGGCTCGGAGATGATTCTATAAGGTCTAGACCGAGTATAGCGGGGGTTTTTCCCGTCTTATCCTGAATTTCAATAAATTCGCGGCAGTCTGCTCCGAAATTGTTTGAGGAATACTGACCAGAGATCGTATATTTTCCGTAAACATCGGTAAGGAAGTTATAAAGACGTCTGGTTTCCTCAGAAGCATTTGGATTGCTGAGCGTATTGCTTACTTCATACTGTGAAAGGTCAAGCTCCTTTGCCGGAGTGATGACGAGCTTATCTATATAGCAGAGACCGTCGGAGGCCTTGAAGCCTATCTTATGCTTTCCTTTCGGTATAAGTACGTTTGAGGCGGTATTTTCTCCGAACTTTGTTGTGTTTGTTTTGAATGACGTGAGGGAAGCTCCGTCTACGGTAATAAGATTTGAAACGCCCTCCTTGTCTGCGGCGGCAGTAATACTTATATCATAGCTGCCCTCTGCTTTAAATTCGATCTCAAATTCAACCGCATCGTTTTTTGAGGAGATCGAAACAAATCCCGAACCGCTGTAATCTCCTGCAAAGTTCTGATCCAGTACGGCGGCAGTACCCAACAATTCGCCGTCCTCCGCTTCGGCTTCGTACTTGAAATCAGCCGGGATATCGTTTTTGTTCTGAACGTCAGACAGATCCAGATCGCCGAGAGTTTCAACTACCGGGGCGGTAGTGATAGTCTTTCTTGTTGTCGTTGTTTCTCCTTCAGAGCCTTCATCTGACGAAGAGCTGCTTTTGCCGCAGCCTGCCATTGCCGCAGTAAGCGCTATGGCGGTTATAAAAGATATTGCTCTTTTTGAGGTTAAATACATATTCCGTTTTCTCCTTAACTGTTTTTAAGATTCTGCACTCTGCCTGCCGCCGGACGTTTTCTGATCAAGGCAGGACAGTACATACCTATTGGTGCTGAATTTCATTTTATACTCACTTTAAAATGTTGTCAATAGGTTTTTCAGGGTTTTACAATCAGTTCAAAACTGGAAACGTTTTCGACTGTAACTCAAACGTTTACGTAAAAATTATCTTCTCAATATCTTTTTATAGACCCACCCTGTAAAGCTTGAAGGAAGTATAAATAGTCCAAGCTGTAAGGCGCAGGGAATGACCATATCGGCAAAGGAAGAAAAGCCGGAGCTGTGAATAATGCGTCTTACCTTTATAAAACCCTTTGTCTGCTTCCAGCTTCCGCGCTTCTTAAAGTCGCCGCCGTAGGTTCTGTAGCGTACAAGCGTTTCGGGAATGTTCTGACCGACTGCGCCGTTTTGAAGCATTCTTACAATAAACTCATAGTCCTCGCATAATTTCAAGTCAGAATATCCGCCTGCCTTTACAGCTGCTGCTTTTTTAAAGGCTATCGTCTGGCGGTTAAAAGGGTTTCTTCGCCTTGCATATTTCAGTATCTGCTCCTGCTTTACGGGCATTTTTTTAATGCTTACCGTTTCGCCGGTACCGCTGTCAAATTCCTCAACAAAGGTTCCGACTATATCAAGCTCAGGATGCATTGCAAAAAGCATTATCTGCTTTGCGCAGCGGTCGGGCAAGGATATATCGTCTGAATCCATTTTAATTATTATCGGGCAGGAACAGGCTTTTATCCCGGCGTTGTTTGCCGTTCCTGCTCCTGCGTTTTCATCTGTCCTGATAATTTTTATTGTATCTCTGAATTCGCTTTGGAATGATTTGGCAATAATATTCAGCTCACAGGTCAGCGCTCCGTCGCAGACCAGCACAAGCTCCTCGGGCGGATATGTCTGCATAAGCATACTTTCAAGGCTTTCGTTGAGGTTAGCGGGCAGCTCCTTGTCGTACACAGTCATAAGAACACTGTACGGCGGCAGGTTATACCTTTTATTACCGGCTCTGATACATATCCCTCCCTTTCTTCAGTATAATTCGCTTATAAACAGTATAACAGACGTTCATAATTTTGTCAATTATTTTTTTACAGCATTTTGAGCTTTGAAAAAGTTTAAACTCAATATCTTGTTGTTCAGAAATATGTGGTTGATTTTTTGTCTTTTTATGGAAAATTTTTGAGAATAAATATATGGATAGAATATACTGTTTTGTTTGTTAATTTATTGAAAATGAGCTTCAGTACTTGATTATAATACGAAACTATGATATACTGTATATCGACAAAGATTTTAAGAAAAAATGAAAGTTGTCGCATTGCTAAAAATGAAAGGAGAGCGAAGCGGAATGAAAAATAAAGAGCAGTTTAAAAGAATATTGATTTTTATTGCGGGCTTGATCATTGTACTTGCATTTTCAAAAGCGTTCGCTCATGTATGGTACGAATACTATAACAGCAATATGCACGATCCTTACTGGAAAAGAGGAAACATACTGCTGATACTTATATACGCTTTTGTATATGTGCTTGTAACGAGAAGCGTCAGCGGCTTCAAGGTATCATATCTTAAAACAGGAGCGCTGTTCGGCTCTCAGATACTGGGGATACTTGTGACCAACGTTATAACCTACGTTCAGATAAGCCTTATTGGACGAGGACGTCTTGATGTTCTTCCTATGCTCTGTCTTACGGCGGCGGAAGCGGTCTTTGCGTTTGTTTGGAGCTTCTTCTTTACGAAGCTTTTTACAAGGATCTATCCTCCGAGGAAAATGATCATAGTATACGGAAACGTAAATGCGCGGGAGCTTGTTCAAAAGATGAGCAACCGTCAGGACAAATACTTGATCTGCGAATCTATCAGCTGCGACGAGGATATAGAAATAATAAAGGAACAGATATTAAAATACGAAGCGGTAATAATTTCTGACGTACCCAGTGAACTTAGAAACAAGCTTTTGAAATTTACGCTTGACAGATCAATAAGAACCTACATAAATCCCAAGCTTTCGGACATAATTATCAGGGGCGCGGAGGATTTTCATCTTTTCGATACGCCGCTGCTGCTCAGCAGGAATGACGGTCTTACATTTGAGCAGGCGTTTGCAAAACGGTTTATGGACCTGTTTTTGGCGGTTATTGCTTTTGCGGTCGCTTCACCGTTTATGCTTATTACGGCTCTTGCCATAAAGCTGTACGACCGCGGGCCTGTGCTTTATTCTCAGGAAAGGCTTACTTCCGGCGGCAAGGTTTTTAAGGTATATAAGTTCCGCAGTATGATCGTAGACGCCGAGAAGGACGGAGTGGCAAGGCTTGCCGGACAGAAGGACGACCGAATTACTCCGGTAGGTAAAATAATCAGAAAAATACGTTTTGACGAGCTTCCGCAGATACTTAACATTTTAAAGGGAGATATGTCGTTTGTAGGCCCGCGTCCCGAGCGTCCCGAGCTTGCGGCAAAATATCAGGAAACAATGCCTGAATTCCGCTACAGGCTTAAAGTAAAAGCAGGACTTACAGGCTACGCTCAGGTAATGGGCAAATATAATACTACGCCGTACGATAAGCTGAAGCTTGATCTGATGTATATTGAACGTCAGTCGGTACTGCTGGATATAAAAATAATTCTTATGACGATAAAAACCTGTTTTGTTCCGGAGGCTTCCGAGGGCGTTCAAAGCAATGAAATGCTTGAGACCAAACGTCAGGAGCACCCGAAGAGGGCAAAGGAAGAGCTTGATAAAATACTGAAATAAATTGACCGGCAGGCAGAGAATCATACCCTCTGCCTGCCGGCTTTAATTTTGTAAATTGCTGCGGTGAAATTACGCTGATGGTTTTAATTGTCACTGCTTTGCTTTGTAATACAGCTTGCAATGGCAGTAGCCCTCAAATTCCGGGTCGGCGATCTGCTCTCTGAATTCTTTGCATATACATTTGGTTTCGTCGTTTTGCTGTAATCTGCAAGGACAGTAACCGCCGGTACGCTTTAATCCCTCCCGTATCTGCTTTACAATTTCTGAGTCTTTATTTAAGGTAACATTTTTATTCATATTCCGCTCCTTTAAGTTCAGTTGCTTTCAAGCGTCTGCCTGTAGGTCTTAACAAAAGCGTCAGCAACGATTTTTCCGCCCTCTCCGTTGGGGTGACCTCCGTAAATCGCCGCAGAAGGATCGTCTGGATTGCTGAGATACGAGGCAAAGTCGAAAAATTCCGCTCCGTATTCTTTTGCCGTTTTTTCTGCAAGCTTATTATATTCTGTTCTTACCGCTTCAAGTTCTTCATTAAAATCCTGCGGCGGCGCGCTGAAAACTATTACTTTGCATTCGGAATCGGTAAGTACGTCCAGCAGAACCCTGAGGTAAGAGTCGATCTCTTCGGCGGTATCTCCTTTGTCTGCTCCGTATTTGCCGGAAACTATATCGTTTGTGCCGAAGGCTACGATCACTGTATCTGCGGTTTTGGTTCTTGCCAGCCAGTTCCCGCATTCGGCGGCGTCGCTGGCTCTTGCCCAGCCCAGTCCGCAGTTCCAGAAACCGCAGTCTTTACCAAGCTGCTGAGAGATCCCTGCTGCCCAGAATTCGTATTTCATAAATTCAGTCTGACAGCCCTGCGTTATAGAATCTCCGATTGCCGCAATACTGTACTTTACTTCTCTTTCAGCGCCTATCAGCTGCGGCAGCGGTATCCTGTCGCAGTAAGCAAATTCGCCATCTCCGTATTCGTCAGCTGTCGCTGAGGTAAGATTGGACATATTGGTGCAGGGTATATTCTCTCCTGTCAGCGTCCACTCCCATACCAGATAATGTCCCTCCGGCACATTAAATTCAACAGGATCGCTCCAGTAGGCTTCGTCAGGCTTTACCTCTTTGGCTTTGCTACCGCTGAAAGTTACCTCGGTTTTATTTTTTATCTCGTCTTCCGGATCTGTTCCGCCGTCTGCGATAAATGCGCTTTCTATCTTGTACGCTCCGCCGGACTGACCTGCATAGGCATTCTTTCCTTTGTCATAGGTTGAATCTACGGTGTTTGAAAAATAGAAACGGTATTCGAGACCGCCGTATTCTTCCACCGGGAAGTATGCTCTGTAGGTGACCTTATCCGCACTTTTTACCGTAAAGTTATTGCCGGTTGCGACAACAGTATTTGATATGTATCTGTCAAAGTTATCGTCGTTCAGCTCGCAGGCGGCTTTCTTTTCGGCATACGGATCGTTCTGCTGCTGTGATGATGTTTCAGGACTGCTTGCTGCGCCGCTGTCCTTTTCTGCTTTGCTTCCGCATGAGCTTGCCGTAATCGTTATCAGTCCGCAAAGCAGGACCGTCAGTATTCTTTTCAATTTATTAACCTCCGCTTCGATCGTTTTTTAAAATTATACCACTACTTTTTCATTCCGTCAATCCTGAACGGAACGTATAGGCAGATTGTACATTATTGAAGCAGTTATTTTATGCATTATTCCAAATCCCATGTGCCTTTTTTCTGTTTACATAATTAATGATCTGTGATATAATGTAATTAAATAATAAATTATAAAACGGTTATGCAAGACTATTGTTAAACGGCGGACATTGACATTCAATAAAGGAAGTGCTTTTATGAGTTTAGTAAAAAAGCTTGCGGCATTTGCTCTTTCGGCGGCTGCGGCAGTTACGGTTTTGAGCTTTGCACAGGCTTCGGAAGGAAACGGAACGTACAGTTCTGCGGTAATGACCTGCTCGGCTGCAGATTATGCTCCGGCAAAGGTCACAGTAAAAACCGATTACTCATGTACGACAGACGCCATACGTATTAACTGGAATAAGGTAAGCGGAGCGACAGGCTACAGAATATATCGGTATAACGGAAAAAACTGGATAAATATTGCTACTGTTAATAATTCTGATACGGTCACATACCGTAATTCGGGTTTAAGCTCCGGAACGCTTTATCAGTATAAGGTAAAGGCATACAGAAAGGTAAACGGAACAAATTACTGGGGCAAGGCAAGCGACGCCAAATACGCCGGTACAAAATCAAAGGCGGTAAAGATAACCTCGACTTCACAGACTGAAAATGCCGTAAGGCTCAACTGGACGAAGCAGACGGGAAACGGCTATCAGGTATATCAGTATAAATCGGGAAGCTGGGTAAAAATTGCGACTCTCAGGGATATGAATACTACTACCTACAGGGTAGGAGGTCTTTCAAACAATACCGAGTATCAGTTTAAGGTTAGAGCCTACAGAACCGATACAAAGGGTAAGGTAAACGCAGGAACGTGCGGATATGTAAGGCGTATGCTGGGTTCTTCGCCTCTTGCCAAGAACGGCCCGCTTTCCGTAAGCGGAGCTAATATAGTTAATATGAAAGGTTCAAAGTTCCAGATTAGAGGTATGTCTACCCACGGCATTATGTGGGAAAACTTCTCGGATATTCTTACTAAGAACAGCCTGAAGGTACTGCGTGACGACTGGGGAGTAAATACAATAAGAATCGCTATGTATACCGAAGAATACGGCGGCTATACTACAGGCTCTGCTTTTGCTTCTCAGGCAAAGGCTAAGGTAGATCAGGGAGTCGAAAATGCACGTTCGCTCGGAATGTACGCTGTTATTGACTGGCACGTTCTCAATGACCGTGATCCTAAGAAGCACCAGGCTGAGGCTGTAAAGTTCTTTACTGAAATGTCCAAAAAGTATAAGGATTACAACAATGTTATCTATGAAATATGCAACGAGCCGAACGGCGGAGTTACATGGTCGGGGCAGATAAAGTCTTACTGCGATACGCTTGTAAAAACAATCAGAAAATATGATAAGGATGCTATTATAATCTGCGGAACGGGAACATGGTGTCAGGATATAGATAAGGTCGTAGGAAACAGGCTTTCGGATAAGAACTGCGTTTATGCACTGCATTTCTACGCTAACACTCATACAGACTGGCTGAGGTCGAGATTTACCGGCTGCTACAATAAGGGCCTTCCGATTCTTGTATCGGAGTTCGGGACCTGTGACGCTTCAGGAAACGGCGGCTATAACGCTTCACAGACAAAAACATGGCTAAAGCTTCTGGATTCAAAGAACGTAGGCTATATAAACTGGAGCGCCTGCGGAAAATCCGAGACCGCTTCAGCCTTTAAAAGCGGAACGAACCTGAAAGCGATCAAAAGCGGAACTTCACAGCTGACTGAGAGCGGAAAGCTTATACGCTCGTGGTATCGTTCAAGAGCAGGCAAGTAGAAGCTTCTGATCATCGTAAAATTATAAAAATTAAGGACGAACGCAGTTATTAAATACTGTGTCCGTCCTTTTTGTTCCGTATTTTTAGTTTACCGTTTCAAAGTAAATATTCATATCCATAAATTCCTTCAGAGGGTATTCGTTTTGATTTATTCCGATAAGCAGCTTTATATAAGCGGCAACATCCGAGATACGTCCCAGAGGTATAATACCTGCGTCGAACATATTTTTATGAGAGGTATAAAGCTGTCCGCCGACTTTTACTCCGCATATATAAAGTGGAATATTCTTTTCACGGCATCTTTTTGCAAGAGATGTAATATTCTTGTTATCGTCAGGGCTTCCCGTACAGGCTGTTCCGCTGTGATAAGGAACGTATAGAACCGCGCCGATATTTTCAATAAGCTTGTAGGAGGAAAAATCTATATCGGGATAACCGGAGATTTTAAGCACTCTTTTTTTCAGCTTCAGCGGATTTTTCAGCAGAGGTTCAAAGCTGTTGTCAAGCATTTTTTCACTTACCCGATAAAATTCATTTCCGCCGTATGAGGAAAATTTGTCGAGGCAGGTATCGGCGGGAATGATCCTTGTGGAAAGGTAAATACTTTCATAGGATGCAAAGACCCCTCTGTATTTTCCCTCCGAAATAACCTTTACGGCGCAGGTGAAATTATAAAGTCCGTTAGTTCCCTTTTCGTCCAGCGGAAGATTTGAAGCTACAAGAATAATAGGAACTGGGGAATGTCTGAACAGCATTCCGATAAAAGCGGCGGTATAGGCAAGGGTATCGCTGCCGTGAGTTATTATAACGCCTGAATAATCGCTGAAATTTACCTTTGAAAGCTCGTCTGCAAGCAGCTCCAGTTCGCTGACGGTAATATTTTCGCTGAGAATGTTCATGATCTGACGGCATTCAAACTGAGTATCATGACCGTAAATGTTCTCATATTGGCTTATAAGCAGGAATCTTTTGCTGCTGTCAACGTCTGCTATTCCGTTATATGAAGTGCTTCCTATCGTGCCGCCGGTAAAAAGCACTAATATTTTATTCATAGATATAAACCGTACTTTCTTTATAATATATATTCTTACTGCTAATAATAACACGACTTTCTTCAAAAGTCAATTAATATGCATATTTTGCCGATAAAACAGTATTGTATTATAAGCTGTTATCTGTTATAATTATTATGACCGTTGAAGCTAATAATAATCACTGCCGTTTATTCGGTTTTTGATAAAAAAGTTAAAATTGAGAGGAATGTTGAAAAAATGTGGGCATATGAAAGCGTATTTTATCAGATATATCCGCTGGGATTCTGCGGAGCGCCGTTTGAAAACGACGGAGTTACCGAAAGCAGAATAAATAAGGTAACTGACTGGATACCTCATATAAAGAGTCTGGGCTGCAACGCAGTCTATTTTTCTCCGGTGTTCGAGTCTGATACACACGGCTACAATACAAGGGATTACCGTAAGCTGGACTGCCGGCTCGGTACTAACAAGGATTTTGCGGAGGTATGCGGAAAGCTTCATGAAAACGGGGTAAGAGTGGTTCTCGACGGCGTTTTCAATCACGTCGGCAGGGGTTTCTGGGCGTTTCAGGACGTACTAAAAAAACGTGAGTCCTCGCCCTACAAAGATTGGTTTCATATAGATCTCGGAGGAAATTCAAATTATAACGACGGTCTTTGGTACGAGGGCTGGGAGGGGCATTTTGATCTTGTAAAGCTCAATCTCCGCAATCCCGAGGTTGCAGACCATATATTTGAATGCATAAGGGGCTGGATAGAGGAGTTTGATATAGACGGTCTGCGGCTTGACGTTGCTTACTGCCTAGATTTTGATTTTTTGAGAAATCTGCATAATTTTTGTAAATCGCTGAAGCCTGATTTCTTTTTGCTCGGCGAGCTTCTGCACGGAGATTATGCGCGCTGGGTAAATCCCGAAATGCTTGACAGCGCCACTAACTATGAGTGCTATAAGGGGCTTCACTCCAGCTTCAACAGCATGAATATGTTTGAGATTTGCCATTCTCTTAAAAATCAGTTCGGCCCTGAAAACTGGTGCCGCTACAGAGGAATGCATCTGCTGTCCTTTGTGGATAACCACGACGTTTCAAGGATCGCCAGCGTACTGAAAAATGAAAAGCATATTCCGCTTATCTATGCGCTTATGTTTGCAATGCCGGGGATACCCTGCATATACTACGGTTCGGAATGGGGAGAAAAGGCGGATAAAAGTCAGGGCGATCCTGCGCTCAGGGTATCCTTTGACGAGCCTCAGAGCAATGAGCTTACCGAATGGATCTCAAAGCTTGCGGCGGCGCATCGTGAAAGCAGAGCGCTCTGCTTCGGCTCGTTCTCCGTTTTGCTGCTGACTAATAAGCAGTGTATAATAGAGAGGGAAGCCGACGGAGAACGGGTTTTAGCGGCAATAAATGCTGACGGCGAAAGCTTTGACGCTCATTTTGACGCGCGCTGCGGAAAAGCGGCAGACCTTATTACAGGCAGGGAGCATGACTTCGGCGGCGGAAGCGAGCTGCCTCCTTACTCTGCATTCCTGTGGAAGTGCGAGAGATAAAAATTTTTTTTCACGCCGTAATTTTATGTTAAGGAGTATTGCCATGACGTCGGTATTTACTGCGCAGGAACTGCCGAAAAGCATTATAGAAAAAATAACGGGAGTTACCTACCGCGAAAATCCCCATATAAAGCTTTCTCAGCTGTCTTATCTGAGGATCAGCTATATTGACTTCGAGGGCAGCGTTCAGACGGGGGAAATGATATGCAATAAAAAGCTCTCCTCCGAGATCACGGATATTTTCAGAGAACTTTTTGAAGCCGGTTATCCTATAGAAAAAATGAGGCTTGCCGATGAATACGGCGGCGATGACGATAAGATAATGGCTGATAACAATACCTCTTGCTTTAACTATCGGACAGTAGCGGGGACCGATACCGTTTCTCTTCACGGTCTGGGCAGGGCGGTAGATATAAATCCGCTTTATAATCCGTATATTGCAGGTGGAAAAATAATGCCTGCAAAGGCCGCTCCTTATGCGGACAGATCGAGAGATTTTCCATATAAAATAGTTAAGGACGATATATGCTGGCGGATATTTACGTCTCATGGCTGGAAATGGGGCGGAGAATGGAAAAATTCCAAGGACTATCAGCATTTCTATAAGCCCGGTTCGGCAATGCTCAGAACAATAAGAAAAATATTCAGAATATAAAAGCTCGGAAAAAGATTTTATTCTTTGATGAATAAGATCTTTTTTATTTCAGAGCGATAATTTAATAATGATTGTTTTTGCTGCTGTTAAGGCTTCTGTGAATATATCAGGCATTATTAAAGCATACTGATATAGCGGCTGTAAAAACTCTGTTTTTGATAAAACGGTGAAAAATCGAATAGTTTTTATTTATAATTATAAAATTCGGCAGAAAATATGTAAGAATTTCGTCATATTTGCGTGTTGTATTTTAAGATATTTTAGTATATAATTATAAAGAAATATTGTGTAATCAAATTGTAATCTTTTTTATCGCTGAGTAATAATTATTTACAGTATGATTTTAAATACCGGAAATGAGGCTTGTTATGTCAGAGAATAACAAAATACTTAATAACGATATAGATTCTGGAAATAAAACTGCTTCCGACGAAGAACTTGAAGAGCTTATATCTACGGTAATGGCAATAAAAAAAGGTAAGAGGAAAACTGCCGTAGAAAAATCTGAGGATAAAGATCCCGAGGAAAAGTATGACGTAAGCTTTAAAAAAGCCAAGGCGTGCAGCGCTCCGCTGACCGGAGGCTCCGGCGCAGATAAGGCTACACCTTCCGAAAACGGTAAAAGCTCTGGATCTAAAAAGAGCGAAGGTACAGGCAAACGAGGCTCTGACTCCGCAGGACGTAAAAATACGGATAAAAGCTCAGACGCTTCAAAACGATCCGCTTCCCAAAGCTCAAAAAAGACTAAAAAAGGCTTCCGAAGCTGGTCTGCCAAAAAAAAGACAGGAGTGATCTTAGGCTTTGTTTTTCTGCTGATCTGTATTCTTGCGTTTGCGGCGTGGCTTAAATTAGTAGGCTATATTTCATTGTTTAACAAGGATAACGGCGGAATAAATACCGATAAGCCTGTTTACAGCGACACGGATCCTACTAAGCAGGACACTATCGATGAGCTTACGGAGGAAGAAAAGCTGAAACAGCAGCTTGAGAAAAGTGCTTCTGCTCTGATGAGCGACAGCGACGTTTTCAACGTTCTGCTGATAGGTGAGGATATACGGGATACTGAGCAGGAGACCCGTGGAAATACTGACGTCATGATGCTCATTTCTATAAATTCAAAGCTTGAAACAATAACTATGACCTCTTTTATGAGGGATATCTATCTTTATTTGCCTGACGCCGGATACTCTAACCGTCTTAACGCTGCGTATTATTACGGAGGAGCAGAAAGCCTTGAGAATACTCTTGAGCAGTATTTTGGAGTTACGATCGATAAATATGTTGTTGTTAATTTCTATTCCTTTATTAAAATAGTAGATACGGTAGGCGGACTTAATCTTACGGTATCAGATGAAGAAGCGGCAGGAATGCAGGCTCCTATGGCCGAGCAGAATAAATATCTCGGAAATAAGAAGGGGACCGATTACCTGAAGCAGGGAGGAGAAAATATTCTCCTTAACGGAAACCAGTCCCTTGCCTATGCACGTCTGAGATATGTCGGAGACGCTGACTTTGAAAGAACGCAGCGCCAGCGCAAGGTTATCTCCGAAATGATAAATAAATCAAAGAAGCTCAGCCTTGTAAAGCTTGATAAGCTCCTTAAAGAGGTTCTTCCTGAGGTTACTACCGATTTGGTCGAGTCCGGAAAGATAGCTTCCTTGCTGCTAAATTCATTTGAATATATGGATTATGATATTCAGGAGCTTAGGATTCCTGCTGACAATACCTTTACAAATGAAACTATCAACGGAATGGCTGTGCTGAGCATTGATTTTGACGCAAATATGAAGCTGATTCAGGAAACTATATACGGCGAATCGGCAGTAGAGTCAAGTACAGAGCCAGTCGTTGATGAGAACGGCTATGACCAATACGGTAATTATGTAGGTTTCACTAACGGATATTATGACTCTTACGGAAATTGGGTAAACTATTAGTTTAGTGTAATAAAACCGGATAAATGCAGGTTTATGCATTTATCCGGTTTTTTCTTGTTCCTACGTCAGTTCTGATTAAGTCAAGGCCGGACTTTTTCTCAGAAAAATAAAAAGGACGGAAAAGATCCGTCCTTTTAAAAGCTTTTATTTTACAAGACGCTGTATTTTTATTTTGTCCAAGGCGAGTCCGAGAACAATGTATACAGCTGAGCTTACAGCCACCTGTACGCAGTAAAACGGCGCTTGACCGAAAGCTGCGGCTATAGCTGCTGAGGAAAAGCCGTCAGTCATAACAAGTCCTTCGTAAAGGCTGTAACCTGCCGTACATAAGATCAGCGACGGTATTATCGCTGTGATATTTCTTGTACAGATTATCCTTCCGCTTTTGTTTGAAAAGAATAATGCTGTAACCGCTTTTATTATAATAGTTGCCGGCATCCATACTGCAAATCCGGTAAGTCCGTCTGCCAAAGCTCCCCCCACTGCTGACGCCGCTGCGGCATAAGGAGCGGGCAGAAGACTAGCGGCAAGATATATTATCCCGTCGCCTGCGTGAGTATAGCCAAGTCCCGTAGGAATGTGAATATAAGCGGTGACTGCAAATATTACCGCTGCAAAAAGTCCGGACAGTGCCAGAAGCCTTGTTTTTGTGTGAGCTGGTTTCATATGTTTTCTCCTTTAGTTTATTATCAGCTGTTGACATGCGAAGCTGACAGATCCGGGATACGTTTTTTTATTCCGGCTCTGTCAAAGGCAGCGCCTGCCGCTATAAAGAGTATCGCGCTGGCTGCTGTCTGAACAAAGTTTGCCGCAGCGTCCGCAAAGCCCATAGCCAGAGAACCGTAGATAACCAGTCCGCTGTAAAATCCGTAGCCTGCTACGCATAGTATGAGCGCAGGCAGAAGTGCGGCGTAATTGCGGGCGCATAGTATCTTTTCTCGCTTTGAAGTAAAGAATAAAGCAGTCAGTCCCTTGATCATAAGCGTTGCCGGGACCCATATCCAATAGCCTGAAAGCGCGTCCGACAGCGCACCTCCTATTGAAGCCGCCGCAACCGCATACGGGGCGGGCAATATTGACGCTGCGAGAAATATTATTCCGTCTCCGATATGAACATAGCCTTTTGTAGTAGGGATATGCAGATATGCCGTTAAAACGTAAATAACAGCCATAAAAAGTCCTGTGAGTGCAATAAGCCGTATCTGTTTTCCTGATCTTGATGGAAATGCCATGATTAAAAACCTCTTTCCGTTTGCTTTTCTGATATAATAATACTGCTGAGCTTTGCCGTTTGCAAATTCCTGAAAAGAGCAGCGCCGTTATTCTATTTTGTGCAATTTAGTTAATCGGATGTGTAATAAAAACGCTTTCGGATGTGCAGAATAACGTTAAATAAAAATGAAAAAAACCGTTTTCAAATCTGTCTGCACTATAATGCACAAACAAATCATATTATTCTGCTCTGAATTGTGCAAAGGGTAGAAAATTATACCCGATCATGCTTGTAAGATGCTGAAGTATACCTGACAAATTGAATGTAACGCAGATTTTATGCAGGATTTAATTCGGAATCATTCATATTCTGCATATTTTTTGCAATTTAAAGCAATATATAAGGTTTTTGCTGAATTGAATTGTAAGTTTTCATGCATAATCGCGTTAAAAATTTAACAAATATAGTGTTGACAAAAGAAAGGTTATAGGGTATAATGGTATCTATGGGAAATTTGATTTTTTTAAATCATCTTCCGTCAAGTCAGTTTTAATTTTGAGAGGAGTTTTAAATTTATGGCAAGTCTTACAAAGAACCCTAACGTTAACGCTTGGGTCGATGAAATGATTGCGCTTACAAAGCCGGATAATGTCGTATGGATCGACGGCTCCGACGAGCAGCTTCAGGCTCTCCGCGACGAGGCTATATCTACAGGTGAAATGATCGAACTTAATCAGGACGAGTATCCAGGCTGTCTGTATCACAGAACGCTCCCTAACGACGTTGCACGTGTTGAGGACAGAACCTTTATCTGTTCAAAAAACAAGCAGGACACAGGCCCGACAAACAATTGGTGCGATCCTGAGGAGATGTACGCTAAGCTTACCCCTATGTACGACGGCGTAATGAAGGGAAGAACAATGTACGTTATCCCTTATTCCATGGGTCCTATCGGCTCGCCTCTTGCTAAGGTAGGCGTTGAGCTTACAGACTCTATCTATGTTGTACTTAACATGGATATTATGACAAGAATGGGCGCTAAGGCTTTCGAGAACTTGGGTGATACGTCTAATGACTTTGTAAGAGGACTTCATTCAAAGGCTCAGGTTGATCCTGAAAACAGATATATCGTTCACTTCCCCGAGGATAATACGATATGGTCCATAAACTCTGCTTACGGCGGAAACGTTCTTCTGGGCAAAAAGTGCTTCGCTCTCAGAATCGCTTCCTTCCAGGGTAAGAATGAAGGCTGGATGGCTGAGCATATGCTTATTCTCGGCGTAGAAAAGCCTGACGGAGAGGTTAAGTATATTACTGCCGCTTTCCCGTCTGCCTGCGGAAAGACAAACCTTGCTATGCTTATCCCGCCCGAGTGCTATACAGAACAGGGCTACAAGGTATGGACTGTCGGTGACGATATCGCATGGCTCAAGCAGGGCGAGGACGGAAGACTTTATGCGATCAATCCTGAGAACGGCTTCTTCGGAGTTGCTCCCGGAACAAACGCTAAGTCTAACTTTAACGCTCTTGCTTCAACTAAGAAGAATACGATATTTACTAACGTAGCTATAAATAACGACAATCTGACCGTTTGGTGGGAAGGTCTTGACAAGAACCCGCCTGTAAACGCTACAGAGTGGAAGGGTGAGAAGGTCAACGGACCTGAATTTATTGCCGAGGGCGGCAAGCTTGCTCATCCTAACTCCAGATTTACCGCTCCTGCCGAGAATTGCCCGTGCATTTCTTCTGAGTTCAACAATCCTCAGGGTGTGCCGATCTCTGCAATTATTTTTGGCGGAAGAAGAGCAAAGACAACTCCGCTGGTATATCAGGCATTTGACTGGAACCATGGTACTTTCATGGGCTCTGCAGTTTCATCTGAAACAACTGCCGCAGCTACAGGTGCAGTAGGCGTACTCCGTCACGACCCGATGGCTATGAAGCCGTTTATCGGCTACAACGTAGGCGATTACTGGGCACACTGGATCGAAATGGGCGAAAAGCTTGGCGATAAGGCTCCTAAGATATTTAACGTTAACTGGTTCAAGAAGGATGACGAGGGCAACTTTATGTGGCCGGGCTTCGGCGACAATATGAGAGTTCTTGACTGGATCATCAAGAGATGCGAGGGCACGGTTGACGCTCAGGAAACCGCTATCGGTTATGTTCCTAAGCCTGAGGATATCAATGTAACAGGTATCGAGGACGAGATCACTCCTGAGAGAATGAATGCTCTTCTTGATGTTGATAAGGAGCTTTGGAAGGACGAAGTTGCTGAAATGAGAAGATACTACAACGACGACATTGCAGCAAAGGGCGGAAATATCCCCGATGTTCTTTACAAAGAGCTTGATGAGCTCGAGGCTAGACTGGCTGATTAATAATCCTGAATATAAGAAAAAGGACTTTCCGAAAGGAAAGTCCTTTTTTGTAGCTTTTTTTAATTAATAACCGAAAACTTTCAGCAGTTTTTTTGAAACTTTGGTTGTAACCTTTAAGACCATTAGGGTCAGATTAGGTTAATTGTCTATGTTTTCCGACTCTTTATTAATTTTCTTTTGCTTTGAAAAAGAAATGAAGCCTAAAATTAGCAGCGGCACTGAAAACATAAAATAAATCGGCATACAGCAAAGTCCAACGCAAAAAAGAATTGCGCCGACAAGCGCTCCCCAGGTTGCTTTCAAAAAGAATCCTAACCAAGAAAAAATTGCACCCAAACTCATCATTATTAAATGAGGCATAATTAATGCTGATGCAATTGCTGTACCTAACTGTTCAGCAGCATCTTTAGTTTCCGCATTTGCTCCGTATATATACGAAATCATATAAATCGCATATGCTAATGAAGCTATTGCTGTAATGAACAAAAGTTTACTTCGCCCTTTAAACATATTAACTCCTCCCGTATGTATATTAGGAAATTTATTTCCTAATATATTATAGCACATTTTACAATAATATATCAATATATATACAAGATAAAATTATTGCAATATTATTGTATATTTTGTACAAATTGCGGTGCATAATAGATAATAAGGAGCGTGTATAAAATGTGGAAAATACAAAAAGGATATACCTATGTTACAAAAACCTTTCGGCTGCCGGAGGAGGTAGTTGAAAAGCTTGACAAGCTTGCCTATGAAAACAATCTTTCGCTTAATCAGCTGGTGATTCAATGCCTTAAATATGCTATAAATGATCTTGAGCATGAAGAAAATAAGCCGGAGTAAAAATCCCCGTAGGCAGAAATGACAGCGGGGAGGTTTTGAACAATATATTCTTAATCTAAAATGTTGAATAAACAAAAAAGCTCCGATAATCGGAGCTTTTCTCATCTGAAATTTGCTTATGGAGCTGATAGTCGGACTCGAACCGACGACCTGCTCATTACGAATGAGCTGCTCTACCAACTGAGCCATATCAGCATATATAAAATTTTCAGTCTACTAATCCGCCGTCATGCCGCTTTATCAAGAACCGACGACCTGCTCATTACGAATGAGCGGTTTCAACAGAGTTGAAACTCTCTACACAACTGAGCCATATCAGCATTCGTCAAAGGCACTTTACCGCAGCGCATTAAATATTATAAACTAAAAACAGTTTTTTGTCAATAGCTTATAAGTAAAATCCAATAATATTTTTGAAGGTTCGGACTTATCATAAAAAATATTCTAAAGCGGTTGAAATTCGGGAAAAGATGTGCTATAATAAATTTAATATACCGTTGTTTAAATGCGGTCTTGTGTAAAAAATAAAGTGTAAATATTCTTTGGGAAGGAATGTAAATTATGAGCCAGACAAAACAAAGATCTTCAGCTGCAAAGAGTGTGGCAATATTTTTTGTAGTGTTTATTATTTTGGAAATGCTTATTATTTTCGGAGTTTCAAGAGTTTTTAAGAATAAGGACGTAACTCCAAGCTTTGCGGGTTACAGCCTGTACATAATGAACGACAGCAAAATGGGGGAGGATGTTCCTCAGGGCGCTCTTGTTGTTGCAGCTAACGGCGTTCCCAGCGTTGAGGGGAAAGGAAAGGCTGTTTTGGTTGAAAACGTTCCGAATATCGGCACATCGGTATTCTGGCTTGCAGATGTTTCATCTAAGGGCGACAGCGTTGACGGAGTTGTTTATACTGTTTATCAGGAGAAAAATCCATCAAAGCTATATGAGGTAAAATCTTCGGACATAGTAGGTTTGGCGTCCAGCTATTACCTGACTGCCGGAAAGGTAATAAGCTTTGTGACTTCAACGTTCGGAATGGCCGTATGCGCTATCGTTCCTCTGTTTTTCCTTGTGCTGATAGAGCTGATCATAGCTATCGCTTCTCATTCCAGCAGCGACGATGAAGAAGATGAAGCTGAAGAGGAGGAAGAGGAAACTAATGTAACGCTTGACGATTTTCTTTTCGGCGGAGAAAATGAGAAAAAGCTTCACCGTTCTCATATTCAGATGGAGGAAGAGGAAGCTGAAGAACCAAAGCCGGAGTCTGAGCCGGAAGAGCAAGCTGCCGCAACTGACAGTACGGTAAAAGTTGACCAGTCTTATTATGAAAAGGCATCTAAGCTGCTTGACGAATCGGTTTCGGATTCAGCTGAAGAAGGTGCTGCATCGGCGGAGGAAAAGTCTGACAGTGAAATACAGAAGCCGATTTCCAAGTCTGCGTCCGCTTCTCTTGAAGACCTTATGAGACTTATGGAGGAAGAGCAGAAAAGGCTGAGGGATCAGCTTAACAAGTAAATATAAAAAAATATTGAATTAAGCGTCCTTCGTTGATCGGAGGGCGCTTTCAGTTCTTAAACAGGTGTTTTTTCAATATATATTATAATAAAGTGGAAGCTGTTATAGGCAGGAGATTGTCTGATGGTTTATTATCAAAAACGTTTAAGTGACCTATTTACGGATCATAGCAGAATTTTATCCGCGTTAAAAGTATAGCTGCCGCAGTTAAAATCACGCAATAGGTGAAAATGCACAATAAAAAGAATGATAAAATTATCACAATATGAAAATTTTAAACTCAAAAACTTAAAGCACGAAACTTTTTCACCGCTTGAAACGTTTACAGCGGTAATAATAAATAGTATCTAAATAGATTTCGTAATTCATTCAGATATTAAGGAAATTTTTGTCGAAAACGTTTAATACGTTTGATAATATTTTATCAAACGTATTGTTTGTTAATAATATACTAATTAAGCACTGAATTTTTGAAATAAATATATACAATATGCACATGGAAGTTGATTGAATTTTACCAATCAAATGGATAATCAATGTTAATTAGGAAGAGTTTCGCCGTTTTTGACTTCAGCAGCCGGAAATAATTACAAAACGGTTACAACGGCAATGATTTTGTGGGCAAAATGCACAAATTATGTGTTGAAAGACTGTTCATTTAACCATATTTTATTACATTCAGCATAAAAGTTTGCAAAAATACTTGAAATCTGCGTTGATATATTGTATATTTTTATTAACGGAAACGTTTGAAATTCAGATTTTCTGTTTGACGTTTATCTACTTAAACGTTTAAATCAGACGAAAGGCGGAAATCTCATTGGTTTCACTGAAAGATATTTCCGTTCGTTGCGGCGTTTCAGTTGCAACAGTAAGTAAAGCTCTGAACGATCATAAAGATGTCAGCGCAGCAACTAAAGAAAGGCTTATCAAGGCGGCTAAGGAAATGGGCTATTTCCCCAATTCTCAGGCAAGGGCTCTGAAAACGAACAGGACCTATAATCTGGGAGTTATGTTTCTCGATGAGGCGGGAAGCGGTCTTACTCATGAGTTTTTTGCAAAGGCGCTGAACAGCTTTAAAACAGAAGCGGAGCTCTCGGGTTATGATATTACTTTTATCAACAAGGATATCGGACGTCAGAAGATGTCAACCTATGAGCACTGCAAGTACCGCAATGTCGATGGTATCGTTATCACCTGTACGGATTTTACCGATCCGGATGTTTATGAGGTAATAAACGGAGATATTCCCGTCGTTACGATCGACCATATTTTCGACTGCCGTACAGCTGTTATGTCGAATAATGAAGGCGGAATGGAAGAGCTTATAAACTATGTGACGGATAAGGGTCACCGTAAAATAGCTTATATCCAGGGAAATAAATCGGCGGTTGCCGAAAGGCGTCTGGCAGGCTTTTATAAAGCGTGTATCAACAGAGGCGTAACGGTTCGTTCCGAATGGATACTAAGCGGAGATTATCATAATCCGGACAATACATATAAGCTTACTGCTGAGCTGCTGAAGGGCGATGACAGACCGACTTGTATCTTTATGCCGGACGATTATTCGGCGATAGGCGGCTTTAACGCCATTAAGGATATGGGGTTGTCGGTTCCGGAAGACGTTTCGGTAGTGGGATATGACGGAATAGCTTATGCTCAGTTTCTGTCACCAAAGCTGACAACCTATCTTCAGGATACAGCTCAGATAGGCGTAACGGCGGCAAAACGGTTGATTTCTCTTATAGAGAATCCACAGACTACCTTTACGGAGGTCGTAACGGTAAACGGACGCTTTCTCGAAGGCGAATCCGTTGCACGGATCTAGGCATTAATTTATTGCAGAAATCTCTGCAATGCAATCACAAATATAATGCGATATTTAAGGAGGAAATTTATTATGACACAGTTAAAGAGAATCCTTGCCGGCGCACTCAGCGTTTGCATGGTAGGTTCAGTAATGACGGCTTGCGGAAATGACGACAGCTCGTCTGCTTCCGGCGGATCAAATTCTACTGGCACAACGAATTCAAACGGCGGCAGCACAGAGAGCAGGATCGATACTTCTACTCTTCACGGTAAAGAGTCTTCTGAAGAATCTAAGAATACTCTTACGATTTACTGCTGGAACACAGAGTTCAAGAGCAGAGTTGACAAGTATTATTCTAAGTATTCATCCCTTAACGTAAAGACCGGAACTGATAAGGACGGCAAGGAGTTCGTTGAATCTATCAACGGCGTTAAGCTGAACTGGGTTCAGAACGAAAACGAAGGAAACGTTTATCAGACAAAGCTTGACGAAGCTCTTAAGGGTCAGAAGGATTCAACTGAAAAGGTTGATATGTTCCTTATTGAAGCTGACTACGCTCTCAAGTATATTAACGGCGACGTTGCTCTCTCGGTTCAGGATATCGGAATTACAGAGGAAGATCTTGCTGAGCAGTACAAATACGTTAAGGATGTTGCTACCGATACAAAGTCAGGCGAGCTGAAGGGTGTTTCCTGGCAGGCTACACCGGGTCTGTTCCTGTATAACGCTGAGATAGCTAAGGATGTACTCGGAACTGATGATCCTGCTGAGGTTCAGAAGGCTGTTTCTGACTGGGATAAGTTTACCGAAACAGCTAAGAAGATGGCTGACAAGGGTTACAAGATGGTTTCCGGTTATGACGATACATACAGATGCTTCTCCAATACTGTATCAGGTCCTTGGGTAACTGACGATAAGATCACTATCGATCCTCAGATCACCAAGTGGGTTGAGCAGACCAAGGATTATACAGATAAGGGCTACAACAACAAGACTTCTCTCTGGGATGACGCTTGGGCTGCCGGACAGAAGATCGACGGTAAGGTATTCGGATATTTCTTCTCTACATGGGGTATTCCTTTCACACTTCTCCCCAACACTGTTGACGAAGAGGTCAAGCCTGATAACTCCAACGCTGTTGAAGGCAACGGCGGTTACGGTAAGTGGAGAGCCTGCGAAGGTCCTCAGGCATATTTCTGGGGCGGTACATGGATCTGCGGCGCTATCGACTCCGATAACACAGATATCGTTGCTGATATAATGAAGGTTATGACCTGCAATAAGGAATGCATGAAGGCCATCACAGAGGGCGAGCAGGACTATACAAACAATAAGGCTGCTATCAAGGAGCTTATCGACGGCGGTTACACCAACCCGTTCCTTGGCGGACAGAACCACCTTGCACTCCTTACAGAAGCTGCTGATAAGATCGACCTGTCTAATAAGCTTTCCGCATATGACCAGGGCTGCAACGAAAAGTTCCAGGCTGCTATGAAGGCTTACTTTGACGGAACCAGCACATATGAAGAGGCTCTCGAAGCTTTCAAGAAGGAGATCACAGCTCTTTACAGCAACCTTTCAATGGACTAATTAAAGCACAATGAAAATTCAATAGGGGGCGGAAGTTTATCCCCCCCTATTATTTTTCACAGTATACTGATTTTGCTTAGAAAGGATATGTCTTATGAAGAAAAAAAGCGTAAGCTATGCAAAATGGGGTTATATCTTTCTAATACCATTTTTCGTAGTTTATATAGTATTTTCGCTGTATCCGTTAATTCAGACGTTTTATAACAGCTTTCATGAGTATGTTATAGACCGCGGCTCTATAGGCGGCGGATGGACAACAGAGGTCGTAGCGGCTGAAGAGCAGATTAAGTTTTCAGGATTAGATAATTACAAGGAAATCTTTAATACAAGCGGAACTCTTATCCACAGCTTCGGCAATACTATCGTTATTTGGCTGGTAGGTTTTATTCCGCAGATCGCGGTTTCACTCCTGCTTGCAACATGGTTTACAGATCTTAGATTGAAGATCAAGGCGCAGGGATTTTTCAAAACGATAATTTATCTCCCGAATGTAATAATGGCTTCTGCTATTGCGTTCATGTTCTATTCTCTCTTTAATCAGGGCGGAGCGATGTATGATCTGGTATGTAATCTGACCGGAAGAGAGGATACGCTTCTAAATTCGATATGGGGTACAAGGGGAATAATTGGATTTATCAATTTCCTTTTATGGTACGGTAATACGACTATACTGCTTATGGCAGCGATAATGGGTGTTGATACCTCATTGTACGAATCGGCTCAGATAGACGGAGCAAATCCGACTCAGACTTTCTGGAAGATCACAATTCCTCTGATAAAGCCACTGCTGTCTTATGTACTTGTTACTTCTATGATAGGCGGCTTACAGATGTATGATGTTCCGGCGCTTCTGACAAACGATGAAGGAAATCCTATCGTCGGAGGTATAAGAACGGCGAGAACGCTTGTAATGGAGATTCAGACCCGAAAGGATTCAAATGTAGGTCTGGCGTCTGCGATATGCGTTGTAATTTTCATAGTATCCGCAGTTCTTGGATTTGCTATTAACTTTATCGGAAACGATAAACGCGACGGCAAGAAGAAAAAGAAGAAAGCGAAAAGGGGGTAAAATATATGCCGATGTCAAATGATGTTGTAGGTCAGAGCAATGACCGTACTAAGCTTTTAGTAAGAAGAATAATTGCATATTTAGTTTTGATACTGCTTGTGATCGTATCCCTGTTTCCGTTTTACCTTCTTATAATCAACGCTACAAGAGGTAAGGTTCAGTCAGGTATTGAATGGGTTCCCAGCAATCTTCTCAGCAAGAACTTTTCAAGTCTGTTTAATTCAAAAACCTCTACTGCTTACGGAAGCGTATTCGGAGCTTTGAAAAACAGCCTGATAATTTCAGGGCTTTCAGCAGTGCTTTCAATTTATTTTTCAGCGCTCACAGCTTACGCTATCCATGTTTACGATTTTAAGCTGAAAAAATTTGCATTTACATTCATATTGATTATAATGATGGTTCCGACTCAGGCTGCCGCTATCGGTTTCTATCGTCTGATGAAGGACTGGGGTCTTACAAACTCCTACATACCGCTTATAGTTCCGGCTATTGCTGCTCCTGCTGTATTTTATTTCATGAAGCAGTATATGGATTCTGCTTTGCCCCTTGAAATTGTTGAGGCGGCGCGAATCGACGGCTGCGGTGAATTTAGGACATTCAATTCAATTGTAATGCCGATTCTGAAACCTGCTTTTGCGGTTCAGGCGATCTTCACCTTTGTAACAAACTGGAACAACTACTTTATGCCAAGGCTTATTATTGACGATAAGTCCAAGTATACAGTTCCTCTTGTGCTTTCGGCAATGCGTAACGCAGGACCTTTGGAAACAGATGCAGGCTTGTTCAATCTTTATATTGTAATAGCTATTCTGCCTGTAGTTATTGTTTACCTTTGCCTTTCAAAGTTTATTATCCGCGGTGTTGCTCTTGGTTCCGTAAAGGGATAATTGAAAACAAAATAATAAAAATGCCGAGGCGTTAAGCTTCGGCATTTTATTTTTATAAAGCGGTATCCGTATCAAAGGAGTACCAGTTATCGGCAAGGAAGTATTTTTCAAAGCTTTCCTCCGATGCAAATGAGTTTACGTCGGATATATAGGAAATTCCATAGCTTCTGTTATTGATTTCAAATTCGATCATAACAGCGCCTGTATAGTTTTTATTTATGCTTACTGAAGTGACCCCGGCATTGTCCTGAAGTCTTGTAAAAATATCGCATATCTCAGGATCTCCGCTGTAATTTTCAATCAGATCTGATACAGTACTGGCGGTATCCGAATTGTCGGAAAGAACTGCCGAAGCCGCCTGAAAATCTGAAAGGTTATCCTCAAGAAGAGATTTTAAACGGCTGCTGCTTCTCATATAATATTCATACGCAAACCCTGAACCAATTATCACAACCAGAATCAGTATAATTATATTTTTGACTTTGAATTTTTTATTCATCAGCTGTCCTCTTATACGCCTCGAGCCTGTAGATAGGAAATCCCTCCTGTGAAAAACGCTTTTCATATTCGGTAACGATATTTCCTTCAAAATCTGAGTTGTGCAGGTCAAGGGATATATTTTTCAGGATCCAGCCGTTCTGAGAAAATTCCTCCAGGGAAAACTCAAAGAATGGTCGGTTATCGGTTTTCTGATGGATCTCTCCGCCTGCTGCCAGAAGCTTTTCGTAAATTGCCAGAAAGTTTCTGTGAGTAAGTCGATGGGCGGCGTAGGATTTTTTAGGATACGGACAGCTGAAATTAAGATATATCATTCCTATAGATCCCGTTGGAATATAGCATTCCAGATATTCAGCGCCGCCGCGCATAAACCTTAGATTTTGGATATTCTCTGCGATAGCCTTCTCTGCGGCGTCAACGATAACGTTGCTTGACTTTTCAACGGCAAGATAATTTATTCCCGGATTGCGCTTGGCGATCTCACAGGCAAACTGTCCCTTGCCGCAGCCAATTTCAAGATGAACAGGATTTTCGTTTCCGAAAAGCTTATTGAAATCCAGAAGATTTTCCGTATCCTTTACCTGATAATTTCTGTCCTCGCGGTCCATATAGATAATATAACTGCCGCATTCCTCGAGCCGTTCCTCAAGGTGCTTTTTTCTTCTCATTCTCATATTATTTATTATGCCTGAGTATGCAGGCGTCCTCCTTCGGGTATCAAGAATATGTCATTTCATGTCTCGGTGAGTAAAATAGTCTTTGTCGGACGTACAGCTTTTCCAGATAACAGAAAGTCCGTTAAGCGGAGCTGCAATAGGATATACAGTTATCATGATTTCACATTCTTCGCTAAGCGAATAATGAGGTACGGTCCGAAAGGCGATCTCGGAGCTGACGGATTTAAAAAAATCCTCACGGCTGCGCTTTAAGCAGAAGCCCGGACTCTTCGCAGCGGCAGGGATAGGTAGATCTGTAAATCGGGTCTGATAAATTCTTTTACCGTCTTTCTTGGTTATAAGTTCAGGATTTTTCTCGGTTTTTTCTGCCGTCTGTCCGCAAGCTGTTACAGCTTCTATTTTTTCAAATGTAACAATTCCCTTGTCAACGGCTTCTCCAGAAAAGGATACTACAAGTCCTTTATCAGAAGCGGAGCCGGCGCTTGCAACGGTAAATGAAAAGGGAAGTCCGTCTATAAGTATTTCTCCGCAGGAGGAGATTTTAAGCTTAGGCTGAGGATCATTCAATTTTTTTAAAAACTGTCCCGGACGGCTAAAAGGATTTTTCATAGCATTTCTCACGCCTTACTTTTGGATTAAAACCTCTGTGCCGCCGACAGGTCTTATTGACAGCACATAGCAGGAGCCTTCTCCGAATACCTTTTCCATTTCACTTCTGAAAGCTTCAAGCTTGCTTTCCGGAACAAACGCCTGAATAGTTCCCGCAAAGCCGCCGCCGTGAACGCGGAATGCTCCTTCGCCGTCGAGAACCTGCTCGGCTATGTATAAAGCGGTTGAAAGTCCCTGCTCGTCAGGAGCTGAGGAAGCGTATACGTTCTGCAGATACATATACGACGATCTGCCGGATTCTTTCACAAGCTTCAGGAAATCATCAAAGCTTCCGTTTTTCAGCGAGTCGGCTTCCTTAATTACTCTTTCGTTGTCGTCCATAAAATGAAGCGCACGAAGAACGGCTCTGTCGCCGTATTTTTCACGAAGCGCTGCAATGTTCTGCATTATATCTTCCTTTGAAAGCTCCCTTAGGAAATCCTTTCCGAAGTGATTTGCGATCTTTTTCATTTCTGAGGGAACGGCGGCGTATTCGGGAGTAAGATCGGCATGATTGCCCTTAGTGTCAACGATACAAAGATAATGTCCGCTTTTTGCAAAATCAAAAGCTATAGAATCAATTACAGGCTTAGACGGATCGGCAAAATCAATAGTAATAAAACCGCCTACCGACGAAGCCATCTGATCCATAAGTCCCGACGGTTTGCCGAAGAATACGTTTTCGGCATACTGGGAGATCTGAGCAATTTCAACGGCGGAAACACTATGCTCGTTATACAGTCCGCTGAGTATAGTACCTATAAGCACTTCAAAAGCGGCAGAGGAAGAAAGTCCCGAGCCTTTAAGCACATTTGACGTAGTATACGCTTTGAAGCCGCCGATCTTGTGACCGTTTCTGGCGAAGCCTGCGGCAACTCCTCTTATAAGAGAAGCCGAGGAGTTTTTCTCTTCATCATGAACCTTTAGGTCTGATATATCTACGGTATCTGCCGGAAAACCCTCAGATTTTACCTCTATAATTCCGTCACAGGAAGGAACAACAGCCGCAATAACGTCCAGAGAAACTCCTGCGGCAAGCACCCGTCCGTGATTATGGTCGGTGTGATTGCCTCCGACCTCTGTTCTTCCGGGTGCTGAAAAGAACCTTTCGGGTGCGGTTTTAAATAGCTTTTCAAATTCCGCAGCGGCTTTTGAATACCTGTCTTTTTGCAGGGCTGTTTTGTCCTCCGTATATATTCTGTCTAATGTGTTAACGCTCATTTGCTTTACCTCCGATAGAGTATTTTTGCCGTAATTATTGGGACGGCGTTTTACAGCCTTCCGATTTAAGCGATGCTTGAACAAGACCTATTCCCGTAAGCATTGTGACCATTGCCGTTCCGCCTGCCGAGAAAAAGGGGAGCGGAACGCCGATAACAGGCATAAATCCCAGTACCATGCCTATATTTATAAATGTATGGGAAAAAATCAGACCAAATACGCCTGCGCATACCAGACTTCCCGGCTTTGTACATTTTGAACTGTCAATTACAAGCCTTAAACAGACAGCGAAAAGTATCAGTATAATTATACCGCACCCGATAAAGCCTGCGGTCTGACCTGCATATGAAAAGATAAAATCGTTCTGTGATTCCGAAACATAAATAAATTCCTTGCTGTCTCCGGAAAAAAGTCCTTTGCCGAAAAGTCCGCCGCTCTGGAGGGCAAGCCTTCCCTGCGACTGCTGATAGCCTGTACCCAGCGGGTCGAGCTCAGGGTTAAAAAGTACCATTATGCGCTGCTTCTGATGTTCCAGCAAAACCCATTTCCAAACCGCCCAGAGTATTACCGGAGAAAGAATAAGCGCCGAAACGATATATTTCCAGCTAAGTCCTCCTGCGAACATCATTATTGCTGCAATCATGATAAAAATCACGCCTGTACCCTGATCTCCCTGTAAATATACGATCAGCAAAGGAACGGCGGCGTGAGCGAGAAGCCCCAGAACTGTCAGCGGCTTGTTGAAATGCTCTCTTACCCGTGTTATGTGAACCGAAAAGGTTATAATAAAGCAGAGCTTCAGGACCTCGGCAGGCTGAACAGTAAAGCCGAAAAGACTGATCCATGCCCGGTCGTCTGCTGAGGACGGACCGGTTCCTATGGGCGTAAACGTAAGCAGTGTAAATAATACTCCCGCTGCGCCTATCAGCTTCCAGTGTTTAGTGATCTTTTCTATTTTTATTGCAGAGAGAACGAACATTGCGGAAAGTCCTAATATCACCGCTGCGATCTTTGTTATCCACAGTGAAGCTGAGATGCCGTAAGATATTTTCTGATACGAGTTTGTATCGACAAGGGAAAATACCAGAACGATACCTGCGGTACAGGCGAGAACGGTAAAAATTATCAGAATAAAATCCATATGCTTAATTTTATTATACAACAAAAACGCCTCTCTTTCAATAATAATTTATTAATTCAGCCGCACCGTTTTATTATGTGCAGTTTTTTTAAAGCGCCGGCTTGTTAACTGAAAATTTTAAACTTGAATTATGTAAACATAATTATTATAGCATGAATTCTGAAAAAAAGACGGTTATAAACATAAAAAATATCTTAATACCGTTTTTTTTGGAAAAAGCAATTGATTTTTGTCTATTATTATGGTATAATTATTTTTATTGATAAGGACAGTTGTTGTATTTTAACAAATTTATCGTGAGATGTCTTAGCTGCCGTTTCGGTTCAGGGACGTCGCATTTTACGAAAGGAAAGATTTTTATATGAAAAAACTTATGCTTGGCAACGAGGCGCTGGCCAGAGGTTTGTATGAGGCGGGCTGCAGGATCGCTTCTTCATATCCTGGAACGCCATCTACGGAAATAACCGAAGAGGTTGCTGAATATGACGAGGTTTACGCAGAGTGGGCGCCGAACGAAAAGGTCGCTATGGAGGTAGCTTTGGGCGCTTCTATAGCGGGTGCGAGAAGTTTCTGTGCAATGAAGCACGTCGGTCTTAACGTTGCCGCCGATCCGCTTTATACCGCAGGATATACGGGAGTAAATGCCGGTATGGTCATTGCGGTTGCGGACGATCCCGGAATGCATTCCTCTCAGAACGAGCAGGATTCACGCCATCATGCGATCGCTTCAAAGGTCATGATGCTTGAGCCGTCGGATTCCTCCGAGTGCAAGGAGTTTGCGAAAGCGGCGTTTGATCTTTCGGAGCAGTTTGATACTCCTGTTATCGTAAGGCTTTCAACAAGGGTTTCTCATTCCCAGTCGGCGGTTGAACTGTGCGATAGGGAGGAGCATGAGCTTGCAGAATATAAGAAAAATCCTCAGAAATTCGTTATGATGCCGGGAAACGCAATACGCCGTCACCCTGCTGTTGAAGAAAGAATGAGGGCAATTGCGGAATATGCGGAAACCTCTCCGCTTAACAGGCTTGAAATAAACGATACAGGAATAGGCGTTATTACCAGCGGTGCGGCTTATCAGTACGCAAAGGAAGCCCTTGGAACAAAGGCGTCATACCTGAAGCTCGGTATCGTAAACCCTCTTCCCGAAAATATAATCAGGGAGTTCGCTTCAAGGTGCGAAACGGTTTATGTTATAGAGGAGCTTGACGACGTTATTGAAACACATTGCAGAAAGATAGGTCTTAATGTTCACGGTAAGGATACATTCAGTCTTATGGGAGAGATCTCCCAGGCTATCGTAAGGGAAAAGATACTGGGAGAAGCCGCAGAAAGCCAGGAATTCAGCGAGCCTGTTCCGGTACGTCCGCCCGTTATGTGCGCAGGCTGTCCTCACAGGGGACTGTTCTACTGCCTTTCAAAGTTGGGCGTAATGGTTTCGGGAGATATAGGCTGCTATACCCTCGGCGCGGCTGCCCCGCTTTGCGCTATGGATACAACAATATGCATGGGCGCTTCAATAAGCGGACTTCACGGTTTCAATAAAGCAAGAGGGAAAGACGCTGAAAAGAAGTCGGTAGCGGTTATCGGCGATTCTACCTTTATGCACAGCGGTATGACGGGACTTGTAAACATTGCTTACAACGCTACCAATTCTACCGTAATTATTCTTGATAATTCAATTACCGGAATGACGGGTCATCAGCAGAATCCTACTACAGGCAAGAACCTTAAGGGCGATCCTGCCGCAGCGGTAAATCTTGAAGAGCTTTGTCATGCTATCGGTATCAAAAGCGTAAAGGTTGTCGATCCTTACCATATGGCTGAAACGGAAAAAGTAATAAAGGAAGAGCTTGAAAAGGACGAGCCGAGCGTAATTATCTCACGCCGTCCATGTGCATTGCTTAAATATGTAAAGCATAATCCGCCGCTCAAAGTAAATACGGAAAAGTGCGTTGGCTGTAAGCAGTGCCTGAAGATAGGCTGTCCGGCAATTTCCATACATAACGGAAAGTGCGTGATCGACCATACTCAGTGTGTAGGCTGCGGAATCTGTACTGAAATGTGCAGGCCGGGAGCTATAACGGAATAAGGCTCAGACAGTTTAAAATATAGTGGGGAGGTATTATACATATGATAATAATGTACGGCTGGGGAGATAAGCTGAAAAGAGATGTTTCGGTAGGAGTTATGGTATGTCAGAACTGCCGCAGCTTTGCTCATTATTATCTTGGACGAGTGGTTTTCAAGGTGCATATATGCTATATCCCTGTTTTCTGGAGAACCAAGGGTTATTTTATCTTCTGCGATAACTGCGAAAAAGGGCATGAGCTTACAAAGGAGCAGTACAGAGAACTGAAAAGCGTATATGGAATGTTCAGCAATAAAAAGCTGATCGCCGACTGCTATCAGTATGCGGTAGAGCTTTCTTCCGGACTTGAGCTGAACGAGCATAACGTTGAGTATGTTTTATCTCAGCTTCAGCAGAAGTATCCTATCCAGGATCAGCTGCTGACCGATCAGTACCGGAGAATGGTGGCTGATATTATGCGTTATCAGATACAGCCGCAGCGAGATTTTGAATAATAAAACGTGTATCAGGCGTTTTTATGAAAAAGACTGATCGATCTTAGCCGGAAATAAATACAGGAGCGGATAAACCATGAAGCTTATATCAATTTTTGCCGTTGCTGCCGGAGGAGCGGTCGGAGCGGTTTTAAGGTATCTGACGGGTCTGATCCCCTTTCGCGGTGATATGCCATTTGCTACGCTTACAGTGAATCTTCTTGGCGCTCTGGCAATCGGTTTTATTGCAGGAGCTGCCGCTTCAGGTACGATTAATAAAAATCAGACTCTGTTTTTTAAAACGGGGGTCTGCGGAGGATTTACGACTTTTTCAGCCTTTTCCCTTGAAAGCTTGTCGCTTATAGAGAACGGAAGAACGGGAGCGGCATTGCTGTATATGTTTGTCAGCATAGCAGGCTGTCTGCTGGGTGTCTGGCTGGGAACGGCGTTGGGAAAGATCCTGTTCGGTAATTAAATTAATAATATGAGGTGTAAATAATGGAAACAAAATCAATAATGATAGTCGGAGTCGGCGGTCAGGGTTCGCTGTTGGCGTCGAGAATAATAGGAAACGTTCTGCTTTCTCAGGGCTTCGACGTTAAGGTAAGCGAGGTTCACGGAATGAGTCAGCGAGGAGGCTCTGTTGTTACATACGTCAAGTACGGCGACGAGGTCTGCTCTCCGGTCGTAAACAAGGGCGAAGCGGATATAATTATCAGCTTTGAGCAGCTTGAAGCGGCAAGATGGCTTGCATATCTGAAAAAGGGGGGACATCTTGTTACCTCTACTCAGCAGATCGACCCTATGCCGGTAATAACAGGTGCGGCTCAGTATCCGGAAAATATTATTGAAAAGATAAAAGCTCAGGATATCGACGTTACCGCTGTTGACGCACTTTCTCTTGCTGAACAGGCAGGAACTGCAAAGGCTTCCAATGTAGTTCTTATGGGCGTAGTTTCAACAAAAATGTCCTTTGACGAAAGCGTATGGCAGTCTGCTCTTGAGCAGTGTGTTCCTCCTAAGTTCCTTGAGCTGAATAAAAAGGCATTTGAACTGGGAAGAGCAGTAAAATAGGAGATTCATACGGTATGAATTTGTTTAATAGGCTGTTTAATATATTTTCGGATACTCACAATGAACGCCTTATTGCGGCAATGACCAGGTATTTTTCCGGCGACCCTAAAAGGATCCAGCATTTCATTAAGGTTTATTCGTTTGCAAAAACGATAGCCAAAATTGAAATGCTTGACGAATATACTGCTGATATCCTATATACTGCGGCAATAGTTCACGATATAGGGATAAAGCCGGCGGAGGAGAAATACGGCAAGGGAGTATGCGGAGGGGACTTGCAGCAGGAGCTGGGAACAGAGCCTGCAAGGAATATGCTGTCGGAGCTTGGCTATTCTAAGAAATGTATAGAAAGAGTCTGCTTTCTTGTAGCTCATCATCATACATATACAGATGTTGAGGGACTTGACTGGCAGATACTTCTTGAGGCTGACTTTCTTGTCAATGCCTATGAGGACGGGCTTTCAAAGGAAAGCGTCATTAAATTCAGGGACAAGGTATTCAGGACCGACAGCGGAATAAGATTGCTTAACGATATGTTCGGACTGGAGGAGAAGCTTTGAGCTGAACCGTAAACAGCTGTCAGCCGAAAGCTCAAGTACGATATATATTGAAATTGCCGTAAAGCTTAAGGCGCTTAGGATTCTGCTTGGAGAGAATCGTTTCTCGGAGGTTATTGAGTTTTGTATTTGCAGAGTCCTGCCGACGAAACAAGAAATCTGCACAACCGTTTATGCTTAATGGGAATTTCAGTAAACAATTACAGGAGGTTGATTCCAATGGCGAATTATTGGAACAAGGAAATCGAGTGTATGTCCCGAGAGGACATGAAAAAGCTTCAGAGCCAGCGTCTTGCGGCTCAGGTAAAACACGTCTGGGATAACGTTCCTTACTACAGGAAGCTTATGGAGGAGAAGGGCGTTTCTCCTGAGGACGTAAAGGGAATAGAGGATCTTCATAAGCTGCCTTTTCTTACAAAGGCTGATCTTCGTGAAGCTTACCCCTATGGTCTGCTTGCAAAGCCGCTTTCGGACTGCGTAAGGATTCAGTCCACAAGCGGAACTACAGGCAAGAGAGTCGTTGCGTTTTATACCCAGCACGATATTGACCTTTGGGAGGACTGCTGTGCCAGAGCGATAACAGCGGCAGGAGGAACAAAGGAAGACGTTTGTCAGGTATGCTACGGCTATGGACTTTTTACCGGAGGCCCGGGACTTAACGGCGGCTCTCATAAGGTAGGCTGCCTTACGCTGCCGATGTCGTCGGGAAATACCGAGAGGCAGATACAGTTTATGCGTGATCTTGGTTCGACGATACTATGCTGTACTCCGTCTTATGCTGCGTACATAGGTGAAACTCTGCACGATATGGGCTACGGGCCTGAGGACATAAAGCTTAAGGCAGGAATATTCGGAGCTGAGCCTTGGACGGAGGAAATGCGTCATGAGATAGAGAGATCTTTGGGAATAAAGGCTTATGATATTTACGGTCTTACCGAAACCAGCGGCCCGGGCGTATCCTTTGAATGCGAGGAGCAGACGGGTATGCATATCAACGAGGATCATTTTATTGCGGAGATAATCGACCCTGATACGGGAGAGGTGCTTCCGGAAGGATCCAAGGGAGAGCTTGTATTTACAAGCATTACAAAGGAAGCTTTCCCTCTGCTGAGATACAGGACAAGGGATATATGTATTCTTTCAAGAGAAAAATGTTCCTGCGGCAGAACTCTTGTTAAAATGACAAAGCCGATGGGAAGAAGCGACGATATGCTTATAATAAAGGGCGTAAACGTATTCCCGTCGCAGATCGAATCCGTGCTTCTTAAGGTAAGCAAGGCGACTCCAAATTATCAGATAATAGTTGACAGAGTAAACAATTCCGATACGTTTGAGATAAGGGTTGAGCTTTCGGACGATATGCTGTCCGATACGATAAGCTCTATTGAAATGCTTGAAAGAAAAATATCCGACGATATTCATTCCATACTGGGAATCAAGGCAAAGATAAGGCTTGTAGAGCCTAAATCTATACCCCGCTCCGAAGGCAAGGCAGTAAGGGTTATTGATAAGAGAAAGCTGGTTTAGCCGGACTTTCAGATCGGAGGGGTATGTAAATGAGCTGTCTCGGAGTTCTGTTCGCAGTTCCTGAGGACGTTGTAAAGCATATAAGAGCTTTGCCTATGGCGCAGAGACCGGAGTATATATCCGACGAGCTTGAGGAGGAATATTTCGAGGAATATCCCGAACGCACAGCGGAGCTTGACAAGGCGTGGGACGCGATCCACCGCAGTCTTACCGATGGAACGCTTTCGTTTGACTGCGAAAGCTATCCGCTTGGCGGAGCAGTTCTCGGCGGCGAGCTGCTTTATTACGACGGGGATAAGTACGACGATTATATAATAACCGCAAAAAGTCCGTCTATGGTCAGGGAGCTTTACAGCTGGCTTGTAAAACTGACAAAAAAGCAGTTCAGGGAAGGCTATAGTAAAATCGACGAAACCTATCCCGATGAGCTGAGCGGCGAGGATCTTGAGTATTCATGGGAGTATCTTCAGGATTCGATACCTTTTTTCAGACTTGCGGCTGAGAAGGATCTGTGGGTGCTTTTTACAGCTGACCAGTAAATAACTAAAAATTGAGGGAGGTTTTATTATGACCGTTAAGCAATTATCAGTTTTTGTAGAAAACCGTCCCGGCAGATTGTCTGCTATAACAAGACTGCTGGGAGATAATAATATCAACATCAGGGCGATGAGCATTGCCGATACAAAGGATTTCGGCATTTTAAGGCTTATCGTAAATGACGCAGACAAGGCGCTTGAGATCCTTAAAGAAGCAGGCTGTTCCGTTACTATAACCAACGTGCTTGCTATAAGGATCTCCGACAGACCGGGAGGTCTTGCCGAAGCTATGGATACGCTTTATAAGGACAATATAAGCGTTGAGTATATGTATGCAGCTTTTATAAACGAAAAGGAAGAAACAGCTTATCTGGTGCTGAGAGTAGACAGCAACGACAAGGCTGTTACGGCATTTGCTGAGGGTGGCTTTCATCTTCTCAGTCAGGAGGAGCTTGGAAAGATCTGACGGATAAGATATTCGCTTGATATTATGACGAAATATTATGAAAAAATTGTGATAATATCAGAAAAGCACTTGCATTTTTCAGAAAATATGATATTATATTAGTATAGGAACTTAAATTGGTTCTTAAAATATTGAGGAGGTATACTATCATGGCTTATAAGATTAGTGATGAGTGCATCGGCTGCGGCGCTTGTGTTGACGCTTGCCCTGTAGGAGCTATTACAATGGAAGACGGAAAGGCTGTTATTGACGCTGAAACCTGTATTGACTGCGGTTCATGTGCAGGCACCTGCCCGGTTGAGGCTCCTAAGGCTGATTAATTACATATAGTCGATGTAAATTTTATCAGAAGATAAAGTCCGTGCTTTAAGTGCGGACTTTTTGTTTTCTTATTTTATCAATTGTATACTATTGATACCGAAAACCTTTTCTGTAATCGGTTTAAGCTGTTAATTGTAGAATATTAAGAATAACTGCAATGTAAGGTTTACTTTATTATTGAAATATGATAAAATATCTATAGAAACATTAAGGAAGGTAATCAGTATGAACAGTATATCAAAGAAAGTATTTTCGATGCTGTGTGCGGCACTGTGTACAGTTACGTCTGCGCCTGCTCCGACGCTCGCTTCGGCAGACGTAAGCCTGAAGTATGAGGCTGAAAACGCTCAGCTTTCGGGTGTTCAAACAGGATCAGGCTCGTCATATTCCGGAGGAAGATATGTGATCTTTCAAAATTCGGGAAGCTGTACCTTTACGGTATCCGTACCTGAAAACGGTTTTTACGATCTTAATTTCAGAAGCAGCGGGATAGGAAGCGATAAATATAATTATGTATCCGTTGACGGAGAGGGAATAGGCGAGTTTTATTCACGCAAAGGAACGCTTGGCGACGGCTTTATCAACAGGGTATATCTTACCAAGGGAAGCCGCAGTATAAAGGTTACTCCGTCTTGGGGATATATCAATCTTGACTGTCTGATAATTACCGGCTCTGAAACCTCCAACAGGGATTATTACGATGTATCAAAGGCGCTTATAAATCCGTCCGCTTCTGATTCGGCAAAGCGCCTTATGAGCTTTATTGCTGATAATTACGGTAAAAACGTTATCTCCGGACAGACCTGTGACGACGGACTGAACGGAAATGAATTTAAGGCAATAAAAAATCTTACCGGAAAAACTCCTGCTATACTGGGAATGGATCTTATGAGATATACTCCCACAAGGGTTTCAAAGGGCGATAGCTGCAAAACCGTTGAAAACGCAGTGGAATTTACAAATGCGGGCGGAATAGTAGAGCTTTGCTGGCACTGGAACGCTCCTGACAAGTATCTTAAATCGGGAACGGACAGCAGCGGAAATCCCAGATGGTGGGGCGGCTTTTATACTGATAACCTTAATATAGATTTTTCCAGAATAATGGACGGCTCCGATCCTGAGGGATATGATCTGCTTATGAAGGACATAGACGCTATAGCCGTTCAGCTGAAAAAGCTGAAGGATGCCGATGTTCCTGTACTGTTCAGACCGCTGCATGAGGCAAGCGGAGGCTGGTTCTGGTGGGGTTCTGACGGAGCTGCGCCGTATATTAAGCTATGGAAAACGATGTACGATAAGCTTACCGGTGAATACGGACTTGATAATCTTATATGGGTTTGGAACGGTCAGGATAAATCGTGGTATCCCGGCGATGGATATGTAGATATAATCGGCGAAGATATTTATCCTGGAAATCATGTGTATAATCCTCAGTCCTCTAAATTTCTGGAGGCGGCTGAATATACGGATACAAATAAGGTAGTAGCGCTGACTGAAAACGGCTGTCTTTTTGATATTGATAAGGCGCTTTCTTCAGGAACGGTATGGAGCTGGTTCTGCGTCTGGGGAGGAGATTTCTGTTCAAACGGAACTTCTATCTCAGAAAAATACACTGAATCGTATATGTGGAATAAGGTTTACAATCATACAAATGTAATTACCTTAGATGAAATGCCGGATCTGAAAACCTATCCCGTAAACGGCAGCGGACATACCCACAGCTATACGTCAAAGGTAACGAAAGCG
>UQPZ01000014.1 GCA_900543145.1 uncultured Ruminococcus sp.
GGAAAGCGGAATATTGCAGAATGAAAGTCGATTTGAAAAGGTATATAGCTTTAATAACGGAAACCTTACCTGTCTGCTGTTTCCGTTTGATGACGTTCAGCTTGATGTCGGTAAGCTTGCAATATGGAGATTGCAGACACACGAGCAGTTCGGCGGTACATGGCTTTCCGATTATGTTCCTAACAAACTCGGCGGCTTTGTTTCAGAAAATGAACAAACACAGAAAAAACCTGAATGTCCGCTGATAGGTCAGAACGGAAATATCTTCAATCTTATGGGAATAGCCTCAAAAACGCTGAAAAAGAATGGTATGGCAGATAGGGCAAAAGAAATGTGCAGTCGTATTACTTCATCAGGCAGCTACGATGAGGCATTAAGTATTATTGATGAATATGTGGAGATTACTTCGGCTGATGATGTAGAACATGAAGAAACCGAAGATTTCAAAATGGAGATGATGTAATGGCGTATTTATTTACAGAAATGCTGACAGACGGTGTTTTAGAAACAACAGCCGTGTCGCTAAGTGAAAAACAATGACGGAAAGGAGAAAGCGAATGCCAAATCATGTGACAAACGTAATCAAATTAAACGGTGACCGAAAGCAGATACGGGAGCTTCTGGAGCGAATACAAAACGATGAGCTCGGACTTGGAACTATTGATTTTGAGAAGATAATTCCCATGCCTGAAAATATCTACCGCGGCAATCTCGGTCAGGAGGAAATGAATCTCTACGGCAAAAACAACTGGTACGACTGGTGTATAGCAAATTGGGGTACGAAGTGGTCAGCCTATGGCTATGAGAAAGACTGTGATTACTCAAATGCCGAAGAACTGCGCTTCTTGACCGCCTGGACAGCTCCCCATCCTGTAATTCAGCGATTATCGGAGATGTACCCCGAAATCAAAATTATTCATGAGTGGGCTGACGAGGACATCGGCGTGAACTGCGGAAGATACGCGTATTACGACGGAGAACGCTATGAAGAATACTATGCCGAAAGCGAAAAGGAGCGGCTTGAATTCGCGGCGAGGGTTATGGACGTCGATCTTGAGGATTACGGACTTTTACTCAACGCTTCAGAAACAGGATACGTCAATATCGATAACGGCGACGAATATGATCGTATAGAACTATTCGGACAGACCGCGCTGTTTACCAACGACAGAATAACAGACACGGATATTCCCAAAGGAATGCATTGTTATCATTTAAGGCAGTCAGACGATGGAGAGCGTTTTTGTTCCATCGAAAAAATCGTTAAAGTAAATCACGGAGGCTCTGTCATAACCAAAGAGCCTATCGATCTCGGTGAAAAAGGTTTCATTACTTTTACAAATGATACCGAACCGAACTTTACCGGTGAAACAAGCACGTTTACGGAGTTTATGAGCAATGAAGCTAGCTGCTCTATGGAAGAAACTGAAGATTTAGAAATGGAGATGATGTAATGACATATTTATTCATAGGGATGACAGTTGGTGGAATAATCGGAGCAACCATAGGCTGTCTCTTTTCGGCGGTCAAGAATGCCGAAAAGGAAATAAAGAGACTTAAAGAAGAATAACAACTAAAGTCGTTTTGCCAATGACAGAAAACTTCTGTTTTTAGCAAAGCGACTTTCTTTCTGTCATTGGTTGAAACGACAGAGAAGGAAAAGTTGAAAGCGATGCTTTCAACTACGAGTTTTGTGCATAGCACAAAACATCGAAGGGAGGTGTGCCTCCTTTCGGAGGCAAATAATATATGAACAGTTTTATGTCATGGGTAGGCGGAAAGAAAGCGTTAAGAGATGAAGTTCTTGCAAGATTTCCAACCTATTATGAACGATATATAGAGGTTTTCGGCGGCGCGGGCTGGGTGCTGTTCCATAAGCCGCCGGCTATGGATTTCGAGGTCTGGAACGACTATAACGGAAACCTTGCAAATCTGTACCGCTGCGTCAGGGATAAACCGAACAAGCTGAAATACAAATTACGGTATGTGCTTAATTCCCGTGAGGATTTTGAACGTATCGCAAATCTCCACAAGCGAGGTCTGTTCGGCAGATTTCGCGACGCGGACAGAGCGTCAAAGTTCTATCAGCTCATAAGGTACAGCTACGCAAGCGGACTGGACAGCTTTGCAAGTCAGCCGCATTCTATCTGGTCGGACTTCCCGATGATAGATCTGGCGGCAAGGAGATTGCAGAAGGTCATAATCGAGAACAAGGATTTTGAAAAGCTTATCATGCAGTATGACAGACCTGTAAGCTTTTTTTACTGCGATCCTCCCTACTTTGCAACTGAAAACTACTACAAGGACGTGGGCTTTACAACAAAGGACCATATCAGACTTCGTGATACGCTTCTTGGTATTTCGGGCAAATTTCTTGTTTCATACAATGATTGTCCCGAAATCAGAGAAATTTGGGACAAGCCGAATATTCAAATTGAGGAGATCAGCAGACTGAATAATCTTGCGCAGCGATATGACGGCGGCTGTCAGTACGCGGAGCTTCTCATATCCAATTACGATACAAGCGAGAGGTCGAGAGCGGCTCGCCAGCTCTCGCTGTTTGATGATGAAAAAACAATTCTGGAGGTATAACTTTATGAAAAAGATAATTTTCGCGCAGATACTCACAACTAACGGAACAACCGAATTTTCAGGTCTTTACGATGAAAACGGCGGTCCCGTAAGCGTAGAAATTGAACGTGATGACAGTGGAGTAAGCCTTACAATTTGGAGAAACGCTTCCGACAGAGAACAATCTGACTGCGGAATCTCGGAGGAAGAGATTGAAAGGACTTGCGCTATGCACGATGACTGCGGAGATTGTCCACTGTATGATTACTGCGGAGAGGAAACGGAGGTTTGTTCATGAGTTACCTGTACAGGCATTCTTTTGAAAACGCTGAACAAAACGGAGAAATAGAGATATACCGTGAAAGTCAGAGGGAAAATATCCGCTGTAAAAACGCGATAGAAAAAGCCATTGCGGATAATTTTGACGGCTATTATTTAAGCGGTACGGCAGTCAAGACGGTGCTTGCACATTTCGGTTATGACCGCGCGATGTGGGTGCTTGCCGCAAGTATTCTGAATAAGGAGCATGACGGACGTTTTTCACATGAAAATAAGGAATGGGCAAGGTCTGTTATCCCCTCATATCTTCCACAAAAAGAAATGATGGAATATTGCGTTGATTCTCATCCTGCCGTGTTTAACGGCTTTATCGATGAGGTCAGAAAGGAATACATCAAGCTTGGACTTGTGGGAGAAAAACAGTGCGTTCAATCCCATAAGCCTCAGGATTATGAGAAAAAGCTGTTGATCTTAAAGCCGGAGATCCTCAACGAGCAGTTTAAGAACCCCATAAATCAGTATTTCTACGCGGCGGGAGGTTTTGGCTGTGATCCCGAAAAGTCGGGCAGAAAGGTGTTCGGACAGTTTCTTGCGGACGGCGAGAAAGCGAGTTTTTACCGTGAGGATTTCTGCGGAGTTGCGGACTATGAGCAGCTTCCAAAATGGGCGGTAGAGCGGCTTAAGCAGATAGAAGCTCCGCGGATGAAAATACGCATATTTCAGATCGATCATGAAAAAGACAGCGGCAAGCTTGCCTTTATGGACTATGATTACACACAATCTCACGGAGGTGTAAAGGCTGAGAATTACCGTCAGATCTATGGCGGTACAGTAAACTGCGACAATCTTGAAAGCGTTTTTGCTCTCTGCAATTCGGACAAAACACCGCCCGGCTATCTCGGCGAGTCATTGTCAGTCAGCAATGTTATTGAAATTTGCGAGGGCAAGAATAAGGGATTTTACTTCTGCGACAGCGTGGGGTTTAAACCGATTGACTTTGATATTGATAAAACGAACCACTCGGATATGATGAAAATTCTTGTAGTGGAAAACGGCAAAGCTCCCTATGAAGCGGAGATTCGGCACGATATCCATGCTATGCAGTCTGTGGTGGGAGGCTGTATTGAACCCATATATTTTGAGCCGAAATATGACGCTATAGCTTGGTGCAATGATGAGTTTCTGCTGAATAATTCCGAACCAAACAGAATGGTGGGCAATTGCCTTGTTCATGGTACTTTCTATGTGTCGGGAAACTGCCAGAACGAATACGGCGAATGGGACAGTTGTTCGCTTACGGACGGTCAGATCAAGGAATATTCCGCAATGTTTGAAACTCCCGTTATCGTATTTGAGCAAGAGGAAGAATTGAACGAGGATCTTGAGGAAACGGAAGAACCGGAATTTACAATGTCATAAACGAAAGGATAAGGTGATACTAATGAAAATTTCAGCGACTATTAACAGACTTGTGGAGAAACAGGATTCATCGGTAAAAGCGTATGCCAGCGTTACAATGGACGGAATATTCGCTGTTCACGGACTGAGAGTGATGGAAACCGAGAAAGGCAGATTTGTAAATATGCCGTCAACTTCGTACAAGGACGCTAATGGTGAAACAAAATACAGTGATATTTTTCACGCTATAACAAAATCGGCAAGAAACGCTCTTAATCAGGCAGTACTGAACGCTTACGATATCAAATTACAGCAGGTGCAGGCTGCAGAAATCGAGGTGGAGAACACTCCCGATGAGGAAATGTCTGACGAACCGGAGCCTGAGATGTCTATGTGAAATATCTCACAAAAAAATGCTGTATTCTTTGTTGCTTTGGTAGAATTTCTTTAAAAGGACTAGATTATGATGTATTTGTGTGATATAGTTAAAGAAGCAAATTTATCGAGGCGATATTATGAAAAAAGCGATAACTATTTTAGCTGTATGCGGTCTGATGCTTACGGCTTGCGGACAGACAGACAATACAGAATCCAAAGCGGAAACTACCACAGCAATTGCTTCCAAAAGCACATCTGATACGGAAACCTCATCGTCAGAAGAAAAGGATACAGGCGAAGCCACAACTACTGCTTTAAAAACAAGTTCGCGGACGGTATCCTCTGCTTCAGATCCGACTGGTATCGCAGTAACTACTGCAAAGAGATCCGATTCTTCAAATACGAACGGCAATTCGGTTCAGGGGCAGAATACCGCTGTAGAAGGTAATAACCAAACCGCGCGGAGCGATCGGCAGAGCAATACTCCATTCGGCAATTCTCAGGGCAATAACTCAGCGGAGAAGAACGCTCAGCCGTCCAATGAGAAGCCTCAGAATGTAGCCCAATCAACAACAGCAAAGCCTGCGGTAACAAATCCGCCTGTCATAACAACAAAGCCGCGGACTACAACAGCGCCGCAGACGGAACCTCCCTCGCCGAAGCCTACTGAGGAAGAACGATATATGGATATCGGCAGAAGCTTATCTCATAACGGCTTTGATTACAGCAAGGCGGAGGCGGTATACAACTGGATGACTGAAAATGGTTCGGGAACTTGCGTGAATTATTCGTGGCAGACCTACTATTTATGCAAAGGTACAGGTCTGGAATGCTATCTTGTATGGACTCCGTCAAAACTGTATGGTCATGTAGCAAATGTTGTTAAAGTAAACGGAGCATGGTTTGTTCTTGATACGCAAGGGCAAGGATTTCTGCTGAATAACGACTGCGGATTCAGCGAAATAATAGATATTGATGAATCATATATATCAGAGGCGGATTTGATAAGCAGTCAAAGATATGACGATATATATTAGAATATGCAAACGAAAGAGCCGAAATCCGGCTCTTTTTCTTTGCAAAAATAAAAAGGAGAAATGCGATATATGTTTAAAACAAAATCGAAAATATTAAAGAAGATCGGCGCGGGGTTCATATCAGGACTCTGCGCTTTTTCTATGCTCGGCTCATCTGTGAGCGGAGTTATTACAGCAAATGCGGAAAGTGTTTCAACTACTGAAAATCTTGCGTTTCCGTCGGCGGATACTGTGATCGCAAAGGCGGCGACACTTCTCGGTGCGCCTTACGGATTCGGATTTAAAGGATATTCTGGAGTATATACTCAGGACTCCTACTCCCCGCTTTCGGTGGAATATATAAATCAGCAAGGTATCGATTGTTCGGGACTTGTGTATTACACAATAACTCAGCTGGGCTATTCCACAAGCGGATTTTCATGGAACAATCCAAATCCCGTTGATACGATGCACTGGCTGACAGTTAACGATAGCTGTACTGTTACCTACAAGGGGGAAACCTCAAGAATCGGAGAACGTCCAATGTATCTGGTTTCTGATCACCACGATCCCATAGTTGACCGTGACACCTACAACCGGGTACAGCAGGAGCTTGCAAGACGAAGCTCTAAGCGTAAAGTTTCGGATAAAACTACTACCGAGCAAGGCAAATATTCAAGCAAATATGTCCTTACAGAATTACTTATCTGCGGAAAATGTGGTACACCTTATCGCAGAACCACCTGGAGCATCAAATGCTCTTGTGGCAAGAGCGGGAAAAAGCAGATAGTCTGGAGATGTATAAGCCGTCTTGAACACGGAAAGAAATACTGTCCCGATTCGCCTACGATAAAGGAAGAACAGCTCCACAAGGCTATAATTCGAGCGATAAATAACTACTATTCCTGCCGCAATGATATTGTAAGGATATTAAAAGCAAATATCGGTTCTGTGCTTGAATGTCAGGGTCAGGAGGAAATTCAAGCATTAGAAAAAAGGCTTAAAGAAATCGACTGTGCAAGGAACAATTTAGTCGGATTGATAGCATCAGGTGGCTGCGATGAGGACAAGCTTGATAGTGAGTTTGCGAAGCTTTATTCAGAGGAACAAAGTCTGAGCGAACGTCTTGAAAACTTAAAATCGCAGTATAAGACTTCTGCTGAAACTCAGGCGAGGCTTGATAAAATCATAGACATGATAGAGCATGAAAGGTTTGAGTTGGAAACCTTTGATAATGTGCTGATACGCAAATTAATCGAGTGCATAAAAGTTCTCAGCAAGACCGAAATACTGGTGATTTTCAAGGGCGGATATGAGGTCAGGGCGGAGATTGAATAACGATTAAAATTTACGGCTTGCGGAGAAATCTGCAAGCTGTTTTTGTTGGAAGCGAGGTGAGATAAAATGTCAAAGAATTTTGATGGAATCAAAAAGCGAAAATTTGATGTAGAAATCGACTTGTCATTTTATATCGCTGTTCATATGATTTTGTCGCAATATATCGAAAAATGCATATTGGATTATAACTTTGCACAAATTGCAACCCTTTAAATTGTAGTATTTGTAGATTTTTGAATTACCAATGCACAATTTTGTCAAAAAATATTGAAAATTTAGGCGGTTTAATGTATAATTGTGTTAACAGGTGATAATTGTATATTATCTTAGTGAACATGATATCGCCCATTATAATTATGAAGGAGAGAAGTTTATGAGTAAACGTGTTTATATTAGTGCAGATTATTCGGAGGACAGCGGTGATCGTAATGTTGTTGAAACACTGAACAAATGGGGAACTGATGATTTGCATAAGGTAGATTTTATTGATATGGCAAAAGTAGTTTCAGGAAGTATTTCTAATGATTCTGATTGCCGTCCATGTGACTTGAAAAGGGAGTTTAACAATCAGATTAATGCATCTTCAGTAGTGATTATAGTTATTGGTGATAAAACTAAAGATCGTACAGCAGGAAGTAATTGTTCTCGAGTGAATAAAGCACAGAGTGAGTGTAGTTGTACTCCCTATAAGCAAAATTCAAATGGATCGAAAGTCTGTAAGGTTTATAATACTTCTGATACTGATGGTACGAATGTTGGAAATATCAATGCATATTCATATATTCGTCATGAATTTGAACAGGCCAAGAAACGCAATAAAGTAATTATTGTGGTATATAATTCATTAAGAAAAGAAACAAATTGGCTCCCAGCTTATATGAAAGATTATGAATCAGTGGCACATCCTTTTTGGATTAAGAACAGCAATGGTGATAAGGTTGGCGATTATTCATATATCAAAGAGGCGTTGGGATGTGATTGATTTTTTTGTAAAAAGCGCAACATGGTCTATAAGTATAACTACATTGATTTTCACCTTTGTACCTGAAACATACTTTGAAAAAAATATTATTCTAAATCGAATATTAACGCTACTCTTTGTTTTTATTATTGTAATAATATTTTATTGGATATTTTTGGTGTGCCGCAGGAGCGTTACATTTAAAGGGCATAATTACAAAATTAAAGTTGAGTATGGCGATATTTTGAAAATGAATAATTGTAAAAAGGTTATCAATTTTGATGAGTGTTACACTACCAGTGTAGGTAATGCCCCGGGTGATATAAAACCTACGTCGGTTTGTGGTCAATATCTTAAAATATATCCAGATTTGGATGTAGAGAAACTCATAAAGAAATCAAAACTGAAAGCAGAGAATGAGAGATCGCAATACATGGGAAAGAAAAAATATGAATCTGGTAAATTAGTATCTAACGGCGATGACTTGTTGATGTCTTTTGCAAAACTTGATGCAGACGGAATAGGAAAGTTTTTTTCTCATAAAGAATTTTTGGATTGTTTATTTTTGTTATGGAAAGAAATTGATAAATATTATGGTCAGAAAGATGTTTGTATTCCTATCTTAGGTTCAGGTCTGACTCGCATTAATGAAACGCTTCTAACGCAGCAAGAACTCCTTGATATAATTATCAATTCGTACAAGTTGAGTCCACACAAAATAAAATCTCCATATAAACTGCATATTGTATGCAAAAAAAATGATGATTTTTCATTGAACAAAATCGGCAAGTTTATTTAATATAAAATTTTAAAAATAGTAGGTGAATGCTTATTGTTCATCTTTTCTAAAATTGAATCTATATTGTATGCCATAAAACACTGTACCACTTTATAAAAAATTCTGTATTACATCGTTTTCAGTTTCGAATAACACTATAAGTCTACGTTTGTTGCTTTTGTTAAGTTTTAATTTTGGAGCTGAACTTCCTAGGTTATCTGCTTTAAGAACTCCCGAGAAATAGATTATTGCTTATATAATTATATAAGAGTCTGTGTTCATTGGAAAGGTGTGCGGATTTTCGAGCATAATTTTTTCGGTTGCAAGAAAAAATTCGCAGGCATACTGGCGTATGTCAAGAATTTATGACGCAACAAGGGACAAAATTTGCCGAAAATACATGCAGCTTATCCTATGAACACGTGCTTTAAATGAAGCAATTATAAAATGATTTAACTTGTTAACTTGCGTTTCCTTTCAAAATAGTATCGATGATAATATAAGCAATTTATTAAAATTGCCTTACTTCACATCTAAATAGATACTTATTGAGCAAATACTTTTTATTATATAATATCCTCATTGGCACTTAAAATAATTGTTTGAAAATAATGGAGGACGAGAACATGTGTGTATGGAATATTGCAGCTGATAATAGCTCATTGTCAGATGAAACTATTATGAAATTACTTTATTGCAATAATAGTGTTACATCATTTATGAATTCAAACAGTTCCAAAGGGATTGCTGGATGCAAAGTAATGGGAAAAACTTTTTTATTAAGAGCAAAACGAATAAAAATGCAAAATGAAGTAAATAATTCAATACTTATTCTTCCAAGAGATAGAGTCGTTGACGCTTTCGGTTCTTTGCCACTTAATAATGTTCACATAAATTTTTTGTCAAGTTACAGCAATTGGAAATCGCTATGGATTTCATGTATTTCAATTTATTTGTTATCTCAAAAAGAATTTGAAGAATAAAAAAATGATAAAAGCAATGAAGTTCCAGCAGTGCAGGGATTTGGATCATAGTCAATAAAGTAGATAAGAAAAAAGAAAATTAAAAAAGAGATTCAAATTGAACAGGCGACAAAAAGTCATTAGCGGAATGAGGACGCTTGAAATTGTAAAAGTGGATGTAATCGAAAACAGATAACTCCAGAGCCTGGATTGAGTTATAAGAATGCCGATTCGTTTTCTCCAACTTCAGGAATTTGAAGGTTCTGAAAAACAAACCGTGTAAACGCAATAATCGCCAAAAATTTTACAATACTAAAACTGCAGCCAAAAAGGGCAACGCTGAGGAGCGACCCGACGCAGGCTGTAAGATATACGGAGAAGAGCAGCGGCATTATCGCTGCTTTTCTTTTCACCGGTATCTTCCTAGCGGATAAACCTCAGGGGTTTGGGGACAGAGTCCCCGACAGCCATCAGAGGTGAAGAGAGGTTTAGGCTTGCCGATGTATGATGCTCCTAATGCGGTAGAGGAATTGAAACAGCCGAGGAAACATCCAACCCCAGAAAAGGTCGAAGCAATTAAAGATGCTTTGAAGTATTTTCAGGTTATTTAAAATTATAAACGTATATGATAATTAAGTTGTGAGGTATATGTGTAATGAATACATCAATTTTTTTAATTCGACATGGGGAGTCGCTAAAAAATACTCTGAGTGCTTACTCTACCCTCTCTGGAAAAGAACCATTAACGAAATTTGGTAAATATCAGGCGGAGTGCGCTGCCAATTATTTATCGAAGTACTATAAATCTCAAAAACCTCAATGTTCAGCGTTATATGTAGCAAATGATAAGCGTTCGATTGAGTCGGCAGCAATGATTTCCAAAAAGCTTCAAATCCAAATTAAAAAAGTAGATGAACTTTTAGCATTTACAGGAAGTGATTCTAATGGTAAACTTGCAGACGATCTTTATAATGAGAAACCAGAATTAGGTAAGGAGATCCAACTATATCGAGCAGGGTTTTTATCTGCTTATGATGTGTCATGGCCAGCAGGGAGCACCAAAGTCCTTGAGAAAAATATACAACTATTTTTTGAAAGTAAACTTTTACTTGATAATGGTATGTCTATAGTTGTTTCTCATAAATCGATAATCACGTGTTTATCAATTATAATGTTAAAAAGATATAGCAACTACCCAAAAAACTATTATGGATATATTGATATTCCTGTTGGAACTGGATTATTATTTGAAATTAATAATGATATGCTTACTGTTTCACAACTGAGCTTTTCTGAAATTAGAAAAACGTCTAAAACTGACGTTGTTTTGCGGAATGGTATAATTGAGTTTCCAGAATCTTCTTGTGCGATTTGTTGGAGAAATAATTGTCTTCTATTGGTAAAACAAGTTAGGCAAGATAAGAAAACTTGGGAATTGCCTGGAGGAAAAATCGAATTGTTTGAGTCTCCCATTGCGGCTGCAGTTCGAGAGTTGAGAGAAGAGACTGGCATTAGAGCTGAAAAGGGAGAATTGATATATAGTTTAGATTTAGACTTATCAATTTCATTTCATCGGACACATTTGGTAGAATTTAAACACATTAGAACTCCAGATGAAAGCTTCAGTAATGCTAAATGGATTCCAGTTGAAGATTTAGAGCGAATGATTAATGTAGGAGAGATTACACATGCACCAACTATAGTAGCTTTTTTAAAGAGAAGCAGTACAAGGAAAGAAGGAAGTGAATTCGGTGACACCAATATATGATATAATAATTAATTTGAGTTGTACATTATTTTCGTTTTTATGTGGTATTTTGGCTCACAAAGCATTGATTAAATGGAAACAACGAGGGAAGATGGTAATATGGAATGTTTTAAAAGATGGTAATGATTTACCAATAGCACTTTCTATGAGGGAGGGTCCATATACAACGAGTACTCCTAGAGCGGCGCTTGCGGAAGTGCTAGCATTGGCGGATATACTTCCTATGCTCCAACAGTTGTCGATAAATTATAATATTATAAGTGATAACAACAATTTTAGGATTAATAGTTCACCTACTTTGTTGTGTATTGGTGGAAAAAAAGCTAATGCAGTAACAGCAAGGTTTTTGGCACAGTATTGTAGTAGTCTTCCAATCAAAATAGAAGATAATCCTTTTTCCATTATAGTTGGAGGAAGGAAATATACTACTGAGTATTCGGATAATCATTCAAATATTGTGGCAGACTATGGTGTTGTACTTGTTATTTGTAACAAAGATAGTGAGGGTAAGAACAAATGTAGAATTGCTGCTTTTGGTGGAAGAGGTTTTGGAACACGTGGTGCTGTACAATGTCTTTCTAGTACTGGCTTAGTAAAACGATTTAAGCGATATTCAAAAAACAATTCTTTTCTGGCTATTATATGTATTAGGGGAGATAATGATGAAATTCGGACATCGGTTGAGGAATTTTATCCACTTGATACATACATATGAAACATAAATTTTTTTGGCAGTTGTTTATATTGTAAATTATTATGGAATTGATTCTATCGATTGGGAAAATAAAATTGAGGGTAGATAAAAAGATAACGTACGATACTTTCAATCTGATGTGTTAAATCTTGAAAATATTATGCCAACCATAGATAAAATCGACATACTTATATTCCCGAAATCTATATGCGAACTATCTCTGAAAGATATAGAATATATATCGGATTATTTAACTTCGAATACTAATGATTTATATGTAATGGCTTCATATAGAAACAATGACAGTTTATTAGCGGATGATGTGAATAAAATAAAAAACTATGTAGGTATTTACAAAATAAGGAATTTGAAATCACTGGTGGAAAACCTGATTCTGCATATAGTTTAAAAAACAGAGATAAAGGTATAAGAGCAATATATTCTGACTATAGTTATCCTGATGATGCTCTTGTATATATAGAACAATTAATAGATTGTTGTAAATCAATAAATGAAGCTGATACCAAATGTGTTTCTTGTTGCAAGTCGATTTCAAGAAAGCCAATACTAACTCTAAGTAATATTAATTACAATCTTATAAAATTAGAAAGAAATAAATAGTTGACGAAATTTGATTTATGATGTAATATGTAAATGGGGTGATAAAATGATAATCAGTGCAAGCCGAAGAACAGATATACCTGCTTTCTATTCGGAATGGTTTTTTAACAGAATAAAAGCCGGGGATGTGCTTGTGAGAAATCCTATGAATACTCATCAGATAAGCAGGATAAAACTTACCCCTGACGTTGTCGACTGCATAGTGTTCTGGACGAAAAATCCCAAGCCGATGTTGGAGCGGCTTGATGAACTGAAAGATTATAACTATTATTTTCAATTTACGCTTAATTCTTATGCCAAAGACATTGAGCCGAGCGTTCCGTCAAAGGATAAGGAATTAATACAGACTTTTAAATCACTTTCAGACAAAATTGGCAAGGAAAGAGTTATCTGGAGATATGATCCGATCATAGTTAACGAAAAATATACAGCTGAATATCACATCAAGTATTTTGAAAAACTTGCTGAAATATTAGATGGAAAGTTTGGAAAATGTGTAATCAGCTTTGTAGACTACTACAAAAAGAACGCAACGAATTTCAAGAACAATAATATATCGGAGCTTTCTTTTGAAAGTATAAGACAAATTGCAAAAGCTTTTTCTGAAATTGCAAAGAGAAAAAATTTCACTATAAATACCTGCGCAGAGGAAATTGATTTGAGTGAGTTTGGTATTGAACATGGGAAATGTATTGATGACAAACTGATTGAAAAGCTTGCAGGCGGATGGCTGTCGGTATCAAAAGACAAAAATCAACGTGATGAATGCGGCTGTGTTGAAAGTATTGATATTGGTGTGTATAACACTTGTCTGCACGAATGTAAATATTGTTATGCAAATTACAGCAAGAATACCGTACTTGCAAATTTCAATAAATATGATGCGAATTCACCATTGCTTTGTAGTTTTCTTGGCGAAGATGATAAAATCACAGACAGGAAAGTTAAATCGATGATTGATACACAATTAAAGATGTGGATGTAAACAAAATATGTGTCAAATGTTTCATCAAGCCGTGACAGTCCTAACACAATTCCCGTTATCAGTTTGTGGTAACGGGATATTTTATGCCGCTTACACTTTTCACAGAAAAGTGCGAGGTAATCGAGCAACGGCATTGTACACTGAGCAAATATCTATTTCATAGTCCCAACACAATTATGTTTAAAGAGCGGAATCCACAATTCATTTGTAATTTGTGGATTCCGTTCTTTTATTTGTTAATAACTGTATGTTAGAATATAAGAGTCTCTGTAAAAATAACAAAGATTGAGGTAGTGTATTGAAATATGTTAAAATATATGATATAATTAAATATACAAGGTAGGATTTTCTCAGCAGTGATATTTCAAAGGAGGATAAATGAAATACATATATAAGAATATAAAAAGCTTTGTACAGAATAATATTTTATTTTTTTGCTTGTTTATAATTTGTCAAATAACATCATTTATTGTTTTGCTGTTTTCGTTCGGAGCTTTTCAAAACTTCAAAATTATTAAAAATCAAACGATTGAACAAACCTCCTTTGAGATATGCTTTGGAAATTTAATAGAACAATTCCGATATGATGACGGCAGTATATGTTGTACAGGCGACGGAAGCGTTGATAACGGTTCTGTAAAAAAGCTTCTTGATCTCCTTGATGAAAAAACTCTTGAGGAACTGGAGTTGATTGTTTATTTTCCGTATTTTAATAATACCGATCTTAAGTTTGCCGAAGGATATGATCATATATCCGTTGCTTTCAGATTAAAATATCTTAAAGATGAAAAAACTTTAGCTCCGTACGGCAGCTCGTCTGTAAGCTCGGGAGTTCCGTTGACATATGAGGAATTTATGCAGGGCAGCAATAAAATAACCTTGCCATGTGATTATAGTCAGGAATACCTTGGAGCTGACGTTATCATAGCAGACAAGCATTATGTGGTTTACGGAATAGAAACTATGGATGATTTTATCGGAATGTCTTATTTTAACTCTCCGAACGATATAGACGGTATTGAAAATATAAGCTTTTACTTTAATGACCTAGCAACAAAATCAGCATATAACGATATTGCTGACGCCTGTAAAGAGGTATATGGAGATTATGCATATATACCGAAAATAGAAACCGTATCATCTGACAAGCTGCCATTTTACAATTCAATAATGGCGGTATCAGTTTTGCTTGCGCTGCTTTCAGCCGTTACTCTTATGCTTTTATATAAATATGTTCTGCAAAAACGAAGCAGAACTATTGCTATATTAAGACTGAATGGGTGCAGCAAAGGAAAATCAAGAAGAATTTGTATAGCAGAAATTATTATTATTTCCCTGATATGCGCGGCGATTGCCTACGCTTTGTATTTCGGGTTTTTAATTCATGGGTTATCGCACTACTTAATATATATCAAAGCTGTTTACAGCGCCAAGAATATTGCTGTTATGTTTGCGGTAAATGTGCTTGCAGCTTATATGGTTACAAATATAATGATAGTACGTCAGCTTTCAGCTAAACCTGTTGATCAGTTAAAGGAGAGGTGACGGAAATGATAAAATATTCACTCAAGCTGCTTAGAAGAAATCTGCTGACAAATATTTTTATAGCTTTGCAAATCGCGGTTACACTTTTAATGATAATTTTGAGCGTGTCATCTGTGATGTCTAAAATAGAAGATTATCTGCCTTTGAGAAAGGTTCTTTCTTCTGAAGGTATATGTCTTTTTTCTTCAGGATCTTATATCGACGATCTTTCACATTACTATAGCTGTAATGATATAATAAATATAAGCGATAATATTGAAGAAATATACAGTACTGAAACTACTGATTTTCTTATGATACCTAATACAGAAAATGAAGATGAGGCGCATCCTGGTTTTGTTGTTTACAATAAGAATATGTATGACCTTTACAAACCGCAGATGCAGGAAGGGAAATGGCTGTCCGATATCAAAGGCGATAAAAACTATATAAGCGCCGTTGTAAGCTATTCCAGTAAGTATAATGTAGGAGATACTATTGAATTATATGACTATATAGACGAAATTTATTATCCGCTTAAAATTGTAGGAAAAACTGCTCAGAAAACAAAGTTTATTACTAATTCATCTATAAATGAATTTGCAAAGGATTTCAGAGATCTATACGGAAATATTGAAGGCAATATGATTTTTATAAGACACGACGATATTGAGCTTACTCCTATTTCAGTTTCACCGCAGGGAATTATATTTATAAAATACGAGGACGGGCTATCTGATAAAGAAGCCGACTCAATCAAAGGGGAACTGTTCAAAATGGGCGGCTTTCTCAATCTTTCAGAAGAACTTAATAAAAAAAGCATTGAATATCTTTCTGAGGATATTATGCTTATCCTTCCTATATGTATCTGCGTGTTTATAATATCTTTAATATGCACTGTAGCATCGTCCGCTATTGCTGCGAAATGCAATATGAAAACGTTTCTGATAACATATATATGCGGAGCAAGATGGAGATCTAATTCACTGATAAGCCTAATAAACTCCGTTATTACATCGCTGGCGGGAGTTGTTTTGGCTACCGCTGCATATATTGTGATTTCAAAAACTGGTATTGCTGAATACTTTTGCCTTGAATTTACAAAATATGAATTTCTGTTCTGTTTGCCCGTTTTATTAATTAATATAATTCTGCCGGTTATTCTGCCGTTATGGATAATTTCCAAACAGACGCCTAAGGAACTTATAACAGAGGAGTAAGGAAAAGCATGATAAAATTCTTAGTGAAGAACACCTCATATTGCAGCTTATCAAAGGAAAGTAAGCTATATTAAAAAACACAGTCCATAGGCAGTAAAGCCGATGGACTGTGTTTTTTTGTGAGCCGCAAATAAAGCTTTTTCTTAATTACAACAGATAGTTAATCTTCTCCGAGCTTCAGTGCCTGAGAAATTTTTATCTTTGAGATCAGCCGTCCGAGAACGATAAATCCTGTCAGCAGCATTAGTCCGATAACAGCATAAAGCTTGAGGTAATCGCTTCTCAGCGGTATTACAGCGAATCCTGGGACCTGCTCCGAGGCGTTATACAGCGATTGGAAAAGCGGTACGAACAAGTCGCTGGCAAAACCTCCGATAAATATTGCAGCGAATATGGAAACTCCGGAAACCAGCAGTTGTTCATAGATTATCATCGCTATTACTTCTCCGTAGCTCATTCCCATTGCTCTAAGGATTCCGAACTGGAGAGTACGGCTCTTTATAGAGAGTATCCAGTAGATAAGGAAGCCGATAATGCACATTATCATAATTATTATAAATCCGAGGGTGAGCGCTCCGTTCATTCCCTGAAGCATAGGGTCGGTTTTCTCACTTATGATCTCCTGACTTTTTACGTTTAGCATTGTAGGAGTTATTTTACTGTCCTCAATGGATCTATAGAATTCCTCAGTTGTTACGCTGTCGTCGAGATCTATCCAGACCTGATAAGGTTCAACCGCAGTCTGAACTCTTACATAGTCGAAATTCATAACTGCGAAATCCTTGTAGTTACCGTTTTCGTCAGTTTCATACGGGTTCATTGCAGGCCAGTAATCCACGAAAGCGAGTACAGTGACTTCAAATGACTCGTTTGAACCCCAAGAGCAATTTACAGTATCGCCAAGCTCAAGTCCGTATTTATCCCTGAACGAGGAGGAAAGGATAACTCCTGCATTGTATTCGCTCAAAGCGTTGAGATATTCGTTTATGTGGGCAGGAAGAAGTCTTTCTTCAAACCAGCATACCTTTGAAAATTCGCTGGGTATAACGGTCATTAGCTTTACCCTGTCAGAATAGTCGCTTGTTCTGGCTGAGGACTGATAGTCCTGCATAAAGTCCTCGCGGTCTTTTTCCTCATCGTTCTTCGATGAACTGGAAGCAACTTTCATTTTACTGCTCTGAATAGTTATGCCGTCTTTTACAAATACCTTGGTTGCGGTATTTACGCCGGCAAGATTTTCAAAACGCTCGAAAACGGGTTCTATATATTCAATGCTTTCTTCGCCTTCAGTTTCCTCTTCTTCTGAAACTTCTTGAGTGCTCTGCAAAGCTCCGGCGGCAGACTGAGGGGGGGAAACGGAAGAGGATGTCTTGCTGCTTTCCCATTCCTCGGCTATCGTTACGTCTGCGCCTGTAGAATATGAAACTCTTTCTTCAGCGTTTCGGTTGAGCGCTCTTGCAGTATTAGCGAAAAATACGCCCAGGGAAACGGTAAGAATAAGGAAGATCATCAGGAAACGTTCCCGTCCGTTGGCACATCTGCCTATATTGTTGAGAGAGACATATGCCGACGGAGACCATATCCGTTTTCCTATTTTGGAAATAAGCCTTATTATTGATGGGTAGATCCTTATAAAAAACAAGCCGAGTCCCAGTATAAATGCTGTAGAAGCAATAAACATAAGGGGATTTACCGTTGCCGTTGTATCGGTAAGACCTTCGGCAATAAGTTTTTCCTGCTGTTTATTGTAAAAATACAGCCAGGCCGCAGAACCGCCTGCAAGAATAAAATCAAGACACAGCTTCTCCCAAAGAGGGAATTTCTTCTTTTTGGACTTTGACTGCTTATGCTCTACAATAGTAGTTTTAGTTGCGGGAACTATAGGTACCATAGTGGTTATAAAGAAGACTATGACCGCAAGTCCTGCGTATAAAAATGCGTCTTTTGTCATTGCTATAGGCAGCGATTTTCTGTTTACAAACTCAAGGAAGCCGTTTGACGCACCTAGGATCCTGCATAGACCCATTCCTGCAAACGGACCTGTTACTGCTGTGATTATACCTAGAAACAGCGATTCCATTGCATAAATAAGCATGATCTGAAACCTGCTTGCTCCTCGGCTCTTGAATACAGCAATCTCGTTTTTTTCCTGCTCAACATTGAGCTGTGAAACCATAAAAAGATAAACCAGTATCATCATTATTACCGGTATCTGCAAAAGCCAGAGAATCAACCTCAGCTTTGAAGCCCTCTCGCCGTAATCCTCCAGAATTGAAGCGGCAGGAAGATTAAAGGTTATTTTATTATCGCTGTACGCAAGCGCCTGAGCATCGGTCTTTTCCAGCATAGAGGACATATTGTTCATGTTCATGTGCTGGTAGTCCATAGCATAGCGCTGTGAAAATTTGTTTATATTTACCGCTCCAGAATCCAGCGCGCTGCCGTAAAGCAGATCGTAGTCCATAAACATAGTATTAAGGTATTCGCTGTCCAGTCCCTCAGCCCAGTAGGGATCGTTTTCGTCGGCAACATCAAAGGTTCCGACAATTTCTATCTTTATTGAAGCTGAAGAATCAAAAACGTTTGCTATTTCATATACTGTCCCGGTAACGAGTCCCGAAACCTTCAGTGCCTTTTCTGTGGTTATAACCTCGTAAACTCCGTCGCTGCGGCGGTTTTTATCGTACATTCTTCCCGATTTTACCGCAATATGCTCGTCTATTCCGGTCATAGCTCCGAGAGTAAGACGGGAAGCGGATTCGCCTGCCGCGGCCTCTATAGTTGTAACGTACAGATATTCGTCAGATATGTATTTCTTCTCGGTCAGTATAGGACAGTCAAGATCGTTGTACGATTCTGCGACCAGAGATGATACGCTGTCTATTTCCTTGCGCTGCTTGTCGGCGGAAATGTCGAGAGTTACAGAATAAGAGGTATTATACGCTCCGGGATAAATTTCATTTTCAAGCTGAAAAGCCTCCATGTCCTTTACCAGCATTCTCTGAAGCGAAGCGTTCATATATATCGGAATAGTACTCATCATTGCGCTTGCCATAATAAATCCTATAAGCAGGCAAAGCACCATCCATTTAGTGTTCCGCATTTTGCGGAAAAGCAAAGTAAACATCTGCAATAATCCTTTCAATAAACTGCTTTTATGGTAAAACGTTATCTGAGAACAAGCTCGTCACCCTCGTTTATTCCGGAAACTATTTCGGTCTGCGAACCTGTTTCCAGACCCGTTTCAACCTTGACAGCGGTTTTTTCGCCGTCCTTCAAAACATATACAACTTTATCTCCGTCAACAGTTTTTATAAGATTATTGGATATAACAACAGCGTCCTTTACGCTGTCCTGAATAAGAATACAGTCTGCAAGCTGTCCAACAGAATCCGTAGGGACTTTTTCGGTAAATCTGACATAAACAGTTTCGGTTTCAAAGACAATTGACGTATCGTCTGGTTTATCGTGGTTCTGCGACTGCTCCTCCTGATAATCGGCCAGCTCGTCAGGCGTCATGAAGACCTCACCTTTATAATATTTATCGTCAATTCTGATCTTTACTTCTGTGCCAATTTTATATACTCTGGAATCGTTGGGCTTGATAGCTATGTAAAGTCCTGTTGTATCTATTACTGTAGCTATCGCCTGTCCGGTATTTACGCTGTCGCCTACCCGTACATCGGAAAGAGAAGAAACTATTCCTTTTACCGGAGCTTTAAGTGTTGCGGCTTCTTTCTGAGCATAAAGCTTGTCTAGTTCATTATTAAGCAGTTCTACATCTACATAAGCTTTATCTATTTCCGACTGAGTTCCGCCGTTTTCGTATATTACGTCAACGTTAAGCCGAGCACGTTTGAGATACAGCTCCTTTTCAGCGATCTGATAATCAAGCTCCTGCGTATCAAGCTCGCATATTGGATCGCCTTCTTTTACAGAATCGCCTGCGTGAACATAAAACTTGCTGATCGTTCCGCCCTGCTTCTCATAGACAAGGTTATACTGTTTTTCTGCGGTAACGGTTCCGGAATTGACGACCTTTTTTTCAAGGTCCTTTTTCTGAGCCGTAACCGTGGTATACTTTACTTCGCTTGCTTTAACGGTAGGGGCGGGCAGGATTTCCTCCTCGTCCGGAAGCAGATAACAACCCGACGAAAGTAAGGCTATTGCTGCGGTAATTGCAGCACAGGTCATGTTCTTGTATATTTTTGTATTTTTCATAGCTTTGCTCCTTAAATTAATACGCTTATATATTTATTATACCAAAATCCGCAGTTGATTTCTATATGTGATTATACAAATTTTCTCCGCTATTTCTGTGACTATTGACTATATATTTAATACAGTGTAATAATGAAATTTATAGGGTAGTATATCTAAAAAGCAATAAAATGAACTAAAGTTTAAGATTACATTTTCTATCGTCTTAGCGAAAACGTTATTTTCATATAAAATAAATAATTTTATGAAAAAACTATTGCATTTCAAAAAAATATGTGCTATAATGTGTATAACTTTTAAAGTTGTTAGCTGATTTTATCATAATTTTATAATTCGGAGGTAGCTGTTATGAAAAATGAGACCGGTCTGATGTTTACTTACAATAAAGTGGAGTGTTTTGATATGCAGAATAAACGCAGTGTTGAATACGCTGAGGTCACCGGTTATAACGGCCGTGCAGAAAGGGTGGAGATACCGTGTGAAATAGACGGTATTACAGTAAAAGCTGTAGCTCACGGCGCTTTTTCAGGCTGTGGATTTATAAAGTCGGTCAAAATACCTAATACCGTCAGGGATATATGCTTTGAAGCCTTTTCGGACTGCGTTTCTCTTGAGTGTGTACAAATACCTAAAAGCGTTACTTATATAGGGAACAGGGCGTTCTGCGGCTGCAAGTCGTTAAAATTCCTATCGCTTCCTTCATCTGTTGAAATAATAGGTGATAAAGCGCTGGGATACAGCGATATACAGACAAAAACCGAAGGCTTCTTACTGAGCGGAAAAAAGCTTTCAGCCGTATATAAATACGCTAAAGCAAATCGTTTTGATTTTGAAAAGACCGGAGAGCGTGAATCGCCGTTTACTTATTCTGTAGAAAGGGTCTATGACAGATCAAGCGACAGAAATATAAGATCCGCATGTATAACCAACTACTGCGGAAACGATGAAAACGTAATAGTTCCTTCTGAGATAGACGGATATCCTGTAAAAATAATCGACGGCTGTGCATTTGCAAAGACTTGTGTTAAAACAGTTATTATACCTGAGGGAACGGAAAAAATACTGTCTGGTGCATTCCGCGGCTGTAAAAAGCTTGAAAGCGTATTTCTTCCCAATACGCTAGAATTTATCGGCAGCTATGCTTTTTCGGGCTGCGAAAGGCTTGCGAAAATATCTGTTCCTAAAAATGCAGAGGTTGGCGCAATGGCGTTTGATACCTGTGCATAGTCAAAGACCCGAAATTAGACTTCCGTTATTGTAAAACGTATATATGAAAACCACTTATGATCGATGTCATAAGTGGTTTTTATATTTATTCTATTGTGTCGGGTAAGATCAGCAAAGACGTGAAAGTACAGAGCAAAGCTGCTGAATATCAATAGGCTTGCTTATATGACAGTTCATTCCGGCAGCCAGTACTGCTGAAATATCCTCTGCAAAAGCATTTGCCGTAACCGCAATTATCGGTATCGTCTTTGAATCCGGTCTTTCAGATGCGCGAATCCGCCTTGTTGCTTCACAGCCGTCCATGACCGGCATTTGAACATCCATTAATATGGCGTCAAAATAGCCTTCACCTTTTTCGATAAAACGTTCAAGCGCTTTTTTTCCGTTTTCAGCGCATTCAACAGTCGCTCCGTTCATCTCCAGCAGTGATTGTGCAATTTCCATGTTAATTGCGTTGTCTTCTGCCAGCAGAAGCCGTTTTTCGTTAAGAGTGTTTCCGTCCTCAGCTGCGGCCGATTTTGTCAAACCGAAAGCGCCGTTGGTAACGTTCACCAAAACATTATAAAGAGAAGATTCAAACAGCGGCTTGGCAATAAAAGCATTTGCTCCAGCCGCACGGGCGTCCTCTTCGATCTCAGTCCAATCATATGCAGTAATAATTATTATCGGCGTATCTAAGCCTATTTTTTCACGGATCCTGCGGGTAGTTTCTATTCCGTCCATATCCGGCATTTTCCAGTCTATAAGGCAAACGTCAAATCCGTTACCTGCTTCCCAATGTGTTATAGCTGTTTTTACCGCTTCTTTTCCGTTCAGAACCCATTCGGCATTGATCTTCATTTTTTCTAAAAGCAAGGCAGTATGCAGACAAACGTCCTTTTCATCATCAACGATAAGTACGTCAAGAGATTCCATATTTATATCCTTGCATTGATAAATATCAACATTGCTTTGCTCAAAAGGAAGTTCGACGGTAAAAGTAGTGCCTTCGTTCGGCTTGCTTTTGACATCTATATTTCCTCCCATAAGCATAACAAGATTAAGAGTAATTGACATTCCAAGTCCGGTACCGCCATACTTTCGGGTGATCGAAGCGTCTGCCTGCTCGAAAGGAACATAGAGCCGTGAAAGTCCGTCCTCGTCCATACCTATACCTGTATCTGATACTACGAAACGCAGCCAGTTCTGATTGTTCCTCTTCGGAAGGTTTGTTACCTCAAGGCTTACTTTTCCGCCGCTGGGAGTAAACTTTATTGCATTGGAAATAAGATTAAGAAGTATCTGATTAAGCCGCAGTGAGTCACCTATATATGTAGTATGCTCTGAAAAACCGGAGGTCCTTTCTGTAAATTCTAACCCCTTGTCATGAGCCTGCATATATATGACTGATACGAAATCGTTAAGAAACTGGAATAGGTCAAACGGCTCCTGATTTAATCTCATTCGGTTGCTTTCTATACGCGACATATCAAGCACATCGTTGATAAGCATCAGCAAATGCTTTGATGAATAGCTAATTTTTTTAAGGCAGTCCTCAACGCGGAGCCTATCTTCAATAGAAGCGGCAGCTATCGTTGTCATGCCAATTATTGCATTCATAGGAGTCCGTATTTCATGGCTCATACGCGACAGGAAATCACGTTTTGCATTATTTGCGTTTTGAGCGCTTGCCAGAGCGTCCTTAAGCGCCTGATTTATACGCCTCTCCTCTGTTCGGTCTGTCAGTGTCATTATAAACTTATCGGTTTCTTTTCCGCCGACACGGTATATACGAAGCTGAAGCCAGTGAGACTGAGTGCTTTTCGGATAGTTGTATTCGATTATATCGTTCCAGGACTTGCAGTTCTCGGAATATACAGATTTCTTTATTTTGTCTGCGTCAGCTTCGTTCATATAATCAAAAAGAATTTTACGTTCTTCGCGCAGCTTATCAGCAGGTATTCCCAGAACCTTGACCGTACTTCCTGATACAAAATCGCATTGCTTTTTACTGAGTTCAAAAATAAGGAAAGCTTCGTCAACGGTATTGGAGAGAATATCAAACTGCTCATTTTTTTCGTACAGTCTTTGACTGAGCTTTCTGACAGATGATTGAAAATACAATAGACCTGAAGCAGTGGCAACAATAAGAACTATTGACCATGTAAGCGTAGTTCTTCCCATCTTGTTTGCTGAGTTGAAGATATTCTGCTGAGTATCACGGACATAAGACAGTATATTCTGAGCGTTTTCTTCAAATTTATCATACAGCGGATATAGATGCTTTTCTTCGTAATCGGTAATTTTATCTGTATTTGATTCTGGAAGCTCCGCAAACTGCATCAGAAGCTCATGGGCTTCCAGGATTTCATTATATGAATTTCTGAGTGCTACGGTATCCTTCTTAGGCCCGAGATACAGGTTTTCGACGTCGTTCAGCAGATCTTCCATTTCCTTATTCAGATTATTAAGGGCTAAGCTTACTTTTTCAACGTCTTCCGGCTGATTATAAGCCTGAAGGCGTTCTGTTCTGACGCGCATCTGGGCAAGGTTTGTTCTTATATTTCCGACATCACCGTTTACTGTAAAAGGATGCTCGGTAAGCAGAGCCATCTGTGTGGACAGGTGCTGGTTGCCGAAAATCGTTACTACAAAAAACAGCAGCATAAGTAAAAGAAGCAACATAGTACCTATTAACGTGAATTTTCTTATCAAAGTAATTTCCTGTCTGACTTTAGGTCTGTTCATATTAATCTTATCCTTTTTAACATTATTTTTCAGAACGATCAAAAACTTTTTTATACGGCGGCTGATTACAGCTATAAAGATTAGTTTAAAGGAAAATAAAGCACATCGCCGGATAAGAAGAAATCAACAATTCAAATCAATCAGAAGCTGTAAGTAATTCTCTTAGCCTTTCAACTTCGGTAAATGAGGTCAGTATATCTTGGTAAAGGGCAGGGTAGTCATTACGCGGCTCGCGTGAGCGCAGCGGCTCGACAATTCTGTTTATTGTTTTATAATACGGGGTAAGTCCGAGATTTGCAGCTACTCCTTTGAGAGTATGTGCGGCTTCAAAGGCTTTTTCAAGATCTCCGCATTCGATCGCGCCGCCCAGCTTTTTCAGATTATCGTCCTGAAACAGCATATTGAATATTTTCATATACATAGCCTCATTCGACATGAAACGCTCCATGACCGAATCACAGTCGCCGCCGTAGCTTTCAAATATCTCACGAAATTTTTTCACTGGCTTGATACGTCCTTTCAAGGATTTGATCTACAGCATCAGGCGCTGTAGGCTTCGGCAGATTTACTGTAATGCGGCAATATACTCAGCACAGCGTATATATATCTTCGCTGCGCAGGAGCTCTTCAAAGCTGCAGGCAGGCATTGGTCTGGAGAAAAAAGTAACCCTGAGCCTGATCGCAGCCCAGATCTCTGAGCCGTTCAAGCTGTTCCGAGGTTTCAACTCCCTCGGCTATAACGCTCAGATCCATACTATTGGCAAGATCAATAATAAATTTAAGGATTCTCTGATCGGAAGCCACAGTTTCGTTCTGGATAAATTTCATATCTAACTTTAGAATATCCAAAGGCATTTGGTTAAGCATATTCAGCGATGAATAACCGCTTCCGAAATCGTCCATTTCAATAACAAATCCGTACCTGCGAAGCTCGCTTACCGTCTGTATTATCTGTTCAGGATTGTCCGTATAGGCGCTTTCTGTTATTTCAAGATGAAGACGCGACGGAGGAATATCGTAGCGCCGTACAATATCAAGAAGCGTATCAGTAATATCGGCATTATATATATCCGCTCTAGAAACGTTTACAGAAACCGGTATGGCGGGATAGCCGTTATCGTCCCATTTCCTCAGTTCCTCGCATACTTTTTCCCAGACAAATTTATCAAGCTTTGAAATAAAGCCGTTTTTTTCAAAGAGAGGTATAAATTCAGACGGCGGCTGCAGTCCCCACTCCGGGTGTTCCCAACGTACAAGCGCTTCGGCTCCGCTGAGCTGCCGGTCTGTTATTCTGTACTTTGGCTGAAGATAGACTACAAACTGACCGTCTGAAAGCGCAGATTCCATGCTTTCGGTTATCGATTGCTCTTTCAGAAGCTTTGTGCGAAGTTCACTGCCGTATTTTGCAAAATATTTTCCGTACTGTCCTTTTATGCTTCGTGCCGCAAGCAGAGCGCGGTCACACATCTGCTCCACAGGAATTAAACGGTCTTTTACTTCATATACTCCGTATTTCAGCACTATTGCTTTATATCCCGACATATTTTTTATCATTGAACATGATTCGATAAACATATCGTCGCTGTAATCCCAGTGATGTTCCAGCAGACACACGAACTGATCTGCGTCAAGCCTTCCGAATATTCCGTGTTCACCGACATATCTTCGGTAAACGTCCGCTACAGATCTGAGAAGATTATCACCGGCTTTGATTCCGTATATATCGTTTACCAGCTTGAAATTTTCTATATCTGAACAAATTATATCATATTTCTGCTCGGGGTGCTGAAGTATTATCTCTTTGATCTGCTGATAAAAAAATTCTTTGTTGTAAGCTCCCGTAAGCTTATCATACTTGAATTGGTTGATCATAGCAGCGGTCTCACGCAGACGGATTATTCCCGCGACCCTGTGAAGGATTATCTGGCTTTTATACGGTTTGGCTACAAAATCCGTTGCGCCGTGCGAAAGAGCGGCGACCTCGTCCGCTTCTCCGTCGCTCTGAGTGGTAACTATGACCGGTATAGATGAGAATAAAGGATCTTCCCTGATCGCAGATAAGAAAGCGTAGCCGTCCATGACAGGCATTACTATATCGAGAAGTATCAGCGATATATCATTGTTATGCTCCTTTAAAACTTTCAGTGCGTCCTGTCCGTTTTCCGCTTCCAGTACCCTGTATCGGGAAGCAAGAATAGCGCATAGCGTCATTCGGTTAACAGCATTGTCTTCTACTACCAGGATCGTCTTCTGCGATATCATACTTTACCATCTCTTTACTTTAATTTAAGACCGGATATTTTCATATTCTTTTTTATTCAATTTAAACTTCACTAATTATATTCTATCACGGTTTATCTATAATTGCAATCTTTTTTTAAATTTGTCGGTTTTGATATATTTTTAAGGTTTGGAAGCGTCAGGATTATCTCTTTTTACCTTAAAAAAGGGATATATGCGATCTGCTGCCGTTTACTGCTATTATACAGTATTTTCTGGAATAATACAATATATTTTCTAAAAATATGTAACGCTCAAATTTTTTTCTACAAACCTGTATAATTTTCGGCAGATTATTTGTGCATATTTACGATTGCTTTGTATTATATACTACTCTGATTTAAATGGAACAAAAGTAAAATATTTCTATGAAAATAATTATTATTAAATTTAATTTGTTGTGGATATTGTCTACAGACTTTCAATTTTTTTGTGCAACCAAACAAAAAATTCGCTTTTTTCTGTAATCGTTTGCACTATTCGGCCTTTTTGATTGTTAAATATTATAGAGTGTATTTTTTAATAATTGACAGGATGTGCTTATATGATAAAAGTAGCCGTCATCTGCAAATCTATTTATGACAGTAGTTTGATCAAGGAAACACTGGCAAGATACGATATAAAGTATGACTCAAGCTTGAATATTTCCTGTTTTGATTCAAACGGCAGGCTGCTGCGGGAATATTCAAAGTTCAACAGGTTTGATCTTATCTTTATCTGTATCGGTTCTTTTGACAGCGCTTCAGATATTTCAGGAATTGAGCTTGCCGGTAAGATAAGGAACTGTTATTTAGATGAAACGGCGGAACTGGTTTTTATATCGGATACAGAAGTAAAAGCTGTTGATACTATAAAATTAAAGCCTTTTGACTATTTGATCTCACCGCTTACAGAATCAGAGGTAACTGCTTGCATCGATAGGTTTATAATAGGTCACTGCAGCTGCAGAAGCTTTAGATTTATTAAAAACCGAATGGAAAATACGATCATGATCTCTCGGATACGTTATATTCAAAGCAGCGGAAAGCATATTATTATTCATACGTTCAATGAAAATATCGAAATATACGGTAAAATATCTGAATTGATGAATGATGAATGCTTTAGAAGCTTTATACTGATCCATAAATCTTTTCTTGTTAATCCGGTTTATATCGAACAGTTTTCGGGCAGCAGGGTATTTATTTACGGAAGCGAAAGAGAAGAGCTTCCTATAAGCAAAAACCGGCAGGAAGATGTAAAGAAGAAACTGTTGAAGATCTAAATTTATTGTAAAGATAGCTTTGTAAAAAGTTACATATACTCAGGTGCGTGATCTCTGAAATATATTGAAATTATCCAATGTCGTAAGTTGTAATAAAAAGTCTGTTTTTATTTACGCAATAAATTCATAATTTCCAATTATACCATTTAGCCATATTTTTTTACCGTTTAAGCAAAAAATATGTTTAATTGTGCTATTATAGAAGCATAGCTTACAGAAGATAAATTCAAATGACATTCTGCATAGCTGTAATCGAATACAAGTGCAAAGTCATTAATAAAGATAAAAGGGAGGTTGATTCCGATGTACTGAAAAGCTGTAAGTTATAAACGGTTTTGATATTCAAAGCTGAATGTCTATTGTAAAGGAGGTTTATTTATTATGAATTTAGTAAAAAAAGTCATAAGTATGGCTTCTGCAGCGGCGGTTGCTTGTACAATGGCAACCGCGGCGGGGGTCAGCGCTTTTAACGAGGGTACATATACGGGAAGCGGAACGTATATCGCTACTTACATGAAGAACGCTTATTACGGCAAGAGCTCTTTTGAGATCAAGTATAAGTATAACAGTCTTGATGCGGACGGAAAGTATGCTGAAGCCGACGGAAGCTTAAAGGATGTTGATTATTCGGATACTTTTGATTTCCTTGTGTTTGATACTAACTGGGGCGGATGGAATCCGACAGAAGTAGGGCAGGCGGCTCCTCAGGTTGGCGTAGAGTATACAGCGACTGTTTCGATAGCTGATATTGAAGGCAAACTTGCCGCAGGAAGTACACCTTACGGTATCAATCTTCAGACGGGTAAGATCGGCGATACAAGCGTATCGATCGTTTCTCTTGAATATGTTGACGCTGTTGTTCCGGGTGCAGAAGTAACGATTACGGGTGACTGGACTAAAGGCACGGGCGGAACTATGACAGTTGAGGGTTCTGGAGCTTATGTTACGACAAACGAGTGGAACATAGATGTTTCGCAGTTCTCGGTAAACGGATTTGAAAATCCGACAGTTGACGTAACTGTCGAGTATACTTCCGCGCCGAATACATTTGTTCAGGCAGAACTGCTTAAAAGCGACGGAAATCCTGTAGTATCAAATTATCCGAATGTTGACGTATCTGGTACCTATACCTACACTACAGAGATACCTGAGGATATGACCTCTTTCGTAGCCTGCTACGATCAGTGTAAGGTCAAGAAGATTCATATCTATGACAATCACGAAGGCAACGCTCTTAACGTTTCCGGACAGACCGCGAATACCATTAACGCAAATCTCGCGCCTTGCTGGAATCTCGGAAATTCATTTGATTCTGTAGATAACAGCGGAAATGTAGGAGAAACGGTATGGGGTAACCCGGTTGTAACCGAAAAGCTTTTCCAGGCTGTAAGAGATCAGGGTTTCAGGAGCGTAAGAATTCCTGTAAGCTATCTTAATATGGTAAGCTCCACAGGCGATGTTAACGACGCTTACCTTGACAGGATTCAGGCTGTTGTTGACAGAGCGATGGACTGCGGACTTTATGTAATTATTAACGTTCATCATGACGGAGGCGACGGAGTTACAGGAAAATGGATCGACATCAGTCTTGACAATTCAAGTGCGGAATTCTCAGCCGTTACGGCTAAGTACAGCGCTATGTGGACAGAGATCGCTCAGAGATTTGCAAACTACAATCAGGCTCTGCTGTTCGAGGGAATGAACGAGCTTATGATCAGCGGAAAATATCAGAGATCTCAGTTTACAGACGCTGAGTTTGAAAATGCATACTTAAATATTTATACCTTAAATCAGGCGTTTGTTGACGCGGTGCGCGGAACAGGCACAAACGACGGAAACGACGACCGCTGCCTTATTATGCCGGGCTACAATACCGATATCAACCTTACCGCTGCCGGATTTGACGAAGGACTATTTGATATGCCTGATGATATGGCAAACAGACAGATCCTTTCGGTTCATTATTATGATCCCTATGATTTTACTTTGAACCAGTACGGAACAAGCTCATGGGATCAGTCAGCATACGGTGAAGCTTATATGGCGGCTCAGCTTGCCAAGGTAACCAACAAGGGCTATCCCGTATTTATCGGAGAGTATTGCGCAAACTTCAAGAACAATATAAGCGCTGTTGCTTTGTACAATAAGACTCTCAATCAGAAGGCTAAAGCTGTTACCAATGTAAGCGTATCAACGGCTTACTGGGACAACGGAGTTATAGGTGTAAGCGCCAACGGCTCCGGACTTATCGACAGAAGATTCAACGCTGTTACCTCAACGGGTTCAACAATTATTGCTGAACTTATGTCGGTATATCCTACGGCATCATAAAATTTAAAGGAGTGATTTGATTTGAAAAAAATCAAGTTCATTCATCGCCTAGTCGCTTCTGCGACCAGTGCGATGATTTTGCTTTGCGGGGGCGTAGCGTCGCTTTCAGCAGTTGCTGAATCGGAATTATATTCTTATGAACTTTCGGCGGACGGTAAGTATTATACTTTAGTAGTAAACGATAAAACTCTGGCGGACTATCAGGATATTCCTTCCGAATATAACGGACTGCCTGTAGATGTAAACAATCAGTTCTTTAACTGTGTGAACGCAACTTCCCTAGACATACCAAACGTAAAAGCCACACCTGAGTTTATTTCGAGTCATAATCCATATAATGTAACTGCAGTGACCAGTACCAATAGTTCCCTTAAGACCTTAAAGGTACGATATACGGGTTACTTACAGCTAGCATTAGCAAATGCCCAAAATTTGGAAGAAGTATATCTGTATTGCAGCAGTCTGAAAGTTGTAAAGATTAAATTCAGAAACAACAGTGCAGATGCAGTTTGGCATGTAGCAAATGATGACGTTAAGGCGACTCTTACCGGCATGGGAGTAAGCGAAGAAAAAGTCACAGTAGATCTTTCAAGCGGTAAATCCGACAGCACTTTGAAGATCAGCGCCAGCGCCGAGTCGATGACATACGGCGAGAGCGATATTACTGTCAGCGTTGAGGAAAATACCAGCGGAGTGCCGGTTGCATATCAATTCTCTAGTAATAAAGATTTTTTATATGTTACAAGCGACATAATTGTCGGTTCTGACGGAAAGATCGTTCCGAAGTATGCTGGAACATATTATATGCGGGCTGTAACTCCCGAAACGGACGATTACAATTCGGCGATGAGCAACGTTGTAAAAATTACCGTAAATTCCGTAGACAAAAGCGATTTTACAAACGCTTATAATGAGGCGCATGAATTATGGTACAAAACCAGAGAGGATTATACTGAGGAAAGCATGACGGCTTTAAGAAGCGTGTATACAAAGTATGATGAATATACAAAAGATATCTTGCATACGGCAGCTGAGTATGAGGCGGCTGAAAATGAGATTCGCGAAGCTATAGGCAAGCTTGTTAAAATTGACGCAACAGAGGCTAAAGAAGCTTTGAAGAATGCGATAGATAAAGCCGAGGCTCTGGTTCAGACCGATTACTCGGAAACAACATGGTCTGAACTTAGCACGGCTCTTGAGGAAGCCAGAACGGTTTATGCAAATGATAATGCCGGGGCTTCTTCAATAGTTGCGGCGGCTGAAAAACTTACTGCGGCTATTGAAAAACTGGAGTCGGCTCCTATCGGACTTCCGTCGTTCGATTGCGCGGTACAGTTCTCCAATACAGGATGGTGGCCGCAGTACAATATAACAGAAACCTTTGAGGGCAACGGTACCTTTACGATCAAGATTGATACGTCTGCTCAGGCTACGACAGAAGCTTTCGTATTTAATGTTGATCTGCTTAAAGCAGTTACAAGTTATCCTAACATCAAAGCGGTTCTTGATTCGATCAAGGTTGACGGAACTGAAACGGCTTTTGACGCTTCTAAAATTCAGTACGGCGATCTCGAAAGCAATGGTAATTACCGTATAGAAATATACAACGATTACGGCTCGACGAAGAAGAATCCTCCTCTCGATCCAAAATCGCTGGCAAGCTCAAAATCAATTGAAATTACGTTCACGGTTAGCGGTATCCCTGAAAATGATCCTAAGGGGGAGCTTCAGAAGCTTGCAGACGAAACTGAAAAAATGCTTTCAGATCTTATTGAAGGAGATTATACTGCTGAAAGCATTGAAGCTGTAAAGACAGCGGTTTCGGAAGCTAAAGCGCTTTTGGAAAAGGAAAGCTTATTACAGAGCGAAATTGCTAACGCTAAGTCTGCGATTACTTCAGCTGTAGATTCTATGGTAATTGCAGATACTACGGAAGCGTCAGCTGAACTTGAAAAGGCTGTTGAGTCGGCAGATGCTCTGAATAAGAAAGATTATACTGACAAGTCGTGGAAAGCTGTAGAAGATGCTTTGGCTAAAGCCGAGGCTATTACCGATAACAGCACAAATTCACAGATAAAGGCTGTAACCGAAGAGCTTAATAACGCTATAGCTTCACTTGTCAAGGCGTCAGCTGACAGCACATCGGACGGTTCTTCTGATACGGAAAGCAATTCAGATTCAGATAACAGCAGTTCGTCAAAGACGGAAGATACTTCTTCCGGCAGTTCGTCAGCAGACAGCAAAGCTTCATCATCGAATACAGGGAATACAGGATCATCGTCAGCTTCATCAAAGGCTAACGATCCTGTTGCCAATACCGGTATGATGACGGGAGGAATTTCTGTTATCGCAATTATCAGTCTTGCTGCCGCCGCTGTGGCGAAGAAGAAAAAGTAAGAGTTAGCTTATCTTAAATTATTAGGAATCAATGTCTGAAGTATGACTTTAGACATTGATTTTTTTATAATTAGTTTTAAGCTGTGTTAATTTGAGATTAATTGATCAATCGAAATTATATTTGGTTTTTGCTAAAATATCGACATTTTTCGACAATATATGGGAGATTAGTTATTTAATTGCTAAATATATGTACAATTTGTCAATTAACACAAAAATGTGCCTGCAAATTTGTGAAAAATTTTGATAAAAAATGTGAAAAATCCCTTGATTTTATTGGAAATTAGTGATATAATGTAATTGGATTTGAAAATAATCCATAAACTATATAAATAGGAGGTTTTAGAATGAAAACCAAGAAACTGTTAGCGGCAATGACGATGAGCGCTTTGGCATTGAGTATGATGTCGATGGCGGCGAGCGCAGAGGACACTGATCCTGTTGTTCCGGAGCCGGAAGTGAATGTTACTGTTCTTCACAACGGACCGCTGGACAATACGGAGCTTACCCCTATGCAGCTTGGAAAGGGTATCGAGGGTGCAAAAATCCGAGTTACCTACACATCGCCACAGGAAGAAGGCTATGGCGTTATCGGCGTTGCCGGAAAAGCAAACGACGACGCATGGACATGGCTCCAGTCGGAAAACAACCCTGCTTTTGCTTCGGAGGGCGAGGCTGTTACAAGTACTGTTGAAATGACCTATGACGAGTTCGTGACCTTTGCGGATATCGGAGATGATGTCCGTACATATGTATTCATGGACTGGGGTCTTGAAGGCGCAGACTGTCTTATCGAGCTGGTAGCTCCCGTTGAGCATTTCGTTGAAGTACCTATCTATGATGACGTTCTGGCGTCCGAGGGTCTTGACGTTACGCCTGGTGAGCTTGGAAAGAATATTCCGGGCGCAAAGGTTCGCTTTACCTATACATCTGCTAACCCGGAAGGCTGGGGAGTAGTAGGACTTGCAGGCAAGGAAAAGGGAACATGGGCTTGGCAGAGTGCAGGCAAGTCGTTCGCTTCCGAGGGTGAAAGCTTTGAAAGTGTTCTTACCTATAGATACAGTGATTTTGTAGCTGCTGCGGGAGTAGGCGATGATCTTGAATCGTTCGTATTCCAGAATTGGGGACTTGCAGAGAATTCTAATTTCAAGGTAGATCTTCTTATCCCTGTAGAGGCTGACGCAACTTCCGTTACCGTTAACCTTTATACAGGAGATCTTGCCGATAATGCGGCGACGTTTACTCCTGTACAGCTTGGAGCGACTGTTCCGGGTGCAGAGCTGAAAATCAGCTATACCGGAGCCGGCGAAGAAGGTGAAGCTGCCGTTGGTATCTGCGGAAACGGAGCAGAGTGGTATGTAGGAACAAACTGCCTTGCTTCTGTAGGAATGGGAATTGATAATTATTATCAGGACACATATGAGAATTTCGTGGAATTTACCGGAATTACTGCTCCTGTAAGCACATACATCTTCCAGAACTGGGGTCTGTTAGAAGGAACAGAATGTTCAATTGATCTGATCCTCCCTGTTGTTTAATTTCAATCTTATAAGATATGGGACTTGCTTTTTTGTAAGTCCCATATTTTTGTGCAATTTTTGTAGTTGCAGAAATTATATGTATTGTTATCGTTTTCTAAGCAATTTTCACAATAATTCACAGTAAATTTTGTAGAATATTTATCTAGAATTTTGCAAGAAACTACTTGAAATTAATGTAATAAAATGCTATTATATTTACTGAGGAATAACATTCGTTCTAACTGAGAAAAATTATTTTGGAGGTAGATGACATTATGAAATTAAAACGGCTGCTGGCGTCGGCAATGGCGGGTTTTATTGCAGTTGGTGGAGTTGTAGGCGGCAGTATTATAGGATCCGCTGACGAAACAATATATGAGAGGGAAGTTTTTAACGGCGCTCTTGGGGGTTACGGAACAGCATATCAATTAAGGTATGATATTTCAGAATATCCCTTCTGTAACGGAAAGAACGGTGAAAAAATACGAGTTACATTTAAAAACGGCAGTGATGTAATTAACAATGGAGTTAATATTAAAGCAATTTGCTTAAATAAGACCGACCAAAGTGATGTTGCAAGAAAAACCAAACTTATAAAAACAACCGGTATTCCTGAAGCGGAGGTTACAGAAACCTTTGATTTAGGGGAATTTCTAAGTGATGTAACTCATAACGATAAGACAGGTGTTAACGGTGAATCTGCCCGTGATGATGTTGTAGCTTTAGCTTTTGCTACTGCCGGAAGTTCCAAATTGGGTAACCTCGTATTAAATAATGAAATTAAAGTTGAAGTTCTTACACCTTTAGAGAAAGCGCCTGAAGAGTCGTCCTCTGAAGCTGAGTCTTCGTCAGAAGCGGAATCTTCATCTGCGGATGTATCGTCATCAGAAACTGATCCCTCTGACCTGACTGTATATAAAGAGATTGATTTAGGTAATTTTGATGTCGGCACATCATGGGGTTCTTCTAAGGGACTTGCAGCTGATAATTTTGCAGACGCAAAAGCGGGTGATACGGTTACCTTGGATTTTACGGAAAACAGCTCAGAATATTATTGGCAGCTTAAGATAATGAGCGCTGCCGACGGCTGGCCTCCTCTCAGCGGACCTTCTCCTTTAAATGCTTATCAATGTGTGGAGCTAGCGGCAGGAGATATGACATTTTCATTTAAACTTACCGAAGATGACGTAGCTACGCTGAAAGCTAACGGTATGATGTTAAGCGGCTACGGCGTGACATATACAAAGCTTACGCTTGCTGCACCCGGCGGTGATTCCTCGTCTTCTGATGTATCATCAGAAACCTCATCGGAGGTATCCTCTGAAACAAGCAGTGAGATCAGCAGTTCTGATGTTTCATCTGAAGCAGTAACTTCATCTGAAGCTGATTTGTCAAGCGCAGATACAAATACTTCATCAACAGCGGATACGTCTTCAAAATCCGATGTGAGCGCAAGTACAGCTGTTTCGTCAGCAGCTTCTTCAAAGAGCGCGTCTTCCGCAGGTTCAAAGCCGTCTGATTCAGTTCCTAATACAGGAGTAGCCGGCGGATTGTCCGCAGCTGTTATTCTCAGCATTGCAGGAATAGCTGCTATAAAAAAGAAGAATAGTTAAAAATAAAATTTAAAATTAAAGAACAAAAATATTCCTTGTAATAAAACTGCACTGTTTAATACGGTGCAGTTTATTATTTATAAGAGTATATATTTTAAAAACGGGTATAATTACATATGAAAGGAGATGCTTTTAAATGGCTGAAAATGATACAACAAAGCTTCTGACAGAATGTAATTCGGGAATACAGATGGGGGTTGAGTCATTAAACGAAATGCTTCCCTCTGTAAAGAATGAAAAGCTTAAAAAAGTAATGACAGAATGTAGGGAAACACATAAGCGGCTGGGCGATAAAACTCATAAGCTTCTTAATCAGTACGGACAAAGCACAAAGGAACCGCACCCTGTTGCTAAGAGTATGTCATGGATGAAAACCAACTTTAAGCTGGCAGTTGAAAACTCTGACAGTACGATTGCCGATCTGCTGACCGACGGCTGTAATATGGGAGTAAAATCACTTAACAGATACCTAAACCAATACACCGGGGCAGATGAAGAAGTTACCGAAATAACAAAAGATCTGATAAAGTCGGAGCAGAAGCTTGTAACCGATGTAAAAGAATTTCTTTAAATAAATTAAGAGCCGAAGAATTATCTCCGGCTCTTAATTTATTCTGTTTTATTCCGGTATCAGAAGTAACCGGATACTTGTTTCGGACATATAATAAAGTGTTACGCATTGTGATACAGAACAAGTAACAGGAGTGATTTAATAATGGATTTTATGGAGAGCGGACTGCTTGGAAAAATCCTTGACGCAGAGGACTCAAAACCCTGTATGGGTAAAAACTGTCCCATGCCGCAGGGTGCGTTTCCTCCGGATACGCCTGTAGCAATGGCATATGTGCCTTTCCAGAGCTGGGAAAAGCCGTATGACTCTGACGCAGGCTTATCGAGAGGTACGGTTTTTCCGTCGCTTGATAAACCGTTTATCGGAGAGGAGGCGGTAAGGCGTGGCAATGTCTGAAAAGCAGCGTTTAATGAGAAAGGTACAGGCTGCTACCTTTGCCTTAGTCGAGGCTAACCTATATTTGGACAGTCATCCGACTTGCCGCAATGGTCTTGAGTATTTTGAGCAGCACAAGGCTGAGTATGAGAAAGTCGTCAGGGAATATGAGGAGAAGTTCGGTCCTCTGACAGCAGGTGCGTCGAACAACCCGAAGAGATGGGAATGGGTAAGTACGCCGTTTCCCTGGGAAAGGGGTGAAAGTTAATGTGGCAGTATGAAAAGAAACTGGAATATCCGGTTAACATCAAGAACCCTAATCCTGCGCTTGCAAAGGTAATTATCAGTCAGCTTGGCGGCCCGGACGGCGAATTGGGAGCTTCATTAAGGTATCTTAATCAGCGTTATGCAGCGCCGTGCAGAGAAGTTCAGGCTATATTGACAGATGTAGGAACAGAAGAATTAGCTCACATGGAGATAGTTTCCGCTATACTGTATCAGCTTACCAGGAATCTTTCGATCAAAGAGATAAAGGAAAGCGGATTTGACACTTACTTTGTTGATCATACAACGGGTATTTATCCTATAGCAGCTTCCGGAATGCCTTTTTCAGCCAGCACCTTCCAATCTACCGGAGACGCTATAACAGACCTTACAGAGGATCTCGCAGCGGAGCAAAAAGCTCGTACTACCTACGACAACATTTTGCGCCTTGCCGACGATCCCGATGTAAGAGACCCTATAAAGTTTCTTAGAGAGCGTGAGATCGTTCACTTCCAGCGTTTCGGCGAAGGACTGCGAATGGTTCAGGATATGCTTGATTCAAAAAACTTCTATGCGTTTAACCCTAGCTTTGATAAAAGGTAAATTATACCGCCTGTATGCCGTTTTTGGGCATACAGGCAGTTTTTTGCAATGTCGATTTGTGACGCTTGAGGCATTTATATATTAATTTGTGTAAAATAACTAAATTTCAGGTTCAAAATTTTACACACAAATTTGTAAAAGTACAAAAAAATGACCACCAAATTGAAAAAAAATGTGGTATAATGTAAATAGATGATATGAAAGGGAGGAATTTTGTGGAATACACTGCTCATATACGTGAAACTGACGGAAGAGAACAAACTGTAGGGGAACATACGGAAGGCGTAAAGAAGCTGTCTGTGATGTTTGCTGAAAGTTACGGTGTCTCAGCTATAGCTGCTGTTGCCGCATTGGTTCATGATATTGGCAAGCTTACCGTAGATTTTGCTGACTATATACATAACCGGAACAGCTATGCCAGGGGAGATATAGACCACAGCTATGCCGGAGCGAAGTATATAATGGAGCTTGCCGGAAAAGTCGGCGGCCAGGAGGTCGATGCTGCCGCAAAGCTTATCGCGCATATCGTAATATCTCATCACGGACTTCACGACTGGATAGACAAAGAGTGTAATGACTATTTTAAGAAGCGTATTTCAAAGTCGGACAGATATGATGAAATACATAAAGCCGTAGGTACAGTTGTACAGGAGGACGAGCTTATCAGTCTGCTGAAAACAGCGGCGGATGAACATATGAATATGCTCATGAAGCTTCTGGATCTAAGCGATAAGACCGAAAAGCTCAGCAGCAAAAAAAATATAAAGTATACGCTGTTTGCCTTTTATATGGGAATGTATGAAAGATTGTGCCAGTCGGTGCTTGTAGACGCAGACCGTACAGATACGTCGGATTTTATGTCAGAAACTGTTTCATGCGAGGCGGATACGCAGCAGCTTTGGGAAAGTATGCGAAAAAATATCAGGGATAAATGCGACAGCTTCAGAGCTGATAAAAGTCCTTTATCGGTAATAAGAACTGATATATCGGACAGGTGCGCTGAATTTGCTTCTGAAAAAAGAGGAATATGCAGGCTCATAGTTCCGACAGGCGGAGGAAAGACTATATCGTCTGTTAGATTTGCGGCGGATTACTGCGGCAATTTTAAAAAGAAAAAAATCATATATGTTGCGCCGTTCATGTCTATACTTGAACAGAACAGCGGAGAAATAGGCGCTTTAGTCGGAGATAAAAGCCTTTTCTTAGAGCATTATTCAAATATCGTAAGTGAAATAGAAGGCGCTGAGGAGCTAGCCGATTACGAGCTTAAATGCGATAAATGGGATTCTCCCGTAATAGCTACTACAATGGTACAGTTCCTTAATACTTTATTTCTCGGAAAAATGACGTCGGTAAGAAGATTCCACCGTCTTGCAGATTCGGTTATTATTATTGACGAGGTTCAGTCGATACCGCTGAAATGTGTGTATTTGTTTAATCTGGCAATGAATTTTCTTTCAGGAATATGCGGCTGTACTATTGTTCTTTGCTCTGCTACTCAGCCTGATTTTGAAAATACCGATTATCCTATCATACTTGACGAGGAGTACAGTATGACAGGAGATCACAGCGCTGATTTTCAGCAGCTTCAGCGTACCGAGCTTATACCTCTGCTTAAAACTGAAGGCTATACCTTTGCGGAGGCAGCTGCTTTCAGTTGTGAAAAATATCTTGAAAACGGCAATCTGCTTTTGATAGCAAATACAAAAAAGTCAGTTTATAATCTATTTGTATCAATTAAGGAAATAGTTGACAGAATGCCCGACGAGCAAAAGCCGGTCGTTATACATTTAAGCACAAATATGTGTCCTCGTCATAGAAAAGACAAGATAAATGAGATAAGAGAGCTGCTCGATAAAAAAATGCCTGTTATATGCGTAACTACTCAGCTTATCGAAGCCGGAGTGGATATTTCCTTTAACTGTGTTGTCAGATCGCTGGCGGGAATGGATAATTTCGCACAGGCGGCTGGAAGGTGCAATCGAAACGGCAGGGATAAAATCCGTCCGGTTTATGTAATAAATCTTTGTGAGGAAAAGCTGGCTTACCTGAAGGAAATAACAGCCGCACAGGATATTTCAAGACAGTTTTTATCAGCCGATTTCAAAGACTATCTGGGCGTTGAAGTCATGTCGCTTTATTTCAGGAAGCTGTATAAAGAGTTTGAAAGAGAACTTGGCTATAAAGAAAATGTCATGGGTACTGATACTACGCTGCTGAATCTGCTGTCTTTGAACAGTTACCGTTTTGAATTATCCGAAAGCAATGATAAATTTATCTCTCAGGCATTTGCTACAGCCGGAAAGCTGTTCTGCGTCATATCAGAAAATACAAGGGATATTTTGGTGCCGTATAATGAAGAAGCCGAGGAAATTATTCTTGAGCTTAATTCTGAAATAAGACCCGGCAGAGAAACCGAGCTTTTGAGAAAGGCTCAAAAATACACGGTTAGCGTATATCATGACGCATTTAAAGCGCTTCGTTCAGATAACGCCGTATATGAGCTGAGATCAGGCGGTGTATTTGCACTTAAAAAGGAGTTCTATGATACTGTAGATCTTGGTATCAAACGTGAAAATATTCAGCGTGAGGTTTTGATATTTTGAAAAAGAATTTACTGTATAGAAGTGCCATGCGGTAAATTCAAAATCCGCGCCGAATTACAGCGATAATATAATAAATCATGGATTAATCAGTATATAATATTAAACTTATTATATAAACACGTCAGAAAAAAGGAGTGATACAATGAGCAAACCCAACTACCGCAATACGGTCGAGTTTTCCGTCAGCGGCGAGTATGCGTTGTTTTCGGACATTCTTACCCGACCGGGACTGGAGAAGTTCTCATATCCGGTGCCTACATATGAGTCGCTGAAAGGTATACTTGCGTCGATCTACTGGAAGCCTACGTTCGTCTGGATAATTGATTCGGTAAGAGTAATGAAGCCTATCCTTACTATTCGTAAGGGAACCAGACCCATAAAATACGGCGGCGGCAACGATCTGGCTTACTGTACATATTTAAGAGATGTAAGCTATCAGGTCAGGGCGCATTTTGAATGGAACGAGAACCGTCCGGAGCTTGCCGAGGATCGGAACGAGAACAAGCACCATAATATTGCCAAAAGAATGATAGAAAGGGGAGGAAGAAGAGATTGTTATCTTGGAACTCGGGAATGTCAGGCATATGCTGAACCCTGCGTTTTCGGAGAAGGAAAAGGCGCGTATGATGAAGAGGACGAAATATTATACGGGATCATGCTCCATGGAATAACTTACTGTGACGAAGCAGTCTGCGATGAAGACAAGGGTAAGATGACTGTGCGTCTGTGGCAGCCTGTAATGAAAAACGGAGTAATTGATTTTATCCGTCCGGAGGAATGCACTATTAAACGGCATATCAAGGAAATGCCTATGAAGAAGTTCGGAAAAGAACTGAACAATTTCAGCGGACTTGACGAATTCAGCGGAGGTGACGGAAGTGAGCTGGACTAACGAGCTTTATAAGGTTTATGAGAGCAACTGCGGAAATACAGAATGTGATCCTCAGCTTCTTCCTATTTCTCATTCTACTGCAAATGCGCAGATAGAATTAACGCTGAGCGAAAGCGGTGAGTTTAAGTCTGCAAGGACAGTTGTGAAGTCTGACGCAGTAACTGTAATACCGGTTACAGAAGGTTCTGCCGTCAGGTCTTCCAATCCATGTCCTCATCCTTTTGCGGACAAGCTTGTTTATATTGCAGGCGATTACGGAGATTATGTTTCCGATAACAAAGACTGTTTTGAGGCGTATCTTGCACAGCTTAAAGCATGGGAGCAGTCTGATTCGGGTCATGCCGCAGTTACGGCGGTTTATCGGTATCTTGAGAAGCGCTGCTTAATAAAGGATCTAATCGCTGCCGGCGTTCTCATACAGGATGAGAGCGGAAGACTTAAGGATAAGGTCAGTATTGAGGGAATAAAACAGGAAGATGCATTTGTAAGGTTTCGAATAGAGTATACCGATATAATGCGGGAATCCCGTACATGGGAAGATAAAACGCTTTACGACTGTTTTGTTGAGTACAATTCCGATATGATGGGTAATGTTCAGCTTTGCTATGCTACCGGAAGAGAGCTGCCATGTACATATAAGCATCCGTCAAAGATACGCAATTCCGGAGACATGGGCAAACTTATATCCGCAAACGATAAAAGCGGCTTTGCATATAGAGGAAGATTCGATAATAAGGAGCAGGCTCTTTCTGTAAGCTACGATTTTTCTCAGAAAATGCATAACGCTTTAAAATGGCTTATAAGGAGGCAGGGCGTAAATATTGAAAATTCTCTTATGCTTGTAATATGGGAAAGCGCTCTGCGCAAACTTCCCAATCCTATTGTAAGCTATGCCGGACTGCCTATCGGAGAAGAGGTTCAGTTTGCCGATACATATCCTGCATACAGGCAGTTTTTGTCGGAAGCAATCTTCGGCTATAGATCACAGTTGAAGCATGATTCAAAAGCTATGGTAATGGGACTTGATTCAGCAACGACCGGACGTTTGTCAATAGTTTTGTATTCGGAGCTTTCGGGTTCGGGTTTTCTTACAAATGTAGAGAATTGGCATAGATGCTCTTCATGGTTAAGATTCAACGGTAAGCTTAAAGCGACAGTAGTAAATTCGTTCAGCCTGAAAGATCTTATCGAATGTGCTTTCGGAACAGAGCAGGGAAGCTTCATAAAATGCAAGCCTAAAGTTATGACAGATTATATGTGCAGACTTATTCCGTGTGTTACCGAAAACAGAAATATTCCTAAGGAGCTGGTAACGGCTCTTGTAAACAAGGCTTCAAATCCGCTTGCTTACAGTGAGTATTATAATTGGCAGAAGGTTCTTGAGGCGGCTTGTGCAATGTTAAGAAAAGCAAGGACAGAAAAAACTAAAAATGAGGAGGAAAAAATGATGGCACTGGATTTAGATAATTGTGAAAGAAGCTATCTCTTCGGCAGACTTCTTGCTGTAGCAGATAAAGCAGAGTCTGATTCTTATGACGAAACGGACAAAAACAAACGTATTACAAATGCCAGAAGATACTGGCAGAGGTTTTCAACCAGACCGTCTCAAACATGGAAGGTTATTGAGGAGCGGTTAATACCTTATATCAATAAGCTTGAAAAAGGCAAAGCTGTTTATTATCAGAGTTTGATGAATGAGATCATGAGAAAATTCATCACTGATGATTATACAAGCTCCAAAAGACTTGAGCCGAGCTATCTGTTGGGCTATCATAATCAATCAGAAGAATTTTATAAGTCTAAGAAAAACAAGGAGGAATAAACAATGAGTACACTTTCAACAAAAATTGATTTTGCGGTGGTATTTACCGCAGCAAATGCAAATCCGAACGGTGACCCGCTTAACGGCAACCGCCCAAGAGAGACCTTTGAGGGTTACGGAGAGATCTCTGACGTATGTATTAAGAGAAAAATACGCAACAGGCTTCAGGATATGGGCGAAAATATTTTTGTTAAGTCCGACGAACGCTGCGACGACGGTTTTGACAGCCTTCGCAGCCGTGCTGAAAACTGTGCGGCGCTGAGATCCATAACCAACGGAAAGAAAACCGACCGTGACGAGTATGCAAAAGCTGCCTGTGCAGAATGGATCGACGTAAGAAGTTTCGGACAGGTATTTGCTTTTAAAGGCAGCGATGTTTCAGTAGGAGTAAGAGGCCCTGTTTCGATCAATCAGGCTATAAGTGTTGCTCCGATCGATGTAGTAAGCTTGCAGATAACCAAAAGCGTCAACAGTGAAAGCGGAAAGCAGAGCAAAAGCTCCGATACAATGGGAATGAAGCATATGGTGGAATTCGGTATGTATATTGCAAAAGGATCAATAAATTGTCAGCTTGCGGAAAAAACAGGCTTTACCGACGAAGACGCAGAAAAGATAAAGCAGGCGCTTATTACACTTTTTGAAAACGACAGCTCCTCAGCCAGACCGGACGGAAGCATGGAGGTTTGCAGTGTATACTGGTGGAAGCACGGCTGCAAGACTCCGAAGTATTCTTCTGCAAAGGTACACCGCAGCCTTCATGTTGAGCCTAAGGAAGGCGTAAGCAAGCCGCTGTCCGCTGACGATTATAATATTTATACCGATAAGCTGGAGGGATTGGAGCCTGAGGTTTACGATATGATATGACGGAATACAACGAGAACGAATATCTGCTTATTTCCGGAATACAGCATTTTGTTTTCTGCCGCAGACAATGGGCGCTAATATATATTGAACAGCAATGGGAAGAAAATTACCGTACTGTCGACGGAAGCATTATGCATAGGAACGCTCACGACAAAGAGTTTACCGAGAAACGCGGAAACAGAATAATTACCCGAGGCATGGCTGTTTCATCTTCAG
>UQPZ01000015.1 GCA_900543145.1 uncultured Ruminococcus sp.
ACAGCAGTCAAGCGACGGAGGGAAGACGTGGAAGACTGTAAAGCTGGTAAAGGGAGCAGAGGAGCTAAAGATCAGAGGACTAAAAAGGAATACCTCGTATAAATACCGAGTGCTAGCGTACAAGTCAAACGGAGGCGGAACGAACTCCTTGGGAGCATGGAGCGGAGTAAAAACCGTCAGGACGAAGAAATAACTGAGAAGCCTTAGACCGCTTATTTCCGCAGATCGTAAATGATAACAAGTATAAGAATGTAAATTTGAAATATGTAGGGAGGGAGCGCAATGGATCTGTCACTAAAACTAAATGCCAGGCTTCAGCCAATACATAGATTTGAGTTGGAAGACGCTCTGCAGGAGGTATTGGAGGGAAAACGGCTGGGTGAAGTCACCGGTGGAGGTACGGCTCAAAAGCCTGACGGGGAAATTGCATATTGCGAAATTGATATTCGTTTGTTCAGTAGCGAGACAGAGTGTGTAAAACGATTGGTGGAAGCGCTAAACAGAATAGGTATTCCCAAAGGTTCTGTTTTACAAGGCTCACAGACGGAGCTTGAATTAGGAATGCTGGAGGGATTGGCGTGCTATTTAAACGCCATTGATCTGCCTGCTGAAACTTACCGCACCTGCGATATAAATTATGTAATTGAACAAATGGAACACGCAATAGAAGGGATAGGCAGATTATATAGCTATTGGGAGGGAGATACATATACTGCCCTTTATTTCTACGGAATATCTTTTGCTGAAATGAAGAAAAAGATAGCGCCGTTTATTGCTGAATATCCATTATGTCAGAAATGCCGTATAGAACAGATCGCTTAATTACTGTGTTTGTTATTGACTGACCGATATTTGAGCCTTTCTGTAACTCAGGCAGGATAAGACGGCTGAAAACGCTATTTCTATTATAACAACAAAAAACCTCCGCTCTTAACAGAACGGAGGCTTTTTGAGTGATCGCTCACTTTATATTATTATATGATGGAGAAAAAATAATATGTGGTCGGGACTTCAGGTATGTCTTTGCATATGCATTCAAGACTTATCGGCTCAATACCCGTTGCCGTAGGATTTCGCGTGTCGCTTAACCCTCGCGGCTCAGGCGTCCCTCTAACCTGTTGTTTATATGATACCCGTTCAATGTGACAGCTATATGACAGACGGCTGAAAAACGGAGGAGTATTTGCGGCTTACGGTAAAATTATACGTTAATCAATTATTTATAATTTTTTGTTGGCAAACAGATAAAAATATGATATAATTATAAAGTATACATGATTATTAATGAAAGGCTGGTTATATATAATGAGAGCAGTAGTTACAGTTATTGGCAAGGATGCGGTTGGTATTCTTGCAAAGGTAAGTGCAAAATGTGCCGAGCATAACGCAAATGTAATAGAGGTTACTCAGTCGGTGCTTCAGGATATGTTCGCTATGATAATGCTGGTGGATATTTCTAAGCTAAGCTCTGATTTCTCTCAGATGGCGGACGATCTGACCGAGCTGGGAGATTCAATGGGTCTTAAGATCCATACAATGCATGAGGATATTTTTAATTGTATGCACCATATCTGATTTGAGAGGAATGTTTTATAGATGATAAATACATACGATGTGCTTGAAACGATACGAATGATACAGGACGAGTGCCTTGATATACGAACTATTACAATGGGCATTTCGCTTCTTGACTGTATAGACAGCGATATTGACAAGGCCTGCGATAAGGTTTACAGGAAAATTACTGAAAAGGCAAAAAACCTTGTATCCGTAGGCGAGGGGATTGAAAAGGAATTCGGTATCCCGATAATCAATAAGAGAATTTCGGTTACCCCTATCGCTATCGTTTCCGCCGCCTGCAAATGCTCTCCCGTACCTTTTGCAAAGGCTATGGACAGAGCCGCTAAGGACGTCGGCGTAAATCTTATAGGCGGTTATTCCGCATTGGTTCAGAAAGGATTTTCTGCGGGAGATACTGAGCTTATAAAGTCAATTCCGGAAGCCCTCAGCTGTACCGAGAGAGTATGCTCCTCGGTCAACGTCGGCTCTACTAAGACAGGAATTAATCTTGACGCCTGCAAAATGATGGGTAAGATAATTAAGGAATGCGCCGAGAGGACTGTGGACAGCGCCTGCTTCGGAGCGGCAAAGCTTGTGGTTTTCTGCAACGCCGTTGAGGATAACCCCTTTATGGCAGGAGCTTTTCACGGCGTAGGAGAGCCTGACTGCATGATAAACGTAGGAGTTTCAGGTCCCGGAGTTGTAAGAGCGGCTTTGAGAAAATACCCTGACGCAGATATTACGCAGATCGCCGATGTAATAAAGAAAATATCATATAAAATAACAAGGGTCGGCCAGCTGGTAGGCGTTACTGCTTCTGAAAGGCTCGGCGTTCCGTTCGGAATAGTAGACCTTTCGCTTGCTCCTACTCCGGCGGTTGGAGATTCCGTTGCGCACATTCTTGAAGAGATAGGACTTGAAAAGTGCGGAACTCACGGAACGACTGCGGCTCTTGCACTGCTCAACGACGCAGTTAAGAAGGGCGGAGTTATGGCCTGCTCCAGAATAGGCGGACTTTCGGGAGCGTTTATTCCGGTTTCAGAGGACGCAGGAATGATTTCCGCCGCAAAGGCGGGTACGCTTTCAATTGAGAAGCTTGAAGCTATGACCGCTGTCTGCTCGGTAGGTCTTGATATGATCGTCGTTCCCGGTGATACCGAGCCGGATACGCTTGCGGCAATTATTGCTGATGAGGCGGCTATCGGAATGGTAAACTGCAAGACCACTGCCGTAAGGGTTATACCTGCCGTCGGAAAGGACGTAGGCGACGAGCTTGACTGGGGAGGTCTTTTCGGCTGCGGTCCTGTTATGCCGCTTAAAAAGGAATCGCCCTCTAAGTTTATCAATAGGGGCGGACAGATCCCCGCTCCGCTTCATTCGCTAAAGAACTAAGCTTCGGCGGCCGCCATTATTTGCCTGCGTCAGGGCGAATCAATACGGGCGGTCGCTTTTGTATCTGAGTGATACCGAAAAAACCATACAGAAGGAGAGGACAAAAATGAACTTATGTATAAATACCGGATTTACCGACAGGCTCTCATTTGAGGAAAGGCTAAGGCTGATAAGAGAAGCCGGCTTTGACAGCGTAATGATGAATTTCAAAACTCCCGCTGAGTTCCGCAGCGAGATTGATATTATAAGAAAAAACGGTCTTAGGATCGAAAATATGCACTGTCCTTTCGGAAACGGTATGATGAACCGGCTTTGGAGTGATGAAAATCCGGCTCAGACACTTATGCTCATTCATTCCGCAATTGACTGCTGTTCGTTTTACGGTATTAAAACCCTCGTTGTTCACCCGTCGGACGGGTTCGAGCCGCCTTCGGTATCTCAATGCGGTCTGAAATATTTTCAGGGGATAGTAAGCTATGCCGAGAAGAAAAACGTTAGGACGGCCTTTGAAAATATCCAGCGGCCGGAATATCTTAAAACGCTTTTTGAAAGGCTTCATGGCGGAAATATCGGCTTTTGCTTTGATACGGGACATGAAAACTGCTTTTCAAAGGGAACAGATATGCTTTCCGAGTACGGAGAAAGGCTCTGCGCTCTGCATATTCACGATAATAACGGCGAGGCTGACAGTCATCTTATTCCGTTTGACGGAAATATAGATTTTTCAGAAACGGTAAAAAAGCTGTGCGCTCTTGATTACAGAGGCGCCGTCTCACTTGAGGTAATGACGGATAAATCAAGGCTTTACGACGCTCTTACACCGGAGCTTTATATAAAAAGGGCATATGCGGCGGCGAAAAGGCTTTCCTCGTATTTTAAAGCCGAAAAGGAGAATGACCAATGAATTCAAGGATCCTGACAGATATGCATACTCATACCTCCTTTTCGCCGGACGGTAAAGATTCATTGGAGCAAATGCTTGAAAGAGCGGCAGAGCTTGGACTTTCGGCGTACGCAGTTACAGATCACTGCGACTGCAATTACTGGTATTCGTCTGAGCGCTATTCCAAAGCCGCAGAAGAGGATTCTGATATGTTCGGAGCAGGAAAATACTCGGCAGAAAGTATCGAGGCTCAGTATAAGCTTAAAGAAAAATATGAGGGCAGACTGAATTTCCTATGCGGTATCGAGCTGGGACAGCCTTTGCAGGATATTGAAAATGCTGAAAAAACAGCTTCCGACAAACGTCTTGACTTTATAATAGGCTCTCATCATCAGAATAAGGGCAGTAAGGATTTCTATTTTCTGAGATATAATGAAATGCGGGAGGATGATATTTATTCACTGCTTGACTCGTATTTCGAGGAAATGCTTGAAATGTGCAGGTGGGGCAGATTTGACGTTCTGGGTCACCTTACCTATCCTCTGCGGTATATTGAGGGAGATTACGGAATAAAGACTGATATGAACAGGTACGGTGAAATAATCAGAGAGATATTCAGAACGCTTATTTATTCCGGAAAGGGTATAGAGATAAATACCTCGGGTTTAAGGCAGAAGTATAAAAACACTTTTCCCGATCTCGGGTATATAAGGCTTTATAGGGAAATGGGCGGAGAAATCATTACTGTAGGCTCGGACGCTCACAGAGTATGCGACCTTGCGGCAGGAACGGAAGCAGGTATACAGGCGGCAAGGGAAGCAGGCTTTGAATATCTGGCATATTTCAGGGAAAGGAAACCGCAGTTTATAAAGCTGTAAAACATTCAGCTGCATAATATAGGTGAAACGAGTAAAACTTATTTATTTTCCCGCTTGCAAAAAGAATTACGGCGTGCTATAATAGTTTTTACAGATTATAAAAAACGGCGTATGCCAAAGGGAAAGGAAATTCGATGACGAAGTTTTGGAAAAAGTTTGCGAATATAGTTTTTTCACAGCGAACAACTATTATTCTGCTGCTGCTTGCGCAGGTTCTTTTTCTGCTGTTTACATTTTTTCAGCTCAGCGAGCATTCCAGTGCGATCTATTATACTTTTACTGTTCTCGGACTTGCGCTTGCGGTATATATTCTTAATAAGCCTGAAAATCCCGCATATAAGCTGGCATGGATAATACCTCTGCTTGCAATACCCGTATTTGCGACGATTGCTTATTTTATCCTGTCAAATCAGTACAGTACGAAAAGAGTACGCAACGCTCATATAAAAAAGTGTGCCGGAACAAAGCCTTTTTTAAGACAGGATCAGGATATTCTTACCGAGCTTAATATAGAGGACAAGAACGTATATCACCTTGCAAGATATGTTGATAAATACGGCGGATACCCTATCTATAAAAATACTACGGTAGAATATTTCAAGATAGGCGAGGAAAAGTTTGCCGCTATGGTAAGAGAGCTTAAAAAGGCTGAACATTTTATTTTTCTTGAGTATTTTATTATAGATCAGGGGGAAATGTGGAATGAGATCTATCAGATACTGGAGCAAAAGGCAAAGCAGGGAGTAGACGTAAGACTGCTTTACGACGGAATGGGTTCTCAGCATCTTTTGCCTATGAGATATGATAAAAAACTGGAAAAAGCCGGGATCAGATGTCATGTATTCAATCCCTTCAGACCCATGCTTTCTTCAATACAGAATAACCGCGATCACAGAAAGATCTGTGTTATAGACGGCCATACTGCGTTTAACGGAGGCGTCAATCTTGCAGACGAGTATATTAATCGTAAGGAACGCTTCGGACACTGGAAAGATACGGCTGTAATGATAAAGGGCGACGGAGTCTGGAATTTTACTATGATGTTTTTGCAGATGTGGGAAATAGTTGACGGCGAGGGACTGGCTTCTGATTATGATCAGTTTTTGCCGGATGATACCGTTCAGATACCAGAAAATGCGCCGGGATATGTTCTTCCTTACGGAGATTCCCCCCTTGATACCGAAAACGTCGGCGAGCTTGTATACCTCGATATTATCAACAGCGCCAGGGATTATGTTTATATTACAACGCCCTATCTTATACCGGATAACGAGATAGTAACTGCGCTTGGCTATGCGGCTAAAAGCGGAGTGGATGTTCGTATAATTACTCCGGGTATACCCGATAAATGGTATGTCAGATCTATCGGAAAATCCTATTACAGCGAGCTTATCGCTCTGGGGGTAAAGATCTATGAATACAACGGCTTTATACATGCGAAGAATTTTGTATCAGATGATAAAACTGCGGTCGTAGGAACGATAAACCTTGATTACAGAAGCCTGTATCTTCACTTTGAATGCGCTACCTATATGTACAAGGTTCCGGCAGTTATGGACGTAAAGGCTGATTTTCTTAATATTCTCGAGAAAAACTGCGTAGAGATAACCGTTCAGGACTGCGCTTCGCGTTCTCTGTGGAGCAGAATGGTTTCGGCGGTACTCAGAATGTTCTCTCCTTTGCTGTAAATAATAATTCGGGCAGCTGTCCTTTTGATAAGGATCGCTGCCCGTTGTTTTTAATCTATTCTGTTTTTTGCAATTACCTCTGCAACAAGGTTTGAAGGAAGCTGCTCGTATCTGATATGCTCGAAGGTAAATTCACCTCTTCCCTGAGTCATCTGTCTTAGGGCAAGGGCAAAATCCTGCATTTCAGCTTCCGGTACTTCGGCGATGACCTCAGTATAGCCTTTTGCGTCCGAAGGGTTCATTCCAAGAACGCGTCCTCTGCGCTTATTAAGATCGCCCATGATATCTCCGGTATTTTCATCGGGAACGAGAACGCTGAGAGAGCCGATAGGTTCAAGCAGCGTAGGCTCAGCCTGAGGCATTCCTTCTCTGTACGCAATAGAAGCGGCTGTTTTGAACGCCATTTCAGAGGAGTCTACAGGGTGATATGATCCGTCTACAAGGATGGCTTTAAGACCTACTACAGGGAAACCTGCAAGAACGCCTTTTTTAACGCTTTCCTGAAGCCCCTTTTCAACTGCCGGAAAGAAGTTCTTGGGAACTGCGCCGCCGAAAACCTTTTCCTCAAAGATAAGCTCATCTGAAACGCAAGGCTCGAATTCGATCCAGACATCGCCGAACTGACCGTGTCCGCCCGACTGCTTTTTATGTCTGCCCTGAACTTTGACCTTTTTGCGTATCGTTTCTCTGTAAGCGACCTTGGGAACAGTAATGTCAACGTCAATACCGAAATCACTTTTCAGCTTTCCGGCAACTGAATCCAAATGCAGTCCTCCTAGGGTGCTGAGTATCATTTCGCCGGTATTTGGATCCTGCTTGTAGGAGATCGTCAGATCTTCCTCAAGAAGCTTTGAAACAGCTCCGGCTATCTTGCTTTCATCTCCCTGTCCCTTAGCCTTAACTGCCATTCTGTAGCAGGGCTTCGGAAACTCTATTGCAGGGAATTTTACAACTCTGGAAGGGTCGCATATCGTATCGTTGGTATTTACGTTCATCTTCATAGCGGCGGCAATATCTCCGCAGACCGCACGGGTAATTTCAGTCTGCTTTTTACCCGTAAGGCTTACAAGCTTACCAACTCTTTCGGTATTGCCTGTAGTTGCGTTGACTATTTCCATATTGGGGGAGATAGTTCCCGAATATACCTTCATAAATGACATTTTACCGACAAACGGGTCTGCTACGGTCTTAAATACAAATGCTGACAGAGGAGCGCTTTCGCTGCATTCGATCTCCACAGGCTCGCCCTTTGCGTCAACGGCTGTGATCGAAGTGTTCTCAGCCTGGTTAGGAAGAAGCAGGGAAATTTCCTTCAGCAGCATATCGACACCTGAAAGATCGGTTGACGAAACACAGGTTACCGGAGTAATTATACCCTCGTTCATTCCCTTGTGGATTCCGTCTGTCAGCTCTTTTTGCGTAAACGGTTCTCCTGAGAAAAACTTTTCAAACAAGGCTTCGTCGGTTTCTGCAACTGCCTCAGAAACAGCCTCGATAAGACCGTCTATACGGTATTCCATTTTTTCGGAAACCTCTGAAGTAGGCATTTCCGTTTCAACGGCGCTGCCCTTATCGTCGTATTTGTATGCTTTCATTTCAATAAGGTTTACATATGAAACGATTTTTCTGTCGGCTATAACGGGAACTACAACGGGACATACTGTAGGGCCGAACTCTGCCTTCAGCTGGGTCAGAACGTTGTTGAAGTTTGCGTTGTCGTCGTCAAGCTTTGTTACAACGAACATAGTAGGCTTGCCGTATTTTTTGGCGGTATCGTAAGCCTTGCGGGTTCCGACCTTTACGCCTGATTTTCCGGAAACGGTAATAATAACCGAGCCGCCTGCATAAATTCCCTCTGTCATTTCTCCGGCAAAGTCGAAAAGCCCCGGGGTATCGATCAGATTTATCTTAAAGCCGTCTCTTTCAAATGACGATAGTGAAGTGTACAGCGAGCATTTTCTCCTGATTTCCTCAGCCGTAAAATCGGATACGGTATTTCCGTCGGCGATCCTGCCAAGTCTGTCGGACGCCCCGCTCTTATATAGCAAAGCCTCGGTCAGCGATGTTTTGCCCGATCCGGCGTGACCTGCAATGGCAATATTTTTGATTTCAGTGCTGTCGTAGTTTTTCAAAACAGTTCTCTCCTTACGTTATTCTATTTGCAGATTATGTACTAATTACACAATAAAATTCAAACTGCATGGTATAATTATATACTATTTTCACATAAAACGCAACCCCTAATTTAAAAAAATCTTTCGTTATTATGAACAAAAAATGGGTATACCTTAAAGCAATATGCATAACAAGGTATTATTTATGAGGGCGTATGCAGTATATTTAATCTTATATCGCAGTATAGTAATAGTAAATTAAAGCAGTATTATAGTATCATGCAATAGCGGAGGTAAAAATTTCGGCTTAATTTTTGTATAATTTTTTCATAGGTAAACTATTGTTTTTAATTAAAGAATGTGTTATCATAAATAACGAGATTGTTTTTTTGGGAGAATGAATGTTGTCTGATAAAAAAGGAATTGCCGGTATTCTGGCAAAGTATGTTTCGCTCAGTATACTTGGTATGCTGGGAATTTCCTGCTATATTATAGCCGATACTATTTTTATAGAGCGCGCAAAGGGTGCAGATGGTCTGGCGGCGCTTAATTTTGCGATACCGATGTTTAATGTAATGAACGCCGTGGGATTGATGACCGCAGTAGGCTGGTCTGCCAGGTTTGCCGTACAGAAGGGCGCCGGAAACGATAAAAGCGCAGACAGGACGTTTACACAGGGCTTTAAGTTTGCGGTTTTTGCAGGACTTGTTTTTGCGGTGATCGGTTTTTCGTTTCCCGATACTTTTGCCTCTGTTATGGGCGCAGGCAGAGGAACTGAAATCCACCGCCTTGCTTCACAGTATCTTAAAGTGCTGCTGAGCTTTTCGCCGCTGTTTATGCTTAACGCTCTGGTATCCTGTTTTATCCGCAATGACGGAGCTCCTCAGCTTGCAATGGCGGCAACGGTAGTCGGAAGCCTTTCTAATATACTGCTCGACTATATCTTTATTTTCCCTATGAATATGGGTATGTTCGGAGCAAGCCTTGCTACAGGCTTTTCTCCTTTGATAAGTCTGTGCGTAATGTCGCTGTACTTTATAAAACGCAGAAACAGCTTTCGCTTTACAAGGGGCAGGACATATATCAGGGACGGCTTGAAAAACTGCTCTCTTGGTTTTTCAAGTCTGCTTGCGGAGCTTTCGTCAGGTATAGTCGTTTTCTGCTTCAATACGGTAATAATGAAAATCGAGGGAAGCGACGGAGTTGCGGCTTACGGAATAATAGCAAATACTGCTATTGTGGCAACGGCGGTATTTAACGGTCTTGCTCAGGGAATGCAGCCGCTTACCGGAAGATTTTACGGAGAGGGGAAAACCTCTTATGTAAAACGCTGCTATCGTATGACTGTATTAACAGGTGTATGCATTTCCGCTGTGATTTATGCCGTGGTTTTCCTGTTTACAGACGGTATAGCTGCAGCCTTCAACAGCTCGGGAGATCCGGATATCGCACGGCTCGCCCATAACGGTCTGAGGCTGTATTTTCCTGCGTTTCTGCCGCTGGGCTTCAATACGGTAACGGCGATGTATTATGCCTCGGTAAATAAGGCGGCGCCGTCGCTTGCTGTATCGGTTATAAGGGGTCTGGTGCTTATAGTTCCGGCAGTTTTTATTCTTCCGTATCTGTTGGGAATGAACGGAGTATGGGTATCGCTGTTTACGGCAGAAACATTAACTGCTCTGGGAGTAATAGCCTTTACCTTTATAAGGCAAAAAATCAAATTGAAAGAGTGTATTAAATATGAGTGATCACAAGACCGGATTTTCAAGCAAGCTGGGATTTATTTTCGCCGCTGCCGGCTCTGCGGTGGGACTGGGCAATATCTGGCGCTTTCCTTTTCTTGCGGCTAAGTACGGAGGAGGTATCTTCCTGCTTGTATATCTGATCCTTGCCGTTACCTTCGGATTTGCGCTGATGGTTACGGAAATAGCTATAGGAAGAAAAACAGGCAAGAGCGCGGTAGGAGCTTTTTCTGCGCTGAGCAGGAAGTTTGCATTCGTCGGCTATATTGCCTCGGCAGTTCCTATGATAATATTTCCATATTACTGCGTGATCGGCGGCTGGGTAATAAAGTATCTTATGGTATATCTCTCGGGAAACGGTGCCAGTGCTGCCGCAGACGATTATTTCAGCAGCTTTATCGGTTCACCGGTCTCTCCGATAATTTTTACTGCGGTTTTTATATTTCTTACCGCTGTAGTAGTTCTTTTGGGAGTTCAGAAGGGAATTGAAAAGGTAAGTAAGATACTTATGCCCGTACTTATTATAATATCCGTCGGAATAGCCTTTTACAGCCTTACTCTTGACGGCGCATGGGAGGGCTTTCTTTACTATATAAAGCCGAATTTTGCGGACTTTTCTATAAAAACTGTAGTTGCAGCTATGGGTCAGCTTTTTTATTCAATGTCGCTTGCTATGGGAATAATGATTACCTATGGCTCTTATATGCGGAGGGAGGATAATCTTGAAGGCTCGGTCAGGCAGATAGAAATTTTTGATACAGCCGTTGCTTTTCTTTCGGGAATGATGATCGTTCCGGCGGTCTACGCATTTTCGGGAGGAGATAAGGAAGCCTTGAATCAGGGTGCGGGGCTTATGTTTGTTACACTTCCAAAGGTTTTCTCCACAATGTACGGAGGAAAGATAGTCGGAGCGGTATTTTTTATTCTGGTTCTTCTTGCGGCGCTTACCTCTGCGATCTCACTAATGGAAACGATAGTGTCTATATTCAGCGACAAGCTGAAGGTAAAGCGCTGGGTAATCTGTGTAGGTGTAATGATAATATCTGCGGCAGTAGCTGTTCCGTCGTCGCTCGGCTACAGCATATGGTCTGACTTTACTCTGTTGGGACGTTCTATCCTTGATTTCTTTGATTTTATCAGCAATAATATAATGATGCCTATAACCGCTCTGCTTACCTGTATTTTCGTAGCATTTATTATAAAGCCTAAAGCAATTGAAGAAGAGGTCGAACGCTCTGAAAAATTCAAGTCGAAAAAGCTTTACAGAATAATGATTTCGGTCGTTTGTCCGATTTGTCTTATTATAATTCTTATTTCTTCGATAATAGGTTATGTATAAGAATTTAACAGCTGCTTTGCAAGGTTATTAATAAATAAAGCAGACGGATACAGGCTTTTTCTGCTATAACGGCAGTATCCCGTTATAGCAGAAAGGCCGGTGTCCGTCTGCTGTTTTTATAAAATCAGTTAATCAGTTATAGATCCCCGCCGCCGTTGTGTTCCGGTACAGATCTTTTTACGCTTACTTCACCTGAGGAAAGCGCCTGTTCAGAGCCGTCTCCGAAGCTTACCAGAAGTCTGGCTCTGTCATCTATTCCGAGGACTCGGCAGGGCTTTGCTTCATTTTTAAACAATGCATAAGCATTTTTTCCGATGAGCAGGGAGCGTTTGCGGTATTCGTCCAGCGTTTTTTCGGACATAAATCCGTCAGGAAGCGCTGAAAGCTCTCTTAGAATTTCTGCGGCAAGACGGTTTCTGAGGTTGCCGATTTTCCTGCTGCTGAATATCGAGGTCGCTGTATCTGAAAGTCCGTCTGGGAAATCGTCCTCAGGAGGCGTTATATTTACGCCTATCCCAAGAACAGCGTATTCAAGACCTCCGCTTTCAAAATCGATAGCGGCTTCCGTAAGTATACCGCAGACCTTTTTTTCGTCCAGGTATATGTCGTTGACCCATTTTATCTGAGCAGTCCGCTTGTGATCACAGCAGGTTTCGATCGCTCTTGAAACCGCTACCGCCGCCGACGTAGTAATAAAAAGTGCGTCCTCAACGTTCATGTGCGGCCGCAGTACAACAGAAAGATATAATCCGCTGTCGGGAGGCGAATAAAAGCTTCTGCCGAGCCTGCCCTTTCCCGCGGTCTGCTGCCGTGCGATAAGAACATAGCCTTCCGGACAGCCCTGCTGTGCAAGCTCTTTTAATACGGTATTTGTTGAGGTCACGCTTTGCTCAACGTTTATTATATAACCAGACTGTCCCAAGATCGCTTCTATCCCCTGAACCGAAAGACTGCTTTCATCAGCAGGAATACAGTAGCCGCCGTTCCTTACCGCTTCTATCCCTGTTCCGCCGCTTCTCAGTTCTTCAACGGCTTTCCATACGGCGTTTCTTGAAACCTCCAGGCGTTTGGCTATTTCCGCCCCCGATATATGCGCTCCTCTGTTTTCTTCAAGTATACAAAGTACCTTATCCTTTAGTTTCATAGCGTATCTCCGTTTCGCAATAATTAGTTATTGATATTTATTATACCACGCTGCGGATATTTTTTCAATATAAAATACTATAGGAGCAGTCAGATCCGCTCCTACAGTAAAAATATAACTATAACAAGGTACTGAACCGAAGAAATTAAGTCAAGCTTCTTCTGCGGTTCATTTCGCTTATTATCGCCGGATAATCCTTCAGCGATACGTCAAGATCGCAGTCGCCTCTTATTCCCTCGACCCGTCCTCGGAAGGAATACTGGTGTATCCCGTAGGGTATTGAAGGAGTCTGACCTATAGAAGCCGCCCATATATCATATCTGCGGCGCACTTCCTCATTCAGCAGGCTGATAAGGAAATCCTCATATGAGTATATCATTACATAATAGCCCTCTCTCTCAATTCTTGAGCAGAAGGCTTCGGCAATTTCCGATACCCGTTCTCTTCCAAGCTCCGCCTGAGAACGTTCTTCTATATCAAAAGCTATCGGATATTTTAGATCCTTTCCCCGTATAAGCTCCAGCATAAATTCCGCTTCTCTTACCGCTTCCTTCTTGTTCAGCGCAAGCGAGTACAGATAAGCTCCCGTATTTATCCCTGCTTTGACTGCGCCTCGGTAATTTTCCTCAAAACGTTCGTCGCGTTCAAGTCCGTAAGCCGCTCTGAGCATAGTAAAGCTTCCGTTTCTGTCACGTTTTACCCTGTTCCATTCAATAACTCCCTGCCAGGAAGATACGTCTGTACCGTAATATCTGCCGTCCTCACGGCCGGTGTTGAAATCCTCTCTTATTTCTCTGCGCCGTCTGCATATCTCGTCTGCGTTGGTTCTTGCGAATTCCTCAAGAAATTCTCTTGAAAGTCCCGTAGACGCCTCAAGATTTGCAATAGACGAGCCTCTTGCAAACGCATGAATAAGCTGTTTTTTCATTTCATTCGTTATTTCTTCCATATAAGTTCCCCCCCTGCGTCATTATATGCGTCAAGGTAACAGCTTGTTCAGTAAAGAAACCTCGAATATTTGTTCTTGACATTTGCGAGAAAATATGTTATAATAAATACAAGGAATAAACCCGAAGGGAATAGCTATCGCAGATTTTGTGAAAGGAGAGGCGTTTTCCGGAGAAAACCGCAGCTTTTTATGAACGTAACCTGGAATCCGTGGCACGGATGTCATAAAATAAGCCCCGGCTGTAAGAACTGCTATGTATACCGTCAGGACGCCCGCTATGAGAGGGACAGCTCGAGGGTCACTAAAAACAAAACCTTTTATCTTCCGATAGAAAAGAACAAAAACGGAGAGTATAAACTGAAGCGCGAGGGGGACGGAATAGTTTATCTCTGCTTTTCAAGTGACTTTTTCCTTGAAGACGCCGACAGCTGGAGGAATGAATGTTGGAAGATGATAAAACAGCGCTCCGAGCTTGAATTTCTTTTTATAACAAAAAGGATACACCGATTTTACGATTGTATCCCCCATGATTGGGGAGCGGGCTACGATAACGTTCATATCTGCTGTACCTGTGAGGATCAGGATAGGGCGGATTACAGACTGCCGATCTTTCTTGATGCGCCTATAAAGAAAAAATCAATAGTCTGTGAACCGCTGCTTGAGGAGATCGACCTGTCTATGTATCTGAGTTCAGGAATAATTGAAGTGATAGCAGGAGGGGAGTCGGGATACTATGCCCGCCCCTGCCGCTACGACTGGATACTTTCACTTCGGCAGCAGTGTCTCAGCGCCGGTATATCATTTTATTTCAAGCAGACGGGAGCTAAATTCATTAAGGATAACAGGCTTTATAATATTCCAAGAAGGCTTCAGCACAGTCAGGCGGCAAAGGCAGGGATAAATATATCTCCGCATATTCCGAAAACGTTTGAGTAAATTGCCTAAGCATTTATGATCTGTGTTGTGATAATAGTTAAAAATGCTTCGTCTGAACATTTAAGCAATGTGTAAATTCCCGAATTAGGCATACTATACAATTTTTCCACTTGACATTTGTTCAAAAACACCATATAATAATATATATAAATAAAAAATCAGAGCAGCGAAAACGATTAGGTATAATGTTTTTATGTATTAACAGCAGGTTGATGAAACCTGGCGGTAAATAAGATATAATTAATTACAATAAACTGTCTTTGTTTGGGTCTAATACAAAGGCATATTTTTTCAGGAGGTAAAATAATATGGCAAAATCAAATACTCCGGGCGCAGGAACTATATCAAAGGCTGAGCTTAAAAAACAGTTTGTTGATATTCTGCATAACGATTTTCAGACGACTCCGGACGACGCTTCGGATCAGCAGGTTTACGAAGCGCTGACAAAAATAGTTGTCGGTATTCTAAAAGCAAAGCGCCGTCATTTTACGGTAAAGACTCATTCTGCCGGAAATAAAAAGGTTTATTATCTGTCAATGGAATTTCTTATGGGCCGTTCGCTGAAAACAAGCCTATATAACCTTGAAATGATAAACGAAACCATTGAAATGCTGAAGGATTTCGGTATCTCTATAAACGGAATTTATGAGTGCGAGCCTGACGCAGGTCTGGGCAACGGCGGACTTGGACGTCTTGCCGCCTGTTATCTTGACGCCCTTGCCGCCGACGGGTATCATGCTACGGGATATTCTATCTGCTATGAATACGGTATTTTCAAGCAGAAGCTTGATGAGGGCTGGCAGACGGAGCTTCCCGACAACTGGCTTCCGGGCGGTTCGGCATGGCTGGTTCCTGTTCCGAGCAAGGCTGTTGAGGTTCGCTTTGACGGAGATCTGAAAGAGTATTGGGATAATCAGTATCACTGCGTGACTCATGAAAATTATACCTCGGTTATGGCGGTTCCTTACGATCTCTTCGTATCAGGCTACGGAAGCGAAGCCGTTTCAAAGCTGAGGCTCTGGAAGGCTGAGGTCCCGTCATTTGATATGACAATGTTTAATAAGGGCGATTATTCTAAGGCTCTGGGTCTTAATATTATGTCGCAGGCTATAACAAAGGTGCTTTATCCTAACGACAATCACGCCGAGGGAAAATCTCTTCGTTTAAGACAGCAGTATTTCCTGTGTGCCGCTTCGATAGGCGATATAGTCAATCAGCATATGGGCGTTTACGGTACGCTTGACAATCTTCACGAAAAGGTTGCTATTCATATAAACGATACTCATCCGACGCTTGCTATCCCCGAGCTTATGAGAGTTCTGCTTGACGACTGCGGATATTCGTGGGACAAGGCTTGGTATATAGTTCAGCATACCTTTGCTTATACGAATCATACGGTAATGCCTGAGGCGCTGGAGAAATGGGACTGCAATCTGCTTAAGAGCGTAACTCCCAGAATATTTGCTATTATTATTGAAATTAACGAAAGATACTGCCGTCAGCTATGGGAGAAATACGGTGACGAGGCAAAGGTTTCGAGAATGTCTATCGTTGAGAACAATAAGGTAAAAATGGCAACCCTCTGTGTTCACGCCTGTCATCATGTAAACGGAGTTGCTAAAATACATTCTGAGATAATCAAGCGTGAAACCTTTAAGGACGAATATGAGTATACTCCCGAAAAATTTACAAACGTTACTAACGGAATTGCCTACAGAAGATGGCTTTATCAGTCTAACGAGGGACTTACGGAGCTTCTCAGAGAGAAGATCGGCAGCGGATTTTTAAAGGACGCATCCGGCCTTGCAAAGCTCAACAGCTTTAAGGATGATAAAGAGGTTCTTGAGCGCCTTGCAAAGATCAAGCTTGACAATAAGAACAGGTTCGCAAAGTATGTCAAGAATGAATACGGAGTTGCGCTTAATACAGCTTCTATTTTCGATGTTCAGGTCAAGCGTCTGCACGAGTATAAACGCCAGCAGCTTAATGCGCTTAATATAATTGCGGAATATAATTATCTGAAAGAAAATCCCGACGCCGATTTTACGCCTAAAACTTATATTTTTGCAGCTAAGGCGGCTCCCGGATATTATATGGCGAAGCAGATAATCAAGCTTATCTGGAATATTTCTCAGGAGCTCAGAAAGGATAAGAAGCTGAACGAGAAGCTCAGCGTGATCTTCCTTGAGGATTACTGCGTAACGCTGTCCGAGATCCTTATGCCTGCGGCAGATATTTCCGAGCAGATATCTCTTGCGGGAACGGAGGCTTCCGGTACAGGCAATATGAAGCTTATGATAAACGGCGCAGTTACCTTGGGAACTATGGACGGAGCCAATGTTGAGATCCATGAGCAGGTAGGCGATGAGAATATAATTATATTCGGTATGAACGTAGACGAGGTAAATGCGAGGAAGTCAAATTACAAGCCTATTGATATATATAATTCAAACGGCGTAGTAAAGTCGGCTGTCGACAGGCTTCAGAGCGGTATCAACGGCGAGCAGTTCGGCGAGATCGCAGGTTCTCTCAAAAATGCCGATACCTATATGGCGCTTGCTGATTTTGATTCCTATCAGAAGGCTCAGAAATACGCTTCAGAATGTTATAACGACAAAATGAAGTGGCAGAGAATGTCGCTTGCCAATATCGCAAACGCAGGAATTTTCTCGGCTGACCGTTCGGTTGAGGATTACGCCCGCGATATATGGGGACTAAAAAAGTAATAAATGCAGAATAAAGGCTGCGTCCGTTATATAGGACGCAGCCTTAGCTGTACAATTTATTTTACGCCGTATACTGCGGCTCTGCCTTTACGGTTTCTCTTGGCCTTGTAAAGCGCTTTATCGGCTTCACGGTAAACATTGCCGAAGAGATCGTGAGGAGGCTTTGAAAATGCGATCCCGACGCTTATTGAAACCAAACCGTTTTCATTTCCGTCTATATGCTTAATGTCGTCAATTACGGAGTTGGCCCAGTCGAGGGCATATTGCTCAGACGGTACAGCGGCAAGGTATACCAGAAATTCATCGCCCCCGAAACGTACTATAGAGTCTTTGTCAGAGCAGCGGCTTTTGATTATTCCGCTTATCGTTTTAAGGCATTTATCCCCCTCATAATGGCCGTAGGTATCGTTGACGATCTTAAAGTTATCTACGTCTATCATGCATACGGCGTGATCTGCGTCGGAATATTTCTCCGAACGCAGTAAGCTTTCTATTTTCGGTATTGCGCTTCTGTTCATTGTATGAGTAAGATAGTCGTGCTTTGCAAGCTCGCTTACTTTTTTAAATTCAACGTTAGCCGTAACATCTTTGGCGAGGACTATTATCTTCTGTGGTACGCTGTTCCGAATAAAAACCGCACTGCTTTCCATCCATGTGGTCTCAGGCGCATTTTTCAGACGGTATCACTCGTTTCAGGATCGTCTATAAACTTTTGCAGGTTATCCGGACTGAACACTGCGGAAACCGACGGTATATCACCGGGTTCAATTTCGTCGTTGATCATATGCATATAAGCGGGAGCGTATTCACCGCAGCTTTCAACGTCGAAATAATTCTTTTTGCTTAAAGTAAGCTGTCTGTAAGTAAACGACGGAATGGTTATCTCAGTTATAACGTCGATAGTCTGTCCTAATATATTTGCTATTGAGGAAAGCAACAGATCGGTATTTTCAGTATATGAATCGGCTATAAAAGCAAGCATATTATCTCCGCCGTTTCTTTTCAGTGAAAAGATATACAGTACAACGTTTTTGTACGGTTCGCCGTTATGTGCAAGAGTAACGGAGATATTTACAATATTCAGCCTGCCTTCCATCACCGCTTTACCTGCGTCCAGAACCGCTGACTTGGATTCTTCGGTTATAAAATCAAGGAAATCACAGCTTGTCGTTTCGGGTTTGTTTAAGTCTATACCGGTAAGGCTTGTAAACGCAGGATTGCAGAAGCGCATAGCGATCGTACTGCCGTCAAGCTCTGCAGCGGCTGCGGCAAATCGGTTTTCGTGAAAAAGATCCTTACGGATAACGCTGAACGAAGGGTCATGCTTCCGAATACCGTTAGTATCTACCGAAATGCTTCCCTCGTCAATTTTCAAAGCCAGCTCTTCTGCGGGCATAGGCTTGAAGTAATAAAAGCCCTGAACGTAACGGCAGCAGATATTAATCAGGAAATTGCTCTGCTCCTTTGTTTCCACTCCCTCGACGATCACCGCCAGATCAAGCTTTCCGGTCATCTGTAAAATTGATTCGACAATAATTTTGGATCTGCTTCCGGACGCTTCGGTATCCCAGTTTTTAAGGAAGTTTATATCCAGCTTTATAATGTCGATGTCATAGCTCCTCAGAGAATTCAGCGAAGAATATCCGCTTCCGAAATCGTCCATTATTATAGTAAAGCCGCTGCTTTTCAGGTCCTGAAATGTGCTTCTGAAGTTTTTTATTCCGTCAACATAGGTGCTTTCGGTTATTTCAAGCTGAATAAGTCTTTTGGGAATTCTGTATTTATCGGTTATCTCACAAACTTTTCTGCAAAGATCATCATAGTAGAAGCTTATGCCGGAAAAGTTTACCGAAAACGGGGGCGGAGCGATCCCTTTATCCATTATCGAACGCATAAACCGGCAGGTCTCCTCAAAAACGTAAAGATCTATACGGCGTATATAACCGGTACGTTCCATAGTCGGAATAAAGTCGGCCGGATAAAGCAGTCCTCTTTTGGGATGTTTCCATCTGATAAGAATCTCTGCTCCTACCGTTTTTCCGCTTATCATATCAGTCTGCGGCTGTGCATAAAGAATAAATTCCCTGTTTTCAATTGCTCTTTCGATCTCGCTGGAATATATCTGCTCCTCAAGGATACGGCTGTAGATATTTTTGCCGTAAAAGGCTATGCTGGACGATGAATCCTCTTTAACCGTATTCGCCGCAAGCTTTGCTCTGTCTATTATCTTCATAGCAGGCATAGCGGGATTATCGGCAGCGCACATACCTATATTGAAATTTATCTTGTCGGGGAATTTATATTCTTCTGTCCAGCTTTCCAGAAGATGCGGAAGGCTGAATAGAAATTCGCTTTCCGAAGAATTTATAAAAATAAGTATATCGGCGTTGTAGCGGCCGGTAACCGCCTGCTTTGAGCCGATCAGATTAATGATCCGCTGTTCAAGGTAACAGAGAAGGTCGTCTACCTTTTCATAGCCGTATATTTCATTAAGTACCTTTATTCGTTCTATATCAATACATAGTATTTCAAAGGTTTCGTTTTTGCATGAGCTTATCCAGTATTCCATGCGGGAAATAAACTTTTCCATTTTGTACATTTTATAGGAATAGTTTAGTCTTGCCTGATAAGTGCTGCTGTATCTTTTGAGAGCGTGGCGTATTCTGAGAAGAAATAACTTGTCTGGAATAGGTTCGGCTATCGGTTCTGAAATTCCATAGAACAACAGTTTCCCGATAGGATCGTCATGATCGTACACATCGCTTTCGCTTACTATTGCAATTATCGGAAGCTCCAGTTCGGTTTTTATCCGGTTGTCAAGTCTGTACTGGATCGCTCGGAATGAGTAAAGTATAAACCTGGCGCTGCTGAGGTCTTTTGTAAGCGCTGAATCGGCAGGCATACGGATAATACCGAATTCCTCCTTGAGTAATTCAGCATATCTGTCTATTTCGTTTCCGAGGGATATAATTATTACGTTCTGCATATACGCTTCACGTCCTTTAAAAGCTGTTACCTTACATTATATCACATTTATTCTTATGCTTCAACTGTTTTTACCGTTTTTTTGTATCAAAGGGATAAAAAAAGCGTCTGAATCAAATCAGACGCTTTAAGAGCTTATTAAATTATTTCTTTTTGGATTTAGCGACAGTCAGACCTGCGCCTGCAATAAGTATCAGTGCGGCGGCCATTGCAGCTGCGTTTGAATTTCCTGTAGCAGGAGTTTTATCGGCATTGCCCGATGGCTTGCTGCTGGAAGAAGCCTTGCTGCTCGTAGCTGCGCTTGCTGTCTCAGAGCTTGAAGCAGCCGAAGATGTGTCTGCGGAATCAACCGAGGAGATCTCGCTTGAAGTTTCTGAAGAGGAATCAGTTTCAGACTCACTGCTGTTATCGTCAGACGGAGGGTTGAACTTTGTCTGAGCAGCTTCTGCTATAGCAGCGGCAAGCTCAGGCTGAGTTACTTCGCAGTTCGCTCTGTTGATAAGACCGAAGCCGTTTTTACCGTTCCAGCCGTTGTCCCAGTATACGGGTATGCAGCCCAGCTCTCTGGCTGTCGATACTACGAATGAGAGCCAGCGTTCTCTGGATTCAGCGTTAAGCGGGTCAGCCTCTGATTTGTCGATACAGCCGAGTTCTCCGATAACAACAGGATAGCCCTTGCTTACAAAAGCGTCATAAAGCTTTGTGAAATCGGAAACAACAGTGCTTTCTACTCCGCCGCGGTGTGTAAAATCAGCGTCCTTGCCCCACTGTGTTTTTACAAGGTTGCCTTCGTTAAGACAGAAATCATACGGATCGTAATAGTGAACCGAAACCATTATCCTGTTTCCGTCAGCTGTACAGCCTTCGTCAGACGGGATCTTAAAGCCGTAATCGCCTGCTGTATAGTTGATATTTGTATTCCAGCCGGGAATAAGAAGCCATCTCTTGGCGTTGTTGGAGCCGGTAGCACGAACTGCGTCTACAAATGTCTTGTTATAGGCGTTGATCTTTTCATACTGCTCAGCTGAAGGGTCGTTGTCGTATCCGCCGTCAAATACTTCGTTCATTGACTCGAATATAAGATGCTCGTCATAGTCCTTGAACTTGTCTGCGATCTGAGTCCATACCTTGCTGAACTTATCGTTGATACCCTCCTGGTCAGCCTCGTCTACAAGCAGCCAGCCGCCGTCAACGGTATAGTAGCCGTCGCCGTGGATATTGATAATAGCGTACATATCGTTTTCAACAACGTAGTCAACTACCTCCTGAACTCTGCCGAGCCAGGCTTCGTCGATAGTATAATCTGGGCCTTCTCCGATCTTGGAAAGATAGGATACGGGTATTCTTACTGAATTAAAGCCCTGAGCCTTTACTGTATCAATAAGCTCCTTTGTGATCTTTGTACTCTGCCATGCAGTTTCGCTTGGTGTTCCGTTGCTTGAAGCTTCAAGCTGGTTTCCTACGTTCCAGCCTGCGCCCATAGCGTCGGTGATCTCTGCGGCGGACAGATCTGTAAAGCTTCCGTCCGGCTCAGCTGAAGCTGAAAGCGACAGGCCAGAAACCGCAGTAGCGGCGGCAAGAGCAGACGTCAGAATTCTTTTAACAAAATTGTTCATTTGCCTAATCTCCTTATATTTTAGTTTATTATCCTTATATATTAAGGTTAAAATAATTATACAACATTTTTTTAAAAATTGCAATATATTTTTTTGTAACCGATTTATTTTAGTTGATTTACACAAATTATGTTTTTAATTTTATGCAGAGCGTATAATAGAACTTTACAACGCAATTTAATATATTTATATTAATTAAAAAAGCGGCGCATATTTCAGCGCCGCCGGTCAGCTTATTCAGAAGCCGAGTATTTTTTTGAAGTCCTCCGAAATAGTTTCCTCTAGCTTTTCGGCACAGCTGCGGTTTTCTCCGATAGTCGTATAATAAGCTTTTATCTTAGGCTCTGTACCCGAAGGTCTGATTATTACGCTTGCACCCTGCTCCAGCTTGAATGCAAGAACGTCGGACTTAGGCAGGGTAAGAACGGTTTTTGCACCCGTTTCAAGATTTGTTTCCTCAGAAGCGAGATAATCTGCAAAATCAACGACCTTCAATCCGCCGATAGACTTAGGCGTATCTGTTCTCAGTCCGGTCATTATTTCCTTCATTCTTTCCATTCCGCTTGCGCCCTCGCAGGTAAATGACTTTTGGGTATGAACGTAGTTTCCGTATTTTTTGTACATTTCCTCTCTTGCCTGAAGCAGGGAAACGCCTTTTGTTCTGTAGAAGGCCGCCATTTCGCAGATAAGCATAGAAGCTACTACTGCGTCTTTGTCCCTTACATATGAACCGGCAAGATAGCCGTAGCTTTCCTCAAAGCCGAAAATATATCTGTATTCCTCGCCCTTGTCCTCAAGAAAGCCGATCTGTTCGCCGATAAACTTGAAGCCGGTAAGTACCTCTCTCAGTTCTACACCGTATTTTGCGGCGATCTTTCTGCATATATCGGTAGTTACGATAGTTTTTACCGCAACAGGCCTTTCGGGCATTGTTCCCAGCTTTGTTCTTTCCTCGCAGATATATTCAAGCAGCATTGCGCCGACCTCGTTTCCGCTGAACAGAACGTAATTTCCGTCAGGATCTGGTACGGCTATTCCTACTCTGTCACAGTCAGGGTCAGTAGCAAGCAGAAGATCAGGCTTAACAGTTCTGCATAGCTCAAGTCCTTTTGCAAGAGCTTCCTTTATTTCAGGATTGGGGAAAGGACAGGTCGGGAAGTTTCCGTCCGGATTCTCCTGTTCCGGAACTACGGTAACTTCCTTGATCCCTATACTTTTGAGTATAGCTCTTACCGGCTTGTTTCCGGTTCCGTTAAGAGGAGTATAAACGACTTTTAGCCCGCTGTCAGCTACCAGGTCGGTATGGATACCCTGTTCGCGTACCTTTTCAAGATAAGCGTCGAAAACGTCCTGACCTATAAGGCTGATCATTCCAGAAGCCAGACCCTCGTCAAAGCTCATTACCTTAGCTCCGCCGAACATCGGTACTTCGTTTATCTTTCCGATAACGGTATTTGCTACGTCCAGAGTTATCTGACAGCCGTCCTCTCCGTAGACCTTGTAGCCGTTGTATTTTGCGGGGTTATGTGAAGCGGTAACAACGATTCCCGCCTGACATTCAAGGTATCTTACCGCCCATGAAAGCATAGGCGTAGGCATAAGCTCAGGATAAATATATACCTTTATCCCGTTTGCGGCAAGAACAGCAGCCGCCTCCTTGGCAAACTTGTCCGACTTGATACGGCTATCGTAAGCGATAGCTACGCTTCCGTTTTCAAATGCGCCGTTTACATAATCCGCAAGTCCCTGAGTAGCACGTCTTATCGTATAGATATTAAGCCTGTACGAGCCTGCTCCGATAACTCCTCTGAGGCCTCCCGTTCCGAATTCAAGGTCACGGTAAAAACGATCCTTTATGGCTTCTTCGTCATTTGCTATAGAATTAAGCTCTGTTTGCAGATCGGGGTCGTCAACGGCCTTTTCGCACCAAAGCCTGTAAAGCTCCATTTCTGTCATAAAATCACCTCATAATAAATTAAATTTCTGAATTAAAATAAAATAACCATAAATATTATATCACATTTCCGCCGTTAAGCAAGGGGAATAATAAAAAATTTACGTTTTATTATTTTGTGATACGTTTCAGCTTATAGGTAAGAGGCAAATATTACGGCTTTTGCAGAAAATAACGGCTTGCAAACCTTGTAATTTATAACTCGCCGTGGTATAATAATGAAAAACGACAAAATATATCAGTTGTAGGAGGAAATGAATTTATGGAGTGTACAAATATAAGATCGTCATATAAGAGCAGGGACGGTATTCACAATATCAGCTATCATGTATGGTTTCCGCAGGGAGCTGTCAGGGGAGTGGTGCAGATCTCGCACGGAATGTGCGAATATATAATGCGCTACCGTGACTTTGCAGAGTATCTTGCCGCACATGGCTTTGTTGTCTGCGGAAATGATCATTTAGGTCACGGAGAAAGCGTAAACTCACGGGACGAGCTGGGATACTTCTGTGAAAAAAACGGCTGGGAAACAGCTGTCGGCGATCTGCATACCCTTACGAAAATAATGAAAAAGAATTATCCATCAGTTCCTTATTTTATGTTCGGACACAGTATGGGCAGCTTTATGGCAAGGGCGTACTGTATCAGATACGGCTTTGAACTTGACGCGGCAGTCTTTTGCGGAACAAGCGGCGGAATTGACGGAATACCGGGAATGCTTGCGTTTATCGGCGCTCTGGAGCGGGTACGGGGAGATAAATACAGAAGTGCGCTGGTGGATAATATTGCGTTCGGCGCCTACAACAGAAAAATAGAGGGGAACAGAACGCCGTATGACTGGATCTCAAGGGATACTGAGATAGTTGACAAATACAGTGCGGACGGGCTTTGTACTTTTATATTTACGCTTAACGGCTTTGAAAATCTTATGAAGGTGCTTTGGTATGTAAGCAATGATAAATGGTATTCATCGTTCAGAAAGGATCTTCCTGTGCTTCTGGCGTCAGGGGGCAGCGATCCTGTCGGAAGCTACGGTGAAGGAGTTAAGAAAGTTTACAGTAATATGCTTGAAAACGGCTGCGACGTAAGACTGAAGCTTTACGGAGGAGCAAGGCACGAGCTTATAAACGAAACAAACCGAAGAGAGGTTTACAGAGATATGCTGGATTTCTTCAGGCAGTTTTCTTCGGACATCTGACCGGCGGCAAAAAATAAAATCAGGGAGTAAGTTATAATATGTTTGCAAAAATAAACAGTCTGGGACTTATGGGACTGAATGCTTTTCCTGTAGACGTTGAGATCGAGGCAAGCAGGGGAATGCAGAGCTTTGATATAGTAGGACTTGCCGACGCCGCAGTAAAGGAGAGCCGTGAAAGAATACGCTCGGCGCTGAGGTGCAGCAGCATTAATTTCCCCGTAATGAGAGTAATGGTAAATCTTGCTCCTGCGGACAGAAAGAAGTCAGGCTCGGTTCACGACCTTGGAATAGCGGTCGCCCTGCTTTCCGTTCTCGGACTCTGTTCAGAGAGCCGGACGGAAAAGGCGGTATTTATAGGAGAGGTTTCGTTAAACGGTGAAATAAGAGGTATTCACGGCGTACTGCCCATGACTATACTTGCGAGAAACTCCGGCTTTGAGGAGATCTACGTTCCTTTTGAAAATGCAAGAGAAGCGGCGGTAATAGACGGAATAAAGGTATACGGAGTTGAAAGCGTGGCTCAGCTTGTACTGCATTTTTCCGGCAGGGCGGTAATGCTTCCTGCAAAGCCTGTCCCTGCTTCGGGGCATAAAGACGCAGGACTTGACTTCGCTGACGTAAAGGGTCAGCAGAGCGCAAAAAAAGCGCTTGAGATCGCTGCGGCAGGGGGACATAACGTACTTATGGTAGGACCTCCCGGCTCGGGAAAATCAATGCTTGCAAAGCGTATGCCCTCAATACTTCCCGAAATGACCTTCGAGGAATCTATAGAAACGACGAATATACATTCGGTAGCCGGACTTCTGGACAAGGATAATCCTCTGGTTTCTTCAAGACCCTTCCGATCTCCTCATCATACTGTTTCTGCGGCGGGATTGTCAGGAGGAGGCTCGGTACCCAGACCGGGGGAGATTTCCCTTGCTCACAACGGACTGCTGTTTCTTGACGAGCTTGCTGAATTTTCACGTCCTGCACTGGAAATACTCCGTCAGCCGCTTGAGGACAGACAGGTAACTATTTCGAGGGTTTCGGGTAGCGTTACATATCCCTGTTCGTTTATGCTTATTGCGGCAATGAATCCCTGCCCCTGCGGCTATTACGGTCACCCGTCGAGAAGGTGCATTTGCTCTCAGAAGCAGGTGACAGGTTATCTGTCAAAGGTTTCAGGGCCTCTGCTTGACCGCTTCGATATTCATGCCGAGGTAGCTCCGGTGGAGTTTTCCGAGCTGTCCTCAAAGCAAAGGGAGGAATCCTCTGAAAGTATCCGTATCAGAGTACAGAAAGCAAGAGATATTCAGAACAAACGGTTCCGAAATACCGGTATAACCTGCAATGCCCGTATAACCAGCGATATAATGCAGGAGGTATGTCCTATGACGGAGGAAGCAAGGGAAATGCTGAAAAACGTATTCGATAAGCTGGGACTTTCCGCCAGAGCCTACGACCGCATATTAAAGGTAGCAAGAACCTGCGCAGATATGGAAGACTCGCAGATAATTGAAAAGACGCATATAGCTCAGGCTGTTCAGTACCGAAGTCTTGACAGAAAATACTGGAAGTAGCAGGCGGGCATTTACTGTTTATGCACGGGTCGAATTACACAAAATTTCAAGGGGTTAATTGGGTGATTATACAAATATCTGTTTAATTTGCTGTGAATCATTGACTTGACTGACTATATACTATATAATAGTATATAGAAAGGATGTGGTCGAAATGTTTAAACGTTTAGTATCATTAACGATAATCGCGGCAATTATATTTACTTTGTGTTCATTTGGCGGCTTTAAATCTTTTGCAGAAGAAAGTGATGGAAACATCGAAAATTATGCTCAAAGCGTTTTAAATGATATATTGCAGTTAAACGGCTATGAAAATGGAGATAGTTATCAATTAAGCAATGAATTTGAAGTTATGGATCTTGACACGAATACAATTGTCGAAAATGAAAATCAATACTTTGTTATCTCAGATGATGAAGTTATCGGATTATATGCTGTTTATGAGATCAATAATTCTTATGAATCGAATTATTTCAGCTTGACCTCTGAGGAGATAAATGAGGCGTTGGATTCAGGAACAACAGTGGCGATCGGGTACAAGAATGATATTTTATATATAATATCCGAAGATGACGTTTTATACAGTTCGATTGATGTTTTTGACGATACATTATTCTCGTCGATTGACCGAACAAACTGTAGTTTTGAACCAATATCTGCTGAGTACTTATTTACAATTCAAACACCCAGAACCAGAGCCACGGTAGTTTTTAACAAACAGTTATCTGTAGGTATAGTTAAAAATAGCATAAGTCCCAAAACCGGGGAAGGATTATGCTGGGCTGCTTCAGGCGCAATGAAAATCAATTACACGAAAGGGAAAAGTTTAACGGCAAGAGATGTTTACTATGCAATGTATAACAAATATTCCAGTGAGCCTGTCGGAAATATGACTTGGTATAAAAGAATGTATCCGTATTATGGAATAAGCGCTACATACTATGAGGACGGTGTTGGAACGGGAACTGTATCTACGGCAATTAATAATAATAAACCTGTCCAAATTAGTGTTAAAAACAGTACATCATCACATGCTGTAGTAATTAGCGGAATTACGATCTATACTGATCACTCGGTTTATACAATATGTGATCCAAATAAAAACAGTAAGGTATATCAGAATGTTTCTTATGCGGCAATGTCTGATCCATCACAATTTTATTATGGTTCATATACTGATTGGTATAGAACGATTTACTAGGGAATACCAGTAATTCGGTGTTGCATTAATAATAAGATCAGGTAAATAGTCGGAAGGGTTGATGATTATGAAAACAGTAAAAACGATAATGCTTGCGGCAATGACTTCATTATTGCTTGTATCGTGCAGTAATACCGAAAAAGCGAATACAGAAACTGAATCGACTGACTTAAAATCAAATAATGAAAACACTTCAGGTCAAACTGTAACCTATGATATCAGTTCAGATATATCCGAATCAGAAATTGACGACGGCGATGAACCAATGACAGCGATATACTATAAAAAGTTATATGCTCATATGGTTATTGGCACCCGATATGAAGGCTCAATTGCTGAACTTGACTATTCATTGCTGGACGGGTACAACTTTGTCGGAACGCTTTCAAGTAAGTTTGAGAATTATAAACAGGACGGTAAATGGGTAATGCCAGATACAGAATTAACGAGTAATTACTTTGAAGAAGGCGATGCTCTCCTGTATAATGAAGAAAAAGATAACTTCTTGGTTTGGTCTCAAAAGAGTAATTACTGGGTTACTATTACGCAGTTTCCTATAGAAGATGATTCATCAGACATTGATTAGAGTTCAGCTGCCGATGTAAATAAGGAATATAGAATATACGATCCTGAAAATGACAGCAATGATACTTCGGAGCGAGTGACGGTAAGCAAGGATAAGACCGATAAGTTTGACTCCTTGTGCAAAGCTGTTCTTGAGGATAGGTCTGATGAGGTGGAATATTCTTTACAGCAGGCTAAAGATGAAGGCTGGGCAGGCGGTATATCATTAAACATTGAAGTTTATGAGAACGGTAAGCAGACTCTCAGCATAGATCTGCGCAGTTACAAAAATTATATTGACCATAATTCATCAGAGTCGGGCAAGGTAACGGTAAGAGAAGCAGATTCAGATACTGCCGTGGACTATACCTGCACCAGCGTGGAAAATTACCGTGCGCTGTGTGAAGCTGTTCAGGAAGTTTCTGCTGAATGAGGCAATTATTTACTGCAAAGACTTCGCTTGCAGGACGATGGAACGGTTATACAAAAATCTGTTTAATTTTCAGTAAATGATTGACTAACCCGACTATATGCAGTATAGATGCTCCGGAGGTGTTCCTGGAATAGTAGCTTGGGATACTGACAACAACGGTTTATTGGATCATGAGGTATTTACTTATGGTTACAGAAAAATTACGCTTGGGAGTAAATTAATTCGTTCCGATTTTATTGTAAATGATGGCTGGAGTCAGTCCAAAGTATTTATAAATATGGATCATTGCGGGTACTTTCAATATTTGAGTACTTGATTTGATGAGGTGATTATATGAAAAAGGTTTTAACTGTTTTAGCATTAACACTGGCTGTTACAGCGGCAGGCTGCGGGCAGATCGATAAGGACGAATCTTTGAATGCAGAGCCTGCGGAGCAGATTTCCGAGATTCGGGACGAGTTTCCTCAGTATTCCGCCGAGTGCTGTATGGAAAAGTGTTCTCCCGAAGAAAGCCCGAAATATGCAATAAATGATACTGAACAGAAAAATCGGATACTGTCGCTTTATAATAAAGCTGTTAACGAAAGCACGGAAATAGAGTTTGACTCAGACTACGATATCCTGATTGGCGGCGAAAGACTTATACTATCTCTGACGCAGGACGATGGAACGGTTATTTCGGTACTGCTTCAGGCAGATAAGAACTATGATGAAAATAAGCTGTCTAGAGGGAATATTCTTTGCTGTTCAGGAAATGTAAATGACGGAAATAAGCAGGAGAATGTTAGTTATTCATCATACAGGTGCGGCAGCGAAACCTATAACGAGCTTTACAGCGAGCTTGAAAGTATTATGGGTATTGAAGCGTAGCAGGTCGGCTTAATAAAAAAGTTACGATATATCAACAGTTCTGTCATCATAGAACTTTGAGGGTCGAATTCTGCGGTTTTTGTGCAAAACGTAAAATCTGATATATGACGGGTGTAAAGCTCTTGACTTTTGATTCAGTATATTATATAATAGTATACTGTATCATAATGGAGTTTTACACCTTTTTTGTTGATTTTCATCAATGAAAACCGCTGGAAATTCTGAATATTGTGTAAATCTTTGCCGGCGGATATTTTATTTATATCCGGCGTCAAACGGTATACCGGATAAATTTAAGGAGTGATTGAGCCTATGGTGAATGTCAAGGACGTGAAGCTTGGCAAAAATACCCGAAAGAGTTTTGCGAAGATCAATGAGGTCTTGGAAATTCCTAATCTTATCGAGGTGCAGAAAAACTCGTATAAGTGGTTTCTGGAAGAGGGACTTAAAGAGGTATTCAGAGATGTATCGACAATTACCGATTACAACGGTACGCTTGAGCTGAACTTTGTCGATTACCGTTTCGACGATTCGCCCAAATACTCGGTTGCGGAGTGTAAGGAGCGCGACGTTACCTACGCTACCCCGCTGAGAGTTACCGCAAGACTTAACAATACAGAGACCGGCGAGATCAAGGAGTCAGAGGTTTTCATGGGCGATTTCCCTATGATGACAGACAGCGGTACTTTCGTTATAAACGGAGCGGAGCGTGTTATCGTATCTCAGCTTGTTCGTTCGCCCGGCGTTTATTATTCCTTCGATAAGGATAAGACCGGTAAGGATCTGTTTAAATCTACTGTTATCCCTAACCGCGGAGCATGGCTGGAGTATGAAATGGACTCCAATGACGTTGTTTATGTAAGAATAGACAAGAACAGGAAGATACCGCTGACTACGTTTATAAGAGCTCTCGGCTTCGGTACTAACGAGGAGATAGAAGAGGTATTCGGTACCGACGAAAGAATAAACCAGACTATTCTTCAGAAGGATCAGACCGCCAACAGAGAGGAAGCGCTGCTTGAAGTATACAAGAAGCTTCGCCCCGGCGAGCCTCCGACAGTGGACAGCGCCGTTACTCATCTGAACAATCTGTTCTTTGACGCTAAAAGATACGACCTTTCCAGGTTCGGACGCTATAAATACAATAAAAAGCTGGGAGTAGGCTCACGTCTTTCGGGACATACCGTTTCCCGCGACGTTGTAAACCCTCTTACCGGAGAGATCATGGCTGAGGCAGGCGAGTTCATAAATTATGAGCGCGCTATGGAGATCGAGGCCGCAGGAGTTTACGAGGCGTACGTTACCGTTGAGGTAAAGGAGCTTGTGACTTCCCCGTCTACAGGTGAAACTATCGCTAAGATGGAGGAGCGCGAGGTCAAGATCATCGGAAGCGGAATGGTCGATATTACAAAGTACGTTGACTTTGACGTTGCGCAGTTCGGAATAAACGAAAAGGTTTCCTTTAATGTTCTTAAAGAGATACTCGAGGAGTCGGATTCCGAAGAAGAGCTGATGGAAAACGTAAAGGCGAGAGCGGACGAGCTCGTGCCTAAGCATATTACAATAGACGATATTATAGCTACAGTTTCATATTTCCTCAATCTCTGCGAGGGCGTAGGAACAGTGGACGATATTGACCATCTTGGAAACAGGCGTATCCGTTCTGTCGGCGAGCTGCTTCAGAATCAGTTCAGGATAGGCTTTACAAGGATGGAAAGGGTTATCCGTGAGAGAATGAATATCCAGTCGCAGGATATGGAGGTCGTTACCCCCTCGGCTCTCATAAATATCAGACCCATAACCGCAGCTATCAAGGAGTTCTTTGGATCTTCGCCGCTTTCGCAGTTTATGGATCAGAATAACCCCCTTGCCGAGCTTACTCATAAGAGAAGGCTTTCGGCTCTCGGACCGGGAGGACTTTCCCGTGACCGTGCAGGCTTCGAGGTTCGTGACGTTCACTATTCTCATTACGGAAGAATGTGTCCTATCGAAACTCCTGAAGGTCCTAATATCGGACTTATATCCTACCTTGCTTCGTTTGCAAGGATAAACGAATACGGCTTTATAGAAGCTCCGTACCGAAGAGTGGATAAGGAGACCGGGATCGTTACCGACGAGGTAGTATATATGACTGCGGACGTCGAGGATAACTATATGATCGCTCAGGCAAACGAACCTCTTACCGAGGACGGAAGGTTTGCAAGAGCCAAGGTAAACGGTAGATACCGCGACCAGATCCTTGAGATCGAGCGGGATAAAATAGATTTTATGGACGTATCGCCTAAAATGGTAGTGTCCGTTGCTACAGCGTGTATTCCTTTCCTTGAAAACGACGACGCTAACCGTGCGCTGATGGGCTCTAATATGCAGCGGCAGGCTGTTCCTCTGCTCAAGACCGAATCGCCTATCGTAGGAACGGGTATGGAATACAAGGCGTGTGTAGATTCGGGTGTTGCTATCGTTGCGGAAAAGCCGGGCGTTGTTGAAAGCGTTGACGCTGATAAGATAGCTGTAAGAGAGGACGACGGAGCGCTTCATACCTATCAGCTTACAAAGTTCAAGCGTTCAAATGCCGGAACCTGCACCAACCAGCGTCCTATTGTTGAAAAGGGCGAAAGAGTCGAAGCGCGTCAGGTAATAGGCGACGGTCCTGCTACCTCAAACGGAGAGCTTTCTCTCGGAAAGAATGCCCTTATCGGCTTCATGACCTGGGAGGGCTATAACTACGAGGACGCCGTTCTGCTTAACGAAAACCTTGTAAGACAGGATAAGTATACCTCTATCCATATAGAGGAATATGAGATCGAGTGCCGTGATACAAAGCTTGGACCCGAAGAGATAACAAGGGATATTCCGAACGTCGGAGAGGACGCGCTGAAGGATCTTGACGAGAACGGTATAATCCGTATAGGAGCAGAGGTCCGTTCGGGCGATATTCTCGTAGGAAAGGTTACTCCTAAGGGCGAGACTGAGCTTACCGCAGAGGAAAGACTGCTGAGAGCGATCTTCGGCGAAAAGGCAAGGGAAGTAAGAGATAATTCACTTAAAGTTCCTCACGGCGAGGCAGGAACTATCATAGACGTTAAGGTATTTACAAGGGAGAACTGCGACGAGCTTTCTCCGGGAGTAAATATGCTGGTAAGATGCTATATCGCTCAGAAGAGAAAGATCTCTGTCGGAGATAAAATGGCCGGACGTCACGGTAATAAGGGTGTAGTTTCCCGTATTCTTCCTCAGGAAGATATGCCGTTCCTTGAGGACGGAACTCCGCTTGATATCGTGCTTAACCCTCTGGGCGTTCCTTCCCGTATGAATATCGGTCAGGTGCTTGAAGTACATCTTGGAATGGCTGCAAAGGCTCTTGGCTGGAAGATAATGACTCCTGTATTTGACGGAGCTCACGAAGAGGATATAAGAGAGTGCTTCAGAGAAGCGCAGAATAAGCACCTTGAGCATAAGGATGATGAGTTTACTCTTCATACAATGGACGAGGTGATCAACCCCGGCGCTCTTGAAATGAGCGAGGACGGAAAGTTTACAGTTTACGACGGCAGAACCGGAGAGAAGTTTGATAACCGTGTAACTGTCGGCTATATGTATTATCTAAAGCTTCACCATCTGGTAGACGATAAGATTCACGCCCGTTCGGTAGGCCCGTATTCGCTGGTAACACAGCAGCCGCTCGGCGGTAAGGCGCAGTTCGGCGGACAGAGATTCGGAGAAATGGAAGTTTGGGCGCTTGAAGCTTACGGTGCGGCCTATACTCTTCAGGAAATTCTTACTGTCAAGTCTGACGATACGGTAGGAAGAGTAAAGACCTATGAGGCTATCGTCAAGGGTCAGAATGTTCCGAGACCGGGTATCCCTGAGGCGTTCAAGGTTCTTATCAAGGAGCTTCAGTCGCTGGGTCTTGATATTAAGGTTCTTAATATCAATAATGAGGAGATCGACCTTAAACAGTCCTTCGATGATGATGACGATTTTGTTCCTCACGCAGCTGCCGAGGCTGAGGAGAATATGGATTTCAGTCTTGATGACGGAGATCTTGACGAGGGCTTTATGGCTGAGGACGAGGACGGAGTTTCCGAGCTTGACCTTGATACGGAAGACGATTTTGGTGACGATATTGACGATACCGATTTATTTCTGAGTGATGACGAGGAGTAATACCGATATATGACGACTTATCGGGCTTCGACCTATGAAGTTGTATAAAGGTATAAATAAACAGATTTATATGCATAGCTGCGGGCGCTTCTTGTCCGCAGTAATATGCGTTCAAACGGATATTTGCAACCAAAACTATACAGGAAGAGGGTACTATTTTTGGAATTTAACGTTTTTGAATCAATAAAAATCGGACTGGCATCACCGGAAAAAATCAGGGAATGGTCTTATGGTGTTGTAGAAAGACCTGAAACAATAAATTACCGTACGCAGAAGCCTGAAAAGGACGGTCTGTTCTGCGAAAGGATATTTGGGCCGCAGAAGGACTGGGAATGCCACTGCGGTAAGTATAAGAAGATACGCTTTAAGGGCAAGGTCTGCGAGCGCTGCGGAGTAGAGGTAACAAGAGCAAAGGTAAGACGTGAGAGAATGGGTCATATCGAGCTTGCCGCTCCCGTTTCGCACATCTGGTATTTCAAGGGAACGCCGTCAAGAATAGGACAAATGCTGGAGGTTTCTCAGAAAAGGCTTGAAGAGGTTCTCTACTTTACAAAGTATATAGTTATAGATCCCGGCGATACCGGACTTACAAAGTGTCAGCTTCTCAGCGAAAAGGATTATGTTGAGGCCCGCGAGAAGTGGGAGGACGGCTTCAAGGCTGGAATGGGCGCAGAGGCTGTCAAGGAGCTGCTTGAAGAGATAGATCTTGATAAGCTGTCAGCCGAGCTTAAAGCCGAGCTTAAGGATCTGCCCTCCGGACAGAAGAGGATCAAGCTGCTTAAAAGACTTGAGATAGTAGAAGCTTTCAGACTTTCGGGCAACCGTCCCGAATGGATGATACTTGACGTTGTTCCGGTGATCCCTCCGGATCTTCGTCCTATGGTAATGCTGGATGGCGGAAGATACGCTACAAGCGACCTTAACGACCTTTACAGACGTGTTATCAATAGAAATAACCGTCTTAAAAGAATGTTGGAGCTTGAAGCGCCTGATATTATTATAAGAAACGAAAAGAGAATGCTTCAGGAGGCTGTTGATGCCCTTATCGACAACGGCAGACACGGCAGACCTGTTACAGGCCCTAACAACAGAGCGTTCAAATCCCTTTCGGATATGCTCAAGGGTAAGCAGGGACGTTTCCGTCAGAATCTGCTTGGTAAGCGTGTTGACTATTCGGGACGTTCGGTTATCGTAGTAGGTCCTGAGCTGAAAATGTATCAGTGCGGACTTCCTAAGGAAATGGCTCTCGAACTGTTCAAGCCTTTCGTAATGAAAAGACTGGTTGATACCAACCCTACTATAAATATCAAATCTGCCAGAAAAATGGTAGACCGTGCAAAGCCTGAGGTATGGGACGCACTTGAAAATGTAATACAGGGTCACCCCGTAATGCTCAACCGTGCGCCTACGCTGCACAGACTTGGTATTCAGGCGTTTGAGCCGGTTCTTGTAGAGGGAAGAGCTATAAAGCTTCACCCGCTGGTATGTACTGCGTTCAATGCCGACTTCGACGGTGACCAGATGGCTGTACATCTGCCTATATCCGCTGAGGCTCAGGCTGAGGCAAGATTCCTTATGCTTGCGGCAAACAATCTGCTCAAGCCTTCCGACGGACGTCCTGTTGCAGTTCCTTCTCAGGATATGCTGCTTGGCTCCTATTACCTGACCCTGCAAAAGCCGGGTGAAAAGGGCGAGGGCAAGATATTCCGCGACGTAAACGAAGCGCTTATGGCTTACGATCAGGGCGTTATTTCGCTTCACGCTGCGATAAAGGTCAAGATCACTAGACAGATAGGCGACAGGCAGGTTTCAAAGATCATAGACGCTACAGTCGGACGCCTTATTTTCAACGAGCATATTCCTCAGGATCTGGGATACGTTGACAGAACCAATTCCGACAAGCAGTTCGATCTTGAAATATCGTTCTTGGTAAAGAAAGGGCAGATGTCCGATCTTATCGAAAGATGTATTCATCAGCACGGCACTGCGGCTACCTCCGAGGTGCTGGATAAAATAAAGGCTCTGGGATATAAATACTCAACAAAGGCGGCTATTACAGTTGCTGTATGCGACGCTGAAATACCTGCCGCTAAAAAGGATATCCTTGCCAAGGCGGACGCTGCCGTTGACATTATCGACAGGCAGTATAAGAGAGGTTATATTTCAAGAGAGGAAAAGTCCAAGAAGTTCATTGAGATATGGAACAACGCTACCGACGAGGTTACAGAGGCGCTTAAAGAGGGTCTTGATCCGTACAACCCGATCAATATGATGGCTGATTCGGGAGCCCGTGGTTCTATCAATCAGATACGTCAGCTTGCGGGTATGAGAGGACTTATCGCCAATACCTCTGGTTCTACTATCGAAATGCCTATCAGAGCCAATTACCGTGAGGGTCTTAATATTCTGGAATACTTCATTTCCTCCAGAGGCGCGAGAAAGGGTCTTGCCGATACCGCTCTGCGTACAGCTGACTCCGGTTACCTTACAAGACGTCTTGTCGACGTTTCACAGGACGTTATTATTCATGAGGAGGACTGCGGAACTCATCACGGTATCGATGTATTTGAGATACGCAACGGAAGAGAAAAGATCGAGCCGCTTTCAGAGCGTCTTGTAGGACGTTATCTTGTTGAGGATCTTAAGGATCCTAAGACAGGTGAGATGATAGTTTCACGCTCAAAGCTTATGAACGAGCATGACGCCGAAAAGGTATGCGCCGCTCTTGAAGCCGAGGGCAAGGACAGGATAGCTATCCGTTCGGTGCTTCAGTGTAAGGCTAAGCACGGCGTATGCGCAAAGTGCTACGGAGCTAACCTTGCAAACGGCAAGGAGGTTCAGGTCGGAGAGGCTGTAGGCGTAATTTCCGCTCAGTCTATCGGCGAGCCGGGTACACAGCTTACAATGAGAACCTTCCATACAGGAGGTATCGCATCGGCTGAGGATATTACACAGGGTCTGCCCCGTGTTGAGGAGCTGTTTGAAAGCAGACGTCCTAAGGGTGCGGCTATAATCACAAGGTTAAGCGGTACGGTAAGGATCGAAGAGGTCAAGAAGACAAAGCAGATCACAGTTACAAGCGAGGATCTCAACGACCCCGATCAGGAAAGCTATTCGATCCCTTACGGCTATAAGATAAAGGTTCATGACGGAGATCTTGTAAAGGCCGGCGACGCTCTTACCGAGGGTTCGCTCAATCCTGCCGATATTCTTGCGGTCAACGGAGTTCAGGCTGTTCAGAACTATATTATTACAGAAGTACAGAAGGTTTACCGTCTTCAGGGTGTTGACATCAACGATAAGCATATTGAGGTCATTGTACGCCAGATGATGAAGAAGGTCAAGGTAGAGGATTCAGGTTCAAGCTTCCTGCTGCCGGGATCTTTGGTTGACAAGAACGAGATCGCCGCTATCAACGAGGAGATCCAGAAGGAGATCGACGCCGGAGATATCAACGCAAGGCTCGTTACTACCGTTCCTGTGCTTCAGGGTATTACAAAGGCTTCAAGCTATTCGGATTCGTTCCTTTCGGCAGCTTCGTTCCAGGAAACTACAAAGGCTCTTACGGATGCGGCTATTAAGGGCAAGACCGATAAGCTTATGGGTCTTAAAGAGAACGTTATTATCGGTAAGCTGATCCCTGCCGGAACAGGTATGGACGTTTACAATAACGTTCAGGTCGTTAAAAACGAGAGCGCTCATGCTCAGTCCGAGCCGGTTCATTTCTGATACCGGGTTAAAATAACCGATATGAAAAATTCAGTCTGTATATTAATGCGGGCTGAATTTTTATATTTCTCTGCCTGTTTCGGAGAAAAGCTTTCAATCAGCCTCCTGCTTCTGACAAAAGCCGTGCATTCACCGGCGAAAAGCATTGACATAGGTTTTCAATAATAGTATAATAAACTTTACGGAGGATATCTTCCGACGTATCTGAATCGAAAGGCTTTGGCTTATGATAAAACTAATAATAAAACGCTTTATAAAAGACAGCGAAAATACTGGAGATAAAAGAGTAAGAGAAAGCTACGGCGTTCTGGGAGGAGCGCTGGGAATAATCTGCAACACCTTTCTTTTTGTTCTGAAACTGTGCGCAGGAACGGTTATGAACAGTATCGCAGTTATATCCGACGCCTTTAATAACCTGTCGGATATGGGCTCGTCACTGGTAACAATAATCGGTACGAAGCTGAGCGGAAAGCGCCCCGATAAGGAGCACCCCTTCGGTCATGGCAGACTGGAGTATATATCCTCGCTTATAGTTTCGTTTATTATCCTGCTGATGGGCTTTGAGCTGCTTAAAAGCTCCGCAGTCAAGATATTCAGACCCGAAGAAGTGAATTTCAGTCTGCCGCTTATTATAATATTGTCGCTGTCGGTACTTGTAAAGGTATGGCTTTATTTCAGCGGAAGCTATATGGGCAGCAAGATAAATTCCTCAACGCTGAAGGCGGCGGCACGGGATTCGCTTAACGACGTTATCGCTACAGGCGCAGTAATTATTACAACTGTTATCGGTCAGTTTGTCAGGCTTCCGGCGCTTGACGGCATTGTCGGAACGGCAGTAGCTTTGCTTATAATGAAAACGGGCTTTGATATAGCAAGGGATACCGTAGGTATACTTTTAGGCTCGCCTGCGGATTCTGAGCTTGTCAGCGCAATATCCTCTGCTGTACTTAAAGGAGAGGGAATAACCGGAGTTCACAATCTTATCGTTCACGATTACGGGCCGGGGCGGGTAATGGCGTCGATTCATGCGGAAGTTCCGGACGATTCCGATATAGTTGCGGTTCACGAGGTAATAGACGCCGTTGAAAAAAATATTGAAACTCAACTCGGGATACATATGGTCATTCATATGGATCCGGTTTCTGTCAGCTGTGAACGAACCAATAAGATAAAGGAGCAGGTCTGCAAAGCAGTCGCCGAAGCTGATCCGGAGTACAGTATTCACGATTTTAGGATAGTTGACGGTGAAAACAGGATAAATCTTATCTTTGATATGGTAGTACCCTACGGTATCTCAGACGAAAGACTGGAAGATGATCTGGACAGGATAAAGCAAAGCCTTTCGGATACCGACGGAAGATACAACTGTGTTATACAGATAGATAATCAGTATTGAAACGTATTGTGCCTCTTATCCGAATGACTTTGCGATTCAACTTGTGATAAAAATTACAATTCTGCTGATCTTGCTGCTTTTCGCTGCCGAATGTCAGGGAAAAGACAATTACTCATTCGGATCGGCGGTTGGATCAGAATTTGTACCAATATTTAACCCTTAGAATAGATTCCCGTTATTCATGCCCTTAGTCCTTGATTTTTTTGCTGTTATATGATAAAATATAAATGATATTTCGGCTGTGCCGGAAAATTTTCATGAAAGAAGAATGACTTATGACAAAATATGTAGTGCTGCTCTGCGACGGAATGGCTGATTATCCTGTTGAGGAGCTGGGAAATAAAACCCCTATGGGCGCTTCGCATACTCCGAATATGGATAGGCTTGCTGAAAAGTCTACTATAGGACTGGTCAAAAGCGTTGCCGACGGACTAAAACCGGGTTCTGACGTAGCTAATCTGTCTATTCTGGGATACGATCCCGCAGTTTATTATTCAGGACGCTCTCCGCTGGAGGCAGGTTCGATAGGAATAGATATGAAGCCTGCCGACGTTTCATTCAGGTGCAATCTTGTTACGCTTTCCGATGAAGAAAACTATGAGGATAAGACTATTCTAGATTACTGCGCCGACGATATTTCGACTGAGGAAGCTAAAGTTCTTATAGATTATCTGGCACAGCATTTCAACAGTGATGAGTTTCAGCTTTATTCGGGAGTTTCCTATCGTCACTGCCTTATCTGGAACAACGGAACGCTTGACGTTGGTACGCTTACCCCTCCTCATGATATAACAGGAAAGCCTATAAAGGAGTACATACCGAACTCCCCGAATGCGGCAAAGCTTTACGATATGATGGTAAAAAGCTATGCTCTGCTTAAAGATCACCCTGTTAACAAGGCGAGAGAAGCGGCAGGAAAGCGTCCCGCAAACTCAATGTGGTTCTGGGGCGAGGGAGTAAGAAAGGCTCTTATGCCCTTTGAGGAAAAATATAAGCTGAAGGGTTCAATGATCTCCGCAGTTGATCTGCTTAAAGGGATCGGAAAATTCAGCGGCATGAACGTTGTGGACGTTCCCGGAGCGACAGGTTATATAGACACCAATTTTGATGGCAAGGCTCAGGCTTGCATAAGCGAGCTTTCAAAGGGTCAGGATTTCGTCTATATTCATGTTGAAGCTCCCGACGAGTGCGGACACCGTCATGAGATCGAAAACAAGAAAAGGTCGCTGGAGCTTATAGATGAAAAAATTCTCGGCCCTGTTCTTGAAGCGCTTGAGCAGTATGACGATTATAAAGTTCTTATCTGTCCCGATCATGCTACGCCGCTTTCACTGAAAACTCATACAAACGATCCTATACCCTTTATGATGTATCATAAAGCGGAGGAGGTCAAGGGACAGCCTGAATTTACAGAGGAAACCGCGAAAGCCTCAGGACTTTTCGTAGATAAGGGACATACCCTGATGCAGATGTTTTTTGAGCTTTAACTGAATAAATACAGGATATTTTCCTTGAAAAAACGGACGTTTGCAGTACGTCCCTGCATAAAACAATGCAGGAGCGTCTGCTCATGTCCGTTAGCTTTATTATGCGGTAATTTTCTTTTTGCTAGGTCTTTATTCAATAGCTTATTTGTCCTCCAGAGCTTTCAGCGCCTTTATCTCGTTGCGGTTAAGCCTAATAACTGCGTCCTTCAGCACCTCGACCTCCGATTTGTCAAGTGTAACGACAGCGTCGGTCTTGTCAAGCTTTATTCTCAGCTTTCCCGTAAGAAGATTTGCTTCCTCTACGATCCCCTTTCCGTCTGCGGTTTTAACAATAGCGCCTGCCTTCGGAGTGGTTTTCAGCAGCTCCTCATAGCTGTCCTGCTCATATTTCAGACAGCACATAAGACGTCCGCAGGTGCCTGAGATCTTTGTCGGATTAAGAGAAAGCGACTGCTCCTTTGCCATTTTGATAGAAACCGGCTGAAATTCCCCCAGAAATCTTGAACAGCAGAACGGCTGACCGCAGATCCCCAGTCCTCCCAGCATTTTCGCTTCGTCCCTTACTCCTATCTGTCTGAGCTCTATCCTGGTACGGAACACAGCAGCCAGATCCTTTACAAGCTCTCTGAAATCAATTCGGTTTTCAGCGGTAAAATAAAACAGAAGCTTGCTGTTGTCAAAGGTGCATTCAACGTCTATAAGGCTCATTTTCAGCTTATGAAGCTTTATCTTTTCCTCGCATATCCTGAAAGCTTCCTTTTCCTTCTGCTTGTTCCTTTCAATTGCCGCAAAGTCCTGCTTTGTCGCTATTCTTATAACCGGCTTGACCGGATTGGCAAACTGAGCTTCGTCTATTTCACGCCGGGTAATTACTACCTCTCCGCATTCAACGCCTCTCGCAGTTTCAACGATGACCTTATCGTTCATTTTTATATCAAGTCCGTTAGGATCGAAATAGTATACCTTTCCTATTGATTTGAACCTTACTCCTATTATATTGAGCATTTTTCATTTCCTTTCATTTTAAAATAAACGTCATTCCGGTCTGCTTATTATCGTACAGATCTCGCCGGAAAGACTGTTCATAGCAAGCGTCAGATTGCAGTTGGAGTCTATCCTGACTGTATATTCCCTGAAAAGTCCGTAAAGCTGCTGTAGGGCTTGTTCGCTGAGCATTGCGCAAAGTCTGCCTGAACCTTCGGAACAACAGCCGAATCTGCTGTTAACTCCGAGCCTTGCGGCACAGGCGTCCCTGACTATTTCGCTTAAAAATACAAGCGACTGGCGGAATACGGCCTTTTTTCCGTCCGTACCGAAAAGCGAGCGGAGTATTTCGTATTCATCTCTGGCGATCATCGCATCGGTGCATTTTTTTGCGGTATCAAAAGCGGCGGGGAGAATATCTCCCTCCAGAAATTCAAGGCATCTTCCGATATTTCCGTGACCGCAGGAAACTGCTTCCCTTATCCTTGGTTCAGAATATTTTTCAAGAGATCTAAGATAACCGGCGGCTTCGTCCTCAGAACACGGCTGAACGGCAAGGCAAAGCACTCTCGAAATTATGGTTTTAAGAAAGGTCTGCTTCGTTTCAGCGGTCAGGATAACTATACAGTGCGGCGGCGGCTCTTCTATAAGCTTGAGCAGTATGTTCTGAACCTGAACGGAGGTGCTTACCGATCGGTCAAGATCGGGAATAAGGTAAACCTTGAATCTGCCCTCGTTAGGTTTTATGACTGCGTCGGAAACAAGCGAGCGTATCGTTTCGACCTGATAGTTTCCGTTTTCATTGGCTTTTGCGGTAATAAAGTCAGGATGGGCGTTATGTTCCAGCATACGGCAGGATCTGCAGTGGCCGCAGGGTTTTTCTCCGCCGCTTTCGCACAGCAGCATAGCGGCTGCGTATTTTGCCAGAGTTTTTTTCCCCTGTCCCTTTTCGCCGCAGACCGCAATAGAATGAGGCTCTCTGCCTTTTTCAAGCATTGAGGATATAAGCTTTATATTATTTTCATTGGAGAATATTTTCATAATATAAATTTACGCGCCTTTAATGCGGCGTTTCCTTTCGCTTTTGTGCCTAAACCTTTTCAAACCGCTCTATATCGGTCACAAAGATCGTTGCTCCTCCGATAGTTACCTCTACCGGATAAGAAGCGCCGCCTTCAGGCCCGAGAACCGTAGCCGACGGAACAAACTGCTTTCTTTTGCGCGAATGCTCCTTGCAGGCTTCAATGACCAGATCGACCTCGTCGTCCTGACAGCAGATCATAAATGTCGTGTTTCCCGCGGAAAGAAATCCGCCGGTCGAGGAAAGCTTTGTGGCGCGTATGCCTTTTTTGAGCAGTCCCTTGGAAACGGCGTATGTATCGTCGCTGTTTACTATCGCATATACAAGTTTCATAAAATTACCTCCGTTCAGTTTTTGTTAAATATATAGTTATAGTTGTTTTTCGTCGTATTGAACTGGAAAAGAAAAACTATTGAAAATGCGAAGCTTACCATTAGACAGCCGGCAGTAATTACCGGAATAAAGAAGGTAAGATACGCAATTATAAGCATTACCGTCATGACCTTCCATGAAATAATAAGCTTGTCGGAATTAAGGCTGCATAGATGATGATTTTCAAGCTGATCTATACCGCGGCATATAAGATAGGCGGTATATATTCCTGCTGCTGAACAAACGGCTTCAGCTAAAAGAGGAATTAGCTTTATCTCTTCGTCGGAATATGAGAAGCCGAAGATATTTGCAACAAAAAGCGCCAGAGAAAAAACAGTAAAAATTATGCTCAGCTTTGCGGCTTTGCCAAAGTATCCGCTTTCGGCGGTGAATTCCCGAAGTCCGCTTATAAGCAGCAGATACCCGATAAAATCAGGGATAAGATCAATAGAGATCTCGCCTATATTTATACTTATGCTGAGAAGTACAAAAAACAAACCGATAAATAGCTTTTTCATTGGCTTCTCCTTTTTGTATTGATACTATCCGTTTTAATTCTCAAAACTCCCCCGTCTGCATAAACAAAGCGAGCAGGGCGAGCGTACCGCGAATTGCGCCGTCCGCGCCAGGACCGCCGTCCGCGCTAGGAC
>UQPZ01000016.1 GCA_900543145.1 uncultured Ruminococcus sp.
TTTGTGCAATTATATAACCTTTAACTACATTGTTGTCAGAAAAATTCCTGATTATGCAACAAAACCATCTTTGTCAGGTGATTTTCTGCTCAATTTCTTCACGAGCTTTTTTTAGGTAATATGATACCGTACGCCTTGAAACACCCATTACGTCAGATATCTCGTCTATAGACATATTATAGTATATCTTATAGGTCAGTGCTGATTTATATCTCTCGTCAAGTGTCTTTACCGCTCTTATAAGTTCATTCAGATCCGCCTGCTCAAAAAAGTCAACCGAAGGTTCTTCCTCAGACATAAGACTTTCAATAGGAGTATTATATTTGGTGTTTTTTTCTCTCCTTACAACATTCAGAGCTGAATTTTTGACCGCTCTTATAAGATAAGGAATTTTATCCTCCTCATCAAGACTGCTGAACTTGGAAAACGTTTTTGCTACACCAAGAAAGGCGTCTGCAACAGCGTCCTCAGCAAGCACTTCACTTTTGCAGATATTGTAGGCGATCGTAAACATCTTTCCGCAGTTTTCTTCATATAAAAACTCAAACGCTCTTTTATCATCTTCTCTGTCAATCAGGACAAGGTATGATCCCAGCATTTTTTCCTCCTGCTTATATTATTACATATGACCTTCAATATCTGACACAATTAATATTTTACCACAAGCCTCGGTCTATGTCAAGCAAAAGCTTTGATAATCCCTTTATTTACGCATCTGAGTAAAAAACGGACCCGCTTTATTTAAAGCGGATCCGCTTGGATTTCTAAAATTATCTGCTTACTATTTTATAATATACCTTAGCTGTCAATGAATATATCAATGCATACATAAGCGCAAATACTGCAAAGCAGCCTGCGGTACATATAATATACAGCCTTGTATTATACAAATTAAGAAGAAACAGTATCTTTGAAATTATTGGGAAAGCAAAAACAACGTGTATTCCGGCAGTAATAAGAGGAAGGAAAAATACCGTCAGTATCTGAGAATGGATAGCCTGCTTCACCTCCGCTCCAGTCATTCCTACCTTCTGCATTATTTCAAATCGCTCCTTGTCCTCATAGCCCTCAGAGATCTGTTTATAGTATATAATAAGTATAGTAGCCATTGTAAACAGCGAGCCTAAAAATATTCCAAGGAAAAGCAAACCTCCGTATACTGCGCTGAAGCTTTTCTCCGAACCCGCTTTTCCGTCTACCATATAGCTGTAGCTTATTTCCCCGGAATTATAATCTGACAAGGCGTTACTTATATTATCAACCAGCTCCGTCTGCTCAGCTTCGTTTCCGCTGACGTCAGCGCCGATACAAAGCTTAATTTCAGACGCATTGTCCTTGTATATGCTTTTCTGCTTTTCAAATATATCCGTGACGATATCCATATCCTTTACTATTACAAAATGACTGCTGGTTATGTAAGCCGACATTATTCCATCTCCCGGAAAATCGCTTATCAATGACTTTACCCTGAATGTACTGTCAAATACCGTAAGAGTTTTTTCTTCGTATTTATCCCGGCTGTTTGAATAAACAAATACTTCGTCGTCCTCCAGCGTCTTTTCGCTTCCGGTAAGCTCATTATAATCGGCCAGAGGAATAATAAACAGGCTGTTTAGATTATTGAAATCTTCAAGATCGCTCTCATCGACCTCTCTTACCTCAAAAACGCTGCCGTTTCTCAGGGCGCTGAAATTTACATATCTATATGAGATCTGCTTTTTGATCGTCAATCCGCTTTTGTCTATCTCCTTGATCGCTGTATCTTCCGTTCTGTTATTTTCGTCTGCATCTGTATATATCATTATATCAAACGGATAACGGTGATTTATTATGTCCTCCATTCCTATCTGCATTGAAACTGTGGAGGAGATCATTACAAGAACCATAGTTGACAGAATACATATATTGGCAAGACCCACCGCATTCTGCTTCATTCTGTAGATCATTCCCGAAACGCTTATAAAGTGCCTCGTTTTATAATAGTACCTTTTGTTCTTCCTCAGAAGCTTTAGGAATACAATGCTTCCGGCTGTAAATACAAGATATGTTCCGATAATAACAAGCACTACCGCCAGAAAGAACAGCATAATTGCAGAAACCGGGTTCTGTGTTGTGACCGAAAGATAATAACCCCCTCCCAGACAGGCTAAGCCCAGCAATGCTATTATCCATTTTGCTTTCGGCTCTTTTTCTCCGCAGCTGCGGCTTCTTAGCAGCTCTATCGGCTTGGAGAAATGGATCTGCCTAAGCGAATTAAGGTAAATAAGCAGGAATATCGCAGAAAACAGTGCGACCGCAGACAATGCCGCGCGCTTAGAAACATAAAAACCCAGAGCTGCGTCTGCGTCCATTATTCTAAGTATAATAAGATACATTGCCTTATCGAGCAGTATTCCAAGTCCAAGTCCCAGCGCAAAGCTTATAATAACGATATACACGGTTTCCAGTCCGATAACCTTTGCGATATGCTTCTTTTCCATACCAAGGATACTGTAAAGTCCAAGCTCCTTTTTTCTCTGCTTCATCAGAAAGCTGTTTGTATAGAACAGAAAAACAACTGCAAATATGCCGACTATCCAGCTTCCGAGAGAAAGGGTAACCGCAATGGAATCTGCACCTACAAGACTGCTTATTCCTTCATTGAGCGAAAGAGAACGGATTATATAAAACATAGCGACGGTTAATATACTTGTAAAAATATAGGGGATATAAGTTTTTCCGTTCTTTTTTATGTTGCCCGCCGCCAGCTTCGGATAAAACAGCTTATTCATCACGCTCACCGCCTGTTGAGATAACCGTAAGAGTATCCGAGATCTTCTGATACATATCCTCGTTTGAACAGGTTCCTCTGTAAAGCTGGTGGAAAACCTGTCCGTCCTTAATAAACAGAACTCTTCCCGCATGGCTTGCAGCCTTTACGGAATGAGTAACCATAAGTATCGTCTGACCGTCGGCGTTTATTTCCCCGAACAGCTTCAGAAGTCCGTCAGACGCACGGGAATCCAAAGCGCCGGTAGGCTCGTCAGCAAGCACCAGCTTCGGATAGGTAATAAGCGCCCTCGCAACGGCGGCTCGCTGCTTCTGACCTCCCGAAACCTCATAGGGAAACTTGTTCAGAAGCTCTGTGATCCTAAGCTTTTCGGCAATAGGCGAAAGCCGTATTTTCATCTGAGCATACTTCTCTCCCGCAAGCACCAGCGGCAGAAAGATATTATCCTGCAAGGTAAAGTTGTCCAGAAGATTGAAATCCTGAAAAACAAAGCCAAGGTTATCTCTTCTAAACGCCGATATTTCACGGTCGCTGACTGACGTAAGATTTATCCCGTCAAGTATTACCTCACCCGACGTGGGTTTATCAAGCGCCGCAAGAATATTCAGCAGGGTAGTTTTTCCCGAGCCGGACTCGCCCATTATCGCTACATATTCTCCCTCCTCCGCAGAAAAGGAAACGTCTGAAAGAGCGGTAACCTGATTGCCGCCGAAACGTGTGGTATAAATTTTTTTAAGGCTTCTTACCTCAAGTATTGACATTTTAGCTGCCTCCTATTTTTTTATTACAGCTTAATTATAACTTGTACCGCATAATATTAAAATCTATCCGTCTTACATTTCAGCCTGTCTGTCTTACATTTTTGTAAGGTCTATTCAATTTCAAGTCTGCTCCTGTTCACGTCAATGTAAACCCTCGTACCCGTTCCGATCTCTGATTCGGCATAGATCCTGTGATTCAGCTTTTCCGCCGCCTTCCTGCAAAGATACAGTCCCAGTCCTGTGGCTTTTTTATCCGCCCTTCCGTTATAACCCGTATAGCCCTTTTCAAATATTCTCGGAAGGTCCTCCGGTGCAATACCTATTCCGGTATCCGAAATACACAGAATATTATTCTCTGCCGAAACCGTTACTTTTCCCTTATCGGTATACTTAACTGCATTTGAAAGAACCTGTTCTATTATAAATCCCAGCCATTTTTCGTCTGTAAGCGCCACGGCTTGTGTACCGCTGTATTCAAGCCTTATTTTCTTTCCGATAAACTGCGCTGCGTATTTTCTTACAGCCTGCTTTATTATATCGTCCAGCCTATAGGTTTTCAGCACAAGGTCATTGGATGAGCTGTCAAGGCGCAAATAGCATAAAACCATTTCAGCGTACTGCTCTATCCTGAACAGCTGTGATAAAAGCTCCTTGTTTTCCGGCTTATCCTCCTGCTGCAATATCATTCTCATAACGGCTATAGGAGTTTTTATCTGATGTATCCAAGCGGTATAAAAATCAACGCTCTCTGCTCGCTTTGTTTCCAGCTCGGTAAGCCTCTCGTTGCAGGAAAGCATAACTGAGCTTATTATTTCCCTATAGTCGCTCTCGATAAGAGATCTGCTTTCCGGCAGACTGTCTGCAAGAAGAACGGCATTTTTTCTTATAATTACAAGCTCTTTGTGCCTGCGCATATGCCTTATAAAGCATACTGTAAAAACTATAGAACCGATCGTCAAGCAAAGTCCGGAAGCGTAGATCACCGCCTCGGCTTCAAGCTCATAAAGCGAAAGCACTCCTGCAAAAACCGCCGCAAATACTATAAAAGAAGCTGTAACGGCAATATGCTCGCCAAGATATTTTATCAGTATTTTTAATGTGTTCATATTTCAGTCCGTCCTCCTCTCAGGGCATTTCTGCAAATAATAAGCATATATTCATTCAATTATATATCCGCTGCCCGCCTTAGTCTTTATAAAATCCTTCAGCCCCGCCGCTTCCAGCTTTCTTCTCAGCCTTGTAATATTTACGGTAAGAGTATTTTCCTCAACATACGAATCGTTTTCCCACAGCCTTATCATAAGAGTATCACGGCTTACGACCTTGCCCCTGTTTTCCATAAGCGTCTGCATTATTCTGAAATCATTACGGGTAAGCTCTATCTTATTTCCGCCGTAAAACAGAGTTGCGTCGTTAAGATTCAGAACCGCGCCCTTATGCTCGTAAACAGGAATTTTTCCGGCAACATCATAGGTTCTTCTCAGAACCGCCTGTAACTTTGCTATAAGCACATTTATATCAAAAGGCTTGGCTATAAAGTCGTCCCCTCCCATATTCATAGCCATTACTATATTCATATTATCAGAAGCCGAGGAAATAAATACAACCGGAACATTTGAAATTTTCCTTATCTCCGTACACCAGTGATAGCCGTTAAAAAACGGAAGCATAATATCCATCAGTACAAGATGAGGATCACAGGCAGCAAAATCGGCTGTAATGTTCTGAAATTTCTCCGCTCGCTTCACCTCGAAACCCCACTGCTTCAGCTGCTTCTCAACTGCCGCTGCCATTGCCGGATCGTCCTCTACAAGAAATATCCTATACATAAGCGTAAACCTCCTGCTAAGATCTTTTATACAGTTTAACATACCCTGAGCCGTATTACAAGCGCAGTAAAACAAAAAATAAGCTGTGCTTCGGTAACCCCATAAAAAATCGGACAAACGCAGACCTCTCCAAGTCAAACTGCACCGCCGCGCTGTTTTAACAAAAAGAAATTCTGCGTCCGTCCGAATTGCCGATAAACCCTATTTCAAAGCTATCCAATCGATCTTACCTTTGAGCTGCATTGCTTATCTCTTTAAGCTCCCTGCCCTCTTTAAGCAGGCTATGAAGCCTATCGTGATCCTCGTTTTCTATAGCGCTTCGGTAGTCCTCAAGGCACTTTATTATATGTGATATTTCACTGACCAGAGGTTTTTTGTTCATCATAAAAAGCGTAGTCCACATATCCTCGTTAAGCTTTGCTACCCGTGTAAGATCCTTGAAGCTGCCTGCCGAAAAACCAGCCTGCTTCATGAGGCTGGGACTTTTGACATAGGCGCTCGATACGATATGAGCAAGCTGCGATGTAAAAGCTATTACCTCGTCATGCTCATCAGGGGACGCTACAACGCATTTTGCAAAGCCGATATTATATGCAAGCTTTGAGATTTCCTTTACCGCAGACATAGGCGTATTGTCGGTAGGCGTCATAATAAAGCTTGCCTTTTCAAAAAGATTGTCCACAGAATACGCAAAACCCGAAAATTCCCGTCCCGCCATAGGATGACAGCCGAGAAAACGAACTCCCTCATCAGCAAGAAGCTTTTCTGAAGCAGTCACTATCTCTCCCTTTACGCCGCAGGTATCTATAACTATTCCGCCCTTTTTGAAACGTTTTTTGTTCTCCCTTATAAAATCTATAGTCTGCTGAGGATACAGGCATATTACGGCTACGTCGCACCTGTCCAATCCGTCAACGGAAATTTCACCGTCAATAGCCTCCTGCGACAGCGCCGCGGCTACAGTAGTTTTGTTTATATCGATCCCGAAACAGATATAGTCTGTATTTTTCTTTATCGCTTTCGCAAGCGAACCTCCGATAAGTCCGAGTCCAACTATTCCGATCTTCATAGAAACGCCTCTGCTTTAATGCTTTTGTGCTTTTATCTATTAAATTATATCATTATATTCTAAGTTTGTCAAGGCGCTGATAAAAATTATTTTATCGCAGTTTTTCCATAAGGCTTCCTTTTATTGCCGGAATATAGCCGAACCTGCAAGGGCAAACTATTTACAAACCATAAAGCTTAAAATCAGCTTTATTATAATTCCATATTAAACAGAAATAATACAGTGAAAGGAGATATGCTTCCGATCGGAGAAGCATGGTGAACGATATGTCAAAGCAAGGAATGAAGCGTCCTGAAATAACCGATATACCACCTAAGAAAAGACCTCCCGAGGTACCGGAGATCCAAGGAAAAGCAAAGCATGGAAAAATCCGCGCCAACCCTATTATTGCCGGTACAGAGCCTCCCTCTCTGAAGGTCTTTCATACTCAGCCGTTTTCCAAAGGAAATGCCGCAAATTACGATGTGATCACAGGTGAGATAGATAAGCCTATATCCGAAGTATACGCCGTTATCGACAACGATCTTGCAAGAGATAATCTTGAAAACGATATTCCCGACGCCGATCTTCAGGATCTCTGAATACTTTACAGTACCGTAAAGACTGCCCCTGTATGAAAGCAGCATAGGCAGTCTTTTTATATGCTTATTTTTCTGCAAATTTAAAAAGGGATATTATCCGCATAAGCTTTTTAAGTACGCTGCCGGTATCCCATGACTTTTCACAGCCGTGCTTATTTATCTCTGAACCTGATAAGCTTATCCCTGTTATTTTTCCGAAGCTGAGCTTGATCTCCTCTTGAAAAATAAGGTTTATGACTGTACAACCTTTCCCAGGATCATGCATTATTATCTTCCTCCTCTGTTATTAATCTTGCGCAGCGTTCAATGCGCTCTGCTTATATAATTATAATGCGTTCTGATAAGTCCACCTTACTTATCAGAGCTGTTAGACCATAGTCACATTATACAACATTATATTGCATTTTTGTATTGAAAACCCAGAAATATACCCGTAAAAGCCGGATCATCTCACAGCCTTGACGGGTATATTGACAATTTATCTGATTTTATCTGCAAAAAGGGGTTGACAAACGCAATTTAATGTTGTATTATCTTGCATTTTACAGATCAAGGCTTTCCAATCTTCTCCTCTGGGTTTCCTTTGAAGCTTTTGTATATATTCTGGTAGTTTCTATTGAGCTGTGACCCAGAATATCTGCAAGTTCCACAAGATTATTAAAGGTTTTCATATATTCTCTTGCAAACATATGCCTGAAATTATGAGGATAAACCTTCGATACTTCAATTCCCGAATACCCTGCGATCCGCTTAAGATTCCGCCAGACTACAGAACTGTCAGTCGGAGCGGTACGCTTCTTGTTCATAAATATCTCTCCGCTGCAAATCCCTGTTTTGACGCAGTATTCCTCTAAAGAACATCGTAGCTTTTCAGGTATAAGCACATGACGCAGCTTCGCTTTATGATAAATTTCCGTACAGCCGCTTTCCAAACTTTGCACTGTAATAAACTTCAGCTCTCCGACTCGTATTCCCATGCTTCCCAGACATCTCATAATAAGATACCATTTTTGCTCTCCGTGAGCTAAAGCGCATTCAAGCATTTTTACATACTCCTCACGCGAAAGCTCAGATGGACTGTAATAAATTTTCTGGCATTTTATAAGAGCCATTCTCAGATCGCTCCTGCCGCACCACTGCATATAAAGGTTAAGAGAGATAAGATATGAATTTACAGTTCCGCTTTTGTAAACTGCCGAAAGATAGTCTTTATATTGTAAAACCAAATTAAAATCGATCTTTCCGCCGTCCGCAAAATCATAGAATTGTTTAACATCTCTTAAATACTTGGCAATTGTTCTTTCCCCAAGCTGACGCCGTACAAGATATTCAGAATACGGCTTTCTATTGTCTTCAAAGCTGTTTATCTGCACAACAAAAACTCCTCTGATTTCTTATTCTAAATTTCCGAGAAGTTCAGTATCTACAAAGCTGACATTCTTAAAATCGTTACTTCACCTGTTAAACTCAGAATAATAATGAGCCTGTATTTATAATAACTTCTTGTTTTTGATTTCAATGTTATAATTATACAATAGATTATTTTCAAAAGCAATAATTTTTGTTGTAAAATTCAGATATATGTCTTAATTTCTATAAATATGTCTAAATGCCTCATTATAATTTGTGTATTTTTACAATAAATGTATTTTATTTCCGACATTTTTCGACACATTTTAGGCAAAAAGTATTTATAGCTATTAAACGCAGTATCCTTTAAATTATCCGAATATAAAACTAAAAACAGGGGAAAATAAAATATAAAGAAAAGAAAAAATAATATAAAAGGAGCGTTAATAAGCTATGATAATAAATGTTACAAAGGATAATTTTAATAAAGAGGTGCTTGAAAGCTCAGTTCCGGTCCTTGCTGATTTCTGGGCGGCGTGGTGCGGCCCCTGCAAAATGTTCTCTCCGATATTTGAAGAAGCCGCAGCCGAACTGTCCGAAAAAGCAAAGGCTGTAAAAATAGATATCGACAGTCAGAACGAACTGGCGGAAAAATACGGAGTTATGAGCATACCTACTTTTATGATATTTAAAAACGGACAGCCTGTTCAAAAATCCGTTGGACTTATTTCAAAAGAAGAGATCCTCGAAATTTTTAAAAATGCAGAAAGATGAAAATAAAAGAAATAATAATAATCGGAGCGGGAGCAGCCGGACTGACATCGGCTATTTACGCTTCGAGGGCAATGCTGGATTTTTGCGTTATTGAAAAATCGGCATTAAGCGGCGGACAGATAATAAATACCTCCGAGATAGATAATTATCCCGGCTTTATAAGCACCACAGGAAGCGAACTGTCAATAAAGCTGAGAGAACACGCCGAAGCCTGCAATACCAGTTTTATTCAGGACAATGTACTGGAAATACGCAAGGAAAACGGGATCTTTTCTGTAAAATGCGAAAAAGAAACCTACAGTGCGAAAACAGTTATCGCCGCCTGCGGAGCAGTCAGAAAAAAGCTCGGCGCCGAGGGCGAGCAGCGGCTTGCAGGCAGCGGAGTAAGCTACTGTGCGGTATGCGACGGAGCATTTTTCAAGAATAAGACAGTTACCGTAGTCGGCGGAGGAAATACCGCCGCCGAGGAAGCGCTTTATCTATCAAAAATTGCCCGTCAGGTATATCTGGTTCACAGGCGTGACAAGCTGAGAGCAGGAAGAGCGCTTCAGATCAGGATCAATGAAGCCCCTAATATTCAGCTTGTTTTTAACAGTACAATAACGGAGGTAACCGGAGATAATAAAGTATCCGGCATACGCTTGGATCAAAACGGTTCGTCTTCTTTTATCAATACCGACGGTGTTTTTATAGCAATCGGAATTTCGCCTCAGTCGGAGCTTTTGAAAGGACTTGCTGAGCTGGACAAGCAGGGTTTTATTATTGCAAGGGAAAACTGCGAGACCTCTCTGCCGGGACTATTCGCCGCAGGAGATATACGCACAAAGCCGCTCAGACAGATCGTAACTGCCGCCGCTGACGGAGCAGCTGCCGTTTCATCGGCGGAAAAATATCTGAACAGCTGATGCAAAGCTGCGTTCAAATAAACTGAGCGCAGCTTTTTTATGCGCAGACTATTGATTTTATAGACTATTTATGCTATTATGTTAAATAGCTAAACCGAATAAAAATACATATGAAACGGAGGAAGCTTGCAGAGCCAACGTCTGTAAGCGCAAATATGAACAAAAGAATACTCAAGCGCCTGTTTTCCTTTGCGATGGCTGCGGTAATGACCTGTACTGCCGCCGGCTGCGGAAAATCAGAGGACAAAAAGTCCGACGGACCGTCAGCAAGAGTTACCGTCGACGGAACGAAATTCATGGTTGACGGTAAAGAGCTGTGGATAAACGGAGTCAATACCCCGTGGCAAAAATGGAACGATTTCGGCGGAGATATGGACGAGGCGTTCTGGGATAAAACATTTGCACAGCTTGCCGAGGACGGTATAAACTGCACTAGGATATGGGTAAATTGTCAGGGCGAAAATATCGTACGCCTTAAAACAACAGGCGGCATTAAGGAAATAAAAGCGGTTCACTGGGAAAACCTAGATAAACTATTTGAGATCGCCAAAAAGCACAAGGTCTACGTTATGGCTACACTGCTTTCCTTTGACCACTTCAAGGGCGGCGACAACGGAAGCGGAGATAAGTGGCGGGCGCTTGTAAGCAATAAGGAGACCTGTGATGAATTTGCAGAGAAATATGTGGGCGAATTTTGCAAAAGATACGGCGATAACGAATACCTTTTCTCAATTGATATTATGAATGAGCCTGACTGGGTATATGAAAACGAGGAATGCGGCAATATACCTTGGGATAATCTTTCCTACTTTTTCGGAAAATGCGCCGCTGTAATACATGAAAAATGCGATACGCTGGTTACAGTAGGGATAGGAATAATAAAATATAACTCTGATAAGTATGACGGCAATAAGGTATCCGATGAATATCTGAAGGAGCTTACCGGAAACGATAAGGCTTATCTGGATTTCTACAGTACTCATTATTATATGTGGCAAAGACAATGGTACGGCTTCCCGTTTACCGTTACTCCTGAAGAATTCGGTCTGGCTGCATCAAAGCCCTGCGTTGTAGGCGAAACCTCCAACGATGACGAAAAACAATGCAAGCTGACTCTTACTGAAAAATACAAGACCGCCTACGAAAAGGGCTGGAACGGCGTAATGGTATGGATGGAACCGCAGGAAAACGGAGAATGGTACTGCTACAACCTTACTCAGGAAGCTTCAAAGGCAATGCTTGAGATGATACCCGACAAGATCTACCCGCTGGGAAATAACAAATAATTTTTATTATTTAGAGTAATTAAAGCTACACATTACAAAAGGACGGCAGAACTTTTATGCCGTCCTTTATTTGTATTCCTTGTCAGCTTTTCGGCGTACTTCTTGAAAACAGTGCCGTAATAAATCCGAATACTATAGCCGCGCATATTCCCGCCGCTGCCGCAGTAAGTCCTCCGGTAAAAATTCCGAGAAAACCGTTTTCGTCAACCGCTTTCCTTACACCGTCCGCAAGCAGATAACCGAAGCCTGTAAGAGGAACGGTAGCTCCTCCGCCGGCCTTATCTATTATCGGCTTGTAAAGACCCAGCGCTCCCAGAATTACTCCGCCGACAACATACGCTACAAGTATCCTGGCTGGAGTAAGCTTTGTATAATCTATCAATATCTGTCCGACGGCGCAGAAAAGTCCGCCTATTAAAAATGCCCATAAATATTCCATTGCTTATGACTTCCTTCCTTATTGATCTTCTCTGCTCTCATGAGAGAGCCAAACCGAATGAGCGATGGAGGGTATAGATTCGCCCTGCTGATTAACTGTCGGCGACATAAGCGCACCCGTTGCCGTAAATAAAATATTTCTGATCGCTCCGCTTCTCAGCTTAGGCAGGAAATATCCGCAGAGAACGCTTCCTGCACAGCCGCAGCCGCTTGCACCGGCATGAACGTCCTGGTTCTCAAAGGAATACAGCATAAGTCCGCAGTCCTTGTGATTATCACGGATATTTATATTTTCCCTTTCAAACAGCTCGCAGAGGATACGACTTCCTACCTTGCCGAGATCTCCCGTTACGATAGCGTCGAAATCAGAGGGCTTTTTACCCGTATCCTTAAAAAACTGATTTATTGTTTCAAATGCCGCAGGAGCCATTGCCGCCCCCATATTATTTGCGTCTGATACTCCCAGATCCACGATTTTTCCTACTGTACAGGCTCTGACATAGGGAGGATTCTCTTTCCCGGACACCACCAGCGCTCCCCCGGCAGTCGCGGTATACTGGGAAGTCGGAGTACGCTGTCCTCCGTAATTAAGGGGAAACCTGTACTGTCTTTCCGCAGTACAGAAATGAGAGGAGGTAACTGCAAGCGCTTTATCTGCATAGCCTCCGTCAACGAAAACCGAGGACATAAGCAGTCCCTCCGCCATTGTGGAACAGGCTCCGTAAATTCCAAGAAAGGGTATTTCAAAATCCCTGATCCCGTAAGTCGTTCCTACGCACTGATTGAGCAGATCGCCTCCGAACATAACGTCTATATCATCATAGGACAGCCGCGCTTTCTGAACGGCATGAATCACCGCCTGCTTCTGAAGCTGGCTTTCTCCCTTTTCAAAAGTGTCTGCCGACATATACGGATCCTCGTTTATCTTGTCAAAATAATCGCTTAAAGGCCCCTGGCTTTCCATCTTTCCGCCGATAGCAGCGGAAGATATTACGCTTGGGGTATTTTTAAGAATTTTAGTAGCTCTGCTCAAGCTGATCCCTCCGTTTAAATTTCTTTGGAATTATTTTGCGCAGGCTTAATAAATTTATTCGTAAAGTTTGATTTTTATTGAAAGATGTGCTACAATAAATGCAGCTTAATCGAAAGGTAGTATAAATATGTCAAATACGGTTAAAATAAATTATCAGAAACAGCTTGACGATCTGATCTCAAAGCTTGAAAAAGGCGGAGAAACGCCGTCACTGCTGCTTCACAGCTGCTGTGCGCCCTGCTCGTCATATACTCTGGAATATCTATCTGAATTTTTCAGTATCACTGTTTATTATTATAATCCGAATATTTATCCTGAAGAAGAATACAGAAAGCGGGTCGAGGAGCAGAAGCGGTTTATTTCCGAATTTCCAGCTGAAAATAAAATAAGCTTTATAGAAGGAAGCTACCGTCCGGAAGAATTTCTCAATGCGGTAAAAGGTCTTGAAGAAGCTGAGGAGGGCGGAGAGCGCTGCTTTATTTGCTACCGTCTGAGGCTTGAAAGCGCCGCACGTCTGGCAGCGGAAAAAGGCTTTGATTATTTCACAACTACCCTTTCTATATCGCCGTACAAAAACGCTCAAAAACTAAATGAAACCGCTTCGGAGCTGTCAGAAATATACAGCGCAAAAAGCCTTCCCTCGGATTTTAAAAAGAAAAACGGCTACAAGCGTTCTATAGAGCTGTCGTCACAGTACGGACTTTACCGTCAGGATTACTGCGGCTGCGTCTTTTCAAAGCGCGATCGGCAGCGCAGAACTGAAAACAATACCCAGCTCAACGCTCAATATAAAAAATAACGGACGGACAAAACCGCCTATTCAAAAACAGCATTGTGCTGCGTAAGAATAGGATCAGCTGTGTCCGCCCGTTTTATTAACAGGCTGTTATTTACGCGGTTTACTTTTGATCGTTTTCGTCAGAAAGCTCGGATATTATCTGAATAAAGGAATCTACGTCATTAAAATCCTTGTAAACCGAAGCAAACCGCACATACGCCACATGATCCAGCTTTTTCAGCTCCTGAAGCACTTTATCGCCGATCTCGCTGGTAGTAGTTTCGGTCTGCATGGCGTTAGCATAGGTATTTTCTATATCGTCCACAAGGGCGTTTATATCGTCTACGCTGACAGGGCGCTTTTTTATTGCGCTCTGGAGTCCTTTAAGAAGCTTCATTCTGTCAAAAGGCTCAAAGCTTCCGTCTCTTTTGTAAACCATAAGCAGCGGCTTTTCAACTACCTCATAAGTAGTAAACCTTCTGCCGCAGTTGGTACATTCGCGCCTGCGCCTTTTTTTACCCTCGCTGGGACGGGAATCAATAACCTTTGTATCTTCATAATTGCAAAACGGACATCTCATATAAACCTCCCATGCCGTATCTCTGCCTTTCAGCAGCGGACACGGGCTCGCCTCCCTTTCCTGATCAGTACATTAATTCAGAATCTCAGATATAGCGCTTCTTTTTTATTTATTATACCACAAGTTGTATATAAATGCAAGACTTTTTTTGAAAATTTCATTAGTTGTGTACAATAAAATGTACTTTTCAGCTTATTTGTATATTTTACATAACAAATCAGAAAATCTTCTTGTAATTTTTACAGATCGTGATATAATATAGTTATAGTCCAAAGCTGTAAAAAATATATTTTCAGGAGGTAAGCTATGAAGTACGTATGCGAAATCTGCGGTTATATCTACGACCCAGAAGCCGGAGATCCCGACAGCGGAGTTGCTCCCGGAACCAAATGGGAGGACGTTCCCGAGGATTATGTGTGCCCCCTCTGCGGAGTAGGCAAGGATCAGTTTTCACCGGAAGAATAACCCTAAAGCCGTTTCCGTTTCTGCGGAGCGGCTTTTTTGCTTTATATGTGAACATTCGTACTTGATTTTTCTTTGAATATATGCTATAATATTTATAGAAGAAATTATCGGATAGGAGGGGATATTTTTGCGTATTCTCGGAATCGACCCGGGGTATGCAATAGTCGGCTACGGAGTGCTGGATTACAGCGGAGGAGTATTTTCCGTTGCAGGCTTCGGAGCTATAACGACAGGCGCGGATATGCCCTTCAATAAACGTCTGAAAACCATATACGACGATATGTGTGAGATAATAGATACATACTCTCCGGACGAGCTTGGCATAGAAAAGCTATTTTTCAACTCAAATGAAAAAACCGCTATCGACGTTGCTCAGGCAAGAGGAGTTACGCTTCTTCCTGCAATACAAAAAAGTATACCCATATATGAGTATACTCCTCTTCAGGTCAAATGCTCAATAGTAGGATACGGCAGAGCGGAGAAAAAACAAGTGCAGGAAATGACAAGAACAATGCTTCATCTGAAATCAGTCCCAAAGCCCGACGACACTGCCGACGCCGTAGCTATCGCCATTACGCACGGTCTTTCGGTAAACAGCAGGAGGATCATGGACAAGGCAGGACTTAAATAAAATATCTGAAAGCGAGGAAACCCATATCAAATGGGGCTATAAAAATGATATATTCACTGAGCGGAAAACTTATACATACCGAAGCGGAGCTTGCCGTGGTGGAATGCGGCGGAGTAGGCTACGCCTGTAAAACGACCCTTTCTACGCTGCAAAAGATAGCCGGCGAAGAAAAAGTCACTTTGCTTACATATATGAGCGTTAGAGATGACGCCGTAGAGCTTTTCGGCTTTGCGGACAAGGAAGAACTGAGAGCTTTCAGACTGCTTATTTCAGTATCCGGAGTAGGCCCTAAGGCAGGACTTGCCATACTGTCGGCAATGAACCCTCAGCAGTTTGCGCTTTCTGTCGCAACCTCCGATTCAAGATCCTTTACACAGGTAAAGGGAATAGGCAAAAAGACCGCCGAGCGCATATGCCTTGAACTCAAGGACAAGGTAGCCGGCGAAACTATCTCTGTCAGAGGACAGGCTTCCGCAGCTGTACCTATGGCAGGCGGAAATATAGGAGAGGCGATAACGGCGCTGGAGGTGCTTGGATATTCTGCGGCAGAGGCGGCAGGAGCAATCGCTCAGCTTGACCCACAGCTGCCCGTCGAGGAGCTTATCAAAAAGGCTCTGATAGGACTGGCAAGGTTTTGAATTCAATTATGAAAGGATAATGCTCCGTAAGGGAGCATACGGTAAAGCAATGAAAAAACTACTTATACTTGCAGCGGCGGCTGTTATGGCGCTTTCTTTCTCCGCCTGCGATAAAAAGGACGGAAGCTCGGATAAGGACAGCGTAAACTCGTCTAAAGCGTCAGGCTCGGAAAAAATGATCCCCGAAGATTTTATGCGTTCATGTGCCTATGAGCTTACCTCCCTGACACAGACCACAGCAAAAGAGATTTCTGCGGAAGAGCTTGGCCTTTCAGATGAGGATATTGCCGAATTTTATACGTCGGTTGCAGAGGCAGAGCTTTCTGAGCCTGACAAGCTGACCGTCTACGCACTGTCTGAAAACCAGGTGAACAGCTATATGCAGACGGCGGGATACTCCGGAGATTCGTTTTCCGACGAAGCCTATGCCGCACTGACTAAAAAAATTACCGCCTCTCTGGGAGGTCTGTTAAATTCACAGACGGGAGTTTACGAGGCAGCCGCAGGCTCTGCACTCAGTTCCAGCAAAGCGTTTCCCGCTCCCAAGGGATTTGAGGGAAGCTATCTTATGATCATAAACTGGAAGGATCTTTCAGCCGCTGTTTCCTTTTACGACGAAGGCAACGGAGCCGTTCTCGCCCAGTATACTCCGGTTTTTGCGGATACAGATACAATAGATATAACCCTGACTCAGTTCGGTCTGAACGAAACCAAACAGGACATCGAGCCGTAAAACGGTCAGAGCCTCAGGAAAGGACATTGAAATGATTGAAAAAGGCGATTTTGATATAGAAAACAGAATAGTCGCTACGAAGCAGACCGAAGCCGATACTACCGACGATTTTGAGATAAATCTCCGTCCGAAGACCCTTGCTGAATATATAGGTCAGGAAAAGGTAAAGGAGAACCTTTCGGTCTATATTCAGGCGGCAAAAAAACGCGGCGACAGTCTTGACCATATACTTCTGTACGGACCTCCGGGGCTTGGAAAAACCACTCTTTCAACCATAATCGCTCACGAAATGGGCGTAAATATCCGAACGACTTCAGGCCCTGCTATAGAAAAGCCGGGAGATCTTGCAGCTATACTTACCAATCTGGAAAAAGGCGATGTGCTTTTTATCGACGAGATACACAGACTTTCAAGACAGGTAGAAGAAGTTCTCTATCCGGCTCTTGAGGATTACGCTCTTGATATTATTATGGGAAAAGGCCCTGCGGCCAGATCTATACGAATAGAACTGAATAAGTTTACTCTTGTAGGAGCGACTACCAGAGCAGGACAGCTTACCTCCCCGCTCAGGGACAGGTTCGGAGTTATTGAACGTCTGGAGCTTTACAGTCCTGAACAGCTGTGCGAAATAATAATGCGCTCCGCTGTGATACTCGGCGTTCCCTGCGACAGGGAAGGAGCTCTGGAGCTTGCTTCACGCTCCAGAGGAACTCCGAGAATAGCCAACCGCTTTCTGAAAAGGGTACGGGACTTTGCGGAGGTTATGGGAAACGGAAAGGTAACTAAGGATATTGCTAAGATAGCTCTTGACCGCATGGAGGTAGACAGACTGGGTCTTGATAATCTTGACCGAAGAATGCTAAGTATGATAATTAAAGGTTACGGCGGAGGTCCGGTAGGTCTTGATACTCTGGCTTCTGCAATAGGAGAAGAAGCCGTTACCCTTGAAGACGTCTGCGAGCCGTATCTCATGCAGCTTGGTTTTATTTCAAGAACTCCCAGAGGCCGCTGCGCAACTCAGCTTGCTTATGATCATCTGGGAATACTCAAAGACGGGCAAACGACACTGTAAATATCAAACGCCGAAGGAAGCGCAGTAAGCTTACTCTTCGGCGTTTATTTCTGAACTAGCCTGTCCCTAAGCGGCGAAAACCACAGCCTTTGAGCAACAGCGCCCGTAAGCGCACCCGTTATTACCGAGCATATCAGCAAAGCAGGCAGAAGTGAAATCACCGCAGTATTTTCTATAAGTATGTACGCTGCAGCAAGCTGCCCAAGACTGTGAGCAGCAGCGCCCAGTACTGATACCGCCCATATCTGCCGTCTGTCCATAATATTCACAGTAAGCGCCATTACCGCAAATGCCGCCGCTCCTCCGAAAAGAGAGAACATAAAAGATGCGGCAGTTCCGCAGAAAACTGCTCCCAGAACTATTCTTATAAGCTGTACAGCCCCAGCCGATCTCCTTGAGATCATCAGCATTGCTATAAGCGTAACAACGTTTGAAAGCCCAAGCTTGACTCCCGGTATCCAGATAGGAGGAAGTTGTGCTTCGATAGTAAAAACCGCAAGAGCCAATCCCGCAAGCACTCCGGTCAGTGCAATTTTTCTCGATCTCATTTTATTTCCATATTCCCGCGTGAAATATGTACTCCCTTCAATTTTTACGGATACTATCCGAAAAGGCTCAGCCTTGCTTCTCCTTAACTGTGACCGCCAATCTGTGAGGAGCGCAAATTATCGAACCCTCGTGCGAAAGCCTGCCGTAATTGATACAGTCGTGATTTGCGCAGTCTGCGTCAGATATCCATATCTCGTTATTCTGCCAGCATACTGTGTTATAACCGTTATCTGTCTTTACAGTAAACTTTTCAAGCTTCTGCCCTGAAATATCATCTATTTCTTTAACAAGCGCTCCTTCGGAATAAATCTCGGCGTACAGCTCGCCTTTCCGTCCGTTTCTAATTAGCAGAAATCCTGCGCATATAAGTATCAAAACAGCAAAAACAGACCCCCATATTATGTTCCTTTTATCCATTCAAGCACTTCCCTCCGCTATTTCCGAGTATATCACACACCGCCAAAAAGGTCAAGTGTGAAAAAAATTGTACTCAAATAGTTACAAAGTGCTTACATTGATTGCCGCTAGGTAACAACTGTCCAATTAAACTCACCGCATCAATTACTTTTTGATTACAAACATAATAAAAATCAAAGAAAATTATCGAAAACTGCGAATTTTATTCCGTTTACTATTGATTTTTTTAAACGTTTGTGGTAAACTATTAGAAGTATTAATGTTTTTACCAAAGAATTTTTCAGTATTATTACTGTTTGTCTATAAATATTTTTCTTGCACAGAAAAATAGCTGTGATTTTGTACTTATTTTTCTATATAATGTTAGTGATTTTAAATCATTTCAGAGAATTTTTTTATTTATGCTTTTATTTTCCTGCTTTCTGTGCTATAATATACGGGTGTTTTACAGTAAAACATCCGTAAAATTAAGGAGTGTGTACAACTTTGGATAAGTTTGTTATAAACGGCGGTATCCCCCTGCACGGAGAGGTCAATATAAGCGGAGCAAAAAATGCTGCTGTAGCACTGGTAGCCGCAACGATTTTATGCGACGAGCCGTGTGTGCTTGAAAACGTTCCCGAAATAAGCGATATTACTATCTGTATGAAAATACTTAAATCTATGGGAGCGGACATCAGACTTATCAACAAAAACACCGTTTCCTTTGATACAAGAGGAATAAAGATCCCAAGAGTTCCCTACGAACTGGCTCGTTCAATGAGAGCGTCCACATATTTTCTGGGAACGCTTCTCGGTCGTTTTCATGAAGCCTACGTCGCTATGCCTGGCGGCTGCGATCTTGGCGACAGACCTATCGACCAGCATCTGAAGGCTTTCAGATGTCTTGGAGCGACCGATGATATCGAAAACGGAGAAGTTCACTGCATAGCTGACCGGCTTATCGGCTCGCAGATATACTTTGATTTCAACACAGTAGGCGGAACGATAAATGCTATAATGGCTTCTGTAAAGGCAAAGGGTCTGACTATTATCGAAAACGCCGCCAAGGAACCGCATATAGTAGACCTTGCCAACTTCCTAAACTCGATGGGCGCAGATATAAGAGGCGCCGGAACAGACGTTATCAAGGTAAGAGGCGTCGATCATCTCAAGGGGATCACCTATGGTATCATTCCCGACCAGATCGAAGCCGGAACTTATATGGTAGCTGCCGCCGCTACGAGAGGCGATGTTCTTATAAAGAATATTATTCCCAAGCACCTTGAATCAATTACCGCAAAGCTCAGAAAGGTAGGAGTTTCCGTTGTTGAGAACGATGAAAGCGTCAGGGTATTTATAGACGGTCCACTGATGAAAACCTCGCTTAAAACAATGCCTCACCCCGGGTTTCCTACAGATATGCAGCCTCAGTTCTCTACGCTTCTCACTCTTGCCGATGGTACAAGCATAGTTACCGACGATATTTTTGACAACCGATTCAGGTATGTTTCAGAGCTTAGAAGAATGGGCGCAGATATTTCCGTAGACGGAACCGTAGCTGTTATTCAGGGTACAGGCGAGCTAAAAGGCGCTCCCGTTGTCGCTACCGACCTCAGAGCAGGAGCAGCTATGATAATCGCAGGACTTGCCGCAAAGGGCACTACTGAAATTGAAAATATCCACTTTATCGAAAGAGGCTACGAGTGCATAGACGAAAAGCTTATGCAACTGGGTGCAGATATAAAACGCGTTCATGTTACTGAAATAAACGCTTCTCAGATGAGCGGCTGATATAAAAATCATTCGGGATGTTCGGGGGAATTTTGGTCGGCAGATCTCCCCGGCGTCCTGTTTTACTGTAATAAACTAAGACTGCGAAAAGTCGAAATCATATTAAGGAGGTCAAATTCCTTAACAGGAATACGGTAACAAATATGAGTAATAAAAAAACTCTGTATATTTCCGATCTTGACGGTACTCTGCTTAACGACAGCGCAGAGCTGAGCGAAAAAAGCAGACAACTTCTGAACTGCGCCACGGAGAACGGAACAATGTTTACAGCCGCTACCGCCAGAACTCTTGCCTCTGCCAGAGTTATACTTAAAGGACTTACACTGAAAATTCCCATAATACTGATGAACGGAGTGCTTATATACGATTTTAACGCCGAGGAATATATTTTTAAGGCTGTTCTCGGTACAGATACAGTTAAGAAAATTATCTCCGCCCTAAGAGAGTGCGCAGCGGACGCCTTTATGTATACCATTGAGAAAAATTCAATGCACACCTACTATGAACGGCTTTCGGGACAGGTAATGTTGGATTTTTATAATGAACGCCGTGTAAAATACTATAAATCATTTACTCAAACAGAAGATTTTCTTTCTTTAGACGGTAAGAATATAATTTATTTTACCGTAATAGCTCCGTATGAAAGGCTTGCTCCGCTTTATAAAAGAGTTTCAGAGATCGACGATATAGAAATTTCCTTCTACAGCGATTATTATTCAAAGGAGATATGGTACATTGAGATCTTCTCCGCCGAGGCATCTAAAAGAAAAGCGGTTCAGTATCTGAGAAAGCTTATAATGCCCGAAAGAATCGTCTGCTTCGGAGATAATCTTAACGACCTGCCAATGTTTGAAGAAGCGGATAAGTCGATAGCCGTTAAAAACGCTGTTTCCCAGGTCAGAGCAAGGGCGGACGAAATAATCGGAGCAAATACCGAAAATTCAGTAGCACAGTATATATACAGCAGGTCGGCTGCGGTCTGTACCGATAAATAATCAAGGAAACGGAGGACGTCCGATACAGTCAGATTCGGACAACGCTTTATGGCAAGATTTTACCCGTTGTTTTCCTCCAGTAAGGGAAACTCGTCATACATAGGAAACGAAAATTCAGGAATACTTATCGACGCAGGCGTTTCGTGCAAGCGACTTGTTTGCGCTCTGGAGAACAACGGAATTTCCCCCGAAGCTGTTCAGGGTATCTTTATTACCCATACTCATTCCGACCATATATCCGGACTGAAGATCCTTACAAAGAAATATAATATTCCCGTTTACGCCCAGACGGTAAACCTTGAGATCCTTGCAGCCTCGGATAAGGTAGCGCCGGACGCAGCTATGTATTCGGTAGACGGAAGGGAAATAGAGGTAGGAGGCTTCTGTATAAACAGCTTTGAAACTCCTCATGATACTCCTGCAAGCTGCGGCTACAGGATAGTCTGCCCCGACGGGAAGGTAATAGTGACTTGTACCGACCTCGGAGAGATAACTCCTGAGGTGGATGAAAATCTTACAGGCGCAGATATGGTACTGCTCGAATCCAACTATGATGAAAAAATGCTGAGAAACGGCTCATATCCCTACATACTAAAGCAGAGGATAGCCTCCTCTCACGGTCACCTTTCCAATTCAGACTGCTCCAGACAGCTGAAAAAGCTGATAAAGGGAGGAACCTGCCGCTTTGTTCTGGGGCATTTGAGCCAAGAAAATAATACGGCGTTTATTGCAGAAAACTCCGCCGTAGGCTTTCTTGACGAGTTCAGAAGAAACCGTGATTATCTTCTGGATATAGCCGCTCCGGACGGAAAGGGAATGGCGGTGGCGTTTTGATAAAAATAAATATCGTTACAGTCGGAAAGCTCAAGGAAAAGTACTGGCGCGATGCAGCTGAAGAATATTCAAAGCGTCTAAAATCGTTCTGTCAGCTTGAAATAGCCGAGCTTGCGGAAGCAAGACTTTCCGATAACCCGTCCGAAAAGGAAATAACTGCGGCTTTATCAGCAGAAGCTAAAGCTATAAGCGCCTATACGGACAGAAAATCCTCTTATAATATTGCAATGTGCATTGAGGGCGGCCAGCTTTCAAGCACAGAGCTTTCGGAAAGACTGTGCCGCTGCGGAACGGACGGCTATTCAACGGTAAATTTCATTATCGGCTCATCATTCGGAATAAGCGACGAAATAAAGAAAAAAGCACATTTAAAGCTTTCAATGTCTGAAATGACCTTTCCTCACCAGTTGGCAAGGATCATGCTGCTGGAACAGGTCTACAGAGCCTTTCAGATCGAAGCTCACACAAAATATCATAAATAAAAAGGGAACGGAGCAATTCCGTTCCCTTGAATTTTTACTGTGAAATCCCGTGTTTTACCCTGTCCTCAACCTCGCTGCGCTTAGCGTTGTTGAAGCGGTCTACCGTACCTACCAGATAGCCTGTGATCCTGCGTATTCTCTGGAAAGGAACATCAGCGAAACGGTACTGTATATCAACAAAATCTCCGTCAACATTAAGCTCGATCCCCTCAATAGTCTTTTCCGGGTAAAGCTCATGCGCCCTTGTGATATAAGCGTTTATTTCAGCCTGTGAAAGCTCTCCGTTCGTTACTTTTACGTCAACCATTTTCCTTACCTCTCTTAATCCTCTAATTAATTTAACTTTACTTTTGCAAATCAATTTCACACTTGTTGTGCTGTAATTAGTATTATACCACTATATATTGTGTTTGTCAATAGCGTGTTTGTCATTTTAAGCATTGCTTTTTTGTATACATTTCACATTTGGTTAAGCCTGAAAACAATAAACAGCGCCCCAACCGCTTGGACAGGGCGCTGTCATTAATAAAAGTACTATTCTCCTATAGGCTTTATGACTTTATTGTAAATATTTCTCATAAACAATACGGAGCAGACAACAGAGGCGATCTCTGCGATCGGGAACGCCCACCAAACATAGTCAACATTGCCCAGCTTGGAAAGCAGATACGCTGCCGGGAGAAGTACCACAAGCTGACGGGTTATGGATATGAACATTGAAAATACACCGTGGCCAAGCGCCTGAAGCGACGAACTGATAATAATGCAGAAGCCGGCAAACAGAAAGCTTATGCTTATAATTCTCAGCGCAGTTACGCCCATCGACATCATTGTTTCCGAAGCGTCGAACATACCCAGCAAAACCCCCGGTATAAGCTGCATAAGCGCAAAGCCGATCACCATAAGGATCATTGCGTAGACTATGGATATTTTTATCGAATCGGTCATTCGCTTTTTATTTCTTGCACCGAAATTGTATGAAAGCACCGGAACCATTCCGTTGTTAAGTCCGAATACCGGCATAAACACAAAGCTCTGAAGCTTGAAATACGCTCCCAGCACCGCCTGAGCAGTATCTGCAAAGCCGCCCAATATCCTGTTCATACCGAAGGTCATTACCGAGGTTATCGACTGCATAATAATTGAAGGTATACCGACCGAGTATATCTTTCTGATTATCCTTCCGCAGGGACGGAAGCCCTTCATACTCATGTTTATCTCTTTATTGAATTTTATATTGAACACAAGTCCCATTGCCATAGCAGCGATCTGCCCTATTACAGTAGCAGCAGCCGCACCCGCAATTCCCATTTTCGGAAAAGGACCTAAGCCGAATATAAGGCAGGGATCTAGAATAATATTGATTATCGCTCCCGCACCTTGAGTAAACATTGTATACATAGTGCGGCCTGTCGACTGAAGCAGACGCTCGAAGGTTATCTCAAAAAAGATACCGAAGCCTGCGACAAGGCAAATCGTAAGATACTCTACTCCGTATTCAACTATCTCGCTGTTATTCGACTGAGCTTCAAAAAAGATTCTTGTAAAGAAAAGTCCGAACACGACAAAGATCAGACAGTGAATAACTGTAAGAAAAATTCCGTTATGAGCCGTTTTGTTGGCGTCATCCAAATTCTTCTCACCGAGGGATTTTGAAAGCAGGGCGTTTATTCCGACACCAGTTCCGGCAGCGACCGCTATCATAAGATTCTGGACCGGAAACGCCAGAGATACCGCAGTAAATGCATTCTCGCTTATTTTTGACACAAAAATACTGTCTACTATGTTATACAACGCCTGAATAAGCATTGAAACCATTATAGGCAGCGACATTGAAAGTATCAGCTTATTTATAGGCTGAATACCCATTTTATTCTCATTGACAGCCTGTCCGCTCATTAAATTATCACGCCTTTCCGTCCTTACCCTTTAAGGACACATCATTAAATCAATTTTCTAACCTTTTAATTATAACATAAAACGACCTTTTTTTAATGAATATAGCATGAAAGAACTGATAAATTTAAACAGGAGCTTTGCGATTTTCCACTAGCTTGATAAAAGTCAAATATTAAAAAGTTATATAATTAAAACGAATTGTGCGGCCTGCTATTTTATACTACAATATTCCATATTATTTCATCATATATAACAAAAATACGCTAGTATTATTGACAACCGAATTGTTTTAAGATATAATTAAAAGGTAATGAAAGGCGCGGTATATTATTTGAAATAACAGTTTCCCAAAGAAAATAATTCCTGAACAATTGGTGATTTTAACTTAAACGCAAGCTTTTTTTAGTCATAATCACCAAACTTGAATAAAGATTTAGAAAAACTATTGACAAATGTGCATGAAGTGAGTATAATGTAAATATAGTTAAGACAGGTTAGAAAAGAATACAAGACTACATAAATATTTCGTTATCTGTCTTATTCGGTACTTTTAATTCTCAATCAAAGATACCGAGTAAAAAGGGAAAGCGGCATGAGGACGAAAATTCTCAGAGCTTTTAATAAAATCAAATTTATATTATGGAGGGATTTTTCTATGAAAAAGTCACAGAAAGGTTTTACTCTGGTTGAACTTATCGTGGTAATTGCCATTATCGGCGTTTTGGCAGCTATCCTCGTACCTTCAATGATGGGTTACGTAAGAAAGTCCAGACTGAAAACCGCAAACTCGAATGCGAAGAGTGCTTATAATGCTGTAGCTACATGGGTAGCTGAACAGGAAACTGCGGGCACACCTTGGGTTCCTGTAGATGTTACGGATATCGATTGTTCTAGTGACGGATCTGGCGTTCAGCATGTTATTTATCAGGCATTGGCTGATAATGGTGATGAGGCAGGTATCGCAAGCGTATTGGCTGCTACTATTAACGGTAAAAATACTTTTGCTGTACAGTGGATAAAGGCTTCTAGTGATAATATGGTAGGTCAGTATCCTAATCCTGCATCTGATCCTGATTCTCCTAAGACTTGGAATACTTATTCGTAATTGAAGTAGTAATAAAACAATCAACAACTAAAGTTGTTGATTGTTTTTATTTGGAAGTGTATTATATTTTGATAGAAAATAAAATCAACATTATTAAAGAGAAACTAGCACAATATAATAAGAATATTGAAATCATTGCCGATAAATGGAGTATTAAAAATGCTTTAAAAGAAATTTTAGGATATTTTTTGATAATTATACCTTTTGGATTTATCGAAATAATGACATATATGCTAATCAATGCTGACTTTTTATCTCGCACGCTTAAAAGCGAACCAGCAAATAATAAAATTGATATTTTAATTTGTTATGCGTTAGATCATTTTTTTTCACCCTTTGTATTCATTTTTCCGGCTTTAATACTTCTATTACCTAAGATAGCTTCTATTATAACCTATAGCATAACCTTTTTTACGTTCTATATTTATTCTGTTGCACAATACTGTTCATATTTAGGAACAGGAAATCTTTTTAGATTAGGTTTTGCTACTAATGCTGCCGAGGGAATAGAATTTGCAGATGATGTTCTTAGTAAAATTGGTTATTTAAAAATAACTTTACTGGTATTCGTTTTTATTTTATCGATAATTAATGTAATTACATATACTTTTATCAAACCAAAGTTAAAAAATAAAGAAAAAGTACTCTTTGCAATTATTTTTATATTAATTTGTGTAATATCAGCATACTTTATCGCCACCTTCAAAAATACTGTAGCAAAAAGCGTAAATTACGATAAAAGCAACTATAAATACTACACCTATGATACTTTATCCGATATAAATCAAGCCTATAAATCTTCAGGTATTTATCATGTGTTTTTTCGCGATATATATCTTACCCTAAAAAGTAATATAACTGACGATTCTCAGGAGCAAATAAACGAAATAACAGCTTATCTTAATCAAAGATCTAATCATGACGCTAATTCTATGACAGGAATTTTCAAAGGTAAAAATTTAATCGTTGTACAAATGGAGAGCATGGACTACCGAGTTGTTAATAATCAGGTCTGTCCGAATATTAGTAAATTAAGAAAGGAAAGTATTGACTTTTCTAATTTTTATACTTCAAGAATGGGCGGGGCAACGACCTTTGGTACGGAGTTTTGTATAAATACAGGACTATATCAACCATCTGGAACAAATGCCGCTACTTATTTCTCCGAAAACCATTTTCCTTATTCACTTGCTAATCTTTTTAAACGGCTAGGTTATAATGCAGAATCTTTTCATTATAACGATGAGTATTTTTACAACAGAGGTAAAAATCATATAACTTTGGGTTTTGAAAAATATAATTCATTTATGAATTATACCAATGATGAAACAGCTATAACTTTTGATGATTACCTATTAAAAAATCAAAAATTGTGGAGCGATTTTATAAATAATAATGAATTGCCATTTTTTAGTTATTTAATTACATATAGCGCTCATGTACCTTACGGGTTAAACGACAAAATATACCTTGAAGCACTGAAACGTCACCCGGAATTAAACGATGAATCAATAGATGAAAACTTGAATATTTTTAGATTAAAAGCAAGTATAACTGACGATATGGTAGGTAATTTGGTTGATAAACTTGACCAAGAAAATCAGTTGGATAATACAGTAATTATTTTTATAACAGACCATCAAGCATACGGTTGTAATAACACCAAACTCGCACAAACTGATTCAAGAATTAATAATACTCCGTTTTTTATTTATGCCAAAGGATTTCAATCAAAAAAAGTTGAAAAGGTATGTAATACAAGTGATGTTCTTCCTACAATCTGTAATTTGTTTGATTTAGATACCGATTATAAATATTTAGGTCATGACATTTTTGACGAAGAGTATGATGGATATGCGTATTTTCCTGATTTATCTTGGATTAGCAATAAAGCGTATTACAGCAAAGGAAATATAATTGATCAATATACTGACAATATAACTAATGAAGAAATCAAAGAAATGAATGATAAGATTATTGAAATTATTGACATAAACAACAAAATTTTATTTACTGATTATTATAATAATTAGTTTTTGGGCAGGATTAAACCTGCCCATTTTTATTTTACACAAAAAACAAAAAAGGACGGCATAAAACCGTCCATAAACAACATATTATTCCGCAAATAAAGCTGTAGATAAATATCTCTCTCCCGTATCCGGAAGCAGGGCAACTATTGTCTTTCCCTTGTTTTCCGGACGCCCTGCAAGCTCTGCCGCCGCATAAAGCGCAGCTCCGGACGAGATCCCGACAAGAATACCCTCCGTTTTCGCCATAAGATTTCCCGTCCTTAAAGCGTCCTCGTCCGATACCCTTATGACCTCATCATATATCCCAGTATCAAGTACCTCAGGAACAAAGCCCGCTCCGATCCCTTGGATCTTATGTGGGCCACCCCTGCCCTCCGAAAGTACCGGAGAATTTTCCGGCTCGACTGCAACTGTTTTTATATTTGGATTTTTAGATTTAAGATACTGCCCTACTCCCGTTACAGTTCCTCCCGTTCCTACTCCCGCAACGAAAATATCTATCTTTCCCTCGGTGTCCTCCCATATCTCAGGGCCCGTAGTTTCAATGTGTACCTTAGGGTTAGCCGGATTTATAAACTGTCCCAGAATAACCGAGCCTTCTATTTCAGCCCTAAGTTCCTCAGCCTTGGCAATAGCGCCCTTCATGCCCTTTGCACCCTCTGTAAGCACTATCTGCGCCCCGTAAGCCTTCAGCAGATTTCTCCTTTCAACGCTCATAGTTTCAGGCATTGTAAGAATTACCCGGTAGCCCTTTGAAATACCTACCGCCGCAAGGCCTATGCCCGTATTTCCCGAGGTCGGCTCAATAATAGCTGAACCCTTTTTGAGTATTCCTCTTGCTTCCGCGTCCTCTATCATTGACTTGGCTACCCTGTCCTTAACGCTTCCCGCCGGATTGAAATACTCCAGCTTCGCAAGCAGCGGCTTTTCAAGTCCCAGCTTTTCACTGAGCCTTGATACCTCAACCAAAGGCGTTTTTCCTATCAGCTCGGAAACATTCTTATAAATTTTAGACACAAAAATCATTCCTTTCAAAATTTAACTGCGGCAAGCTTCTGCTGCCTAACATCTCAGCCGCTTTCAATAATAGAAGACTGATCCGTTCTTTACAAAGCCTTGAGTACAGCCGCAATAGTGTATGTTTTTACTATACATCATAATTCCTACTTTGTCAATAGGATTAATATGTATTTGTCAATTATGCACAAATAATTACCTAATGATAGCGCCGATTCTGTAAGCTGCACTAAAAGCAAAGCCTGCTTGCACAAATGTTCCACGTGGAACATTTTATTTTAACGTATATTCAACGATACAGTAAGACCTGCCGTCTGTATCTGACAGATCGACAGCAGTAATATTATCCTTTGTATAAACCTTGGGGATAGCCGTATCAGAACGCTTCAGCGGCATTTTATATTCAATTCTGATACGGCGCGCTTCTGCGTTTTCCGCAAGATATTCGTCTGCTATATCCGCATATCTTGCATTATTCACATGGCGGTTCATATCTATGTGACATTTCATAATATTCACAGGCTCAAAGATCTGCGGCTCGGATTCAGGAAGTTTTATCTTCCGCGGCAGATATTCCATATCGGTTCTCGGATAAACCTTTACTCTGTCTATAAGCTCCTGCGGTACCTTTCTGGGACGCTGCGTTTCATTATCCATAAAAGCGCCTGCGGCAATACTTCTGACAAGCGTTTCCCCGTTTTCTCCGTAAATTATTGTATTTCGGTAACCGTACATTCTTTTAAGCTCATAGGTCCATGTATTTATTTTAAGCTTTTCCCCGTAAATCGGAAGCCGCTCAATATCTATCTGCCTGTAGATCAGGAACATTATACAATTTTCCGCTTTGAAAAACGGCGCCATTACAGGATGTGACTCAAGATGAAAATTACTGCAGTCCTGAAGAATATCAATAAGGGCGCTGTTTCTGATTTTTCCGTCTTCTCCTATATTGCTGCAATATACCGTTCTTTCCATTTCAAACATAAATTACCGCTTACAGCCTGAATATTCAGACATAAGCCCGCCTCCCTTTTGTTTTATAATATTTTAAACAGTCAAGTTTTCCTGCAATTATTAAATCCGATAAGCAGATCATATAGCTGATGATAATTAGCTATATTTGTACTGTACCAAATAGTTCTTGTTTTTCCATAGCTTCTGAACTTTATTTTTACGCTGCTGCCTTTTTCCCTGACCTTCAATATTTTATCGATCCTCCATGCAATGGCAGGCACCTGTTCCTTTTCGATAATGTAATAGCAGTAAAAGTAAACGGGAAAATAATCAGCCATTACCCGTATAGATCTATGTGCTTCAAAATAATTGATAACTTCTACATCTTTTATATAATCCGGCATTATTCCGACCCCACCTATTTCCCCCGTCAAAAGAGCCGCCGCTTTTGATAGAAAATTGACCTGCTCATTGCCGCTCTTGCGCATCTGCGAATAAAGCTTACGGAAGCCTCGAAGCTTGTAATCCGTTATCCACAGCCTGCCGTCCAGATCTGAAACAAACTTATAATCAATCATATGATTTTTAGCCGTCTGTAAATGCACTACCCAGGTCACAAAAACCACCGCTGCCATCATAACGGCAGTTATTGTCCAGCCGACGGCCGATTTACTTAAATTCAAATCAAGGGATACAATTATCAGTGTCAATATCAATGTCAATAACATAATCACCGCCACAGTGCCCCATACAGTGGCAAGCATATGATTAAGCTGCCTGCTTCCCGCTTTATTGTTATCCGTATCAAGCTCCCATACCTGCATATTATGCCTCCCATATACAATGTCAGAAATAAATCAAAAGCATTATGCTTAGACTTAAACACTTTACCAATTAATTATACTCTTAAAACTGCATAAAATCAAGTAGCCAAATTTGTATATAATTTTATCAAAAGCCCTTGAAATATTTTGTATTATGTAGTATAATATAAATTATGCTTTAATACTTTAAAGGAGATTTAGTTATGTTTTTTCAAAAGGATATTGAAACTATGCCCCGAGCTGAAATCGAAAAGCTTCAGCTGGAGCGGCTTAAAAGACTTGTAAAATACTGTATGGATAATGTTCCGTTCTATAATAAGCGCCTAACCGAAGCCGGCGTATCCGCCGATAAAATAAAGACGCTGTCGGATATTCAGTATATTCCCTATACCACAAAAGCGGATATGCGCGATACTTATCCGTTCGGACTTTTTGCCGTTCCGATAAAGAAAATATCAAGAATACACGCCTCCTCAGGCACGACAGGAAAACCTACGGTCGTAGGCTATACCGCAAACGATCTTGATATGTGGGGAGACTGCGTTGCACGTTTAGTGACCGCAGTAGGCGCAAGCGACGAAACTATAGTTCAGATAGCGTTCGGCTACGGACTTTTTACCGGAGCGCTCGGACTGCATTACGGTCTTGAAAAAATCGGAGCAGCAGTAGTTCCGACCTCCAGCGGAAATACCGAGAAGCAGATCATGCTGATGCAGGATTTCGGTACAAATACCCTTGTATCTACTCCGTCTTACGCACAGTACATAGGAGAAAAGGCAAGGGAAATGGGGGTTATTGACAATATACACCTTAAGCTGGGACTGTTCGGCTCGGAGGGCTGCACTCCTGAAATGAGAGAACAGATCGAAAAGACGCTTAATGTATTCGCTACCGACAACTACGGAATGAGCGAGCTTATGGGACCGGGAGTTTCCGGCGAATGTATAGAGCGTGACGGAATGCACATAAACGAGGATCACTTCTATACTGAAGTAATAAATCCTCAGACGGGGGAGGTCCTTCCCAGGGGCTCGGAGGGCGAGCTTGTTATTACAACTCTTACAAAAGAGGGTATACCAATGCTCCGCTACAGAACAAAGGACATTACCCAGATAAATTATGATACCTGCAAATGCGGCAGGACCTTTGCAAGAATGGCTAAGCCCAGAGGACGTTCGGACGATATGCTGAAGATAAGAGGAGTCAACGTATTCCCGTCCCAGATAGAAAGCGTGCTTATGGGCTTTGAGCAGATAGCTCCACACTATCAGCTGGTGCTTACAAGGGAAAACTGCGCCGACCATCTTGAAGTAAAGGTAGAGCTTTCGGACAAGTGCAGTCCTATCCTTGATAACTTCCCTCAGCTTGAACAGCTTCACAAGGATATACGCCACGGAATGAAAACCGTTTTGGGCATAGACACTAAGATCACTATTGTCGGACATAAAACCTTACAGAGATTTCAGGGCAAGGCTCAGCGCATTCTTGATCTGAGAAACAAATAATTCTTAATTGCAGGGGCGATAATATCCGCTCCTGCTGATTTATTGTCCGAGCTTATACTAAAAAATTATCTGATCATTTACTGCTGCTATAGGAGGAAATATGATTTTAGAAACAAGCCGACTTGCGCTTCGTGAAATGACCATGGACGATTACATCGAAATATCCAAGATCTTACAGGACAAAGAAACAATGTACGCCTACGAACACGCATTTTCGGACAGCGAAGTACACAGCTGGATAAACCGCCAGCTTGAACGCTATGAAAAATACGGCTTCGGGCTTTGGGCGGCGATACTGAAGGAAACGGGAAAGCTTATAGGTCAGTGCGGAATAACAATGCAGGACGCAGGCGGAAGAGAGGTTATGGAGATAGGCTATCTTTTCAACAGACGCTTCTGGCATAAAGGCTTCGCCTATGAATCGGCAAAAGCCTGCAAGGAATACGCCTTTCAAAAGCTTGACGCTCGGGAGGTATGTTCTATTATAAGAACCAACAATCTGCCCTCTCAGAGAGTTGCTATAAGAAACGGAATGCTTCCCCGAAGTATTTTTCTCAAGCATTATATGGAACTTGATATGCCTCACATCGTATTTTCCGTCAAAAACGGGAACGAAGCCTAAAACAAACAGCAGACAATAAAAAAGAGCGGATATGCTCCGCTCCGTAAGCTGCACTTTGCTCACATTAATTATTCGCCGCACAGCTCGTTTACTATTACAGAAGCCATAATAAGTCCGGCGCAGGAAGGGACAAAAGCCGTGCTTCCCGGGAGCAGCTTTTCACCCTCGCAATGCGGGGGTCTTTTTATTTCCTCACGGGAATAAACTACCTTAAGCTTCTTTACTCCCCGCTTTTTCAGCTCCCTGCGCATAACTCTGGCAAGAGGACAGACTGAGGTCTGATAAATATCCGCAACTTCAAGCATTTCAGGGTGGATCTTGTTGCCCGCTCCCATAGCGCTTATTATAGGAACTCCCAGCTGCTGACATCTTACCGCGAGGGAAATCTTTCCCGGCACAAAATCTATAGCGTCGGCAACGTAGTCGTAAACCGACAAATCGAACTCCTCCTCATTGTCAGGCGCATAAAACCTCGGTATCCCGATTACTCTGCAATCAGGATCAATTGACATTACACGCATTTTTGCAGCTTCGGTTTTCAACATTCCCACTGTATCCCTTACAGCTATAATCTGACGGTTGAGATTAGACAGCGCTACCGTATCGCTGTCGATAATATCTATCGCTCCTATACCGCTTCGGGCAAGCGCTTCGATTATATAACCGCCAACTCCGCCTGCTCCGAATACCGCCACTCTTTTGTCTGCAAGCGATGCTACCTTTTCGCTTCCGTATATAAGCTCAAGTCTTGAAAGCTGAGTTTCCATTATTCTTTCTCCCCGCAGTTTTCACTATGCTCCTTATTCAGGTCATAATCGTCATAAGTATCAAGGAAGTTATAACGCTTTCCCTTATATTCGTATTCTATTACCGTCCGAAGATTAACGTTGTAAACACTCTTAAATATATTGGTCTCAATAAACTCGTTGTCCTGCGCAAGTCTTGCGATAAGAGCCTTTATTTCCTGACGCTTTGAAAGCTCGCCCTTGTTTTCCAGCTTTGAATATTCCTCTGTAAAACGGCAGGCGCATTGTATAAACTCAAGGCCGTTGTACCTTGCCCAGTCCTTTATATGCTTTTCCCTGACCATATAAAGAGGGCGTATCAGCTCCATTCCTTTGAAATTTTTTGAATGAAGCTTAGGCATCATAGTCTGAACCTGTCCGCCGTAGATCATTCCCATAAGTATCGTTTCGATAACGTCATCAAAATGATGTCCCAAAGCGATCTTATTGCAGCCGAGATCCTGAGCGTTTTTATAGAGATGTCCTCTTCTCATTCTGGCGCAGAGATAGCAGGGATTGCTGTTTACTCCGGCTACTATATTAAATATACGGGTTTCAAACATATGTATAGGAATATTCATAAGCCTTGCGTTGTCGATTATCTTCTGTCTGTTGGCCTCGTTATAGCCGGGATTCATTACAAGAAACTCCAGCTCAAAATGAGTATCGGAATACTTCTGCAAATGCTGGAGGCACTTTGCCATAAGCATTGAATCCTTTCCGCCTGAAATACAGACGGCGATCCTGTCCCCCTCATTTATCATTTTATATTCCTTTATTCCCATTACAAACTTGTTCCATATATCCTTGCGGCATTTTTTTATAATACTTCTCTCTATAAGCTGATAAGGCTCAAGGGTCCTTGCCATTTTACGCACTCCTAAACAATAAACTTTCCTGATAATTATACTATGAAATAACGCTTACGTCAATGGCGCAGCAGCAAAATATATTTAGACGCCCCGGCTTGACCCGTACTAAATATATACAAGTCTTAAAGTATTGTTTATAAATTATTATATTCCTCGGTTGAAAAAGCAATAAAAGTATGATATAATATAATAAATTAAATGCCGTATGCTTTTATGCAAAGCGGCATTTTATATTGCATTTTATAATATTAACTGGAGGTTTTACTGTGCAGAAAAATAATTATGCCGCCGATGAAAGACTCGGTACTGACAGCATATGGCGGCTGATGTTTTCAATGGGAATACCTACTCTTGTCGCTCAGGTAATAAATCTTCTCTACAATATAGTAGACAGAATTTATATCGGACATATCAAAGAAGTCGGAGCGACCGCCCTTACCGGAGTAGGACTTGCAATGCCGATAATCATAATTATTTCCGCATTTTCTATGTTTATAGGCGGGGGAGGACCTCCGCTTGCGGCAATTTCTCTCGGAAAGGGAGATCGCGAAAAAGCTGAAAGAATACTTTCCAACGGTTTTACGGTCCTTATTATTCTCTCAGTAGTTCTTTCAATTCTGTTTATGCTGATAAAGCGCCCGTTTTTATATATGATAGGTGCAAGCGACTCTACATTTCCGTATGCCGATGATTATCTGTCGATATACCTGCTGGGAACTGTATTCGTTCAGATAACAGTCGGACTTAACACATTTATAACCGCTCAGGGACGTTCTAATATTGCAATGCTATCCGTGCTTATAGGAGCTGTTCTGAACATCGCTCTTGACCCTCTCTTTATTTTCGTTTTTGATATGGGAGTACGCGGAGCGGCGGCAGCAACTATAATCTCACAGGCATTCAGCGCAGTTTGGGTAATAAAATTCTTGACCTCAAAAAAAGCTTCACTGAAGATAAACAGGAAATTCCTGAAGCCCTGTGCAGCTATAGTAAAATCCGTGGCGGCTCTTGGAATATCACCGTTTGTAATGCAATCCACTGAAAGTCTTATATCTATAGTAATGAACAGCGGACTCAAAAGATACGGCGGAGACCTTTACGTTGGTTCGCTTACAATAATGCAGAGCGTTATGCAGATAATGACTATCCCTATAACCGGCTTTGCCCAGGGTGTTTGTCCTATAATAAGCTATAATTACGGAGCCGGAAAGACTGACAGGGTAAGGCTGACGTTCCGCAGACTGGCTGCGCTTATGTTCTGCTATTCCTCGCTTATGGCGCTTACAGCGATCCTGTTCCCACGGATATTTGCCGAGCTTTTTACGAACAGCACGGAGCTGATAGAGCTTACCGCAGGTATACTTCCGGTATTTGTTGCAGGAATGCTTATCTTCGGTCTTCAGCTCGCCTGCCAGAATACCTTTATGGCGCTGGGACAGGCAAAAATATCTCTCTTTATAGCTATGCTCAGAAAGGTCATACTGCTTATACCGCTGGCGGTTATCCTGCCGAAATTTTTCGGAGTAATGGGGGTTTACTATGCTGAACCGATCTCAGATATTGCAGCCGCTCTTACCTGCGGGGTCTTATTCGCTTTAAGCTTTAAAAAGATACTTGCCCGTGCCGAAACGGACAAATAATGTGAATACAAACAGCTAACGGGAAGTCCTGTATCTCAGGGCCTCCCGTTTTTTTAGTTATTTTACTGTCTTGCTCCGCTTGAATCGAAAGTATATTTCTTTCCGTCGATAGTCTTTTCTGTATCAGTATACGGCGTTCCGTCGTCACGGCAGTAATAATGCTGTGAATTCCACTTTATCCAGCCGCTTTTCAGATACCCGTTCTCGCCTATAACGTAATAAACACCGTCTATATAAACAGGGCCTCTAAGCATTACACCGTTTTCAAGAAAGTATCTTTTTCCGCCAATATCTGTCCAGCCGCTCTGCAGCTTACCGTCGCCGCTGAAATAAAAATCTATATCGTCTATTGTAGTCCAGCCGGAAGCTGCCTTTCCGTCGCCGCCGAAATAATACGTTCCCTCTTCAGTATTTACCCACTTGTCCGTTACCATTCCGTTTTTGCTCATATAGTACACCGCTCCGTTCTCGGTAAAAATTCCGTTTTCAAGGCGGTATTCATCATTGAAATAATAACGCTTTCCTTCGATCTCATGCCAGCCTTTTACCGCATAGCCTTCATGGTCAAAATAATAAACGTATCCTCCGGAGGACTTGAAATCTTCCTTTACCCAAAGCTCGTCTTCTTCATCTGTTTTCTTCTTGGCAAAACGCAGACCGTCCTCTGTTTCGACCAGTCCGTCGGCAAGCGCTCCGTCTTCTGAGAACGTGTATTCCTCTCCGTCGATAGTTACTGTACCTGTAGCCGCTGCACCGCAAAGTCCAAAATAATAACGCTTTTTATCAATAGTTTTCCAGCCCGTGGCTTTAATTCCCGTTTCCATATCGAAATAAAACTTATAACCTTTTATCTCATGCCAGCCTGTAACCATATGATTATACTCATCGAAATAAAGCTGATAGAAAAGCTCCTTTCCTATCTTTTTATATGCTTCGAGCATAAAGGCGTCATAAGTATCCTCGCCGTACTGCTCCTTTATTTCTTCAAGCCGCTTTGTTTCCTTCTCGGAAAGCTTGGCTTTTTTATCCGTCTGAGCTTTTAGCTCCTTGTCAAAAAGCTTCGAGTCGTTCTTAAACTGAATTATTTTCTTCTTTTCCTCAGCGCCGTATTTATATATTTTTATCCAGCCCTCGGACGCATTATGCCCGATCGGATCAAAGTAATAGGTTTCGCCGTCCCATTCCATAAAGCCGGATTCGACTACTCCGTCCTGACCGAAATAATAGGTCTTTTTATTTATCTCCTGCCAGCCTGATAGCAGTTTGCCCTTTTTATCAAAATAGTAATAATGATCCTTTATTTTTACAAAGCCTGTATCAGCCGCCCCGTTCTTGCCGAAATGATACTTGCTGCCGTTATCCTTGAACCAGCCTGTATCCATTACTCCGTCATCAGAAAAATGATACCGCTTCTTTCCTATAGTCTGCCATTTTTTTACCATTTTTAATTCGCTGTCAAAGTAATAGGTCTTATCACCTATCTGAGTAAATCCTACGCTGAAAGCGCCGGTGTCCTCGTCGGCATGCATATAGTCGCTTCCGTCTTTTTTCCACCCCTTGAACATTACGCCGTTATCTCCGAAGTAATATCGCTTTCCGCTTATATCCTGCCAGCCGGTTACCATATGACCGTCGGGAGCAAAATAATAAGCCGCTCCGTTTATTTCAAGAAAACCGATCGCCATTTCTCCAGAATTTTTAAAATAATACTGAATTCCGCTTATCTCCGCCCAGCCTGTTATCTTCTTTCCTTCGGCGTCGTAATAATAATCTCCGCCGTTTATCTTATTGAAACCAGAATCAGGAAAGCCGTGATCGTTGAAATAATATTCAATACCGTTAAGATTACATAATCCTGTTCTAAATATTCCCGATTCATCGGCAAAGTAATATTCCTCTCCGTCTATAGTAACGCGTCCTTTTACCATAACTCCCGACTTGTCAAAATAATATCTTTCACCCTCAAACTCCTGCCAGCCGGTAAGCATATAGCCGTTTTCGTCGAATAGATATGTAGAATTGCTTATAAGCTGCATTCCGGTTGCCCGGCCTTCCTCGCCGCTGATTATATAATATGTACCCTTATCGGCGGTATGCCAGCCGGGGGCATAATTTGCGCCGTAATAAAGATACCCGCCGAATGCCGCACCCATTACTATAGTACAGGCCGCAGCAGCCGCTATTATCTGTTTCCTGCTTTTATCCGAAATTTTTTCACCGCTGTAAAGCTTTCCGCCGGTTACGGTACTCATATATCAAATGCCCGCGCCGTAAAGATCCGGAGCGACCGCTCCGCAGCGCAGACCTGCACCTGCCTTCCGTAATTAAAATATCCTAAAGCACATCTGTATTCATATTAAATTATACCATAGTACATCTCGTCTGTCAAACGAAAACAATGTGAAAACGCTGTGATAAAAATAATATGGCGATTGACATTCACAGATACAGACGTCTGAGCAGTTAAAAATATCTTGTGCATACTGACAGTCCGGGAGATGTATAGCAGATAAATATAGCAGCATACGGTTCAGATGCGGTAAACAAGAAATTATAGTCGTGCGAAAAACGTATATGAAAAAACAAAACCACGCATTTGCGTGGTTTCTATGTAATATGGTCGAGGTGACGGGACTTGAACCCACGGCCCCTACGTCCCGAACGTAATATAAAACATGACGTAAATGCTTTATATAGCGTTATTTACACACTTTTTTGACACCCATGTTGACACCCATGTTGTCGTTTGTCTTGTCAAGGCTTTTTAAATAGTCATCCATTTTAGTTATCTGCTTTGTTTTATGTACACTATCAAGATGAGTATAAATAGACATTGTTGTTGATATATCCGCATGACCTGCTTGCTCTTTGGCTGTTAATACATCAATCCCAGCCAGATACATATTAGTTATAAAAGTATGACGCAACCAGTGCGGCGTTATCTTGTCAATTACAAATGGTATTTTGACAGGCGCAAAACGAGATTTAGGCTTTTCAAAATTCATGATTTTGCTAAAATCTCCAAACTTAAAATTTAATTCTGCTAAATAGCTGTTCCACAAACGTTTAAATGCGGACAAAGTAAGCATTGCGCCTTTTGCAGATGTGCATACCAAAAAATTTGTTTTAGGCTGTTTCTTTAAATAATCGACTAGACGTTGAGGTATATATACAACTCTCATTCCGGCAGCGGTTTTGGTTTGATTTTTTACAATAGCTTTACCGTTGATAAATTCTACTGCTTTATTAACTGTAATTGTTTTGTTTTCTAAATCTATGTCAGACCAAAGTAGCGGGATTACCTCACCCCGCCTTAATCCTGCGTGCATCATTATCATTGCAATAATGTGACATCTATTATCTGTCTCTGCTTCAATCCATTTTTGTTCTTCTTGAGTTAATGCACGTCTCTTACTGTTATTGACCCGTGGCGGTACAGTTACACAGGTTGTAGGGTTATAATCTATTATACGATTATTAACTGCAAGCTGCATAATTTGATTACAGCAGCTTTTGATCTCAGCAATTGTTGATGGTGCATAACCTTTATTTTTGTAGTTATATATAATAGTCTGTATGTCTGTACTGCGGATTTTTGATACAGGATAATCAAATAAATCTTTGAGATTATTAACACGGCATTGCCATGTTTTGTATCTATTGTATGATACGGTATGCTGTTTTGTCAGCAGCCATCTGTTTGCCCAATCCCCAAAAGTATCTTTATCTGATATAACATCAATACCTTTATCAAGTTGATTTTTTAAATTCCTTACCTTATCATTTAATTCACGCTGAGTTTTTGCGTAAACATACTTATATTTGCCATTACCAATATAAACTTTAGACTGCAAACGACCATCTTTGCGTTTCGTGTTTTTTGCCATGTTTACAATCCTCCTTTGCAACAATAACCCTGCTTATGCAGTGCTATTAATGTTATCTGCCTATACAATCCGCACAAGGTTGATACCCCATGCTTTCGAGATCCTCTTTGCTTGCACTAGTTACTATTCGCCCTGTTATATGGTAACAGTTTGCCAGATGATATTTAGTGCCGCTCTTTGTTATGTAGTACATCTCTGTATCATTGTTTTGCTGGGTAATCTGCTTAGTGGTAGTAGTTGACGCAGGTGCTGTCGTTGTAATAGACGTTGTTGTGGTCTGCTTTGTGGTTGTTGTAGCAGTTGACGTTTCTGGTGCGGCTGTGGTGGCGGTAACAACCGCCGAATCTAAAAGACTGCTGTCCTGATTTACAGTTAAAGCGTTATTATTGCCTTTGCGTAACGCTATTGTGCCTAAAATTGATGATGTGATGATTATAAAACATACAACAGTTCCAAACGTTGCAGCAACGGCGTATTTTTTTATGCGACGTTTTTTAAGTAGGTTAAAAACAACATACACAAACTCATTTGCTTCGTTTTCGATATGTAAAGTGTCTGATTCGCTATCAAGTTTGTGCCCCATATATATATGTCCAATCTCGTGTAAAAGAGCCTTTGTGCTGTCACTGTCACTTATGTTGTCACATATAAATATGCGCTTAAATGCCGGGCTGCTATATGTAAAGCACTGCTTTTGCTTTATATCGTTTTCCAACGATAAACTTTCAATTAAAAATTCAACGGAATCATCATTAACCAATTTATTAAATTGGATTATTTTATACCCTAGATTGTCTATAATCAACTCTAAGGTTTGCCTATCAAGTTTTCTTATGTTGTACTCTGTGATAAGAGCGCGTGCGTAATCAGCTACTTTAATATTCATTATAGTGTACCTCCAAAAATATATTATATATTAATTATAAGGTTGTTGGGGGTACATTTGCAATGGTAATTCAAGTCATAAAAACTGTAAATTATTTCTTGTGTTTTTTTTGTTGGATTTCTCTGTCCGCTTTTATAGCATTAATTAGATTTTGCTCTGAAACATCTGTTTTTCTATTGATTCCATCATGTGCTATAAGCTGCACCGGATATGTTTTTTCTGGTGTTATAGTTTTTGATTCTTGATCTGCTATGCACCTTTCATATTGTATATCCAATGCACTATCCACAGTTTTTTGACCGTACTCATCAAGGGTACGATATTTTTTTATGTATTCCTTTTCTGCACTGGTTATCTCTAAATTTTCTTCAAGTTTTAAAAAATCTTCAAACAAATAATTAGCGTCACACTTTAAAGCTTTCATTAAATTAAACAGATTTTCTTCGCTTGGCGAACTTATATTATTTTCATAGTTACTTATAGTATTCTTTTTTATGTTTGTCATATTCGATAAATTAGCCTGTGTTAAATTTAATTCAAGCCGTCTTTGCCTAATTTTATCGCCAATCATTGGGCAACACACCTTTCTGTTTTAAATTATAACTTAAAAATGTACAAAAGTCAAGATATTTGGATAAAAAACAAAAGAATCCTATAAATTTGTGCAATAGTGCTATAAAATAAATGTGTGATTTGTCGATTTTTTATCCAAAAAAATTGGACAAAACAGCTTGACAAATCAAGATTATTGGTATATAATAAAATTACACCAATAATCTTGGACTTTAAAAAAGGAGGTAAAAAAATGAATGTAATCGTGGAAAATACTAAGCGTTTTATTGAAAAAAAAGGACTTAAACAAAAGGCTGTTGCCGAAAGAGCAGGTTATAGTCCTAAAAAGTTTAGCGATATGCTTAATAATCGGTCTATTATTAGATCATCTGATATTTTAAAAATATCTAAGGCGTTAGACGTTACACCCAATGACTCATTTGGGCTTTCGGCAAAAAAAGGAGCGTGAGCTTATGCGTCGAGAAAAATTTATTTATAATCTTGATGAGATACCACTGTTTGTTGATGTCAACTTTTTATGCGACATTTTCAAGCTTAAACCAGACACTATACGTAAAAGCCTCAGAATCGGACGAATCAAAGGCGTAAAAGTAGGTGACAAAGACTGGAGGATTCCAAAAACTGAAATTGAAAGAATCTATAAAATGGAGGAGGTGACAACATGATACCATACGACACACCGATAGACCCAGACGTACA
>UQPZ01000017.1 GCA_900543145.1 uncultured Ruminococcus sp.
GATAATACTCGAAGCCTGGCACGTTTGTGACAGGCTTTGTGTTTTTTAGATTGGAGGAAAAATGAACAAAAAGCATAAAATGACAAGCTGTGTGAAACCCATAATTAGCGACGATACTATATCAATGTTTGAGCTGACGTACACCCGTACATACATCTGCGCCGATTCCGAGCATTACGAATTTAAAATCAATATCCGAAGCGGCGAGGTAAGCTTTAAGATGTATAAAGCTACAGACAGTGAATTTATAGAAAAGATAATTATCTACTTGAAAATGATTCGCAAAAGCTTTCTGGAAGACAAGAAAAATGCTATTGAAGCATTTAATATTAAAAAAATTGAGAAGGAGTCTTAAAATGAAATTCAAGAAGTACAGCGCAATCCTAGCGGCAATCATTATGTCCATGAGTTTTGTATCCTGTGGGGAAAAGGACGAATCGGGAAAGATAAGCGTACCTGATGAAGTAAAAGACCTAGTAAGTAGAGTTATTGAAGATTTGGACGAATCAGAAACAGATAATGAAATTGATTATACTTCCTGTTCGTTTGATAGAAATTGCTTTACACCGGAAGAGGTAACTGACTGTAAAAATCTATTTACCGATGTGGTACACCAGACGATCGAAGATCCTATACCGCTGATCGATATGCCGAAAACCGATATAAAGCTTGACGCAGATAAGTGTATATATGACTACAACGAACCACAGCGATGCAGAACTCCAGATTTCTTTATATCCGAAACAGTATTCTGTTACATTGATAACAATCTATGCATAAAACCGTTATGCCAAAGTAATACCTTCGGCGGGTATATTTCATTTATACCGACCTTCCATTTTTATGATGAAAACGGTAAGGAAATAGCTTCATATACTGACGGCATAGAAACCTCGGAGGGATTCTATGTAATGCCTGACGCACCTAACGGCATTGTATCATATTCGATTGACTTTAACCGAAAAGATAAACATGAGCCTGACGATTTTGAATTATCTGAAATGAAAAACGTATTACACTATCTGACATTCTGGTGCGAATGGGGCTATGTCAATGAAGATAACTATGATACCAAAAACGATACAGAGGTTATATTAAGGGATGTAAACAATTTCAACAGCAATAATTGTTCATCGCTGTGTTTTGACTTGGTATCGCTGAAGGTCAATGATGACGGATCCCTGAGCGATATGGAGTTTATAACCCTGTCGAAAACGTCAGACGAGCTATATCACATCTATAATCTGCCGGAGGACAGAGTTTTTTATTACAGAAATTAAAGCTTTGCTTTTTATATCGTTAATCAAGGAGCTGCACACTGCCGCTCCTTTTTTTATATATCAAAATTAAATTTATGGAGGTAAAAACAATGAAATCAACAGGAATTGTAAGAAAAGTGGACGAGCTGGGAAGGATAGTTCTGCCTATGGAGCTGCGCAGAACTTTTGAATTGAAGCCGCGTGATTCAATTGAAATCTTCACAAACGGCGATATGATCGTACTTAAAAAGTTCCAGCATACCTGCGTATTCTGCAACAGCGCTGAAGATGTTGTTGAGTATAAGGGTAAGACTGTATGCTCGGATTGTATGGCTGAGCTGATGGGGAGGCGTGTATAATGGATCAATCTACTATAAATGCTTGGCATGAGCTTGGAGACGCTTATATAGATGCATACGAAGAACGAACAGGCAAAGATCTTCAGGAGAATGATATACAAGACCGTGCAAAAAACGTTTCAGCGGTCGGGATCAAAATTACAACTGCAGGAGGGGATGATCGGAATCGGAAATTAATAAAACGCAGTTGGCAGAAGCATATAAACCATTTCCGAAAGATAAATTAATGCCGGGAAAAGAAATATCTCTGGAACAGTATGAGGATATGTATAATACTTTGCCGCCTGTTCCTTTAAAGTCTTCTCTGTTTGCAAACGGATTCCAAAGCAGTGAACAGTATTCATATAAAACAAATCCTGAAACAGGCAACGATGAACCAACATACATGACTTTTGTAAAGGCAGACGGAAAAGCATACTATGCCGGAGATAACTTTATGGGTCGTATTTCTGAGGACAATGCTGAAGCGGTGTTAAGTAATCTTTGCCGAGATGAAATTGAAGCAGAGGCAGTTGTTGAAGAAGCTGAAGCGTGCGAGATGTAAGGCTATCAGGGCATTAGTAAAATATTGAAAGGAAGAAGCTATGAATAATACGATAATATCGGTTGTTATGCTGGGCGTATGTCTTATGATATACGCCTTGTATATACTATACAATAAAGTGATCTTACCCAGACAGGAGGAAAAACAGCAGTCAGCTCGGAAAATGTCGGCGAATACCTGGACAAATGTTGCGGATATTGATGACGCAGTCTATACAAGAGACGGATATATCATATCAATATACCGAATTTCTCCGGTCAACACAGATCTGATGACAGTGCGAGAAAAAGCGGAGTTTGTTAAAATCGTTTCCGGCTCGTTGTCGTCGATCAGAACTCCGTATAAGATACTGGCTGTTCCGCAGCCGTTTAATGTACAGCCGTACCTGGATAATCTTGGCGAACAGAAAAGAATTGGGTCTGATATACGCAAGCTCATAATATCCAATGAGATCAGTTATGTAAACAGCATGGTAGTTTCAGGCACAATAACAGAAAAGAAGTTTTACGTCTTGACATGGAGCAAGGCTGAGGAAGATTATGCTAAGGAACGAGAAGATTTTATCACACACTGGAATGACAGCAGGAAGCTCGAAACGCAGCTGCTCAGCCGTCAGGAGATAATACAGCTGTGCAATTTGATCTATAATCCATCCGTTACAGATGAAATATATGAAAATCAGGCGGTCATACTGCCGGAAATAAGGAGTTGAAATAAAATTGAAGAAGAAAAGAACGCAGTCTAAAGATAGGGTAAATAATTCGGTCATTAATGTAATATCCCCTCAATCATTAGTCAACAACATAAAGGATATTGAAATATCAGGGTATAAGGCGGAGGGATATTTTGTACACAAATATCCAAGCAGACTTGACTACGGCTGGCTTACCAGAATAGTAAATATGGAAAATTCTATTGTCAGCATAGGAGTTTCGCCGATAGATGAATCGGATTTTTTGGACGCTCTCAACAGGAACATAATAAACAAGGAAAATGAAGCTGAAGAAAACAATAATCCTCTGAAGCAGCAAAGAGCGGAAACTGCTGCAAATGACAGCAGAAAGCTTATGCAGGAAATTGACAACGAGGGTATCTCGGTCTGTCAAATGGGATTAAACTTTCTGACGATCGCTCCAAACGATAAGGAGCTGCAGCGAGCCTCCAGACGTGCAAGGTCTATACTGTCCGGTATGGGAATAAAGACCCGGCTTGCTTCAAGACGGCAGGATAAAATACTAAAGCAATGCGTACCGACGTATACCTTGGATCCTGAGGTCAATCAGATAAGCAACAGGATAGTGCCGTTAACAACGCTGATCGGCGGCTTTCCTTTCAGCTCGTCCGGATTCTCAGATAAAAACGGAGACTATTTTGCAAAATCTCTGGACAATAATATTATGATGATCGACTTCTGGCTAAGAGGTGATGATCGAACAAACTCAAATATGGTTATAATGGGGCAAGCAGGTCAAGGAAAATCGGCTTTTGTTAAGGCGTTTGCTATTATTCAGTTTAAAAACGGAGTAAAGCAGATTTTTATTGATCCAGACGCGGAATATGTCGAGCTTGCTCATAATCTCGGCGGAGCGGTTATAAATTTGGGCGGAGGCGGCAATACAAGGATAAATCCGCTTGAAATACGTCCGGCGCCGAAGGACGATGAAAAAGAGCTGAACAGATTATACATAGACGAGGGAAACGGCATGGGAGATCTTGCGCTTCACATCAAAACACTTGAAATTTTCTTTTCAATGTATCTTCCTGATCTGACTATGATTCAGAAATCGCTGCTGAAAAAAACAATAATAGAGCTGTACAGACAGTTCAATATAACTTGGGACACGGATGCCGCAAAGCTGTCGCATACTGATTTTCCGATATTTACAGATTTACATAAGCTGCTGAAGCAAAAGCTTGAGGAAAGCGCCGGCGACAAAGACTATCGGGAACTGGTGGAGCTGCTTACCGACATATCCGAAGGCTCGGACAGCTTTATATGGAACGGACACACAACGCTCGATACAGAAGCAGACATTATCGTATTGAACACAAAAGCACTCCAGACAACTCCGGACGCTGTTAAGCGGACTCAGTATTTTAACATCCTGACCTGGTGCTGGGAGCAGATGACTAAAGACAGGGATACCAAAGTATTGCTCTATGAGGATGAAGCTTATCTTTCTATCGACCGCAGCGTTCCGCAGTCCTTGGCATGGCACAGAAACTCTATTAAGCAGGACAGAAAATACGAGGCAGGAATAGTTATCATATCCCATAGTGTTGTTGATTTTCTGGATCCCGATATTAAGATGTACGGACAGGCAATGCTTGATATACCTTGCTACAAGGTTTTGTTCGGAACAGACGGACAGAATCTTCTGGAGCTTAAGCAGCTATATAACCTGACAGAAGCCGAAGAGGAATTATTATTGAAAAAGAAAAGAGGGCAAGCCTTATTCTTAGCCGGAGCTAAACGTCTGGGTGTGCGCTTTGAAATACCGGAATACAAGCTAAAGCTTATGGGAACGGCAGGAGGCAGATAAATGAACAGGTATTTTCTGATTATAAAAATGCTTCAGCAAAACGACAGTAATACCGGAAGAAATGCAGCAGTAATGATAATAGTATTGTTACTGCTGTTTCCGCTTTTTATAATCATACTTATAGCGACTGCGTTATCAATGCCGGCAGACTGGATCAAAGATCATCTGCTGCTGGAAGGCACTCCGGCAGAGGAACTGTATATCATACAGCAGATACGTCCGGATCTTATACAGCAGGATCAGACTGTTCTTGAAGGTTATGATTTCGGTATGCCTATAAACCGTACAATACAGCATTACTTTGGCGATGAAGCAAACGGACGGACGCTCGACTATCTTACTTACAACTGCGACGGCGATAATCTTTACGCCATCGCTGACGGAGAGGTAGTCGAGGTCGATTCGTCCGAAGCGTTAGGCGGCTGGTATATTGTCGTTGAACACGAAGCGCCTGCGGATGACGAAGCAAACTGGTATTTATACAGTAAATACTGGGCTGTGGACATGGAGGCTGAACACGCTGAAGTCGGCGACAGCGTAGATCAGGGAGATATTATAGGTCACGCTCTTACGGCCGACGAGGATCATGCTACTATGATCTTCTGCTTCCAGATGTACGGCGATTCCGATTATGAGCCTATTGATCCTTTGCCTTACATAGGCGAAAAAGAGTTTGACGAGGAAATTATTAAGCACCATGGAGATAATGTTGTTATTGTCGGGAATTTAGGGTAAAGGTTTCAATATAAAAGTTCAAGCTAAATAAATATTTTTCGCATTGACAATAATAAATTTAATGTGGTACAATAATTATATACATTTACATTTTAATAAATTTTCGCTCAAAATTAGACCAGAATTACAACTTCTTGACTTTATGAATCTTTTTTGGTATAATATATACAAATTATAGTAAAGGATGAATTTATAATGTCAAAGAAGAATAATGATTTTTTTAAAGAAAAGAAAATTTGGTCTGAAGTAAAAGACGAATTATTAGGTTGCTATTTGCGTCCGTATTTTTCAAAAATTTCATCTACTTTTAGACCGATTATGTACATTGATTGTTTTGCTGGTAAAGGTAAATTTGATGATGGTAAAAATGGTTCACCGTTAATTGCTTTAGATATAATCGAACAGTGTAAAATAAAAAAACAGGTGAAAATCGAATCAGTATTTATTGATTTAAATTATGCTAATGACTTACATATAAATACAAGTGGTTATGATGATGTTCAAATAATTTCGGATAATTATGAAAATGTAATTCTAGATCTGCTTCAAAACAAACGAGATTACAATGTTTTCCTTTATATTGATCCATATGGTATTAAAGCGCTTCAGAGTTCGTTATTTGATACTTATAGCCAAAAACCATTTAATTCTATAGAACTTTTAATAAATTTTAATTCCTTTGGATTTATACGCGAAGCGTGTCATTCCATGGGAATAAAATTTAGAGAAGAAAGTATGTTAACTGACTTAGTGGAATATGATTCAACACATATGGATCATTCACAAAAATCAGTTCAAGAATTAAATAAAATTGCAGGAGGCGATTATTGGCAGCAAATCATTTATGATTATAAAAATAATACTATTAATGGATATGATGCTGAAATGAAATTCTCATTAATGTATTGCAATCGATTGAAAATGAAATATAACTATGTGTTAAATATGCCTTTAAGGTTGAAAGAAGGTCAGCGCCCAAAGTATAGATTAATACATTGCACTAATCATGAAGATGGTTGTTTATTAATGGCGGAAAATATGTGCAATCGTTGGGAAGTTATGAAGGACATTCAAAATGATTATCAAACTTGTCTTTGGGACGAAAATCATAATAATGAAATCATTAATCCAAGTGAAATAGAAACTAAGGTAAGAGAACATTATTCAAAGTATAAAGAAAAAACACGTCTAAAAAAATCATTAGCTGAATTTTTTACTCAGTACGGAATAATATGTCCTTCAAAAGATATAAAAAATATATTATTAAAGCTTAAAGAAGAATATTATATAGAAATAGAGCGCAATCCAGCGTATACTCAAGGGGGTAAGCCTACCAAATTTATGAATGAAAATAAAAATCATAAAGTTTATATAAGGTGGTTAAGGTAAATGAAGTCTGTTAAAAATACAATTACGCGAAAATCTTTAATTTATAAAACTAATGTTGAATATGGGGATTATACTATAAATCACATTCAAGGTTGTTCTCATGGTTGCAAATATCCTTGCTATGCCTATCTATTGAAAAAACGATTTGGGGTTGTAAAAACATATGAAGATTGGATCAGTCCGTGTATAGTAGAAAATACATTAGAATTACTTGATAAGGAAATACCTAAATTTAAAGATAAAATACAATCATTGCATTTATGTTTTACTACGGATCCATTTATGTATGGATATAATGATATAAAAGAATTAACTCTTAAAGTAATTGGAAAATTAAATGATTCAGGAATAAAATGTTCGGTATTGACTAAAGGATTATTACCTTTAGAATTATCAAACTATTCAAAGGAAAATGAGTATGGCATAACAATTGTATCTTTAGATGAGAACTATCGAAAGAATTATGAACCAGGAGCAGCTCCATATGTGGAACGTTTAGCAGCTTTAAAGGCATTACATGAAAGTGGTTGTAAAACTTGGGTTAGTATAGAGCCATATCCTACTCCCAATATAATTGATCAGAACATTATGGATTTACTGTATGCTGTCAGTTTTACAGATAAAATTATATTTGGAAGAACTAATTATAGCAAAGAAATATCAGATTATAAGCAAAATAAATTATTTTATAATAAACAAGCGAAAACAGTCATTGAATTTTGCAAACAAAACAGTATAAACTATCATATAAAAAAGGGAACAATTACTTAAATATAAAGCGGCACTTAATTGTTAAGGTGTCGTTTTTTTGTTTAGCTATATAATTAAAAAATGATTTTTAGTAAAAATAAAGGAGAGAACATAAATGCAAACGCTTGCCGTAGTTGATACACGATATAAGAGCATGATTATGAGCTGTAATGCTGATTATACGGACATAAAGACAATACACAGCGATTATTCGTTTCAAACTTTTCTAAAGAAAGATATGCAGCTGCATAAACATTGCAAAAGAATAATTCTACAGCGAAGCTGCATATCTGAAAATGACGATGAATTATCGGAACTACTGGAGCAGCTGCAAATCATCTATACCGACATTATTATCATTATCATATATCCGGGAGCTAAGGATAAAGCTGGAGGATTTTTAAGATCTGTACTAAAGCTTGAAATACTTAATATTGTCACTGCCGAAGATGAGCAGGAGCAGTACATAGAGCTTGAGCGCTGTTTGACATATGGTATGGACGCTTTAGGCTGGATCAGGATCTTTCCGGAGCTTGTCCAACAAGATGATATAAATACTGAAAAGAAAAATATATTTGCAAAGTTAAGCGGCAGGAAAAAAATCATTATTGCCTCTTGTGCTGTGCTGATCGGCTGTACAGCGGCGGTACTAGTGCTTCCCAATTCAGGCAGCAATGAAATAGCTGTACAGGCACAGACTTCTGATACATCCGCAGCTGAAGCTTCTTACCCAGAAGCTTCAGCTGCGGAAACGACAAGTGTGACAACATATTTTACGTCCTCCACATCTTCAGCGAAAACATACTCAGCCAGTAGTACATCTAAAAGCACAGCTGCTTCTGTTTCTTCAAAATCAAATACTGCTTCAAAAACAACAACTTCTGCAGACATTTTCTCCAAGACTGAAAAGTCCTCTGAAATTAGCAGATCTGAAACGTCAGTTTCTTATACCGCTTCTGCAGCGCCGCCGACAGCTTCAAGACAACCCGCTGTTTCGGCAGCTGTAACAACAACATCTAAAAGGACTACTACAACAACGCAAGCACGAATTAAAGTACACGGAATAAGCCTAATAACCGGCTTTGCAAACAATAACGTTATATTATCGGTCAATAAGTCTGTAAGCATATCGGCTGTAATATCACCGGATAATGCCGATAACAAAAGTGTAATATGGTCTAGTAACCGTCCAGATATTGCAGTTGTAGACGGCGGCAGGATCACCGCTAAAAGCAAGGGCAAGGCGATAATTACAGCTGTTACTCAGGACGGAGGCTTGTCTGCTTCCTGTATGGTGACGGTACAATAATAAAAATTCGGCTGTTTCCTCCCACAGAAACAGCCGATCAGTTTTTGAAGACATATCTATGGTGACCAAACCGTCTTACATTTCCCAGCTTCCGTTCAGGGAGCTTTTTTGTGTAATCATAGAGCTGTCAAAAACAAACACCCATTTTTTTACTTAGAGAAATGAAAGAAAAAGTACATCTTCCAACTACCTAAATATTAGCATAATTTTTTCAATATGTCAACTTGATTAGCTATATTTAACATATATTTTACATTTGAAAGGATAGAAAATGAAAAGATATTATAAAGTACCCAATATGATATTTGATTTGCAGCTGTCTGCTTCTGCTTTTGTTATATACGTTCTTCTTTCTAACAGATTTTATTTTACAGTTACGGTCAAAATAAAGCTACACACCTTATCTGATCACACAGGCTTGTGTGTAAATACGGTACAGACTGCCCTAAGGGAGCTGCACAGCAAAGGACTTCTAAAAGTAAACCGGAGATATAAAAACGGTCACAGAACTACAAATGAATACACCTTAAATCGCTTGCAGGGAAAATTCAGCAGAATAGACCGCAGGCTTTTTTATTTTATACTCAGCAATGTGGGTAAGTCTGCTTTAATGGTTTACTGCTCTGTTAATTACTTCTGCAATAATAACGGCAGAGCATTTCCGTCTTATAGTCAAATCAGCTCTCTTACAGGACTTTCAAGGGCTACCTGTATTACAAAGGTAAGATTACTTGGCGAGCTGGGACTGCTCATCAGGGAGCATTATATCTGCGCTGCAGGAGATTATGGACACAACAACTATGCTGCTGTAAGTCTAAGTCTAAGGTTTTTTCTTTTCAATATTATACTATCTTCATACCGCAAGGCAAAAATAAATGCCGCACGTCTGCAGAAGCTGATGAAGCTGAAGCTGCGGCGTGGTGCCGGATCTGATAATATACGGGGTGGTATAATTTTTGATAAACGTATTAAAGACCCACTTAAGTACTCAAATATTGAAAAGAATAAGTTTTTACCTACTTTAACAGTGATATGTGATATTATACATGAAAATCTGAAAAAAATCGGTCATATGCTTTGTAAAGGTTTAAGAAAGCTTCGGAACATGTTCAGACACTAGCTTTACTTCGGTTTCGGTGCAAGCCGAGATTTGTCTTTTTCAATTTTCAATTTATTTATAGGAATATTTTAGTAGATTTTTATTGCAATTTGTAGTAATACATATCTTGGTATTGATTTTATCTAATTTTGTTATATAATAGATAATTATAGGGAAAGAGGGTATTATTATGAATGTTGAAACAATATTGAAAAAAAATATTGAACTAGAAGATTTGGTTATACAATTATCCTTGGAAAATCAACAGTTAAAAAACCAATTGAGAAATGAAAGTAACAATGATATATTATTTGCTGATTGGTTATTGAAATGGTTGGATAAAAAAGAAACACAGGTTAAGTGTAATACTTACAATACATACAGCATACAGATAAGAAATCATATTGAACCTTACTTCCGGAATAAGAAACTGCATATTTCAGAAATTACACCAGCTGTACTTGAAGAATACTATTCTCTAAAATTCAAATCAGGATTGTCCGGAGCAACATTAGCCAAACATCATTCAAATATAAATTCGGCGTTAAAAGACGCTGTTAAAAACAAGATAATTTCCGGAAATGCTGCCAACTTTGCAGAACACCCCGGAATAGCAAAATACAACGGGGATTTCCTTTCTTCGGAACAGTTTAATAATATATTAAATCACCTGCGTAACACAAAATTGTTGACGCCTGTAATTCTTGCAGGTAGTATGGGTTTGAGAAGAAGCGAAGTTCTGGGACTGCGATGGTGCGACATAGATTTTGAAGCTCATACTTTATGTGTTCAGCACACAGTTGTTAAATATACGGAAAATGATAACCATCACACAAGACTCATTTTCTGCGATATGCCCAAAACGGAATCAAGTCGGCGCACTCTTCCTCTACCTGACAAAATATATGATTATCTTCATTATATCAAGGGTAAACAGCGTTTATATTATGCAAAAAACCGAAAAAAGTATTGTAAAGATTATTTAAAATACATTTGTGTAGATCAATTCGGACAGATTATACACCCAGACTATCTTTCAAAGTCGTTTAATAAGCTAATGAGGCAGCTTAATTTAAAGTGCCGTTTTCACGATCTGCGGCATACCTGTGCCAGCCTGCTGATACAGAACGGTATGCCTCTTAAATCAGTTTCACAGTGGCTGGGACACAGCAGTATTAGTATAACCAGCGATATATATGTACATTTAACATTTCAGGACAAGGTTAAAGTCGCTGAAGAAATTGAAAAAATACTGTTTGATAGAAACGAAAAATAACTTCGGAGTGATTATCTCTCCGAAGCCAAACTGCGACATGATGTCGCAGTTCTTTACATAAATACAAGCTTGGTGTAAAAACATTGCCTTAAGTATTTTTGTATTAGCTGAAATAAGTTCCTATCCGCAATAGCCAAGCATGACCAGTATCATTTCTTAGTTTAATTAATCTATTAATTTCAAAAGCAAAAATTTTGTATTTCTATTCACTATTGTAGGAGGAATATATATTAATCTATGCATTGAGTAACCTTTACCATAAGCTTGATTTCTATAATGACCTGATCGATAGAATATGTCTTGACTTAGTTTTGCTTCATTTTTATCATTATACTTTACTATCGTTTTTTCACTTCTTTTTGTGGAATGAATAGACACCTCTTTTATCCATTCATCATCTGATTCAAAAGTAAGAGCGATATTAGATACAGATTGAATATTTTTGATGTTATCAACATCACAATTAGACTCCTGTGTTTTACCTTTTTTAACATATTTTATATTTGAATTTTCAATATGATTTATTGAAATAAACTTAATAAGCACATCATGCAAAATATTTAGTATAAATTTTATTTCTTGTTTTTCATTCTTTAAATTTATTATTATTGAATTATCTTTATCATTTTTATCATACATAATTAGATTTTCAGCTTTAATACCACTAGTGTATATTCTATATAATTTTACATTTTTTTCATCATAAAGCTTCAAGTAACAACCAAAGTAAGGAGCATTTTTGGTTGAAAATACATATACAAATGATTTTAAAATTGATAAACTTTCATTATCTAGGCATATAGAAGATAAAATCTGATTATTTTCAAAAGTGTATTCTTCAATACTTTCTGCTGTTAAAAAGACATTTGTTTCTGATATTAAGGACAATTTTTTATATAATTCTATTTTTGAAAGTGATTTATTTTTTTTAACAGAATTATTTGCGATATTGCTGTTTTTGATAGAATCTTTTTGTGAATTATCTATATTTTTTAAAGAGGGCTTCTTGTGATCTGTTGACCACAATATATCATAATATGACGGATTATAATATGACGAATCATAATATGACGGAAATATTTTAACATCAATAATATTTTCACTTTTTTGATATATTAGATGTCCTTTAAAAAGATCGTTAGCTTGGACGTTTAAAAATGTACTGCACAATTTTAAAAATTTTGGATGTTTAAGATAAGTTATTAATGTTTTATATTCTGGTGGAACATTTACTGATATTTTTTCAGAATCTAAAAATTGCAACTTATTCGCAAAGAAACGTACCTGTTGCTTAGGTGATGTATTGATTATTTCTACCTTTATTCCATAATATTGAATTCTATTTTTATCAACTATCTTTTTATAAATTAAAAAATAATTTTTATTTAGCAGTACTACGTTGCCTAGATTAACAGGTTTATTATTTTTTATAGCTTTTTTATGGGATGTAGGCAATATTTTATATTTACTGTCTATTTCACTAATTAATTTTCTTGCCTCATGTGAACGATTTAAATAATTAAAGAATTCTAAGTGTTCATTTTTTGGAATAATATGAATTTTATTGTTAAGAATTTCTTTTTTAAAAGTCCTTGTGTTAATATGTATCCCATTTGTATATATGCTGTATGTGAGTTTGCTTTTATCATCAAAAAAACTAATTTTATTATTAAACTTTGTAATACTATCAAGATTACTGGATATTTCCATACGGTAACAATATGTATGTTCATTATCGGAACTAACAACTAAATATAATGTATTCCCATTTTCGTTAGACCATTCGTAAATACAGCCGATTTTAATTTTTATTTTTGAGAGTTGATTTTCCACTATATAATCATCCTTTTTATATCGTTTATTTGGAACTTTTGAAATAATAAAATGTAAAACACATATTTTTGTCAAAAACCTCTTGACAACCCTCACAAATTGTGGTAAACTACATATATGGGTATAACAAAAGACACCCACCACAGGTTACGTTTTCTGCCAGGAAAACGTAACCCAAGCAACACAGATGTCAGGACAACTGTGAAACCTTTAGGTGAATGCCTATTATTCGTGTTCATTGTAACATGGATTCAATAGATTTGTCAAGAGAGTTTTTCAGATTGTTTTTGATCGGACATCTGAAAGGCTCTTTTCTTTGCTATTAAAATCTGTGGAGAAGATTTTATATAGATCGGATAAGCCTCCGCTAGGTGACTAATTATCCGATGACAACCGAATAAAGAATTTGATGTCGGAAGACTACCACTCCAATAACAACTTTTCTGAGAACCTTCCTGAAAAACGGACATTGGATCAGAAATGCGGAAACGTACGCTGTTGCGAGTATATATCCTGTCTGGTGAGCTACTTTTGGAGATTCGTGTAAAAACGAAGTATGGTTCAGTTGCAAGCAGTAGCTTGCGAAAGGCAGTGCGAAATGACGTTTGCCCTTATAGCATAACGGACTATAAGGTCGATCAGAGATGAGGTTAGGTCACATCAGTTCATCAGCACCGGCAAAAAAGAATAACATCAAAAAACAACAACAATGTATATTTATCGGGTGGGTCGGAACCTACCGATCCGCCCTTATAAATATAATCAATAAGCGCTTTGCGTATTGAGGAAAAGCTGCAATACTTTTCAGTCTTTCCTCAGTATACAACTGGCACCCCTAGTAGGAATCGAACCTACAACTAGCCCTTAGGAGGGGCTTGTTATATCCATTTAACTATAGGGGCATTTAATTTTATGCATTCAGAAAGCCAATACCGTCTCCTGCATACCTTGCGGACGCAGGAGAATCTTGACTTGTATCAGCCCCTTAATGGTCGGAGTGACGGGACTTGAACCCACGGCCTCTACCACCCCAAGGTAGCGCGCTACCAATCTGCGCCACACCCCGATTCCACTAAAATATTATATACGATTTCAGAAAGATTGTCAAGTGGTTTTATGTTATAAATTTGTTAATTGCAGCGTCATGATTAATAAACTGGTCTGATAAATAAAAAGAGCGGTAAAACATTACCGCCCGTCAGATATGCAATTAAAATAAAAGATAGAAAATAAAATCTAGCTTTTTATCATTGAGCCTGTACTTTTCCAAAAGCTCCGGACCGCAGGAGGAAGAACCCGCTCCGGACATTTTGTAATCAATACAGAATACGTTTCCGTTATATTCCTCAAGCATATAATTGTGAGTTTTCGACGCAAGCTCCTCCTGAGTAAACGGAAGAAAGCTGAAAGAAAAATCCGAATCGGAAATAAATTCTACAGCCTTTGCATTATTCCTGAACAATGAAACGCTTTCACAGCCATAGTGAGATCCGTTTTCCTGAGGACGTATATAGTCCTCATGCTGTTCCGCAGCTTTGCATGAATATGATCCGTATACGGAAGCGCGGCGTTTGTCAACGTAGCTTTCATATGGCCCATATCCAAGATATTCCGCCCTTTCAATGCTTTTATCAAATAAAAATCTCATTCCCAGACGCGGAAGATAATTTATTTTCTCATGTACCTCGGCTTTCAGAGAAATTCTTATTCCGCAATCACCGAAGCTGTATTCTAGTTTGAAACGCGCCGCAGGCTCATGAACCGCATACCCCATTGACAGCTCGGCATAAACCCTGTTATCCTCCGAAGTTATTCTGTATACCTTAGGCTTAAGCTTATCAAGAAAAATTTTATACCATTCACCTTTGACAGATATATCATTATCCATGGGCGCTCTGAACAGGTTTATGCTGCACGGCTCATACAGCAGCTCAATTCCGTCTGAACTCAGCGAACAGATCTGAGCGGTGTGCTTTGAAATTTCTATCCGTTTTCCTCTGCACTCCGCTGCTATGACCTTCCCATTGTCAGTAAGCTTCCATGCATTATCCTGTTTAAATTCAAAGCTGCGGCAGGAACGCAAAAGCGTGATCTGCTCAATCCCCCTGCTTTCTCCGCCGTAATAAAAATCAAAATCAATAGTAATATGCTCTCCCGTCAGCCCCGCCGCTTCGGATATATATACCCTTCGGCTTTCATGCGGAGGAATATCAAGCTTAAGTTCACCGCTGTACAGCATTTTTCCTTTATCGCAGATTTTATATTCACAGCGCCAATCTTCTGAAACTGCGGTAAAATCAAGCTTGTTTTCAAATATAAATTGTCCTTCTGCTGCATTTTCTGCGCTGACATATACAGGGCGGTATACATTTTTCATTTCTAAAGCGCCGGTGTGAAGCCTTCGGTCAGGATATACAAGGCCGTCAATACAAAAGTTACCGTCATTAACGTCCTCGCCGAAATCTCCGCCGTAATAATACTTAACCCGACCGTCAGAGGTTTTTCCTGCGGCGATACCGTGATCGCACCATTCCCACACAAATGCTCCGCATACCAGTTCGTTTCTGTATATCTCCTGCCAGTAATCAGCAATATCCCCCGGTCCGTTTCCCATTGCATGACAGTATTCGCATAAAACAAGCGGCCGTCCATTTGCTGTTTCTTCGCTTGACGGGTATTTTTTTACATAATCTATCTGCGGATACATTACCGAAACGACATCAAGCTCATTTTCTCCCTTTCCGTCAAGAGTATGTCTGGAGCTTTCGTAGTGTATCGGCCTTGAATTATCAAGCTCTTTTATCCGTTTCGCCGATTCTCTGAAAGCGTCGCTGTAACCGCTTTCGTTGCCCAGCGACCACATTACAACACATGTTCGATTTATATCACGTTTTATCAGCCGCTCATGCCTGTCGGAAACCGCCTTGAAAAACTCACTTCGGCTTACGGTATAGGCTATGCCGTTATATCCGTTTGTCCAGCCGTAGGTATTATAAGCCTCAACCGCTCCGTGAGCTTCCAGGTCTGCTTCGTCGATAACATATAAGCCCAGCCTGTCGCAAAGCTGATAAAACAGCGGAGAATTAGGGTAATGTGAGGTTCTTACCGCGTTGACATTAAGAGACTTCATAAGGTCAATATCCCTTTTCAGCTGCTGTTCGGAAGCATAATAGCCGGTATCAGGATAAAAGTCGTGCCTGTTTACTCCCCGAAATTTGACTGCTGTTCCGTTTATCTTTAATATTCCGTTTTCCGAAGATATTTTTCTTATTCCCGCAAACTCTGTTACCGCTTCGTTACCGCATATGATCTCAAGCCTGTACAGCTTAGGCTTTTCCGCATTCCACAGGACGGGGTTTTCTAAATTAAAGCTTAGCTGTCTTCCCCGCTGCTCTCCGAGCTTTACATTATCCGGCGAATACAAAGAAACAAGGCAGTCTTTTTCCGCCTTTATCCCTACTGAAATCTTCGCTTCAGAAAAGTCTTCGTTCAATAAGGTTCTTACGGTAAGATCCTCAATTCCTCCGCTTTCTCTTGAAAGCATATAAACGTCCCTGAAAATACCAGACATTCTCCATTTATCCTGATCCTCCAGATATGTTCCGTCACAATATTTAAGAACTGCCGCCGCAATTTCATTTTCGCCGTCATGAACAAGCTCAGTTATATCAAATTCGGACGTACAGTGAGATACCTGACTGTAACCGCAGAAAACGCCGTTTACAAAGAGATAAATACACGAATCAACGCCCTCGAATACCAGTATTTTTCTCATATCTCCGCCCTTGCAGAAATACTTTCTTCTGTACACGCCAACAGGATTATCGTCCGGAACATAAGGAGGATCATAAGGTATAGGATAGCGAACATTCGTATACTGCGGTTTTCCGAAACCGCAAAGCTCCCAGTTAGCCGGGACCTTGATAACAGACTCAGGCGTTGTTTCAAGAAAGTTATCCGGCATATCAAATATACTCGGATAAAAATCAAAGCTCCATTCCCCGTTAAGCAGCTCAAAAAGCTCCGACTTTTCCCTCGGCTCAGATGGATCCTGTCCTTTTCTGAACGGAATAAAATAAGCGTGAGGAGGAAGCGTTCCTATGTGAAGCTGCTGAGGATCCTCGTGATAAATAAAATACTCCCTGCTGTTCATAGTAAAATTCCTTTCAATATCTGCACAGTTTGATCCGGACTGAATTCTGTTACAGCCCATAACCTTAGCTAGAGTATACACCGTATACAGGCTTTTGTAAATATAAGTATTTTATAATTATATCAGAAAATGAATATGCCGATCATAAAACTGACCGGCATTTACCCTACATATCCTTTTGAAGCGAATCATGAGGCACCATAAGCTTGCCCGATTTCAGAAGCTCCAGCATTTTAAGCTTCTGAACATCGCTGCCTGTATAATTTCCGATCGCATTGACTTCAGCTATCCTTGCAATAAGCTCCTCGTCCGGATCTACATTTATTGATCTCAGCGCCTCGTCAAGCGATCTCCCGCTGTAATCGCAGCTGTCGTAATATTCGGTTCCCAAGGTAGCCACCGAAATATTTGCGGTACAGGGCGAAAGGTATTCCCTGTCCTCTACCGCTCTTACCGAGCATATCTTAAAACGGTATCTTGTACCCTCCGGAAGCTCCTTAATACAGCATTCATCGCAGTCAGATACCTCGGTTATCGGCTCATATTCACCGCTTTGGTTGCTGTATTTGTAAATACGGTAAAAATCCGCTCCGCTTACTTCATTCCATGAAAGAGTAATGCTGTTTTCCGACTTCTGCTTTACCTTAAAGGCAACAGGCTTCTTAGGATTCATAGTAACTATTTCTCCCGTTCCTGCACTGTAAACCTCAAATGCATCGTCTACCGCCCCGTCAAACTGTACAAGTCCGTCTTTAAGATAAACAGCACGGCTGCAGGTATCCCTGATCATATCCATTGAATGAGATACGAAAAGCACCGTGACTCCAGACTTTATGAGATCCTTTACCTTATTCTTGCACTTCTTCTTAAAATCTGCGTCGCCTACGCTTAGAGCTTCGTCTATTACAAGAATATCCGGCTTTATGTTTATATTGATAGCGAAGCCAAGACGCATTTTCATTCCGCTTGAATAAGTCCTGACAGGCTGATCTATATACTCTCCAAGATCTGCAAATTCAACTATTTCACTTTCGATCTGTGAGATCTCACTGTCGCTCAGTCCGAGAAGATACCCTTTCAGGTATATATTCTCCATACCCGTCATATCCAGCGAAAAGCCTGCGGTAAGCTCAAGCAGAGCCGCTACCTTTCCGTGAACGGTCACTTCTCCCTTGCTGGGAAAGCTTACTCCGGTGATCATCTTAAGTATCGTCGATTTTCCAGCGCCGTTTTTTCCTATAATACCTACTGCCTCGCCCGGATATACCCTGAAGCTTACGCCGTTTAAAGCCTTATGACGCCTTACGCCCTTATTGTTGGTAAAAATAGCTTTGAATCTTGCCTTTTCATTTTTGAATAGCAGATATTCCTTATATACGTCCTTAAATTCTATTATTGGCTGTTCCATTTAGCTCTCCCTTTTACAAAATATCCGGCAGAATTTTTCTGAGTTTTTTATAATAGTGCGAGCCGATAAAGATTATACCTATAAGCTCTGCATAAAACACAACCGTTTCAGTAGTATAGTTGCTGTCGAATATGAACTGATCGTACAAAAAGCACTTCCTGTAGCCGTTTACAAAATAGTTTATAGGGTTGAAGTACATAAGCGTCCTGAGCCAAGGCTTATCCATATCGTAGGTATTCCAGAATACTCCGGATAACCAGAAGAGTCCTGTAATTACCGAATTGATAAGATTTTCAAAATCCTTGCTGAAGGCGCTGAGCGGAGCTGTTGCCCAAGACAGCACAAGAAAAAACACAAACATAAGCGGCATATAGTAAAAATACTGAAGATTATACACCGACGGACCGTATCCGAAGCACAGCAGGGTAATGTACATTATTATGCACAGCAGAAAATGAATGTAGAGGGTCGAAAGCGAAGTAAACGTCATTATGTTTGATACCGGAAACGACAGCTTTGTTACAAACTGCTTGTTCTGCCTTATCGACCGAGAGCCTCCGATTATATTTTCGCTTATAAAAAACCAGGGTACATAGCCGGTAAGCATAAAAATAAACCTGGGATAACCGTTTACATGACCCGAACCCCTGAGTCCTACAGCAAACGCAAACCAAAGTATAAACAGCGTAAAGGTCGGCTTTATAAGCGCCCAAAGCGGTCCCAGTGCCGCTCCCTTGTATTTCTTTTTCAGCTCGTTTACCGAAAGCATGATTATTTGCTTACGCTGCCCCTTATGCTCATTAAGTATAGTTTTAAGTCCGAAAAAATCAAATTTTTCCTTACTAATTTTACTCAGCTCCTTTATGTTTTTAACAGATCCGCTATACGCCGGGTCGAACTTCCGTCGCAGGCGGACATATATTTATTTATAAACTCATCATATCTGCCGGGATTAAAACCGCAGTATTCGCTTAATACGGTATCGTAAAGCCTGCTTTCCTCAGTAACCTTCGGACAGGGTATCTCTGTTTTAAAGTCAATATAAAAATCGCGTACGGAAATATATTCGTCAAGGTCAGGAGTCCATAAGACCATAGGTTTCCTGAACAGCGAATATTCAAATATAAGTGAAGAATAATCGCTTATAAGTATATCTATTACCGGAAAAAGCCTGTTTACCGGAATATCGCAGTTTGTAAGAGGACTGTTTAACCTTGGGTGCATTTTAATAAGCACTGCCCATTCTCTGCCAAGCTTCTGTTCAAGCCGCTTAACTGCGTCCTCTCCGGCGCTGACAGCGTTCCCTGCGTTTCCTCTGAAAGTTGGAGCATAAAGCAAAAGCTTTTTCCCCTTATACTGAGGATATTTCTGATAAAATTCAGCTTTGCAGACCGCTGCAAAATCATCGCTCAAAAGCTCGTCCGTACGGCTAATACCGGTAGCAAGCGCTTTGCCTTCCTCCAGCCTGAATGCCGACTCAAATACCTTTACGCAAAATCGGCTGCTTACGGTATAATAATCAAAATTTCTTGTTACGCTTCCCTTAAAGTGAGGAGAAATATCCTCAGGAGTATCATATCCGAACTTTTTAAGCGCTCCGCAGGAATGCCAGAGCTGAATTACCTTTGTTTCAGGGCGTTTCCGACAGGCAGTACATGGTACGAAATAATTGCACACAAAGACCGCCCCCGCCTGAGCATACCTAACCATAAACTTCATCATATATTTAAGGGACGCCGTCGCTCCTGCCGATGAAAAGTCGCAGAAATGCTCTTCCGTCTTGTAGCCTCGTCTTCCGATCTCCTTTTTGATCAGAACCATGCTTTCAGGCATTTCATAAGAATTACAGTCGGCAAACAAAACCAGAGAACTGTCAACAGGCTTTCTTTTACCCCATAGATAACAAATCGGAAGGAGTGTCTTCTGAAGAACGGTCTTTATATACTGCCTGAGAATCTGTTTTATGCTTTCCATAGACTACCTCAGAAATTTTTTGTATATTTTCCCGGTCAGACTTTTAGGCAGAATAAATATTCCAAGCTGCATTGCACAGGGAATAATAAAATCCGCAAAATTTGAATATCCCGACCTGAAAATTCTCCACCTTACGCTGATAAACGATCTGGTATTAGCCCAGTTGCGCCTGCGCTCATAATTATGCTTTGAAACTCTGTATCTGACAAGGACCTCGGGTATATTCTCACCGACTGCTCCGTTTTGCAGCATCCTTACTACAAAATCATAATCCTCGCAGCGCTTTACCGTATCATAGCCGCCTATTTTCATTGCAAAGGACTTCTTGAAAACAAGGGTCTGGTTATTGAAAGGATTTCGCCGCCTTGCGTACCTGTGTATTTGCTCATTTTCAACCGGGGTTTTCTTTACCGCTATTTCTTCGCCTGTATCAGTATCGAACTCTTCTATATAAGCGCCGCACATATCAAGCTGAGGTTTATCTCTCATTAGAGAAAGCTGTTTTTCGCACCTCTGCGGCAAAGCTATATCGTCCGAATCCATTTTCACTATATACTCGCTCTTGCAGGCGTCTATGCCTATATTGGCACATTCGCCTACTCCCCGCTTTTTCTCCAGCCTAACGGTGTGAAAGGTATCGGGATATTTATCTTCGTACTCTTTTACTGTTTCGTCAAGCTTTTCAGTAAGCTTTCCGTCGCAGACCAGAACAAAATCAGCCGCAGGATAGGTCTGTGAATACATACTTTCAAGGCTTTCCCTCAGATATTCCGGCTTTTCACCTGCATAAACCGACATAAGCACACTGTAAGCCGGCATATCCGGCAAATGTTTAGGCTCCATTAGCTATCCTACCTTTTCGGATGTTTATCTGCGCTGAGATATAAATATCCTGTATCAGCTTTTATGAGATAAATTAATATTTAACCTTTTAATTATATCACCTTATAATAATTTTGTCAATTTTAAGCTGCTGTTACAAAAAACTATTCTTTCTCAAGAAATCTTTTCAACAGCACCTCTCTGCACTTATTCTCGAGCGTATCATCAAGAGGAGCAAGCTTTATACCGCCGCCGTATTCTCTATTTACGCAGTATTCGATAATATAATCAGCAACCGCAGGATTCTTTGAAAGCAGAGGCCCGTGAAGATATGTTGCGATTACGTTCTTCTCAGTATACCCTTCAAAGCTGTCACCGAAGGAATTTCCGTTTCCGAACAGCACCGTGCCGAAAGGGGTTTTTGAGCCGAAGGTATTGCCGCCGTGATTTTCAAAGCCGATAACCTTTGTTTTATTACCGTTGAAGTCTGCCTCTATAACTATATTGCCTATGCATCTTTCCGATTTATTCCTAGACGCCTCGGTATAATAATCAAAAAGTCCAAGGCCGGGGATCTTCATACCGTTGGAATCCTTGTAGTACCGACCCATCAGCTGATAACCGCCGCATATCATAAGAAAGAATGCTCCGTTTTCATATGCACAACGTATCTCTGCCGCATTGCTCATTAAATCGTCCGCCAAAAGCTGCTGCTCAAGATCTGCTCCTCCGCCAAGATATATCAGATCGTATTCTGAAAAATCAGTCTTACTGCCGATCGTATGAATATCGGTTTCACATTCTATATTCCTTTTAGAGCATCTGTATCTGATTATTTCCATATTACCGCTGTCGCCGTACAGATCCAGCATATCGGGATACATATGAAGTATCTTCAGCTTATTAATCATTGCTGCCGCCTCCTATGAACCTGCCGAGCGCTGACCTTACCGGCTGAACAGCAGTATAATTTGCAACGGCGAATTTCCTGCCGTCTGTTGAAAACAGCTCTTTTACTGCTTCGTCAAGCTCGGGACATACCTTAATTTTTGAAGCGTCGTATCCTGAGCATTTTATTCTGACCGCAATATCATAGGCTCTTGTTCCGCTTGTTATGACCCGTGTAACGTTTTTAAATACGCTGAAATTTATATCCCATATCCACGAAACGTCAAGTCCGTCAGCAATATTGTCGTTCAGCACGAACATAAGCTCCTTTTCGCCTTCACATTCGTTCAATATCCTTACAGTCATATTCGCACCGACGGGATTTTTAGCGAGATTAAGCATAAGCTCGCTGTTTTTATACCTGAATCGCTCCATTCTTCCGTTATTGACCTGAAATCCCTCAAAGGTTTCACGTATTATTCTCTCATCTATCCCATAGAGTTTAGCAACGGAGTATACGGCGCAAAGATTGTACATATAGTATATACTGTTCCCGGCCGTCCTGTATTCCGTTCCGTCGGCTGTAAACGAAGGCTTGTCCAGATCAATGTCAGTAAACCTTGTATATATAGGATTATTCCCGTATCCGCATTCAGGACAGCGGAACTTTCCTATATGAGAATACTGATAGTATTCATATTTCAGCGCATGACCGCACACAGGACAGAATCTGCCCTCCCCTGCCTCATGAAGCGAATCGGTGGCATATCTATACCTGTCAACGCTGAAATATTTTACGTTTCTGTTATCAGGGTTTGCAAGACCAAGCCGAGCTGTATTGGGGTCGTCTCCGTTTAAAATCAGATTGCCTTCAAAGGTTTCGCAGAACTTCTTTACCTTGAGAATAAGAGTTTCAACCTCTCCGTTCCTGTCAAGCTGATCTCTGAAAAAATTAAGAACCACAAGGGTTTCAAGCTTCAGCTGTGAAAAAACCACAGGAACGTGCGACTCGTCTATTTCAAGCACAAGATAATCGGCGTGTATCCTGCCTGTCATCGTACAGTGACTCAGAAGCAGCGAGCATATCCCCGTATCAAGATTATTGCCCTCATGATTTGTTATGATCTTCAGCTCTCCGTTTCCGCTCTTCTCAAACATATGGCTGAGAAAATTCGTCACCGAGGTTTTGCCGTTTGTACCAGTTACAGCAATAATAGGACAATCCGGCTTAAAGGCTTTAAGGCACTTTTTGTTTACAGTCCACAGCACAAGTCCCGGAAGGTTTCCCGCATTCTTTCCCAGAAGATGCAGAACTCCTACCATCAGCTTACCGAAAAGAACGGTAAAAAAATTGATAATAAACATTTTCTTTTGATCTCTTCCTTTTGTTATACATCTAACTTAAATTTACTTTAAAAACTTCTGTATATACTATAATATTACATAATTATCACAATGTCAACGATTTTTAAAATCTGAGGTGAAATTTTTGCATATAGAACAATAAAACAAGCATAAGTTTACGTCATATATAAAAAATCCACTGTTTTCACCAATAAAAAACTGTGCTTTTTGATATAAATGGACAATTGACTTTTATGTTTAATGGTGCTATAATACTATGATATAGATTGGATTGAAATATTTTTCCGATTAAAGGATGAAATTATGTTTGAAAAAATAAAAAATTTCTTTCAAAACGTTCCGCTGACTAAATTTCTTCTTCTCGGGTACGGAATAATAATTCTGACGGGAACGTTTTTACTGTCGCTTCCTATAAGTACGCGCGACCGTATTTTCACCCCCATAGAAGATTCCCTGTTTACTGCTACCAGCGCGACCTGCGTTACGGGGCTGGTTATTCACGACACTTATACCTACTGGTCGCTTTTTGGTCAGCTGGTAATTCTTTTTCTTATCCAAATAGGCGGAGTAGGATTTATGTCGGTAGCTATATTTGCCCTTACGCTTACTAAGCAGAAGATCGGTTTAAAACAGCGTTTTACAATGCTTGAATCGGTCAACGCTCCGCATCTGGGCGGAATAGTAAAAATGACCCGCTTCATTCTGTTTGGAGCCATTTTTTTTGAAACTGCCGGAGCCGTGCTTTTATCATTCAGATTTATACCGAAGCTTGGTGCGGCAAAGGGAATTTACTTTGCGATTTTCCATTCAGTTTCGGCTTTCTGCAACGCAGGAATAGACCTGATGGGCAATTTCGAGAAATTCTCATCGCTAACGACTGTAGACCTTGATATAATGTTCAACATTACCGTAATGCTTCTGATAATTATAGGCGGACTGGGCTTCTTCGTCTGGGACGATCTTAAAGAGCATAAATTTTCATTCCGCTCTTATAGACTTCAGACTAAAATAGTTCTATCTACTTCCTTTATTCTTATATTCGGAGGAGCGGCTCTTATCATGCTCCTTGAATATAATTCGGCTTCATATGAAGGCATGAATTTCGGGGAAAAAATGTTTTCCTCAGTTTTTCAGTCAGTAACTACCAGAACTGCCGGCTTCAATACCGTCGATCTGAACGGTTTCAGCGAAGCGGGACTTACGGTAATGTGTATACTGATGCTTATCGGAGGTTCTCCCGGATCTACTGCAGGAGGTATAAAAACAACTACCTTTGCTGTACTTGCACTTAGTATTATCTGCGTTTTCAAGAAAAAGAAATCGCTTGAATGTTTTAAGAGGCGTATCGTTGACGATATAGTTCATAATGCGGTATGCGTTTTTATGATGTATATTATACTTACAGCTGCGGTTTCAATATTTATCTGTGCATTTGAAAATATACCTATGCTTGACGCAGTCTTTGAATCGACGTCGGCAATAGGTACTGTAGGACTTTCCCTGGGGGTTACGCCTCATCTTAGTTCGGTTTCTCATATCCTGCTCGCACTGCTGATGTTTGTGGGAAGAACCGGAGGTCTGACGGTACTTATGGCGTTCAGCAGCTCTGCTCAAAGTTCAAAATCACAGCTCCCGACTGAAAAGATCACTGTCGGCTGATTAATATTTTCCGCTTATGCGGAGGAATGGGGATTATTATGAGGTCTTTTTTGATTATAGGTCTAGGCCGTTTCGGAAAGCATATGGCTAAAACTCTTACCAGCCAGAAAAACGAGGTCCTTGCGGTAGATATCAACGAGGATAGAGTTGACGCCGCCCTTAAATACGTTACCAACGCTCAGATAGGCGACGCTACCGACCCAAGATTTATGGAGGAGCTGGGAGTTAGAAACTTCGACATCTGTGTTGTAGCAATAGGAGATAATTTTCAAAGCTCACTTGAAACTACTGCTTTGCTTAAGGAAATGGGTGCAAAATACGTTTTCGCAAGAGCAAACCGAGATATTCACAAAAAGTTTCTTCTCAGAAACGGCGCTGACGAGGTAGTATACGCCGAAAGGGAAACCGCAGAACGCTTTGCGGTAAAATTCAGCTCAGAGGGGATATTTGATTATTTCAAGCTGAATGATGAATATGCTATCTATGAAATTTCCGTTCCTGAAAGCTGGGTCGGAAAAACGCTGCTTGAAAAGAACGTACGCCAGAAGTACGGTCTGAATGTTCTTGCAATAAAAAGCGGAGAGGTATTTGATACACTTCCGGGACCGGATCACAAATTTGTTGACGGAGAAACGATCCTCGTACTGGGTACTAAGGAAAGCCTGAAAGCAATAAAAAGATAACGGCTCATATGTTACCGGCTATATAAAAACAGGAGCATGATCATTTTGATTATGCTCCTTTATCTATGCAGTTATTCAGTTAATAATATTTAAAATAAAAAAGCTTCCGAAGTTTAAGCTCCGAAAGCTTTAAATATTTTATTGAGGTGTTTCTTCTTCGCTGTCGGCAGGAGGAACTGCCGACTCGGTCTCAGTAACAGATTCAGTTACTGTGGGTTCGGTTACCTGGGAGGCGGAGGTTTCTGTTTGCGTTACAGAAGATACAGATGTCTTTTTTGTAGTTGTTGTTTCCTCAGAGGTTACCGCAGACGAAGTTACAGACGTAGTCGTTGTGGTTGTTGTAGTCGAGCTTGACCATGTAAATGAAGTTACAGTAGTCGTTACCTTTGAATCATTATCGCTGCTTTCTTCCTCTTCAATTATTTCACCGAGCTGGATAATTCCCCACATTCCGTTCTTTCTTACCCATGCTCTTCCGTTATGAACAGGACGCGCCTGTTCAAATTCCCCGGGAGAAACGACACATTCACCGTCTATATTATAATATCCGTAGGTAGAGCCTATGCTTACCGGAACAAACTCCTCGGTAAAAAGATAGGGATGTATGCTTTCAGCGTCGTCAATAAGACTGCCGCTGTAGGAGCTTAAGATCCCGTCGCATTTAAACGGAATAATCTCTTTTCCAGACGAGGACACATATCCCCATTTTCCGTTCTTTTCAAGAGCGATCGCCGTAAGCCCTGAACCCTTGAATGCAGGAGCGTAATAATCAGTATATTCAAAATCAAGTATCAGCTCGTCCTCTTTGGCAAGAGCGAACGCCGATTCGTCGATATTCTTTACCTCGAACCAGCCGTTTCCGGCATCTGAGATCTCAGCCTTTGACACAACTACCGTTTTCTTGCCGGTATATCTTGTTGCGCGATCCTCGTTTTTGTCCTTTACATAAACAGCCTTTTCATCGCTGTTCCAGTAATAATCGGGAGAATAGTCCTCATAGTCCTTAACGTAGTTCAGAACCTGTCCCTGACTGTCGAGCGTACAGTATTCACGCTCCCCTGTTTCTTCATTTGTCACATTATACAGTACCATTTCACCGCCGGCGCTTGTATAAAAATTGCTGTATGCGGGATTAACTATTATGTTCCCTGCATAATCAATAAATCCGTACATACCGTTGCGGTAAATAACAGACGCATTTATATACGCTGTATTGCTTTCATTGTCAGGGTCTATCTGACTGGAATCAAAAACTATGATATTATCTGCCTGAACCGAAGGCTCAAGAACCCAGCTGTAATTTACCGTTTTATCCCCTTCCGAGCTTTCGCTGCTGTAATAGGAACCGTCGGGATCAAAATTATCGTCATCCGCCCGGCTCGACATACCCGGAATACTGCAGCCGACAAATAAAGCGCAGGCTGCTGCAAAGGACAGTACGATACCTAAGTTTTTTCTCATAAAGCGCCTCCTGAAAATTTAGTTTTCCGATTCTTTTTATTTCTACACATATATTTATTATACTTCAGAAATCAATGGAAGTCAATATAATTAAACATTAAATTTAAAATACCGCACGATTCAGATCCATTTATCCCATACCTCGGGATAATAACCGACTGTCGCCTGCTTTCCGTTTCTTACTATCGGAGTTTTAAAAAGCAACGGGTTTTCCAGCAGCTTTTCCTTTTTTGCTTCATCTGAGGAAAGATATTTAAACATAAGCGCGTCCTGACTTGTATTCTTTTCATCAATAAGACTGTCAAGCGATCCTACAGCAGCAAGCACGCTGTCAAGCTCTCCCCTGCTCAGCCCTTTAGAGTTTATGTCAACCGACTGAAATTTTATTCCTCTTTCCTTAAAATATCTTTCTGCCTTTTTAGTATCAAAGCACTTTTTCCTTCCAAAAATCTGTATATTCATATATCCGAATTGCGGAAAACTGTAAAAGACCGCCGCTTCCCGCAGATACCTCCCTCCGTTATATGCTCAGAGCAATATTTCTCCGTTTACACATTCAAGAACAACGGTAAACGGGCCGTCATTCAGCAAGCTGACCTTCATATCCGCCCCGAATACGCCGTTTTCGACCTTTCCCTTTATCCTGCTTCTCAGCGCTTCGGAAAAATACCTGTACAGCTTCTCTGCATGATCGGGTCTGCCTGCCATTACAAAGCTCGGGCGATTTCCCTTACGGCAGTCGGCGTACAAGGTGAACTGAGATACTACAAGAATATCACCTCCGATATTGTCGACTGAAAGATTGATCTTATCATTTTCATCTGAAAATATACGAAGTCCGGATATTTTATCTGCAAGTTTCTCGCATTCCCTTTCTCCGTCCTCGTCCGAAACGCCTAGAAAAACCAAAAGACCGTTTCCGATCTCTCCTGCAGTTTCTCCGCCGACTTTTACAGATGCATTCTTTACACGCTGAATTACCGCTTTCATATACTGCTCCTCTTTTTAGTTATCCTAATATAATATTATATCTAAACGAATGCTCTTCTCCCGGCTTCAGCATTATTGCATGAGGCTTTTTCTCAAGCTCAGGATATTCGTCGTCCTCATAGACGGGAACTGACGACCACGGTTCAAGGCATACGAATCCGGCGCTGTTATTACCCGTCGGCGACCAAACTGCAATACAGCCGCTGCCGCTTTGATATTCAACTCCTATATACCTTTGGGACTTATCGGATCTTAAAATAACCGACCCCGATTCGGGAGCTTCTTTCATAAAAACATCGTTGTCAAAAAGCTCTCTTGACAGAGCTATTCTCCTTCCGTCTTTAAGTACAGTTTTCGTTCCCCCGGGTATCTTCTGTACGATATTCTCCGGCTTGTTGAATTCCAAATAATGATCGCCGAATTCAAGACCCTCTTCAATCGGACAGTTAAAGGCGGGGTGAGCGCCGGTATAGAAATACATATTGCTTATTCCCGTATTTACGGTTTTATATTCCGCTTCTATCCTGCCGTCCGACACTTTATACGTTACAATAAACTTAAAATCATAAGGATATACCTTTTTGGTTTCCTCCGAGGATTCAAGCGCAAAACTTACCGAGTATTCGTCCGCATTGAGAAGCGTGAATCGGCTGTCACGGGCAAAGCCATGGTTTGACGGTATTGTAAACTCTTTTCCCCCGGCGATATATTTTTTATTTGCAGGCGAACAGATAAACGGGAAAAGCACGGGAGCGTATCTTTTCCATGCGCTTTTGCACTGCCAAAGATATTCGCAGCCGTTATACTTTACCGAATGAAGCTCTGCTCCGAAGCTGTCAGCGGATATTTGAAGCTTTCCGCTTTGTAATGTAACAAGCATAATATTTTCCTCCCTATGATGATTTATAAAACAAAAACGCCGCAGAAACCAGCAGACGAAGCCGTTCTTTATTCGAACAGCTTCGACGCACTGAATTATATGCAGCAGTTTTTTATTAAATTCTATTTTGCGGCTGTCTTGGAAAACTGCGGAGTTTCTCCGTAGCCGTGTGAACCGTACCCATACCCCCGCTTATAGCTTTTATAACGGTATTTCTTTTCACTTGACGCTACATTATTTATTACAGCGCCGAGAACGTGACCGTCCGCAAATTCTATTGAGCTTATTGCCTTTTCGTAAGCCTCTCTGGGAGTTCCGCCCTGCAAGGCGACCAAAACTACTCCTGCAATATAATTTACCATACTGAGCGTATCTGATACAACGGTTACAGGAGCTGTATCCAATATAATATAATCGTAGAATTTAGAAAGCTCCTCCAGCAGAACCTTCATATTCTCGCTTGCCAGCATTTCCGAAGGATTCGGCGGAATAGGCCCGCTGGTCACAATATCAAGCCCCGGAACTACCTGACTGTTCAGAACTTCCTTGAACGAGTGAAGTCCGCCCAGTAAAGTGGAAAGTCCAAGCTTATTCTTCAATTTAAAGACCTTATGCTGCACCGGTTTTCTCAGATCGGTATCTATAAACAAAACCTTAGCGTCAGTCTGTGTAAGCGTCAGCGCAAGGTTAGCCGCAACTGTAGACTTGCCCTCTGACGGAAGTGCGCTGGAAACGGCAATGATCTTGCTTTTCTGTGTCGAAAGCGCAAAGATCAGATTTGCCCTGAGAGTTTTAAACGACTCTGATACCTGAAACGGAACATTGCCGTCGATCAGTGTAAACCTTTTTGAGCGCACATTGGCTTTTCTAATACTCATACTTTGCGCCCTCCTTTTTTTCGGCTTCTATATCAGGTATTTCAGCAAGCACAGGTATTCCGAACCGCTGTTTTATGTCGTCTGACGAAGAAATACAGTTGTCAAGCATATTCAGAATAATTACCGCAGCTACCGAAATAAAAAGGCCCGCAAGCATTCCTATAATAATAATAAATTTTACATTGGGAGACGACGGACTGTCAGGAACTTTCGCCGTTCCTATCGTCTCGACCGAACCCGCCTTTGTAACTCTTGTAAGAAGATCCGGAGCTATATCGGAGATATATGTACAAATGTCTGCGGACAGCTGAGCCGACTCGGTAGTAGTTTTAATTTTTATTACCTCGGTTTCATTGACAGTTGCAATATCGACCTTCTCCCTGATCTGCTGTGCAGGGATATAATAATTACCGTCGCTTTCCTTTACAGTGAAAAAGTTTTCAAGATCCTCCCTTGCATAGTCCTCAAGAAGCATCTTTGAAACCTGATCGTAAACTACGTCGTCGTTTAATATAACGATATAAGCTTCCGCAAGCAGCTTAGACGCGGCTATACCAGTCTGAGTCGCTTCACCCGCAGGGTTTTCCCCAGTTACAGTGCTGCTGGTATTTTTAACATATATAGATACTGCAGACGTATATTCAACCGGAAGAATGATCTTAGCGTAGGCAAACGCTAAAACAGTTCCAAGAAGAGTAACCAGAATAATAAACTTTATTTTGCTAAGCAAAAGTGAAAACAAATCCTTCAGATTTATATCCTGTTCCTGTGATTCCATTAATTTATTTCACACCCCTTGTAATTTTAATGTCTTTGCAGAAACGGCAAAGCACTGTTTTATTATACAACCTTTTAAGCTATTTGTCAACAAATTATACGCACCTGCATTATAAAACGCATTAATTAAAAACTCATCCGAACTCTTGCCGCTTACAGCTGAAAGCAGGTCAGCCGCACTCCTCCAACAGACCGCGCATAACCCAGCCTGATGTTCCGCGGTAGGATACATATACCCACTTTTCTTCTTTATCGTCCGGAGCAGATGACTGCGCCGTTCCGTAAATTGATTCTCCGTCAGGGATCTTGAGCTGGACCTCGTATTTTTTTGAAGGGCCGAACCTAAGATTAAGATATGTAGTATCTGATACGACCTTATACTTTTTCTTTTTCTTGAACTTATCCGCAGTAAGCGGCTTATAGAGCTTGTCCGGAGCTAAAGCCGTCGTAGTCGTCTTTGCTGCCGAGGCAGTTTTCCCGGTAGTTTTCTTGGCGGACTTTTCGGTCTTTGTCGTCTTTGCTCCCTCAGGCAAAGTATATAGGGTCGTAGTAGTCGTCAGCGTAGCAAGAATATCGGGATCAGGTTCGTCGTCAACTGAATATGAATTTTCAAGAGTTGCCCCGGTTATCTCGGTTGTCGTCGTATAACCAGAAATATCCTCATCGTCATTATCCGCTTCGATCCTGCGTGATGCGGTTTTTGTAGTTTTTACATATTCCCTCGAAGTAACCGCCGCAGGCACCGCAGCGCTCTCGGCAGGATCCTCCGAAGCTGCGTCCAAACCGCAGCCGCCGAGAACCGCAGCCGTTAAAACTGTCGCACTCAAGACTTTTAAATATCTCAGCTTCATTACAGCTTACTCCTTTCAATTATTCTTTTAAGCAGCTATTGCAGTTTCAGCAGACGCATAGCATTTTTATAATAGATTTTTTCCTTATCCCCGTCTGAAAGCTTCAGGGAGTCTATTTTCTGAGCTATAAGTGCAGGACTCTGCCACGGACAGTCGCTTGCAAACAATATCCTGTCACTTCCGTGCTTTTTTATAATTTTTTCCATAAGTTCGTTTTCACAATCAAGCGTAAAGCTCGTATCAAGATAAACCTCTCCGCCGCAGCCGGCCAGACTATCCAGAACCTTGTCCCACTCTCCGTTTCCGCCCAGATGAGCGAATATCATCTTCATTCCCTTATGACGGTCGGCAGCTTCCCTCGCAAGCTCAGGAGGACAATGTATAAGATCCGGAGAAACGCAGTCGTATCCGGCATGAAACGTCACAGGAAGCTCAAGTCTTGTTATTTCGTCGTAAACCGGATCGAGCTTTCTGTCATTTACCATGAAATCCTGATAATCAGGGTGAAGCTTGATACCGTGAAGCCCAATTGTCTTAATGCGGTCAAGCTCTTCGGCAAAATCCTCTGCGTCCGGATGTATGCTGCCGAAAGCGATAAACCTGCCGCCGTCCTGCTCAGACGCCCAGTCGTTGATGATCCTCTGCTGCGACGGCTTGGTCGCTATCGGAAGCAGAACTCCCCTGTCAACGCCCCATTCGTCAAAGCGTCTGATCGTCTGTTCGGTCAGACCTCTTGTATACGGTACGATACCGCAGATATTCTGAAGCTTCTGAACTGCCCTGTCTGCTATCTTCGGATTAAAGGCATGAACATGAAAATCTATTAGCATTGTAAACCATTTCCTTTCCTGCAGCGATAGAATGCTGACTGCCGCAGATTTATATAATTATACCACAAACGCTGACGTTTTTCAAGATTTCATATAATTTTTCATAATTCCAGAAATCCAGTAATAATTGTTTTGATGTATGATATATTTAATTTTTATTTAGCTTTTTAAATAGTATCAATATATCTGAATTATTTTTACAGTTAGGCAATAATAATAAGAATGTTATAAAAAACACAAATTACTTTTGTTTATGTTTTTACTGCTGTGCATATTGCAAAACATAATTATTTATGATAGAATATTAGTTATATTAAAGCGTTATATATTTTAAAATATTTCAATACATAAACAAAAACAATTTAGAAAGCAGGTCTATAAATGCAGGAGAAAATGTCGGCAGCCGAAGCGCTTGCCAGAAAAAACGCTAAACGAAAAAAATTCGGAACAAAAACGCCCTTATTTATTTTTCTTGGCGTTCTGCTTCTGATAGTTATAGCCGCTGCTGTAATTATCGGTTATCAGATAGTTGAAAGCAACAGAATATCCAAGGCAAAATCCGTTATAACACAGTTGGATATAAGCACTACATATAAAGAACCGGAGTTCGACGACAACGGCGACTGGGATAACGACGGAGTTCTTAATGCAAAGGAAGAACGCGAAGGAACAAATATACAAAATGAAGATACCGACGGCGACGGTATTTCAGACGGCGACGAGCTAAAACTGGGCACAGACCCGACAAATCCCGACACTGACGGCGACGGACTTCTCGACGGATACGAAATAATTGCGGGAACAGATCCAAGAAAGTCCTCTACCGACGGAAAAACCGACGACGCTCAGAGAGAGCTTACCGTAAAACGCGAAAAAGGACAGGTAACTCTTGAAGTTACAGGAAATGCAAATGTCGCAAGCACTACTATTGAGCAGCTTGATATTTTCGGTATTTTATCTAATACAAGCATAGTCAGCAGCGCCTACGATTTTTACTGTGATTATGATTTTACTTCGGCAAAGGTAACATTTAAGCTTGATAAAGCAAAGATAGACAAACTCGGCTACTCCTATGACGATCTGACGGTATTGAATTTCAACCCCGCTACCCTGCAGTATAAAAAAGTCGAATCGTCCGTCGACAAGAAAAACGGCACAATTACTGCGGAGCTGAAGCATTTTTCGACCTATGTAGTAGGCGTTGAAAAAACCGTCAACGACGAGGCTACTACAAGGATAGCATTTCTTGTAGACAATTCAGGCTCTATGTACCCCAAAGAGCTTTGTCCTCCGTCATCTGAAAATGATATTGATTTCAAAAGACTTGATTTTGCAAGCAGTCTTATCAATAAGATAGAAGGCAAGTATAAATTCTCTATCTCAAAATTTACAGGTGACTATACTAAGCTTCAGGGTTTTACTGATGACCGTAAAAAGCTTAAAGACGCACTCGACAGCATAAAAAATGAAACTGAAATATTTACCGGAACTCACAGCCAATCGGCTCTTGAATCCTGCATGAACGAATTCACCAATGATTCAGACGGAAAATACAGAAACATTATAGTAATGCTTACCGACGGCGAATCGGACGAAAACAATCCTAAATCTATCGAACAGCTGGCTCAAATCGCCAAAGAAAAAAATATAATTGTATTAACGGTAGGACTTGGACGAGAGGTAGACAGAAGCTGGCTTCAGGAATTTGCCTACGCTACCGGAGGAAAATATTATTCTGCGTCAGACGCCAACGCTTTAGAGGACGTTTACAAGCAGATAGTAACAACGCTCAACTATGATATAGTCAGCTATTCCAACTCGTCTGATACAGTAAACGGCTATTCTCTGTACAACACAGGTTTCGATCCTGAGACAAATGGCTTTTGCTTTAAAAATTTCAGAACCTCTACTGCTTCAAGCCTGGATTTCGGTCTTGCAGTAATGGCAAGAGATTGGTATCTCGGAAATGTTCCGTTATCTTTAAACAAACTTTCCCCCGGAGATAAAAGCTCACAAAAATACGATGCGCCCGGCTACGATATGAGCGGCACTGAAATTGCGGATAAGTATGAAGAACGGATCCCTCTTCACGATATAAAGCCCGGTTCGCTGCTGGGAACGTATGGCGACGTCACTCTTTACCTGGACTATAAAAGCAAAGGCAGCCTCCTGAAAATAAAGGACGAATTTGTTTCAGACGCAAAGAACTGCGGCTGGATCATAGATAAATATCCTATTAACGGAGGAAACCTTGAATGGTCGTCAGTTGAGCTTATGTCACTTGACATTGCGGGAGGTCTTTCAAAAATCGAATCAAAATATTCAGAATGGGAAGCCGGATTCTTTGCTGCGCTCTACAGACTTAACGCAATTCAGTGGGACGATTCTGAAAGCGAATTTAACCTCACAAACGGCGACCAAGGCTTTGAGCGGCTTAAAAAACTTCTGAGCCAGGGAGTTCCGGTCGTAACTACGATCGACGATACTCACACTGTAAACGCCATCGGTCTTATTCAGGATTCGTCATGTCACAGAAAGTATATCCTTCAGGTATACGACAGCAACTATCCCGGAAAAACCAAAGAAATTTATATTACAAAAACAATAAAGGGCTCATATAATATCAGCGACGGAAAGGCAAAGCTTAGCGGAACCAGCTTTGAATATGCGGCTACTTACGAAGGCAAACTGGTAGGAATTTCGTTCTCAGATGTCGATACGCATTGATTTTCTATAGAATATACAGCGGGAGTATTTATGCAATAAAATACTCCCGCTGTTCTGATTATCAATTGCATTTATTGGAAATTGGTAAACGTTTTCTGTATTTTTTGCACAAAAAACCTTTATCAATATTGTTAGATATTTCAACTTTATTTAGGTATAAAATTTAGAAAAAGGCTTGATTTTACGGTAACAATCTGTTATAATTAGTTACAGAATTGAACGACAATTCGTAAACATATTTCTATATGGAGGAGATTTTACAATGAAAATTTCAAAAATTTTTGCAGGTATGTCAGCTTTGGCAATGGCTGCTTCAATGGCAATTTCTGCTTCTGCAGTAGACCAGAAGCCTTTTATCAAAGACTGGAAGGTTAAAGATCAGCAGAATGTTATCGCATTTGATAACATGGATACCGCGACACTCTGGAACGGTTCATGGTATCAGTTCTTTTCAACCAAAGAGGATCTCAGCGATGTTACTCTGACTTTTACAATTGACACTACATCAGCTGAATGGGAAAAGGGTGAGGACGGCGTTGCTTTAAACGAAAGCGGTTCTTATACTGTTCTCAGAGTTGCCAACGGCGATAAAAAGGGTGAAACTGACACTTCTACACAGGCTATATATGTTGACGGCGAATCTGTAGGCTATCAGTGTGAAAATAACGGCGGCGTATATACTGTAACAGTTCCCGGCTCCAAGATCGCTGAGCAGACCAGCGTTCAGACAGGTAAAGATGCTGACGGTAATCCAACCTATGCTGCAAAGATCGATCCTATTGAAGCAACAGACGCTGACGGAAACGCAGTAACAGTTTACAATGTAGGCTTCAATATTCAGTTCGGTCACTTTGCAAAGGGTACCTGGACTTCTGTTGTTTCTGGTGATTCCGTAGTTGCTATGGAGATCGGCGAGGACGGCAATCCTGCTCCTATCATTCCTAGCAGCACAGAAAGCAAGCCTTCAGATGACTCTAAGACAGATTCAAAAACTGACTCTAAGACTGACTCAAAGACCGACTCTAAGACTGATTCAAAGAGCGACTCTAAGACTGATTCCAAGGGTTCAAACACTTCTACAACAACCTCAAAGGCTCCCGGCGGCACAACATCAACTACAAACAAACCATCTGATGAAACGAATCCTCAGGCAGGCGCTGCCGCAGGTATCGCTCTTGCAGGTATCGCTCTTGCAGGCGCAGCAATAGTTGTTACTAAGAAGAAGTAATTTAATACAGTTATAACTGATATAAATTAGTTTAATTTAAGACTGCGGTTTGTTTCCGCAGTCTTTTTTTGTATATATTCCACTAATGCGTAAACGTTTTCTATACATTTTCACTAATAAATCAACCTTTTATTGTGCAAATATCATATTGATTAAGTAAAAGAGATATGCTATAATTTAAAAGTAAAGTTTGTATAGTTTCTGCTTAAAAGAAACAAATAATCGGAGGTAATAAAAATGAAGAAATTACTTGCTTCAACTTTAGCAATTTTAATGACAGCTTCATTGCTCGCAGCCTGCGGCGATTCTGACGACTCATCATCCAGCAAGGCTGATTCATCATCCGCAGCTGCTTCAACATCTTCAGCAGCTGAAGAGTCCAGTGCAGCAGAATCTTCTGCAGCAGAATCCGCAGCTGAGTCAACGGCAGAATCCGCAGCTGAGTCGGCTACTGACAGCACAGCAGAGGAGAATACACCTAAGGACATTTCAGAAATGCCTGAGACTTTGAAGAATTATGAAAACGCATCACTCAAATTTTCAACTGATATGAATATTGAGGATTTTGTCGGACCTTTTGCTGAGGACAAGGGAAGCGGCGTTTATGCTGACGATACCGGCGAATCCCACATTGAGCTTTCTATTGAAGAGCTTTCAGGAATTCCTATGCTCCGCGTTCAGACACTTGATCAGGACGAATACGGTGACTATAAGATTCCTAAAATCAAATTTGATATGTCAAAGCTTTTTGCAGGACATGAAGAAGATCTTCCTAAGATATTTACAATTAAAGTAGATGTTGTAACAAAGGCAGTAGGTCCTTTCACAGCTGATGACGGTACAGAATCAATGGTTCCCGGAAACTTCATGGGCGCTTTATGTACACAGCCTACTGACGGCAACGGAGGCAACACATGGAATCAGCTTCTTGAATTCGGCGAGGCTGAATGGACTTCAGAATGGGGTTCCTACGAGCTTATGATCCGTCCGGGAATCAAGCCTACCGCTGCATTCGTTGAGTCAAAAGATGCTCAGTTCCTCTCCTTAATGAGATGGGGTATGCCTAATCAGGCTGACTTCTACATAGCTGATATTACATTTGAAGATGAAGACGGAAACGTTATTGAGTGCAACTACGGCAAATAATACATAGCTAAAGTTAAGGCTGTTTCATTAATTGAAACAGCCTTTTTTATACAGGAACAAACAAATGCTATGCAATTATTCTCTTATTTAATCCAAAAAAATAAAGTTAAAAATAAAACAAGGGCACAGAAATCTGTACCCTTGTTTTTGCTTTCGGCCTAAAGTCCAAGTAAAGAGGTGTTAAATTTTTAACCCAATGTAAAGGAGGTTTATTTCTTTCTTGTGATAACGCCGATTGCAGACAATAAGATTATCCCCGCTGCCGCAGCTGATGTCGCTCCGGTGTTGGGGTTGGACGATCCGTTGGCTCCTGAGTTGGCATTGCTCGTTGTATTTGCATTGCTATTAGAGCTTGCGGAATCTGTCTTTGTTGTGCTGCTATTGGATTCGTCGGTTTTACTCGACGAATTATCGGTTTTGGAATCTGTTTTTGATGAGGAATCGGCGTCTGTATCGGACGAGCTTTCGGAATCTGGCGTTGATTCTGAATCAGGAATTGATTCTGATGAAGGCTCTGACGAAGAATCATCCGTCTTTTCAACAAGTCCTGTAACAGCCGTTTCAAGTGCTGTTTTAGCGGCTTCGATGTCTGCTTTTTCAGCTTCGTCCGGCAGTTCTTTTGCGGCTGTTAAAGCGGCTGTAAGTGCTGCATAGCTTTCCTCGGTGTAGGTTTCTCCGCTTATCAATTCCGCTTCTGCGATTTCTGCTTTCAACTCATCAAATGCAAGCGTTCTGTCGGTTACAGCTTTTACAACTTGACCTACATTATTAATGTATTCAATCTTTGTTATGCCGTAAACGTAATCAGAAGCATTTGACCATGCCCATGTATATACCGATACGTCTACTTTATCTCCGACAGCTATCGGATTTTTCAGTGGAAGATCCGCTGTGAAGCCTTTTGCTCCTGCGGTTTCCGTTAAATCAGTTCCCATTGTTTTTAGATAGCTTTCCGTTCCGGCGATATTTGCTTTCATTTCAATACTTGCGTACTGATTAAATGAAACGTCTGAAGCGCAGTCAAAGGTTATTCTTATTTTGGTTGCTTCCGCTGTTTCTTCATCCGCTGTAAAATCTGCAATCTTTGTTTCTACTGCATTTTTGTTAATTATCGCTATTGGATCACCGGGTATTTCATAGTTTTCCGGCTTAAGCTCAAGCCCTGTTTTAGCTGTCTTTAGTTCGCTGATTACGGCAATATATTCAGACCTTAGCCCGTCGTTTATAGCTTTAGCCTTACTTATTGCTGTTTCAACAGGTAACCAACTATCTTCTGTATAATCATTTTTATTCAATGCCTCAAATTCAGCAATTATCTCGTTCATTTCAGCTATTATATCAGAAGCGTTCCGTTTGGTTACAGCCGCCTGCGCTGCTATTAAATCGGCATAGGCTTTGTCTATTTCATCTTGAGTTGCTGTTTCGCTGTAATATACAGTAGCTGAAGAAGAAGCAATATCGTTTAAATTACTTAAATTATCATAATCTGTGTTGGTTTTTCCTTTTACAAAGTTATTTGCCTCAACCAACGCATTTTTAAGTTCAATTACATTAGTTGTTTTTAACTTTATATTACTATATGCTGTATTCAGTTCTTCAAGAGCCTTATTTACTTCTGCTTGAGTTGCTGTGTCCTTACCATTTACTGTTACTGCCGAATTATGAGCTCTGCTTAATGCATCCCAACCTGTATACAGACCTCTCTCTAATCCTAAACCATTTCTATATGCACTGATTTCTTCTATTTTTTCATTAAGAGCAGTTTTATCAACGATTTCCTCAACATTATCGAAAGCAGCAGCTAATAAATTCGTCGCATTATTTACTTCTTCCTGAGTTGCAGACCCATTATTATATACTGCCTTTGCATTTTCAAGCTCTGTTTCCAAAGCTTCGATGTTTGTATATTTGGTTTTGTCAATCCCTGACAGGAAGCTTTCTACTTCATCTATTTTAAATGATAATGAAATTTTATTTGCCTTTGAAGTTTCATTACCCATTTCAGTATCAATCACTATACTACCTGGCCAGTTATACGATTCCAATGTGCTTTTACAATTTTCATTTTTTACATATGCGACAGCATCGGAATTAATCCCAGTAAAAGCATTAGAGCTATCTATTGTAATGGAATCTGCATAAATGTACAAACCTTTTAGTGAAGTGCAATTATTAAATGCTCTTGAAGCTATTTTAAAAGGTGATCCGTTGTATTCATAAGTTATATCTTGAATTGAAGAACAATTTCTAAATAACGAACTCGCAGCTTGTGTATAAGTCTGCGGAAATACTATTTTTGTAAAATAATCATTGCTTTGAAACAGCCGTTGTTCTCCGTATTCATTAACAGGATAGGTCACTCCGTTCTCAGTATAAGTTTCAGGCATTTTCATTTCTGTAATGTTATTAAGAATTGTTTGATAATCTTCTACTAATGATTCGGGATAAGCTACATTTTCATATATCATCCATGTAAATATGTCTGTAGTAGAATTTAATTCAGGTTTATCATTTTTAACAATTTCAATATTACCTGGCCAGTTATACGATTCCAATGTGGTTTTACAACTTTCATTTTTAACGTATGCGATTACATTGGAATTAACTCCGGTAAAAGCATTAGAGCTATCTATTATAATGGTATCAGTATTAATATACAATTTTTTCAACGAAGTGCAATTATTAAATGCTCTTGAAGCTATTTTAAAAGATGATCCATTATATTCGTAAGTTATTTCTTGAATTGATGAACAATTTCTAAATAACGAACTTGCAGCTTGTGTATAAGTCTGAGGAAATACTATTTTTGTAAAATAGTCGTTGCTTTGAAACAGCCGTTGTTCTCCGTATTCATTAACAGGGTAGGTTATTCCATTCTCAGTATAGGTTTCAGGCATTTTTATTTCCGTAGTGTTATTGAGAATTGTCTGATAATCTTCCACTAATGATTCAGGATAAGCTATATTTTCATATACTACCCATGTAAATATGTCTGTAGTAGAAATTAATTCTGAGTTATTTTCGGCAATAGCCGAAAAACCCATTGCATTAATTCCTAAAAGTCCTGTCAGTAAAACGCCTAAAACACGTTTTAAATTTCTAATTCTTTTCATATTAACCCTCCTAATAAAAAAACAGTGTCTGCATTTAGCAGCCACTGTTTTTTAATGATTCTATTATTTTAAATCCCCATAATTGCTTCAATTAACATATTACCTGTTGTAGTTACTTCATTGGTATCTCTATTGAATAAACCAAAACCATAATTACCATTAACGCCATTATCCCAATAAGCCGTTACAATATCATACTGCGCAGCATACATATTTAAATTCTCTAAATATGTAGCTCTTTCTATAGTATTATCCTTGTCAACCGCACCATATTCACCTATAATAACAGGCATTTTTATATTATCTGTATTTGCAAAATCACTTATCTTTTTTAATTGATTCTGCATATACATTCTATCGGATATAACACCCCAATCTATTACATCATCTGTTTCTTCCAATGTAAAATCATAAGGATCGTAATAATGAACTGAAAGCATTAATCTGTCTGTTTCACCATTGTCATTCGGTTTTACGAAACCATTTACAGTGTTATCAATGTTTGCGTTGTAACCATTTACAATCAGTACACGATCGCTATTATTTCCGCCTGCATTTCTTACAGCGGTCACGAATGTCTGATTTAATGCGTTTACATTGTTTAGCTGATAGGTTTCTGGATCAGCGTTATAATTTCCATTGTTAAGCTCGTTAAAGCCCTCAAATATCAGCTTCTGATCGTAATCTGCAAATGTATTTGCTATTGATGACCAAACTCCCGCAAATTTGTTTTGTACAGCAGTAAAAT
>UQPZ01000018.1 GCA_900543145.1 uncultured Ruminococcus sp.
TAGTTAAAAAACATAATATCCCCTTTTGAAATGCAATAAGGGGGTATTATGCTTAGACTGACGACAAAAAATGATAAAAAACTCCGCCCTAACCGACTATTCAACAAAAATCGCAGGAAGCTTCCCAGAAAATAAAGATGGGACAAAAGGATCAAATTCATCAGTCGTACAGTATGATATCAATGTACGCACGTGCAGAGGTAGGAGCAACGTTTATGGGAATGTTCAAGCAAAGTACATCGGAAAACGGAGAAACGGAGTATAAGCTTGACTACAGCCTGAACGGAAGAACGATAGGGGAAATGACCGGTAGTTACTGATAAAATATTGAAAATGAGGTGAGATTTTATGAGGAAGCTTAAAGAGCAGTACGGCTCGATCATGGTTGAAACGGTTTTGGTATTGCCGCTGTTTATGGCAGGCTTTCTTGCTATTCTCATGTTATCGAATACAGTGAGAGCGCAATGCAATGTGCAGTATGCTATAGACCAGACCGCAAAAGAGATCTCACAGTATTATTATGTAATAAATAAGATAGGATTAAATACACAGGACAGCGAAACTCCTGAGGAGGCTGTAAAAGCAGATGAATTTATCAAGTCCCTCAGCGAGTTTCAAGGCTCTGTAAGCGATGCAGGCAGTGATATAAAAACCTCTGATATAAATTATGAAACTCTTGAACAGGATATATCGGATATTTACGGAAAACTCTCTGCTGATTATGAGTCGGTGAAAAGTGCGGGGAGTCAGATGTCTGCAAAATTCAAAAATCTTGCCAAAGATCCGATGGGGCTTGTATCCTGTATGGCGGCAATGGCAAAAAGCGGTATTCAGAACGCCGCAATAAGCAGATTTATCGCTCAGCCGCTGTGTAAAATAATTTTACCTAAATATATAACTCACACCGGCGACGCAGATGAAACATTGGAAAATATGGGGATTTCAGGCGGAGTTGACGGAATTGATTTCGGACTTTCGACATTTGCGGCAGACGGAAAAACGGTAAATGTCGTTGCCGTGTATAAGATAAAGCCGCTTGGTTTCGGATTTTTGGATTATGAGTTCAATATTAAGCAAACTGCAAGTACGGCAGTTTGGGGAAGCAACGTAACTCTGGAAGACATCAAGAAAAAGGAAGCCGAGAAGCCGTGGGCGATTGCAAATAATATTTACCGCGGAGAGTTCTTTCAACAGCTGATAAAAGGTCAGTTCGAGGATCAGGTGCTTGAGGATGGAGGTAAAATACATATGTATTTTAGGGATAAGTCATCCGGTTTGGTCGCAGGTCGGGATATTCCGGCAAACAGCTTTGTACGAGTTCATTCGCTTAATATTTACTCTGCGTCTTATTCCACGTTAAAATCAGACGGCAAGTATGAATACACTAACAAAAACAAATCAAGTATAAAGTCGAAAGTAAATAGCTATGCAAAAAATCTTAAAAGCGAGTCCGCTAAGGTGGGAAATAAAATCGCTATGAAAGACGGAGAAATTGTATATATTCCTTCCCCGGCGGAAATGGAGCGCAATAATGTGCTGTTTATGGTAGCTCCGGCTGACACCGACAGCGAGGGCAAAAAAGTGCTCAATGAAATTGCAGAGCAGGTCAAGGAGGAAACGGGCGTAACTGTATACTGGACCTACAGATATAATACTCTGGAAGAATAAAGATCTGAAAGGAATTTTGATATTTTGATTTTACAATATGTATTTAATGTGTTTGTGTCGTGTGGCCTTGCCGCTGCCGGAGTTTTGTATCTTGACTTTTTCAGCTTTGGTAAGACTGAGAAAAATGTATTGCTTATATGCAGGCGCAATAAAAGACTGCTTATAATTACGGCTGTATTTTTTACTATATTTACATATTTAAGCACAGCTTTCGCTATAAAAAGAGGATATACCGAATACAGTCTTCTAAGAAATCTGTTTTTTATCTATGCGCTGTATGTTCTGTCAGTTACGGATATAAGGAAAAAAATAATACCGAATAAAATAATTCTGTTTATTTTCATTATGAGATTCGTTTTTCTTCTGGCTGAAATATATTACAACAGCGAAATGGTTTCCCTTGTTTTGAAAAATGCGTTTGTAGGCTTGGCGATCTCAGTTTTTGTAGCTGTGGTAATGCTTTTGATCTCGCGCAATCAAATGGGCGGCGGAGATGTAAAGCTGTTTGCGCTTATCGGCTTTTATACAGGAAGGACCAATGTTCTTTCGGTAATGATGTTTTCTTTTATTTATGCTGCGCTGGCAGGAATAATTTTAATGCTCTCAAAAAAATACAAGGCTAAGGACAGCATACCGATGGCGCCTTTTGTTTTTCTTGGAATGATGACATATTTTATACTAGTTTATTTTGTAGGATTGGAAGGCTGAGGGGATCAATATGAATAATGCCAGACTGGTTTTGATCGTTATGATAATATTTACGGCGCTGACGTGGTATTCCGTATTCAATAATAAAAAGCAGTCGCAGATTAAATATGCTCAGTGTATATCAGATGCGGATGCATTGGCGGAAAAGGGTATTTATATAGACGCCGTTGAGCAGTATAATAAGGCGTTGGAAATGGATCCGGATAATTATGATATAATGCTTAAAATATTTGATTCATATAAAAACCTGAATGATGAAAAGGGCTTGGAGGAAATATATGAAAGGGCAAAAAATGCCGATCCGAAAAATGAAAGCATATACATAAAATTTGCAGATTATTATATGAGTCTTGAAAATTACGATGATGCGGCGGATATTGTTCTTGAAGCAAGGAAAAACAAGGCAGGGGGAAATATTAATGCTCTTTATGATGAATTAAGCGTTCAGTACAGCGAAATATATGTTGACCTTAGCGCCTTTAAAACTGAGTATAACGGATATGTGCCTGTTATGAGCAAAAAGGGCTGGGGTATGAGCAGCAGCAATTTAAAGAAAAAGATCAAGTATAAATACGATGAAATAGGAGCCTACAGCAGTGAAAAGGAAGTCATACCCGTTTGCGACGGCGGTGAGTGGTATTATATAGATATAAACGGCAACAGAAAGCTTGTTCCCGATAATTCCTATCAGTATCTCGGTTTGATAAGCGGCGGATATGCCCCTGCTCTCAGGGACGGAAGCTACGGATATGTTAATGAAGATTTTGAGGAATTTAATTTTGATTACGATTATGCAGGGGCGTTTGAAAGCGGGATCGCTCCCGTAAAAAAAGACGGAAAATGGGCAGTTATAGACGACGATCTGAAACAGGTCACGGATTTTATTTATGATGATGTGATAATAAATGAATACGGAGTATGCTCTTATAACGGATTGTATTTTGCTTCAAAGGACGGAAAATATAATCTTTATGATAAGTCGGGAGATATGGTCGGAAACGAAGGCTTTGAAAATGCGGATATGTTTGTATCGGATTTGCCTGCGGCAGTCTGCCGTGACGGTAAATGGGGCTATGTTTCAAATGAAGGCGAAATAACGATAGATTTTCAGTATAACGGAGCAAGGTCATTTTCAAACGGCTTTGCGGCGGTACAGAAGGAATCCGGCTGGGGATATATTTCATTGGATAATAAGCAGGGCACAGAGTTTGCTTTTAACTCTGCCGGATATGTAATGAACAGCGGAAAGGCTATAGTAACGTCTGACAACGACAGCTGTAAAGCAATAGAGTTTGTTATGCTTTCAAAAGAAGCAGAAAATAAATGATCGTGAGGTTAAATTATGGGAACTTGGACATACGAAAACGGAAATACGTCAAATTATCTTGTTTATCAGGCTGATGAAACGGAAACTATAGATACCGTTGCGTTGGGGATGATAACAAATAATACTATACCCGGGGTACTTCCGCTGATATTTATGCAGAACAACAGCGACAGGTTTGTTAAATACAATATTACTGCAAAGGTAAGCATGAAGATGTTTTTTGACGGAGTGATAACTAAGAAGAAGTTTCTTACGGTAATGTCCGGGATCTGCGGCGCGCTGATGAACTGCGACGATTATATGCTTGAGCTTTCATCTTTTGTATTGAATACCGAATATATTTATATTGATGTAAGTACCTCTAAGGCATTCTTGGTATGCGTTCCTTTTCTGACGGAAAAAGCAGAGCTGAACTATAAGGATTTTTTTAAAAATATTTTATTCTGCTCACAGTTTGACCAAAGCGAAAACTGTGATTATATCGCAAAGATAATCACTTTTTTAAATACCGATCAAAGCTGTACTTTAAAGAGCATACGCGATTTTGCGGATAAAATGCTTAAAGAAGAAGGACCTGATGAATATGTGCGTCCTGAAATTATAAATCAGTCTGCAGTAGATCCAAAGATTAACCAAGCAGTTCAAGTTAGTGCGCCGGTTATAAATCGTGATCTTAAGACAGAAGCGGCTGTTGTGCCGATTAATTTCAGTCATCAGAATATACCTCAGGCCTCGTCGGCAGAAGACGGCCGCTCTTTCAAAAGGAAAAAATCATTCAGCTTTGGTTTTAATAAAAATAAGAATGATAAGAAGGAAAAGAAAGCAAAGGCCTCCGATGCTCCGTCAATGGCTATTCCCGGAGCGGAGATAAAGCAAACAGCGCCGTCAGCTGCTGCTCATAGCAGCTCTGAGGTTAAATCCGTCAGCAGCGGATTTACAGACTTTGCTAAGACTGCGCCTTCTCAGCAAAGTGCAGCTGCACCTTCCTATATTCCTATAGAAGCACTTTCTTCTCAGCCGGCGGCAAATATGAATACAACGGTCCTCTCAAAGGAAATGCTGAGTCCTAATGCAGTACCGACGCTTTACAGGCTTAAAACAAATACTTCTGTTTCGTTGGACAAGCCTGTATTCAGAATAGGGAAAGAGCCTAGCTTTGTTGATTACTGTATCAGCGATAATACGGCGATAAGCAGAAGCCACGCCAATATAATCAGGAGGGGCGACGATTATTATATAGTAGATACCAACTCTACAAATCATACATTTGTTAACGGGAATATGATAAACAGCAATGAGGAGATCAGGCTTGAGCAGGGCTATAAGATCAGATTTGCAAATGAGGAGTTTGAGTTCAGGTTTTATTAAGGGGTAAAAGAGGTGCTTCTGGATATGAATATCCTATATTCTGCACAAACCGATATAGGAACAAAAAAGACGACCAATCAGGACGGACTGCTTATAAAGTCTGCGCTTACGGATAAAGGAAGATTTACTATACTGTCGGTATGTGATGGAATGGGCGGGCTTTCCTGCGGCGAAAAGGCAAGTGCAACTGTTATTAAAGCATTTGACGCCTGGTTCGGAAATTATATTTCAGGCGGAGCTATAAATATGCAAACGGACAGGATCTCCGAGCAGTGGAGGAATATAATCGAAGAAAATAATACAAGGCTTATAAATTACGGAAAAAGCCGAGGTATCAAGCTTGGAACTACCTGTACCGTAATGCTTATCACACCGGGATTTTATATAGTCGGCCATGTAGGAGATACAAGGGCATATGAGGTCGGGGAGAGTATTGTGCGACTGACTGAGGATCAGACCTTTGTTGCCAGAGAGATCAGGGAAGGAAGAATGACTCCTCAGCAGGCGGCGGCAGACGGAAGAAGAAACGTACTGCTCCAATGCATAGGCGCTTCAAGTATAGTAACCCCTCAATTTGTCTGCTCAGCGCCTAAAAAGGATACGGTATATCTGATATGCAGCGACGGCTTCAGGCATACGCTTGGAGAGGACGAGATATTTAAGGCGTATGCTCCGAAAGGAATAAGATCGTGCGAAGCTTTGGACAATGTTTCACGCAGGCTTATAAATTTAAATATTCAGCGCGGCGAAGAAGACAATATTTCAGTTGCGGCTGTAAAATGCTGTTAGGGTGGATATAAATGCTTGAGATCGGCTCAGTAATTGACGGAAAGTATAAGGTCCTGAATAAAATCGGACAGGGCGGAATGAGTGTAGTTTATCTTGCTATGAATGAAAAAGCAAATAAACAGTGGGCAATAAAAGAGGTAAGAAAAGACGGGGTAAAGGATTATGAGGTAGTAAAGCAGGGGCTTATAGTTGAAACTGATCTTCTGAAAAAGCTTAATCATCCTAACCTGCCGAGTATAATTGACGTGATTGATTCCGACGATACCTTCTTGATCGTAATGGATTATATTGAAGGAAAGCCGCTGCTTGATTATGTTGAAAATAACGGGCCGCAGCGTCAGGAAGATGTGATCGAATGGTCAAAGCAGCTATGCGATGTTATGGGGTATCTTCATTCGAGAGAGCCTGCGATCATATACCGTGACCTAAAGCCGGGAAATATTATGCTCAGACCTGACGGCAGGATAATGCTTATTGATTTCGGAACGGCAAGGGAGTTCAAGGAACGGAATATTGCTGATACCGTTTGTCTGGGAACTATTGGATATGCCGCTCCCGAGCAGTTCGGCGGTCACGGGCAGACCGACGCCAGAACGGATATCTACGGACTCGGCGCTACAATGTATCATCTCATAACAGGAACAAGTCCCTGCGACCCGCCGTATAAAATACTGCCTATAAGAGATATTGATCCCAGACTTTCGTCAGGACTTGAAAAAATAATCTTAAAGTGTACGCAGCAGGATCCGAACGACCGCTATCAGTCCTGCGAAGAGCTGATGTATGATCTGAACAACTATGACAAGATCGACGATATGTACAGAAAATCCTTAAAGAAAAAGCTTGCGGTATTCTGCTGTGCTGCGTCTGCGTCTGTTTTATTTCTGACGTCAGGAATAGTTTTGGGAAAGGCATCGTCAGCAAAGATCAATGATAATTATTCCGCCTTGCTTGAAACAGCTGAGAAAACGAATGAAACAGCGCTCAGAAACGATTGCTATATAAAAGCCGTTTCGCTCAGACCTGATAAAGCGGACGCATATATAGGCTTGATAAATTCTATGAAAAGCGACGGCGTTTTTTCGCTTGAAGAGGAAACAGTGCTTCAGGAAGCTATTGTTAAAAATGAGGACGGTTTAAAAGAAAATAACAAAAGCTATGCTGACGTTTGTTTTGAAATTGGAAAGCTTTACTGGTACTACTACGAATATGGGTCTGATCCGTCAAAGGACAGCCTTTCGGATAATAAAGCAATAAGAATGAAATCGGCAATAAAATGGTTTGACTTGGCGTTATCTTCAGCTGACGATTCCTTTGCACATAGCAGCATGGCTGTAATATACAGGGATATAGGTTTGTTTTACAGGGATATAGTTATGAATACCGCCGAAGCCAGCGACAGCGGCATATACCGTGAGCTGTTTGATAATTATTCGGTGCTTGTTGATATGGTCAGTCAAAAAAACGAGGGAGAAATAGTAGAGCTTGAATTGTACGAGCTTATACAAAGTTCGATCGAGCAGTACGCTGTAAAATTCAAATCCGACGGAGTGACCTATAAAGAGATCGCCGAAATGCTTGATTACATAAAAAGCAGGCTGAACGAGATATCAGTAACAACGGATATAACTAAGGATATAAAGGAATCGGTTACTGACAGAATAGACGGAACGGTAAGATATGCCGAAGCTGTATATGGCGGCGCTGGATCGTAACAGCTTGACGGATTAAATAACAATTAATAAAAAGGGGGGAGTCCATGCTTTGTTATCGGACCAAAAGCATGGCGGCGTTATGAGCGCTGAAACACTGAAGATTTTATCATATATCGGTTATGCGCTGAGTATTTGTTTTCTTATAACCGGAATAGCATTATTTTTTGCGTTTGGAATTAAAAACATAATAAATGAACTGTCGGGAAGGGCGCAGAAAAAGGCCGTAGAACAGATAAGAAGAAAAAACGCCGAAGAAGATAAGAAGATACCGGCGCCGTTTGCCGCAAATGCTCGTAACAGCTCTAAAAGTGATACGGCGCTTCTGGAATACGGAAAAACGGATATGCTGTCCGGGTTTCAGACAGATGAAACTGTTATATTGGAGCAGTTATCCGAATACGGAGAACCTGAGCATATAAATTATACTATAGATGTCGATATACTGATGACCGAGGGAACGGCGATATGATTTAGGGCATCGGATAACTGAATAAAACGGAGGAAGACGTAAAATGAACGCAGGAATAATAAATAAAACAAAAAGGATATTTTCAGCGGCAATAGCGGCTGCAACTGCGGCAGCTTCACTGAATTGGGGAGCATTGACTGCCGTTGGAGAAAGCGCCGCTATATCTGCATATATTTCGGAAAATTGCAGTATCGTTTTTAATTTCAGCAGGGGGATCGGAGATCCGTACGCAGATAATATACAAAATCATATATCCGTTGCAGCGGAAGCAAACAATGACGCATGGAAAACAGAATATTATGTTTCTGAGGAAAGCGTTTCGGTTTCTCTTAACTGCAATACCGAATTTGAGCATAGCTATACCAATGGCTGTGAATATATAAAGTTTGATTCAGAGGTTTCTGACTGCTATGATATCTCGGGAAATATATATGATAAATTCAGCTTTTCATTCTATGCTGTTTTTGACGAGGAATCACAGGGAAACAGTTTTGAGCTGATAGATGAACAGGAATATCAAAAACGTATTACCAAAAAGAAAATAACCTCCGAGGAATGCAGCGGAGGAACTGTTGAAATAACGCCGTCAGAAGTTGATTATAACGGCAGTTCGGTTATAACCGTTACTCCCGATAAGTATTACAGGGTAAAAGGCGTTAGGGTAAACGATACTGAAATTACGCAGGATATGACATCTAACGGACGTGTTTATACATATGAACTGAAGAATATTACTCAAGACTGCAATGTCAGCGCAGAGTTTGAGGTTATTACTATAGAAAGTATATCGGATATAAAAGCTGACGGAGCGCTGAGGCCCGGCAGTACAGTAACTTTTTCATCGGATTTTGCGCCTGAGGACGCTAAGGACGATATAAAATATACACTGCTCTGCGATGGAAAGGAAACTCAGCTTGACGGTGGTAAGCTTGTTATCCCCTCTTATATGGGCGACGGATATACCTTTGAAATAATGGCAGAAAGCTCGGAAGCTGAATGTAAAAAGACTTTTACAGTGTCTAATACCGCGACTGAAAACGATATTATAATAGACGGAGAGCGTGAATACGGAAGAACGGTTTATAAAAGCGACGTTACTATAGAAGCGGCGGATGGAAGATATATTTACTGTAACGGCGAGGTGTTGAAAAAGCTGGTTATTACAGAAACCGCAAAGGTTGAACTGATGCTGTGTGATGAAAACGGAGAAGCAAAAACAAATCTTATTCAATTGAACGAAATTAAAATCGACAAGATAAAACCTGTAGTTGAAATCAAATGTGAGGATATTACTGCGGGATCGGACGGAACGCTTTATTTTGATCATGACACGGAAATATCGGTAATAGTATACGATAATGATTATTCAGATAAAAACCTTAAAATAACCATAAACTCTTCTGAGAAGTCGGTAGAGAATAATGGTAATTGCGAAAAGAAGATTAGTTTGTCTGAAGAAGGCAGATATAATATAACCGCCAGCTATACCGATGAAGCGGGAAACTCTTCAGGTGACCAAGCTATAACAGCTGTAATAGATAAAACTGCTCCCGTAATTAACTTTGATTATTCCGATATGAAAAAGTCTGACGAGGGAATTTACTGTACTGACAATAGCTCGGTTACGGCGGTAATAACCGAATCTAATCTGAACCTTGACGCACTTAGCGTTACAGTCAACGGAAAAAGTGTTGAATATTCCGTTAACAGCAGCGAAGGCGGCAGAACTGTTTTAACGATACCTGCAGAGGAGGGGCTCAATGAGATCAGCGTTTACTGTAAGGATATGTGCGGATATTCAAAAACAGAGAATACAAAATTAATTGCTGATACATCAGCTCCTGAAATTCAGATTTATCCGCAGTCCGGCGGTTCAGATAATATTTTCAAGGACAGCTTTGATCTGGTTATAAACATTAAGGATCAAAATATAACCGCCGATAATATAGACGTAGAGGTATCGGGAAAAAATCAGTATGCTCCCGATATTGAATGGACCGATAACGGCGGTGGACTGAAAACCGTAATAAGGCTGACAGCGGAAGATATTTATAAGATCAAGGTAACTGCCGCCGATATTTTAGAACATAAGTCGCAGGAGCATTACGACTGTATTATTGACAGATCAGGTCCCTCTGAACTTAAAATAGCCTTGTCCGATAATTGGATAGTAAAGCTTATAAGCTCAGTAGTTTATAAAAACTCAGTAATCGTAAACGTTTCAGCGCTTGACTCTCTTTCAGGGGTAAAAAGCATAAAATATGAGTGTACTCCCGAATCAGGGTACGAATCTTTTAGTGGCAAATACAGCGGGACTTTAGTAAATAATTCAGATAAGAACGGCGTTTTCGGCAGCTGGTTTAATCTGCCTGAGGAAGAGCTTGACAAGCTGAATCAGTTTAGGGGAACGATAAAAATAACGGCGGAGGATAACGCGGGAAATTTTTCAGCGCCTTTATATTTACAGAATTCTGACGGAAAAACAGAGACCGTTATCCTTGATACTATTAAGCCGGAGATAAACATAAGTTTAAAAAACACCGACAGCGTAAATAAAAGGTTTTATAATAAAGATCAAACGGTACAAATAGCCTTTACAGAAACAAACTTTGAACCCTCTAAAACGTTTGTAAAGGTAACAGAAACGGTCAGAGGAAAAACCAATACCAGAGTGGTAAAATATTCGGAGCTTGAAAATATATACTCCGACGGAAATACTCATTACGGCAGCATAACGTTTTCATCGGACGGTAAATATATAGTTGAAGCAAGTACTGCCGATACAGCGCTTAACAGAGAAATGGTATCGATAGATGAATTTACAGTTGATAAAACCGCTCCGGAAATAGGAATATCCTTTGACAATAACAATGCGGCAAACGGCAGGTTTTTTAACAAGGATCGCAAGCTGACTATTACTGTTAAGGAGGATAATTTTAACGCTGAGGATATTGTTTTCTCAGGTTTCGGTTATGAAGCTCCTTCAGCTGATTCGTGGAAGTTCAGCAGCGGAAAGTATACCGCAGTTATCTCATTTGACGAGGACAGAAACTATAGGTTCGGGATAGAATATAAGGATCTTGCGGGAAATAAGGGAAAGATAAATACTTATTCGTCGGCGGCGCCGTATGAATTTACAGTTGATAAACAGCTGCCGTCGGGTATAATAACGGTAGGAAGTTGGAATGCTTCTTCGAGCGGCAAGCTCTGGAACAGCTTTTTTGATAACTTAAAGTTTGATCTGTTTCAGAATATATCGCAGGTCTCCTCAATAGAAGCTCATGATGAGCTGAGCGGAATATACTCTGTGGAGTATATGATATGCGACAGCGAAAAAGCATAGACTATCTGAAATCGTCTGATTTATGGATATATTCCGATAATTCTTATGTATTGTTCGATACAGGAAGCGGCGTTCAGGGCATAGTGTATTCCAGAATAACTGACTACGCAGGAAATGTTATATATATCAATTCAGACGGGTTTATTATTGACGGAACAGCGCCTTCCGTTGAAAAATGCGCCCCCGGGGTCACTGTTTCTCCGGAGCAGCCGATAAACGGCTTTTACAGCAGTAATGTAACTGTAAATATAGAAGCCGCAGATATTCCGCAAGCCGGCAATGTATATTCAGGTTTAAATTCTGTAAGCTACAGGGTGCTGAAGGACGGACAGGTAACACAGAGCGGCGAACTGTTTAAATACAGCAAAACGAGTTCGCTGAAATCCGATCTGGTGCAGAAATGGAACGGAACTCTGGTAGTTGACGCAGATCTTAATAACAGCAATAATGTAACTGTAGAGGTAACGGTAACCGATAACTGCGGAAATTCGTCAAAAAAATCAGCTGCTTTAAAGATTGATATTACACCGCCAGAAATAGAGGTAAGCTTTGACAATAACTCTCCCGACAGCAAAAACAGGCAGATATTCAGCTCGCCCAGAACTGCGGTCATCCGTATTACAGAACGCAATTTCAGCGAGGACGGTGTAAAAGCAGCGATAAGCAATACCGACGGTTCTGTACCGAAGATCAAAAGCTGGAGCAGTACGGAAAATCCGTCCGATCCGGATAGATCTGTTCATACGGCAGAGATCGTTTTCTCAGAGGACGGAGATTATAGGTTTGATATAGAATATACCGATATGGCGGGAAATAAGAATACTAAAAGCGTAAGCTACGGCAGCTCAGTCAGCCCGAGTGAATTTACTATTGATACAACGGCTCCTGAAATTACGGTCGCTTATGATAATAACAGCTGCGAGAATAAAATATATTATAGTAAAGGACGTACCGCAACAATAACGGTTAATGAGCATAATTTTGACCCGTCACGTTTTCTTATCTCAGTCGACGCCGAACTGGACGGCAGACCTGTTAAAGCGCCGCAGGCTTCAGAGTGGAAGAGCAGCGGAGATATTCGGACTGCAACTATTAAATTTTCAGATGACGGCTATTATACCGTTTCCGTAAGCGGAGAGGATATGGGAGGAAACGTTCTGTCTGAAAAGTACAGTCAAAGCTTTTATATAGACAGTACCTCTCCTTCCCTTGAAATTAAAGGCATTGACGCAAATTCAGCAAATAATGATGAAACGATAGGCCTGACGATCGAAACGACGGATATTAACTTTGATAAAGCGGAGGTGATTCTGGAATATGTTTCTTCGTCTAAAAACGGATATGAAACAAAAGAGGCTGAGATCAATAATATCACTTCTATTGAGCACGGCAAAAAATACGTTATAGAAAATTTGGAAAATGACGGTATGTATTCGCTTAAATGCCGCATATACGATAAGGCGGGGAATATATGCACCAAGGCGGCTGTAAATAACAGTACAGTTGAATTTACAGAAAAAACCGAAGTGATGAAATTTTCAGTAAACCGTCAGGGTTCAGTTTTTGAATTTACCGAAGAAACCGAAAAAATGACAGATCAATACCTGAAACAGGCATGCGACGTTGTGGTTATAGAAACAAACCCCGACCCTATAGAACCGGAAGCTGCGTCTGTAGTAGTATACAAGGACGATCAGACTATAGAACTTACTTCCGACAGCTATAAAAGGGAACAGATAAATTCTGACGGAGAATGGTATCAGTATATGTATACTATTGATAAAAAGCTGTTTGAAAGCGACGGCGTTTACAGGCTCTCGGTTTCTTCCGTTGATAAGGCTCAGAATTTATCGGAAAGCGTTAATTCCGGAGCGGAGCTTACATTTGCGGTGGATAATACCAGTCCGATATGCAATGCTGCGGATCTTTCCAGCAAGGAGGTATACAATACTCCCGTAAAAGAGGTCAAATTTGATGTAACCGATAATATAAAACTTGATTCTGTTGAGGTCTTAGTCAATAATGAAAAAATAAAAGACTATTCATATGAAGATATTCAGGTATTGACAAAAGAGAATAAGAGCTTTGAATTTGAACTTGAAGCGGATAAATATGATTCTGTAATTATCAGATATACTGATGCCGCAGGAAACAGCAGCAAATCGGAATACAGCGATATAATTGTAACTACCAGCAAGTGGGTGCTCTTTTATACCAATACCCCGCTGCTTATTACCTCAATAATATTGACCGTATTGGCAGCAGGTATGATCATAGTATTTGCAGTAAGAAGAAAAAGTCTGAAACGATAACAAAAACGACGGACGTTCCGGGAATAGCCGGCTGATCGGGAGTCCGTCGTTTTTCATGTTTTATATCGGTGTCCTGTTTAAATAACAAATTTGACAGGCTTGCTGACCCTCATGGAATTTTCCTTAACGTCAGTATCGTATACCATTATCTCCACTCCGTTTTTACTTGCCGTTTTCAGCGCCTCGGCAAATTCGGGGTGGGTTTTTCTGTTAGGCATAAAGCATTCTGCTCCGTTCATCTGTATAAGAAACAGTATGCAGGCTCTGTAGCCTTCGCATACAGAGCGTTCAAGCTCTTTTATATGCTTGATCCCGCGTTGGGTAGGAGCGTCGGGGAAAAGCGCAGTGTTGTTTTCTTCAAGAGTTACCCCTTTTACCTCAAGCAGTATTTTTTCTGTTTCCGTTTCAATATAAAAGTCTATTCGGGAGGCTCCAAAGCTGTATTCAGGCTTTACCGATACGACTTCCTTAAAAAGTTTCGGTATTGCTTCGGATACGGCTTTGTTGGGAGCTTGACTGTCCATATTTATAAGGCGGTCTCCCTTTATGACAGCTATCAGATCATATTTTGTTTTTCTTTCGGGTTTTAAGCTTTTTTCACAGTATACAGTACAGCCCTTTATAAGCAGTTCCCTGCACCTTCCTGTATTTTTTACATGACAGATTTCCTTTACACCGTCTATTTCGACTTCCGCGATAAATCTGTTGGGGCGGCTGATAAATATTCCCTTGTGTATATCCGAATAGATCATAATACAAAATCCCCTTGTTACTATGCTAATACCGCACAGAGCCTTGTGCGGCGCTGCATTAATTGTAGCACATGAGCTTAGAAATTGCAATCATCGGCTGTTTGGTGATGATTGCAATTTCGGCGGATATAATGATTTCCGTATACGAGCGCATATGTCTTAACACTTTTTACAAAGTATCTATTGACAATTCATAAAGCGCGGGTGTATAATACTATATATAAAATATTTAAAGGCTTTGACGGAAACGTAATCCGAAGGATCTTTCCAAGAGAGCAGATGTAAGGTGAAAGTTCTGCGTCAGATCACGGTTTAGTATCATTCCTGAGCCTGCCGCTGAAAGTATTGTCCGTAGGACGGCACGGTTTTCCTCCGTTAAAGGGATAATGAGCGGCGCACCGCATTTTTACGGAGCGCAATCAGAGTGGTATCACGGAGAGTCGTCTTCGTCTCTGTCAGCATAGGCTGCGGGACGGAGATTTTTTAATATAATTTAAGAGGGATGATTGGTATGCTGACACTTGACAAAATCTATCACGCCAGACACGTTCTGAAGCAGGTTATCAGGGAAACCGAGGTAATAAAGGCTCCTAAGATAAATCCAAAGGCGAACGTTTTTCTGAAAACCGAAAATCTTCAGATAACCGGTTCGTTTAAGGTAAGAGGGGCTTATTATAAAATATCGCAGCTTTCCGACGAGGAAAAGGCTCACGGAGTTATTGCCTGCTCCGCCGGAAACCATGCTCAGGGCGTAGCACTTGCCGCAGCGAAGAACGGTATAAAGTCTATCATCTGTCTGCCTGACGGAGCGCCTATCTCAAAGGTTGAAGCTACTAAGGGCTACGGCGCGGAGGTTTGTCTTGTCGAAGGAGTTTACGACGACGCTTATAATAAGGCTATACAGCTGAGAGATGAAAAGGGCTATACCTTTATCCATCCCTTTGATGACGAAAACGTTATCGCCGGTCAGGGTACGATAGGACTGGAGCTTTTGGATCAGCTTCCTGATATTGATGCGGTAGTTGTTCCGGTCGGCGGCGGCGGACTTATTTCAGGAGTTGCGTTTGCACTTAAATCCCTGAAGCCTGATATTAAGGTATACGGCGTTCAGGCAAGCGGCGCTCCTTCAATGGTCGAATCTCTTGCTGAGGATAAAATAAAGTGCCTTGAATCGGTCGCAACTATTGCCGACGGTATAAAGGTAAAGGAACCGGGCGAGCATACCTTTGAGTTCTGCAAACGTTATGTTGACGATATAGTTACAGTTACCGACGACGAAGTGTCCTCGGCTATCCTTGCTCTTATCGAGCAGCATAAGCTTATAGCCGAGGGTGCGGGAGCGGTTTCGGTAGCTGCGGTAATGTTCGATAAGATACCGGCAGAAGGCAAAAACGTAGTGTGTCTTGTTTCGGGAGGAAATATAGACGTAACTATTCTTTCGAGAGTAATCAAAAGAGGTCTGCTCAAATCGGGCAGAAGTGATACTCTTACTATTCAGCTGGAGGATAAGCCGGGACAGCTCAGGGGAGTTTCTGAGATACTTGCAAATCTCGGCGGAAACGTCGTTTCAATACATCATGAAAGAGCCAGCGAGGACAGCGATATTACCGACTGCCTGCTGAGGATCGTACTTGAAACCAGAAACTTTGAGCATATCGGTCAGATAAGAAAGGCTCTGTCAGAAGCGGGCTTTAATATTGTTAATAAATAGCGGAGGTAAAACATGGAGAACGTAACATTCAAAATGCTTAAAACGACCGTATCGGATAAGAATACGGAAGAGAAGTCAAACGGCTATACTATAGTCGTTAACGGTCAGCTTCAGGATCTGTTTGACAGAATGATAAAGCTTGACAAAGAAAGCTACCCAGATTATGCGTCAATTGTTGCCAAGTGCCTGACAAAGGGGATCTCCCTTGCAGTCGACGAGCTTAATAAAAAAGGAGAAGATTGATATGTCGGAAAAGGTTTATACTAAGAATGCACCGGACGCAATAGGTCCGTATTCTCAGGCTGTAAAGGCGGGGGATCTGGTGTTTACCTCGGGTCAGATCGCAATAGATCCTGCAACAGGAAATGTCGAGGCTCAGACTATAGAGGAGCAGACTCATCAGGTCTGCAAAAACCTGACGGCGGTTCTTGAAGCCGCAGGAACGTCTATGGACAAGGCTGTAAAAACGGTATGCTTTCTGAAGAATATGTCTGATTTTGCAGCGTTCAACGGCGTATACGGAGAATATTTTACCGGAAAGCCTGCACGCTCCTGCGTTGCCGCAAAGGAGCTTCCCAAGGACGTACTGGTAGAGGTAGAGGTTATTGCGGAGCTTTAAATTAAGCGTTTCTTACGGCGCAAGGCTGAGGGCGGACTGAGAGTTCGCCCTTTATTATGGTATTTTATTGTATCGTGAAAGGCGGCGGGGTATATTTTAAACAAAGCGTTTTTAAAGGCGAAAGCGGATTCCGCAGGTAAATTTGCAGCGGCGTTTGCAAAATGGGTATTTATATCCTCGGCAGTCGGAGCTGTAGGAGGACTGGTGGGAACCTTCTTTCATATGGCGGTAATAAAGGCTACAGAGGTCAGGGAGGGCTTACCTCAGTTGGTATATCTGCTGCCGGTCGGCGGTCTTGCGATAGTTTTTCTCTACAGGATAACAAAAACAGACGAGGATGCCGGAACTAATCTTATAATCAGCTCTATCAGAACAAATACTCACGTTCCGATACTTATGGCGCCTCTGATCTTTCTGTCGACCTGTATAACTCATCTGCTGGGAGGCTCGGCTGGAAGAGAGGGAGCAGCCCTGCAGCTTGGAGGCTCGATCGGAGCAAAGGTCGGAGAACTGCTGAAGCTTGACGAAAAGGATATGAGCCTTGTAATAATGTGCGGAATGAGCGGAGTATTTGCAGCATTATTCGGAACTCCCCTTACCGCCTGTTTTTTCGCTATGGAGGTAATAAGCGTCGGCGTGATATATTATGTAGGACTTGTGCCGTGTCTGGGTTCTGCGCTTATTGCATACAAGGTCTCACTTTTGTTCAGAATGGCGCCTACCCGTTTCAGTATTTCGCAATTCGTTCCGGCGCTTGACCTTACCTCTGTGGTACAGGTAGGAGTGCTTTCGGCGCTCTGTGCGGTTGTAAGCATACTGTTCTGTATGACGATGAAATATACTCACGATAAGCTGAACTCGCTTTTCTCAAATACATATATAAAAGCGTTTGCAGGCGGAATATTTATAGCGGCGCTTACTTTTATTCTCGGAACATACGACTACAACGGCGCGGGAATGGGAGTAATTATAGGTGCGCTGGAACAGGGAAAAGCAAACTGGTACGATTTTATCTTTAAGATCATATTTACAGCTGTTACTATAGGAGCAGGCTTTAAAGGCGGAGAGATCGTACCTACGATTTTTATAGGCTCGGCTTTCGGCTGTGCCGCCGCCCCTCTGCTCGGAATGGAGCCGCAGTTCGGCGCTGCCGTGGGGGTAGTTGCGCTTTTCTGCGGAGTAGTCAACTGTCCCGCAGCTTCTATTTTTCTGAGCCTTGAAATATTCGGTTCGGAGGGTCTGCTGCTTTTTGCTGCGGCAAGCGGCGTAAGCTATATGCTTTCGGGATATTACGGACTGTATTCAAGCCAGAAGATAATGTACTCGAAGCTGAAACCTGAATATATAAATATAAATGCAAAGTAAGAACGCCCTTCAGCTTTCACTCTGGCTGAGCTTTATGAACAGCAGGCAAAAACCATGAAAAAAATACGAAAAGCTATTTACAAAAGAACAATTCAGTGTTATAATATAATAGTTAAAGCAGATTTGATTGTGAAAATTTTCACATATTGATTCGCCGCTTTGTGAAAAAATGCTCCGTTGCGTATTGAGAGGCATTCGGGCATACGAATTTTGTACTTGTCAAAGGTTCAAAATATCGAGAAAGGAATGATTCTAAAATGGCAAGAAAAATGAAAACCATGGACGGAAACAACGCTGCTGCTTGGGCTTCATACCCATTTACAGAAGTCGCTGCTATCTATCCGATCACCCCTTCCTCAGTAATGGCTGAGGTTACAGACCAGTGGTCTGCAAAGGGTCAGACAAATATCTTCGGCACGCCCGTAAAGGTTGCTGAAATGCAGTCCGAAGCGGGAGCTTCCGGAACTGTTCACGGTTCTCTGGCGGCCGGCGCTCTTACTACGACCTATACTGCTTCTCAGGGACTTCTTCTTATGATCCCTAATATGTATAAGATCGCAGGCGAGCTGCTTCCCTGCGTAATTCATGTATCTGCAAGATGCGTAGCTTCTCACGCTCTTAATATTTTCGGAGATCACTCAGACGTCTATGCCTGCCGTCAGACCGGCTTCGCAATGCTCTGCTCCTCAAACGTTCAGGAGGTAATGGATCTCGGAACCGTAGCTCATCTGTCTACTATTAAGGGAAGAGTACCTTTCCTTCATTTCTTTGACGGATTCAGGACCTCTCATGAGATCCAGAAGATCGAGGTATGGGACAAGGAAGACGTAGCTTCGATGGTAGATATGGACGCTGTTCAGGAATTCAGAAACAGGGCTATCAATCCTGAGCACCCGGTTCTCCGCGGCTCCGCTCAGAACGGCGATATCTTCTTCCAGGCAAGAGAAGCCTGCAACGGCTACTATGACGCTATTCCTGCCGTTGTTGAGGATTACATGAATCAGGTAAACGCTAAGATCGGCACTGATTATAAGCTGTTCAATTACTACGGCGCTCCCGATGCAACTCATGTTATCGTTGCAATGGGTTCGGTTTGTGATACAATTGAAGAAACTATTGATTACCTCAACGAGAAGGAAGGAACAAAGCTGGGTCTTGTTAAGGTTAGACTTTACAGACCTTTCTGCGCTGACAAGCTTGTTGAAGCTATTCCTTCGACCTGCGAGCAGATATCCGTTCTCGACAGAACTAAGGAGCCGGGTTCTCTCGGCGAGCCTCTCTACCTCGACGTAGTTGCAGCTCTCAAGGGTACTCAGTTCCACGATATTCCTGTTGCTTCCGGAAGGTACGGTCTTGGTTCAAAGGATACTACTCCTGCTCAGATCAAGGCGGTTTACTGGAACGCTTCATGGAAGGATTCTTACAAGGCTCGTTTCACGATCGGTATCAACGATGACGTTACAAACCTTTCGCTTGACGCTCACGATAAGCTTGATTCCGCTCCTGCCGGAACAACAGCCTGCAAGTTCTGGGGTCTGGGCGCAGACGGTACTGTAGGCGCTAACAAAAACTCCATTAAGATCATCGGTGACCATACCGACCTTTATGCTCAGGCATACTTTGCTTACGACTCCAAGAAGTCGGGCGGCGTAACGGTTTCTCACCTGAGATTCGGCAAGACTCCTATCAGGTCGACCTACCTTATCAATCAGGCTGATTTCGTTGCCTGCCATAACGAATCATACATTACAAAGTACGATATGGTTTCTGACATCAAGCCGGGCGGAACATTCCTTCTCAACTGCCAGTGGACAGAGAAGGAGCTTGATAAGCACCTTCCGGGACAGGTCAAGAGATATATCGCAGAAAATAACATTAAGTTCTATATCATCAACGGCGTTAAGATCGGTAAGGAGATCGGACTCGGCAACAGGATCAATACTGTTTTGCAGTCTGCATTCTTCAAGCTTGCCAATATCATTCCTATCGAGGACGCAGTTAAGTACATGAAGGACGCAGCTACCACTTCTTACTCCAAGAAGGGCGACGCTATCGTTAAAATGAACCACGACGCTATCGACGCCGGCTATCAGCAGGTTGTAGAGGTTAAGGTTCCTGAGGCTTGGAAGAACGCCAAGGATACCGCTATGGGTATGCCTAAGGCTAAGTGTGCTGATAAGACTCTTGAAAAGTTCGTTAACGAAATTCAGATCCCCTGCAACGAGCAGAAGGGTGACGAGCTTCCTGTTTCGACTTTCGTTGATATGGCTGACGGTACATTCCCGCAGGGTTCTGCTGCATTTGAGAAAAGAGGAATCGCAGTTGACGTTCCTAAGTGGATCCCTGAAAACTGTATCCAGTGCAACTTCTGTTCATATGTATGTCCTCATGCGGTTATCCGTCCATGTGTAATGACTGAGGAAGAGCTGAAAAAGGCTCCTAAGCTTGCACAGGAAAAGGCTGTTCCTATGACAGGTATGCCGGGTTACTACTTTATGGTAACAATGTCCGCTCTCGACTGCACAGGCTGCGGCTCATGCGTAAACGTATGTCCTGGAAAGAAGGGCAACAAGGCTCTTAACCTTATGCCGCTCGAAACTCAGCTGGCAGAGCAGGAGGTATTCAATTACGGATGTACGCTTCCCGAAAAGCCTGAGGTAATTGAA
>UQPZ01000019.1 GCA_900543145.1 uncultured Ruminococcus sp.
CACAGATGAACTATCCGCTAACGACAATAAAACATCAGATCGAGAACTGTCACTTTCATTGCTCACAGATGAGCTATCCGCTAACGGCAATGAAACATCAGATCGAGAACTGTCACTTACATCACCGCACGAGGTCAGCGTTACCGAATTGATAATTGTAATAGATAAGCTCACTGCCTTTAAAAGCATACTGTTTGTCTTTTTCGTAATGTCGTCCTCCTTTTCTGTAATTCGCCTCAAACACTCTCCCACTCCTCGATCAAAGCTCCGATACTGTCGGTATAGGCAATTCTCATACGATCGTAGTAAAAATCGTCTATACCTTCCTTAGGATAAATACATTCCGCAGAATCCTCTGAAAGCGACGACCAGCCGTTATGAAATACGATCTCGCCGTCCTCGGTAAATTCTATCTGAGGAGCATTCTCGAATACTATCCTGTATTCACTGCCCTCCTGCTTCATAGGCAGCAGATAGCTGCCGCCCTTATTCATCAGATACGGGGTCTTTGACGTTATCTTTATTTTCTTTGATATCCGCTTTTCGCTGTTTCCCCGACAGATCACATTGCCGACAGCTAAAGTATACTCGCAGTAATCGCTCCTTTTATCTGCTTCGGTAACTGTACAGTCAATAAAGAACTCCGTTTCCTCAAGAACCCTTTCTTCTACAAAGTAATCGCCGCCGCTGTACTTATAGTTCTTATAGCTCTTGTTGCTGCTGTACGCAAAGCTCAGTGACTCAAAGCTTGTTTTTGCTATTTCCTTATGTTCTCCTCCGGAATTATATGGAATGTTTATATCGGCGGCAGGGTTTGTGAATATTTTAACCCCAAAAACAATTACAGCTATACAAGCCGCCGCATAGAGCCATTTCAGCGGCTTTTTCCTCCTGCTGCGAGAAGCTGTTTCTATGACGCTCTTTTTATCCGATCTAATATCCTTTGGCGGATCATATCTTTTTTCCGCCGTTTCCTTGTCCGTACTTTCCTTTATCCTGCCCCATAATTTTTCCATATCGGGAGCAGTATTCTCCACATATTCATCGTAAAGTTGTTTCAGGTTTTTTTCGTTCATAATGCCGCTCCCTCCTTCACAAATTTTCTCAGCTTGTGTATCGCCCTGCTGTATTTCCATGTGACGGAGCCTAACGGCTTATGCATTATCTCTGAAATTTCTCTGAACGTAAGCTCAAGCCCTATATGAAGGTTTACTATCTCACGTTCCGGTTCCGAAAGCAGATCCATTGCTTCACCGAAGGACATAACACTTTCAGCTGTTTCGTCAGTGCGCTTCTTATCCGGTATACTTTCTTTCAGTCCGTTTTCCTCTTCGTCCAGCGCAAAAACCGTTCTGTTTCTCTTTTTCAGGAAATCCGCCGCCATATTGTGAGCGATAGTTACAAGCCAGCGCTTGTGCCCGTTTCCCATACGGTAATATTCAGCCTTCTGCCAAAGCCGCAAAAAGAAATCTGATGTAAGATCCTCAGCGTCCTGAGGACTTCTGACAATATTAACGAACGTTTTGTATATGTACTTTCCGTAATCCTCATATACAGCCCTGAGTCCGTCAGTATCGCCTTTCAGAATCAGCTCCATTCTGAAATCGAATTCCTTATCGGTCATAGCTTCACACCCTTCGATATTTTATATACGATCTGCCCCTGTCATATTTATTGGGCAATAATACACAAAATATAATTTTATTTTTTGTTAATTTTATACAAACTCCTGCTTTTATAAATAAAGGCGGTCAACCCGCCTATGATACTGATATTATTTTCTTCCTGGCTTTAATCTGTCCTCGGCTATCTTTATTGAAACGTCGTAAAAGGATATGACATTATCCTCAGGCCCGTTTCTGATACGCCTCAATACCTTATTGATCGGATACATTGCATTTTTTTCGTCCTTTTTCAGATAAGGGACGCCGTCCTCTTCGGCTGCCCAGCTATATCCGCACTCTTCAAGCCTGCACCGCAGCAGTACCTGCCCCAGATAAACGCCGAAAATTACCGCTGCGTTCCATATATATTTATCGCTTGCTTCCCCGCTCGCCGCATATCTGCTTTGTCCGTCAAGCAGCTGTTCGAGGGAAAGTATGCTGTCGGGAGTATAGTCAAGCGTCCAGCCCCCTGATGCAGCGACCTTTACCGCCTTACGGCATATCTCCGCAATACTTATACCGTTACCGCTGTTCATTTCGGCCGCCTCCTCAGTCCTTTATTCCCTTAAATACCATTGCCGATATCGGCGGAATATTTACGTTTCCCCTTATAGGGAACTTATTCATTTTTCCCTGCTCGTTCAGCCTGGTATAGAATCTGCCCTCAGGCAGAACAAGATTTCTTTTATCATGATACGGATTAAACGCCGCTATAAGACACGTTTCATCATTTTCAAGCTTAAAAACAACAAAGTTATCATCGCCGGTATCGAGAAATTTAAGATATTTACCTATCTCGTCCTTTGTCCTGAGCCTGAAAAGCGGATTGTTTTTTCTTACTCGTATAAGCGCCTTATAATAATTGAATACATCTATATTTTCCAGCTTTTCGTTCCATTTTACCGAATTTGTATGATCGGGGGCATTATAGCTGTCATGGCTGTATATGTTAACTTCGTCTGGCTGTTCCCCCTCCGAAAGAAGCCTCGGCTTTGAGCGCAGAAAATCCTGACCGAGCTGTAAAAAAGGAACTCCCTGCGCCAGAATTATTACTGCCGCCGCAAGCTTATCCATTTTTATCCTATCATCTCTGGAATTGTGCTTAGCCGAGATCGCAAGCTTATCCCATAGCGTATGATTATCATGAGCCTCGCAGTAATTTATCGCCTGCGACGGCTCAAACGCCCAGCATGCCTCAGGCGATAGGTTATTTATCTGCCAATGAGGAACAGAGCCGGCAATTCCTCTTTTAAGAGTATATACAGCGTTTACATTGCCGTTTACAAAGCCCTTGTCATAAGGATTAAATGTTCCTCCCTTAACTGCGTCCCGTATATTGTCATTGAAAAGTCCGACGCTTCCGAATTTATAGGAATTCCATTTGTAAGCGAGCTTATCTGCCGAAATGGGAGATTCCCCTCCTGTCCAGCCCTCCCCGTACATAAGCAGGGCAGGGTCGAATTTATTAAGCTCCTCTCTGATCATATTGACCGTTTCAATATCGTGCAGCCCCATAAGATCAAAGCGGAAGCCATCAAGCTTATATTCCGACGCCAGAAATTTAAGCGAATTTATCATAAATTTTCTGTACATAATATGATCCGACGCAGTTTCGTTGCCGCAGCCGGAGCCGTTTGAAAATCCGCCCTTATTATTCAGACGGTGATAATAATACGGAAAGCTTTTATGAAATGAAGATTTTTCGGCAAAATAGGTGTGATTGTAAACAACGTCCATAATTACGCCTATCCCGTTTTTATGAAGAGCCATTACAAGCTGCTTGAACTCGCTTATTCGCTTTGCCGGATTCTCAGGATCGGAAGAATAAGATCCCTCCAGGCAGTTATAATTCAAGGGATCGTAACCCCAGTTATACTGTGCCTTATACGGCTTGCTTTCATCGACAGTAGCATAATCAAAAACCGGCAGCAGCTGAACGTGAGTTATTCCAAGCTCCTTCAGATGATCAAGACAGGTAGAAGCCTCCTTGTACTTCGTTCCTGTGCGTGTAAACGCAGTAAACTTTCCTCTCTCCTGCCATTCTATACCGCTTGTTTCGTCAATTGAAAAATCCCTGACATGACATTCGTAAATAACCGCATCGCATATGCTTTCACAGCGGGGCCTTGAAACCCTGTCCCAGCCGTAAGGGTCGGTCTTATGCATATCAAGAATACAGCCGCGCTTGCCGTTAATGCCGCAGGCCTTGGCATATATATCTATAGTTTCGTATTTATCCCTGTTGTCAAATTCATATGTGTAGGTATAAAAAACGCCCTCGGCGATCCTGAGCAGCTCTACGAACCATACTCCGTGCCAATGGCGTTCCATAGGCAGAGTTTCTATCAGATTATCGCCGTCCCCGTCAGTATAAAGATTAAGGTATACCGCCGTAGCCAAAGGAGACCAAGTTCTGAACTGGGTCTTTCCATCTTGGAATACAACTCCAAGATCATCTCCGTCATATGCGTTATCCCTGTCAAACTGCCGGTAATCTGTTATATTGTACATCTGCCATGCCCCTTGTTTATATATTTAAATTATTCAGCCGATACTCCCAAGGCTTCACCCAGCCTCACCTTCGTTTCAAAGCCCTCTTTTGTATTCTTTATAAGATCTCCGCATACGCTTACCTTACCTTTTTCCAGAAGAAGTATTACAGTTGAGCCGCCGAATTCAAAAAAGCCCTTTTCCTCCCCCCTTGAAACTGTTTTGGTTTCAGGGTGAGAGTTGGTGATCTTTCCTACCATTGTTGCCCCGACCTCCATCTGGATAATATCGCCGAAGCGCTCTGTCCTTATCATACAGTATTCTCTGGAGTTTTCCTTGTATACCGGAATATACCGATTGACAACGGGATTTACCGTATGAAGCATTCCTTCTATATGCCTGTTATGACTTTTGATTCCGTCAGCGCAGTAGCTGTAACGGTGATAGTCGTCAACGGAAAGCCGTATTATAAGCGCAGTTCCTCCGTTATACCTTTCCGCCAGCCTGCTGTCCCGCAGCAGCGAGGCTGCCGTATAAACCGAATTTTTTACAACAAACATACTTGAATTGGTTATCTCATAGGCTGAGACTTTTCCGTCACAGGGCGAAATAAGAACGTTATCGTCAAGAGTTATCCAACGCTTCCCCGGCTTCAGCTTCCTTGTAAAAAAGTCATTGAACGACGAATACATCCTCTCCTCGTATTCAGCCATATCAATATTGTTTTTCTCGGCAAAGGTAATCGCCGCACCTGCCGAAAGCCTGCTTGAAAGTATAACCCTTGAACATTTTGAGAATATCGGAAGCGCCAGAAACTTCATAAGCGCCCTGCCTAAAGCCGACGAATAAGCGTCTGCAAGAAACTTGTCCTGCTTCGTTGTTTTTTCATACTCGTTTCCGTGTCTGTCGCGGTATTTCACAGCTTTGACCTCCTCAGGCTATATTATATGGTTGAATTTCAGATACCCGATAAGAATTATAGCTCCCATTGTAAACAAAATAAGTATACCCTTAAGGGACAGCTTTTTAACGTTTATATTAAGTACAAAAAGTATAGATATAAGTATCATGAAGCCCTGAAAAACGTACGGAAAATATCTGTGGGGAATATTCTGCCTGCCCAGATAAAGCAGCGGAAGAATTATAGCTACGGTCGTTACCGGAAGCCCCTGGTACTGCTTTCTAAGCTCGCTTGTCTGACGCTGACGCTCCTCCTCCATTACATTGAAGTAGCCAAGTCTGATTACAGCGCCCAGAACGATCATAACTGCCGACAGAAGTCCGAGTCCGTTGTTAAAGCCGTAATGATAGCCTATCACTGCCGGAAAAACTCCGAAGCATACAAGATCGCAGAGCGAATCTATCTGGATTCCGAATACCTTTTCATGATCTGTTCTGTTTTTCATTGACCGTGCTATCTTTCCGTCGAACAGGTCGCATATACCTGACAGCAGCAGACATAGAAACGCTATGGATTCATGTCCCTCAAAAACCTGCGTTATACCGAAAACCGACGACGCAAGTCCTATATACGTCAGAATTACGGAATAATTATAGAAACCAATCATTTTTAAAACTCCTTATTTTTTCAGGCATAAATGCCGTATCCTTTTACCTGTTCCCGTCCTTTTCATGTTCCTCTGCGGCGCTCTTTCGCATACATAGAATATGAGCCGCAAACGTAACTGCCGCACTCATAATTAGCAGGCAGTAAAAGCTAAGACCTCTGCTCAGCAGCATTCCCGAGCGCACATATCCGTCGGAAAAGATCCCGCTGAACATTACGATAAAGCAAGCCTCCGTTATACCGGCAGCTCCCGGAAGAGGCAGCATTTCAACAGTGATCGAGATCATTGTCTGTATGGCTATTATTCCTATAAAACCCGTTCCCGATAAGCCGTAGGATCTATAAACAACATACGTTACTGTCAGCAGAAAAAGTCTCTGCACCGCAGTTATTAGAAATATATTGACTATCGCCCTTACGTTATTCTTGATATATTCTGCGCCCTTAATATAGTTATCACAGACACGGTCTATTTTGTTCAAATACTTCTCATTGTTTTTCTGTTTGAGAAAATGTATCCTGCAAAGGAAATTGATAATTTTTATACCTGCCGACCTTGCCCACATCGGTCTGAAAAAGATAAATACCAATCCTCCGATATACGCAAGATTCAGAATAAAGCCTATTATAAGAAGCCACATCCAGCTTCCCACATGTTCCACAACAAAGCTGTGCCTGAAAATAAAGAACAATACCCCGAATATAACAAGAACCGCCTTGTATGCGACCGTAACAACAAGCATTATAAGCGACGAAAAACCAATCTTTATCCCGTCCTTTTTCATGTAAAAGACCTGAGCCGGCTGCCCTCCCGATGACGACGGAGTGATACAGCTGTAGAAAAAGCCTATAAAGCTGTATTTCAGGCATCTGTAAAACGGAGTTCTGTCGCCGAACATTGTAAGCATATATTTGAAAATAACCGATTCACCGCTGACAAACAGGAATACGCACAGTACTCCCGCCGCAAGCCACTTCTTATCCGCACGGTGAAGATCGGCAAGTATTATTTTCAAGTCGGTATCGCCGAACAGCAGTCTGAAGGTAAGAAAGCCTATAACTGCGATAAATAGAATATTAAGAGCATAACTCAGGGTTTTCTTCAACCTTTTACCTCCGTTTCGTTAACCGTGCAGCACCAGCCGCAGCGGCTTATTCCTTTGCTTTTCACACATAATTATAAACTGAATATAAAAATAAAAATCAGATATTTATCTTAAATAAATCTTTAGAAAAAATACAGCGCAGCAAGTGAAACAATTATCTGGACGATAGTAAATCTGAATACTACCTGGGTATCGGACCAGCCCTTGTTTTTTCTCATGTGATCGTGGAGCGGAGTCCTGATATTTTCCATAAACCTTTTCATTCCTAGAAAACGCCTGAAGGAAAGCTTCATAAGTCCCAGCCCTCCGTCAATTATCAGAACGATACATAACGGGATAAAGAGCAGAGGTCTGCCTGTCTTTAAAGCGCAGACAGCAAGAAAAACGCCCATTGCCCTAGAGCCGGCATCGCCCATAAGCAATTTGCTGGGCGAACAGTTGAACCAGAGATAGGCAAAAGCAGCCGAAAGCATTACTACGCAGACAAGCCTGAAGCCCGAACCTACAGATACCGCCATAAACGAATAAAGCGAAACGCAGAAAAGAGAACCGCATAAGCCGTCTACTCCGTCAGAGCAGTTGGTTACATTTATACTTGCCCATACGAGAATTACTCCAAGTATACCGAAAACAATTACCGGCAGCTCGAAGCTGTGCCCGAATATACTTATTTCCGTCCCGTTATGGTATATATAATCGGCTGAGATACCGACTGCGATCAGGAAATCAAGAATACCCTTTTTAAGCTCTCCCCACGGCTTCTCGGCGGCGTCATCCAGAAAGCCTGTAAGCATTGCGGCATAAATAAGTACAAGATATAAAAGCAGCTCCGTGTTCAGAGGTACAAAAAGAGCCGTACACAGAGTAAATGCGGTTATAAGAATAACTCCCGCTCCTCTGGGTTTTCCCTCTGAAAGTGCGCCGTTTACCGCAAACTGCCTGCCCTGATCCTTGGGAAGCACACGCATAAAATATTTAAGAGCAAATAAGGCTATAAAAAAAGTGCCGAGTACCGTTATAAGCATTGCAGTCTTATAAAAACCGGAGCCGTCAATAAGATTTATCAGCATAAAAATTGATCAATCCTTTCAGTTGTGCAAAAAATCCTTTTCCTGCGCAGTTTTACCGCCGCAGACTATTCCATGCGAACAGTTATACTATATAATTATACAACATATAAATTAAAAATGCAAACCCAAACCTATGGCATTTTGCACAAAATTTTCAGGATAATATTGTTTGGACCGCTTTGATAACGAAAACCGCTGTGTGTTGTTTTCGTTAAATAGACATATAATATTAATTTCTGCAAATTATTTAACGTTTAATTGTGAATTCTGCACACATTTTTGTGCAATGTAAACGATTTATCATATGATAATTTGGTTAAATAGTATCTTGAAAAGTTTCCGAAAATTATGTATCATTATATTTAGCAATAAAGAAAAATAATTTGTTGCTGAGTAAAATGGGTAAAATCAAAACGGCTTTAAGCCGTAATTTCAAACTTACTTACTGGGAGGAAATTAAAATGAGTGTTAAAAAGATTGCCGCAATAGTATGCGCACTTTCAATGACCACAGCAATGCTCGCTTCTTGCGGAGATAAGGACGAGTCTTCGTCTTCTAGCTCAAAGGCTGATAATGCTTCTTCAGCTGCAGCAGCAGAGAGCACAGCAGATTCGGCTGCCGAATCTGAAGCTGAGTCCGCCGCTGAGTCAGCTGCTGCAGACTCAAGCGAAGCCGACGAAGAAGAATATCCCGGAGTCGTAACCGAATTCAAGGGTCACGATGCTATGCTTATGTTTGCAGACAGCGAATGGTTCTGGCGCAATATGAATATGGCTAACGACGCAGATGCCGAGACTCCTTCGTATGGTGTTGACGCTGACGTAACAGGTGACGGTGAATATACCGTTTCTATTAATAAGAATACTATTCTAGGAACAGACGACGCTCCTAATGAAGGCGCTCTTATTAATGAGGATACCGGAGAACTGTTTGCAAGCAACGGCGTATCCGTATTCTGTGTTGATATTATGGGTATCGTAGACGGTACTACAAACTACAAGGGCGAAGCTATCAAGAAGAATAAGCTCAAGGAAGGCGATCCTCTTACAAAGAAGGACGCTCCAGGAGCTTATACCGGACAGGAGATCACCTGCGAAGTAACTTCTATAAAGGCTGACGGCAAGGAAGTTGAATTTGATCCTTCAAAGATAGTTTACGGAAATATCGAGGATAACAACAACTGCTACAGAATTGAGATCTACAATTCCTACGGCGATACCGTTAAGGATCCTCCAATTGACCCGATGGCGCTTTCCTTTGAGAAAGAGCTTTCAGTAACCTTTAAGATCTCCGGTCTTGACAAGGAAGCTGCAGCTGAATAATTTTCAAATAAATGCACATGATCCGGCTTTGTTCGCAAAGCCGGATTTTTATGTGTATGTATCATTTTATTCGTATTGCGGGTTTTTATTACGAGGCTGTAATTTAATAACTGGAACGAAAATGGTATAAAAATATTAAATTAAACGTTTGCGTGCCGTCGTTTTTACCATACATAAGCACCGCCAATTATGCAGACTGATGAATATATCTAAAAACGCCCTTATTTTATTGACCTTCCTTGAACCAAGTGCTATAATTTAAATATAAGCGAAGTTATTCAGGCTAGTGTATATTGACAGGAGGATATAAAAATATGAAATCATATAAACGATTGCTTTCCTTTGCGGCGGCCGCAGCCTTAACGGTATCGACTGCCGCCTCGTGGGGATCGGCTTCTGTTTCAGCAGAAGATTCCGTTCTTTATATAAACGAGGTCTGTACGGGAAATAACGGAGAAAACGGAAACATTACCTACGCTGCTGATACAAGCGGCGAATACTGCGATTGGATCGAGCTTTACAACCCTTCCGGCAGCGACGTGAACCTTTCAGGCTGGAAGCTTATCAAGGACGGTTCAAGCGAGTATTCGTTCGGAGATGTGACTGTAGCTGCGGGAGAATATAAAATTGTTTTCTGCTGCAAAAAATATGCCGGCGACAGCAGCTACCCGAATGCAGGGTATAATCTTTCCGGAGACGGCGTTACTCTTGCGCTTAACAACGGAGCAGAGGATATAGATACCATAGAAGTTCCTGCGCTGGCAAAAGACACCTGCTATGCAAGACAGCCAGACGCTACTGATAACCTTGCTGTGGTATACCCTACACCGGGCGCTTCAAATAATGACGCCGAGTCAGCCGTCCCCTGCAACGCACCGGAATTCAGTGCGGAAAGCGGAATGTACAGCAGTCAGTTCGGACTTTCATTATCAACCGACGAGGGCAATACCATCTATTATACAACGGACGGAAGCGACCCGGCTACAAGCACGACTCGAAAAGAATACACGTCTGAAATAACAGTTAAAAACCGTTCTTCCGAACAGGCGATACTTGCAACGTTTGTAAAGGTTTCTGAGATAACCCCTTGGAACAATTCAAACAGCTTTCCGTCAAACAGCGCAGTGGACAAGGGTACAGTCATCAGAGCCTGTACTCTCAGCAGCGCCGGAAAATACAGCGATACAGTAACAAAATCTTATTTTGTCGGAGTTTCAAGTAAAAACCACAACAACCTGCCGATCATCTCTGTTACTACGGATACCGCTAACCTTTTTGATTATGATACGGGAATATATATCAAGGGAAAGACTTATTACGATTACATTAAGGGCGGAAACGTAAACTGGGATAATCCCGAAGCAAACTACAACCAGCGGGGACGTGAATGGGAAAGAGAATGTCATATAGACTTTTTTGAACCTGACGGAACGCTTGCCCTATCTCAGGACTGCGGAATGAGAACCCAGGGTGCATACTCCCGTGCCTCATATCAGAAATCCTTTAGATTCTACGCCCGTGACGAATACGGAGAGAAAAATTTCAAATATGAATTTTTCAAAGGACTGACTAAGGAAAACGGATCAGGAGAAGCTGTAAAAAAAGTTTAAGAAGCTTGTTATAAGAAACGGCGGAAACGACTGTGATTATACCAAGTTCAAGGACAGCTATCTTCAGTCGCTGGTATCAGACAGAAGCTTCGATACTCAGGCAGGACGGCCCTGCGTTCTGTTTATTGACGGCGAATACTGGGGACTTTACACACTTCAGGAGGACTATGACGATTCTTACTTTGAAGAAAACTACGACGTCGATAAGGACGAGGTAATAGTTTATAAAAAGGGAGAAATAGACGAAGGTCTTGAAGAAGATATCGTTTATGCCGATGAACTGTATAATTTTGCAAAAAACAACAATATGTCAAATGCCGCAAATTATGAAAAGATAAGCCAAATGCTCGATATAGACAGCTTTATAGACTATATGGCGACCGAGATCTATATAATCAACGAGGACTGGCCTGGAAACAACTACGCTATGTGGAGAGTAAGGAATACCGACGAAAACAACCCTTACTCGGACGGAAGATGGAGAATGCTGTATTACGATACTGAAATGGGAGTAGATCATTACGGCAATTCCTCTACCAAATACAATATTAATAATCTTCAGAAAATAATGAATAATAAGAGTGATTTTCTTCCCGTTATCTTCAATTCACTCATGAAAAACAGCAGCTTTAAGGAAAAGTTTGTTACATCAATGATGGATCAGATGAATGTAAACTATAACTGGAGCCGCTGTCAGGAGCTTATGAAGCCGTTCTACGACGCTTATTTCCCAGAGCTGACAAAATACTTCAGCCGTTTTCCGTCATGGGCAAATGTCGGCAACGCTTCGACGCCGTGCTATAACAGGATGGTGACATTCCTTAAAAACCGCCCGTCATATGTTCCAACTATGATGAAAAATTCTCTGGGACTCGGCAGCGCAGTCAGCGTAAATGTTACCGCAGTTAATTCAGACGGCGGAACAGTTAAATTAAATACGTCACAGCTCGATCTTTCAAAGGGATTCAGCGGAAAATATTTTACTGATTATAAAATTACCCTTACCGCCGAGCCTAAAGAGGGATATATTTTCAAAGGCTGGTCAGGAGGAATTTCCTCTCAGAGCAAAACTATAAGCATTTCACTTTCAGGTAATACAAATATACAGGCCGTATTTGACAAGGAAGGCGAAAGCAATATCCATACAGTTACGTTCAAATACGGAACAAAGACCTACACTTCCTTTGTACAGGACGGCGGAACGGCTTCCGCTCCGTTCGGATTGTTTGAAAGAACCGGATATACGCTCTCTTGGGATAAACCGCTAACAAATATCAGATCCGATATTACAGTAAACGCAGTTTATACGGGTATTAAATACACTGTCAAGTATACTCCCAACGGAGGAACAGGTTCAAGCTACACGCAGAGCTTTACATACGGCAAGGCACAGGCCTTAACGGCGTGCAGGTTTACACGAAGCGGATATATTTTCACAGGCTGGGCAAAATCGTCCGCAGCTGATATAAGCTATGCCGATAAGCAAACGGTAAATAATCTTTCTTCGTCAGCAAATAAAACCATTTACCTTTATGCAAAATGGAAGAAGAGTATTCCCTCCTGCACGGTTTCCGGAATCGGAACTAAGGTATATACCGGAAAAGCGATCACTCAGCCGATAACCGTAAAATACGGCTCGACTGTTCTTAAAGCCGGAACAGACTATACGGTAAGCTATACGAACAATACAGCGATCGGCACGGCTACGGTTAGAATTACCGGCAAGGGAAATTACGGCGGGATCAAAACGATTCAATTTAAGATCAAGCCGGCAACAGTTACCGGACTGACCTGCTCCCGCTCTGTAAAAAGCGTAAGGATCAAATGGAATGCCGTAAAGGGAGCGGATAAATATCAGGTATACAAGAAGCAGTCAAACGGTGAATACAAGCTGCTTGCAGAGGTAAAGGCTCTGGAGTACAAGGAAACCGGTATGAAGTCAGGTCAGCTTTGCGACTACAAGGTAAGAGCCAAGACCAACGGAGTTGTCGGAACCTGCGGAAGATATATAACGGCTACAAAAACCGTTACACCTGTTCTAAAGGGAACTGCCGGAACGAAAAGCGCCGCTTTAAGCTGGACAAGATGTACGGATTCGGAGGGCTATCAGATAGTAATGTCTGCTTCAAAAAACGGCAAATACACTGCGATCAAATATCCTAATCCCAACAAAATTACAAGCTATAAAAAAAGCGGACTTACCAAAGGAAAAACCTATTACTTCAAGATACGCTCATTTAAGACCGTAAACGGCAAGAAGCTTTACAGCGATTATTCATCAACTGTTGCAGTAAAGGCAAAGTAGTCATATACGCATATTGGAAACGGTTTAAGGCAATAGTTATAAAATATTAAACAATCGCTAAAAATAATATACAGCAGATCATGTGAACAGTTCCTTGATAACCAGACGGTATCAAGGAGCTGTTTTTTATAAAATGTTCAGCAGATCTTTTTTGATGAGATCAACGCAGAAAATTAAAACCCAGATAAGATAAAGCAATAGGATCAACTAAATTTTATTAAAAATTCAAAAAATCCGTTTATAATTACCAAAACACTCCAAAAAGCATTGATTTTATTTTTTAACTGATGTATAATAAAAATATTGATAACTATAATAAGCGTTTTGCTCTGCATCAAAGTTCTTACAGAGAAAAATATTTTATTGATTATGATGAATATGAAGAATACATTGTGTATAAACTGTCTGGGTTCAGCAATATTTTATACATATCATAACCAGGGGGGATCGTAGTGAAGAAAAGTAGCATAGCAGCTGTTATAATTACATTGATTGTTTCTGTGCTTTACACTTCACAAAACGCTGTATATGCGGCACAAGATAAAGCAAGGACCATAACAATTCATCTGACATAAGTTCCCGATGAGGCTTATTATGTTGATCTTCTTGTAAAAATTACAGATTCCGATGCAGTATATACTGTATTTAACAGTAAAAATGCTGAGAGGAACAGTTTTGATAAAAACGATAGCTATGTCGGCTATGTAAATGAAGGTTACATTAGCTATTCATTGCATTTTACTAATGCTGATAATGAATTTATTCCATTTGACTATCCCAATTACAATAAGAATTTTGATTTGTTAATGCAATATTCCCCAAAAATCAAAGTAGCCATACTGAATGAGGATAAGGAAGTGATAAGCGTTTCTGATGCTGGAACAATAAAAAAAGCTAAAGGTTATTTGACCGGAGGCATTATATATAACATTGACAGCAATAGTTTAGAAATTGATTACTATACTCCTAATAATACGTTTGGTATTATCATTTTCGTCTTTATATGTGCTGCTATGATTATATTTATCACACTTATAATTAAAAACATTGTAAAGCGAAGAAAGAAGTCTTTATTTAATGATAAAGCCTAATACTATAATGTTGCATAAGAAAAATATTTATCTTAATGATAATTTCAGTTATTATCATGCGTACAATGTATAATTATAAAAATACAAAGGTATGCCAGAGACGAATACTACATACAATTAGGATACGAATACTATAATACAGTTAAAAACAGAAATAGGTGGTGATTCCATTTCTAAATTTGTAGAAGATCATCCATACATCGAGGCAGGAGATTTACTCTATTTTCACAATGTACATGAACCAAATCAAGATGTAACTCATGCTACAATAATAAGCGAAGTTAAAGATTGTGAAATATTTTATGCTGGTCATTCAGGGTCGAGAGATAAATTTCCGTTATCTGAAGCAATAGTGACCACAGAAGAAGATGATGATTTTCTTTATGATTATGTTTACATTATTAAAATGAGTGATGCATTATGATTAGAAAGCGTATAATATTTTTAACTATCCCATTGATAATTGTCGTAATATTAATAATTGTTTTCTGTTGCACACGAACGGTGTACTGGCATAATAAATATTATGAGGATCAAAAGCCAAAGCAAACTGATGCAGAATATCTTGGAGTATGGGATGTAAGATTAATAATACATTCAAGTAAAGATAATGAGGTGAAAAATCTCGGAATTTCTCTTATAAACAGTTCTTATGAAAATAACGGAGAACTTCCCCAAAAATATAAAGGAATAGTTTCTGACAAGATATTTAAATATATGAATCCGAGATATGCGTTGGCGAAATTAAAAGATAATATTATCAATGAAGAGTTTCATATTCAAGAAGCATCTGTGCTTAGCCATAACAATAAGGCTATATTTCTATGGGGGTACACTTATACGGCAGATTACTATCGTAAAAATGGTCAGCCTACAGATATTGGGATAGGATATGATGGTACTCCCCATAGACTATATCTTGAATATGTAAATGGTCAATGGGTTATTGTTTCGGCTAATATTCTTTTCTAATTACCTAACCGCTTGATAAACTAATAATGATTTACGAAACTATTGGGCAACCCCCAATTGAAACATCAATTCAAGTTTCTCGCTGGAAGAATTATAATTTGTATCCAAGACGCTCGAAAACAGGTGGTACTTGGATTGAGATAACATCAGAAAAAATCAATGATAGCTTTATATATTACGAAAAGGAAATTGGCGATGATTGGGAATTGTAAGAAGAAAAAAATAATAATCATTACTTCTGCATTTGTTATCGCTTTGATTGGTCTATTTGTTTGTTATAATCATGATTTAGACCACAAGGAAATAGCCAGCGGACATCTGATTCCTAGCAATGGTGAATATGTATACTATTCAATAGTAAGAGAAAATGATTTAGAGGATATCTATAACTGTTCATATAATCTTCCAAACTATGATTTCGACTTTAAAAACCATAGCTATATCATCACTTTTGGATATGAAATTGTAGAATTGTCATACTCACTGATTTCACAACCTATTTTTCATAGTTTCGATTACTACGTTCCCAGGGTTCAGCTATTGAATAAAAAAGATGACTTATGCCGCATTTACGAGATACCAAAAGTAAACATTGATGTTGACCCAGATAATTACAAAAGGAATGTATACTTTGTAAAGGAATAATAACTTTAATGGAATTAAAAATGACTAATCAGTAAGCTAATAAAGTATATTGCTTCTGAAAAGAAATTTTTGTTGCACCTTTACAAACAAACGATTATAATGATATCGGAGGTTAACTATGCCTATTTTAAAAATACATAAAAATGCATTGTATGTTAATAACGAGCTGGTAAAATTTCAGTTTGAGATTGATACTGTCCTTGTTCTGGATTCGCAGGTAATTGTACTAATAAAAATTCCATATGACATTGATAAAAATGATAATGTTTACTCAGTTGATTTTCATGGTAAAATTACTTGGCAGATAGAATCAGCAAAAAAGAGGTTTCCAAAGCTGCAATACACTCCATATGTTGGGCTTTCGTATAAAAATGACAGTTTGATTGTCAATGATTTTTACGGTACGGATTTTATCGTAGATATCAAAGATGGTAGACTTTTGGATAGAAAAAGCGGTTCGAGATTTTGAAACGGCATATATTGACTAATAAAGTATGGATTATATGGTGGAAGTCATGAAAAAAGTTTCGTTGATAACATTATCATTTGTGATGGTGATTACTCTGTTATTGTGGGATTGTGGTTACCTGTATTATAATCCAGTTTATGTGTATATGTAATAGGCAGGAATTTAATATGCAAAAAATCACAAAAAATATTATTGTCATAATGACAATAATACTAATTGCTTTAATATTATGCAGTAGTTGTTTTGAGCTGTGTACAACTAAAATCACTATTACTTCTTTATGTTGCTATTCTTTTTGTTTTGCATTAATATTATTAATTCCAGTTTTAATAGTAACCAAAATGAAAAGATTTGTAAAGTTGATTTCAATATTCAGTTTGTCAATTATAATATGTTTAACATTAGCCATTAATAGAGATATGTCTTTAAAATGCACAGAATATCAGGTATATACTAATAATAACTGTTCAATATTTGTACGTATTAATGAATCTATATTCGGCAACAGATGTAATGTGTATCTAAAGAAAAACAGCTTAATAATGAGGAAAGTTGGCAATCCCATGGCATTGCCTAACAATTACGATCCGGTAAAATCGAAAAATTTACAAGTAGTTTGTGAGAATGATTTAGTGGTAATAAAGATCAAATGTAGTGGGGAATCTGAAGACTACGAAGAAATTAAGGTTACTCTATAAAACTCATGGAAAAAATTTAAATTCTTCAAAGTAAGAGCAAATAATCGGAACAAGATTCTATCTCATCATTTTTTAATAATCGGTTATTTTGAAGGAACATTAACATGGGAAAAAGGAGAAAGAACAGCAAGTCAAAATATTATGGATCAAATAAACAGTACTTTAGGTATATAGTATGAAAAAAAAGAGCCTTGTGGGTAATGTAGGTAAATTAATAATTATTCTCTTTGTGATATTTATATATTTTGTTTTGCTCTTTAACGTGTGCAAATACTTGCAAACATGACAACTAAGAAAAAAACTGAAATAAACGATTATTCCAATGTCCTTGGTCGTGATGTCAAGGGAAAATATGCAGATGCAAAAGAGTC
>UQPZ01000020.1 GCA_900543145.1 uncultured Ruminococcus sp.
GTTATAATTATATACTTTTTAATATTAAATGTCAAGCGTAAGTGAAACTTTCTGCATATTGCACAAATTATCAATATCACAAAGCCCTTTTGTATTGCTTATTGCAGTCAGAAACCATCGGATTGCCGAATTAAATCGAGAAATAAGAATGTTTGGTGAAAATTAAAGGATATCCATTGATTTTTTTGAGGAAGTATGCTATTATATTAATAAATAGTGTATTGAAAAGCAAAGGAAAGGACTGTTTCTATGAAAACTAAAAGATGCCCTCACTGTAATGCGGAAATATCCGAAGAAGCAATACTCTGCAAATTCTGCCATTCGCTTCTCATAGACGATCAGAACGAAAACGCAGAAGAAGATGATGTTCCCTCAGATGAAGAAAGCACGATCGTATTCAATAAGCAGCAGCTTCAGCAGGACGATGACAGGACCCGTATTTTTTCTGCAGCTCAGGTAAACGAGCAGTTTAACAGCCGTTCCGCTTCAGACGGCGGAGAGGATAATTACGGCAGCCCACAAACTGAAGGCTATGAAGAATACGATGAAAACGAATATGAGGATTATGATGAGGAATACGACGATGACGACGGCGAAATAGACCCGTCAAAGAAAACCTTTATGATAGCCGCGGTAATTACAATAGGTATACTTGTTATCGTAATTATAGCCGTTATAGTCGGATATAAGATATTCGGCTTCTCAGGCGGAAATGATTCGTCAGACGAGCTTGACGGACTTTCCGACAAAACCTCCTCTTCTCAGAGCCTGAACGATACGTCAGATGATAAATCCTCTGCTCAGCAGACAGACCCGCAGTCCTCTGCCGATAATTCATCAGACAGCAAACCGGAAGCTTCTTCATCAGACGATACATCATCCGGATCTGAGGATTCCTCCGAAGCAAGCTCTTTGCCTGAAGATTCGTCGGCTGCGGATCATTCACAAGCTGACGCTTCAAGCTCGTTGCCCGATACCTCCTCCGTTTCAGATACTTCCTCCACAAGCGACAGCTCATCAGCGGATACGTCTTCGGCGGCAGATACTTCATCAGCCCCAGATACCTTTGACGACAGCGCTATAATTGCTTCTGTTTCATCACAGATCAGCGGAACGATCTCTTCCTATGAATTCAGAGAGGACGACGGGAACTATAGGTATTACTACATATTTACAGAGGACAGCCACGGCTACAGCGTTGCATATAATAAAAGCACCGGCGAATCAGTTGTAGTCCAGAATTATTGATAAATCCCGAGTTATTAAGCTTTTGTTGCCGCAGAATGCATAATTTTCGCATTCTGCGGCATTTTGTTGTTATAATCCACAAATCCGCAGTTCTATTCAGAGTGAATTTATATTTGCATTAAGAGATTTTTTGTGGTATAATAAATGTTTGGAAAGATATGAATTTTATTTAAGCCGTCCTTTGTACAGACTCCGTTCTGGCTGCACAGGCTTAAAGGGAGGATATTTATGATAAGAAAAGATTTAAGGAACATTGCTATTATCGCTCACGTTGACCACGGTAAAACGACCCTCGTTGACGAAATGCTCAAACAGAGCGGAACCTTCCGCGATAATCAGGCGGTCGACGACAGAGTCATGGACTCTAACGACATTGAGCGCGAAAGAGGAATCACTATACTTGCCAAAAATACGTCTATTCATTACAAGGACGTTAAAATAAACGTTATAGATACTCCGGGACACGCCGATTTCGGCGGCGAGGTAGAACGAGTTCTAAAAATGGTAAACGGAGTTATTCTGCTGGTAGACGCAGCGGAAGGACCTATGCCTCAGACCAGATTCGTTCTTCAGAAGGCGCTGGAGCTTGGACATAAAATAATCGTTGTAGTTAACAAGATAGACCGCCCCGACGCAAGACTCAACGAAGTAGGCGACGAGGTATTGGAACTGCTTATGGATCTTGACGCCAGTGACGAGCAGCTTGACAGTCCTATTCTTTACTGCTCAGGCAGGGACGGAACGGCTTCTTATCACCCCAATGAGCAGGGAGAGGATCTTATTCCTCTGCTTGACGAAATACTGAACTATATCCCTGCCCCTGAGGTAGACGCTGAAGGCTCTATGCAGTATCTTGTTTCGGCTATAGACTACAATGAATATGTCGGAAGAATTGCCGTAGGAAGAATAGAACGCGGAGTCATGAAAGTTAATCAGGAAGTTACCGTCGGCGATTTTCATCAGACCAAAAAGGAATACAGGGGCAGGATCGTTACAATGTATCAGATAGAGGGACTTAACCGAGTTCCCTGCGACGAAGCAAAGGCCGGCGATATAGTTTGTATAAGCGGTATTGAGAATATTACTATAGGCGATACAATATGCGAATTCGGCAGCTTTGAGGCACTTCCCTTTGTAAAAATTTCAGAGCCTACAGTTGAAATGACATTTTCGGTCAACGACTCTCCGTTTGCCGGAAGAGAGGGTAAATTCGTAACCTCTCGGCAGCTCAGGGACAGGCTGTTCAAGGAGCTTCTGAAAGACGTTTCCCTCAGGGTTTCAGAAACCGATTCAACCGACAGCTTCAAGGTAGCCGGCAGAGGAGAAATGCACCTGTCTATACTGATCGAAAATATGCGCCGTGAGGGCTACGAGCTTTCAGTTTCTACGCCTCATGTGCTTTATAAGGAAATTGACGGAAAGCTTAACGAGCCTATTGAAAGACTTGTTATAGACGTTCCGGAAAGCTGCGTAGGTTCGGTAATGGAAAAGCTAGGTTCAAGAAAAGGCGAGCTTACCCAGATGACTCCTGTAGGAAGCAGAATGAGAATTGAATTTCTGATCCCCGCAAGAGGGCTTTTCGGCTACAGAAGCGAGTTTATGACCGATACTAAGGGCGAGGGAATAATGAGTTCGGTATTTCACAGCTATCAGCCATATAAAGGCGAAATCGCTAGAAGAAGCACAGGCTCGCTTGTTGCCTTTGAAACAGGAGAGGCTGTTACCTACGGCCTTTTCAACGCTCAGGAACGAGGAGAGCTGTTTATAACTGCGGGAACTCCCGTATATGAGGGAATGATAGTCGGAGCTTCTCCGAAAGCTGAGGATCTCGTTGTCAACGTCTGCAAGAAAAAACATCTTACAAATACCAGAGCAAGCGGCAGCGACGATGCCTTAAGGCTTATCCCGCCGAGAAATCTGAGTCTTGAGGATTCCCTTGAATTTCTCGCCGACGACGAGCTTCTTGAGGTAACTTCCAAAAATATCAGAATAAGAAAGAGAACTCTCAGCAATACCCTCAGAGCCAAGGAAAGAGCTAAAATGTAAAGCTATATAAGCAGGCGGACAGCATAACTTATGCAGTCCGCCGCTTTTGCCTTATGTTTATTTACAAGCAAAAGCGCCCTGAAATTATACCTGCTGAGATCAGCAAAATTGATTTTAGCGAATTGTATTAAAATCAATTGACAAACAGATAATTATTTGCTATAATTAATATGTATTTTTATATCTTACTACTGACGCCCTTATTAAAAGTATACAAGATTCATGGCTGAAATACTGTTATACTGTATTTTATTCTGAATTTACACTCAGTCTTTTTAAAGGGAACAGCAGCTTTACTGAAATAATATATTTGGGAACAGATTTCATATATATTTCTCAGGACTGAAAATTTAAAAGGTGGAATGAAAGAATGGGTTTGATTGAAGCAATATTCGGTAATTACTCTAAAAAAGAGCTGAAAAGAATAGAGCCTATTAAGAATAAGGTGCTTGAGCTTGAGGAAAAGTATCAGCCGATGTCCGATCATGAGCTGAGAGAACAGACTCAGATAATGAAGGACAAGATCGCCGACGGACTTAGCTCTCTGGACGACGTTTTGCCGGACGCTCTTGCGGTATGCCGTGAAGCCGCTTTCCGTGCGCTTGGCAAAAAGCCTTTCCCGGTTCAGATAATAGGAGCTATAATCCTTCATCAGGGCAGAATCGCCGAGATGAAGACAGGAGAAGGAAAAACCCTTGTAGCCTGTCTTGCGGCTTATGCTAATTCGCTGGACGGCAAGGGAGTTCACGTTGTTACGGTAAACGACTATCTTGCAAAATTCCAGTCGGAGGAAATGGGCAAGGTATTCAGATTCCTCGGACAGTCTATAGGCGTAGTGCTTTCGGGTATGGACAAAGATGAAAAGCGTGCTGCATACAATGCGGATATTACATACGGAACCAACAACGAGTTCGGCTTCGACTATCTCCGCGACAACATGGTCATTTATAAAAAAGACAAGGTACAGAGGGAACATTCCTTTGCGATCGTGGACGAGGTAGACTCTATCCTTATCGATGAGGCGAGGACTCCGCTTATTATTTCAGGTCAGGGAGATAAGTCTACAGAGCTTTATACTCTTGCAGACCGTTTTGCAAAAACGCTTAAACCGATTACCGTTGTTGAAATGGACGACAAGGCGGATAACGATGCTCTTGACGGCGACTACATCATAGATGAAAAGGCAAGGACTGCAACCCTTACAAAGTCGGGAGTCAAAAAGGCTGAAAAGGTATTTAACGTAATTAACCTTATGGACGCCGACAATATGACTCTGCTGCACCATATAAATCAGGCTATAAAAGCCAACGGTACAATGAGAAAGGACATCGACTATGTAGTCAAGGACGGAGAGGTACTTATAGTCGACGAATTTACAGGACGTATAATGATAGGACGCCGCTTCAACGACGGTCTGCATCAGGCTATCGAGGCAAAAGAGGGCGTTAAGGTAATGCGCGAGTCCAAAACTATTGCTACTATCACCTATCAGAACTACTTCCGTCTTTACTCAAAGCTTTCGGGTATGACAGGTACTGCGATCACCGAAGAGGACGAGTTCAGGGAGATCTATAAGCTGGACGTTATCGAGGTCCCGACAAATAAGCCTGTTGTAAGAATGGATCATCCGGACGTTGTTTACAAGACCGAAAAGGGCAAATTCAACGCCGTTATCGAGCAGATAATCGAATGCAACAAAAAAGGACAGCCGGTTCTGGTTGGTACAGTTTCGATCGAAAAATCCGAATATCTGTCAAGACTGCTTAAAAATAAGGGTGTAAAGCATGAGGTTCTCAACGCTAAATATCACGACAAGGAAGCTAAGATAGTAGCTCAGGCAGGTAAGTACGGAGCTGTTACCATAGCTACCAATATGGCAGGAAGAGGAACGGATATTCTCCTCGGAGGAAACGCCGAATACCTTGCTACAGAGCAGCTTTATAAAATGGACTATCCCGAGGAAATCGTCGTTGAAGCGACCGGCTTTGCGGAGACAGACAATGAGCAGGTGCTTGAGGCGAGAGCTAAGTACAAGGAGCTTTACGCCAAATATTCCGCTGAAGTTGCCGAAAAAGCGGAAAAGGTAAAGGAAGCCGGCGGATTGTTTATTATCGGTACGGAAAGACATGAGTCAAGACGTATCGACAATCAGCTGAGAGGACGTTCGGGACGTCAGGGCGACCCGGGAGAAAGCCTGTTCTTCCTTTCACTTGAGGACGATCTTATGCGTCTGTTCGGCGGCGACAGGATAAACGCTATGATGGAAGCGCTGAAGGTCGACGAAAATACGCCTATCCAGTCAAAAATGCTTGCCAACGTTATCGAGTCCTCTCAGAAGAAGATAGAGGGCAGAAACTTCAATATCAGAAAGAACGTTCTTAACTACGACGACGTAATGAATACCCAGCGTGAAATTATCTACGGTCAGCGCCAGAAGGTTCTCGACGGAGAAGATATTCACGACTATATCGTCGGAATGATCAAGGAATACATTGATTCAACGGTCAATATGTACCTGCTTGATGACGAGATACACGACGACTGGAATCTGGAGGGCCTGCGCGATCATCTTATGGGTCTGTTTACCGTTGACAGCGATTTCAGATACGACGCAAAGCAGCTTGACGAGGTATCCAAGAAGGATATTGTAGAAATGCTCAACGACAGAGCCGACAAGATATATGCTAAGCGTGAGGAGGATCTCGGCAGAGAGCTTCTAAGAGAAATAGAACGTGTTGTTCTGCTTAAAGTCGTAGATACAAAGTGGATGGCTCATATCGACGATATGGAAGAACTGAAGCGCGGTATCGGTCTGCGCTCCTACGGTCAAAAGAACCCTGTTGTTGAATACCGTATGGAAGGCTTCGATATGTTCGACGCTATGATCGACGCTATCCGCGAGGATACGGTAAGAATGCTGTTTACCATTCAGGTAAGAAAGTCTGCGCCTGCTCCCAAGAGAGAACAGGTTCTCAACGAGGGCGCTCAGCATCATAATATCCAGAGAAAAACAAGTAAAGTCGGACCGAACGATCCATGTCCCTGCGGAAGCGGAAAGAAATACAAAAAATGCTGCGGAGCAGGACAGAATACAAACGAATAAATAAGCCTTGCAGGACGGTTTTTTACCGTCCTGTTTTGGAGTATACGGAACGAAAACGTTATCAAAAAATATGAAAAAGCAATATCCTATAACGCTTACATAAGACAGGAGTTTTAATTTATGTCATCTGCATTTAAAAAAGCCGATATTCTAATTCCCAAGAATACTGATATGACAAAATGGGCGGTCGTGGCCTGCGATCAGTATACCTCTCAGCCGGAATACTGGTCTGAAACAGAAAAGCTTACCGCCGGTTCAAAATCCGCTCTAAATCTGATACTTCCGGAGGTTTATCTGGAAAACCCTGACGTTGAAATGCGTATTGAAAAAATACATAATAATATGACCGAATACCTTGAAACAGATACCTTTAAAGAGCTTAAAAATTCCCTTATATATATTGAGCGTACCCAGTCCGACGGTAAGGTAAGAGCTGGAATAATCGGAGCTGTTGACCTTGAAGAATATGATTACCGAAAGGGTTCGAGATCTCAGGTAAGAGCCACTGAGGCTACGGTAGTAGAGCGTATTCCGCCCAGAATAAAGGTGCGCGAGGGTGCGCAGATAGAGCTTCCTCATATTATGATTCTTATAGACGATACTGAAAAAACGGTAATAGAGCCGCTGGCTGAAAAAACAGGCGGTATGGAAAAGCTTTATGATTTCAAGCTTATGCAGAACGGAGGAAGCATAAAGGGCTGGCTGCTTGATGAAAAATCCGCGGACAATGTGCTGGCTGCTCTTGAAAAGCTTGCCGACCTTGATTCATTCAATAAAAAATACGGTATCAGCGAAACCTCTCCGCTCGTTTACGCAATGGGCGACGGAAATCATTCCCTTGCTACCGCCAAAGAGTATTATGAGAGACTGAAGGCTAAATATCCCGATAAGGATATGTCGCACAGTCCCGCAAGGTACGCTCTTGCCGAAATAGTTGATCTTCATTCGCCTGCCCTGGAATTTGAAGCTATCCATAGGATCGTGACCGGCGTTGACGCACAAAAGCTTGAGGAAAAGGTGACTGAAGAGCTTGAACTCAGCGATAGTATAAGCGCACAGAAGATCGTTATCGTAAAAAACGGCGTTCACAAAGAAAAATATGTACATAAGCCGCTTTCCAAGCTTGCAGTCGGAAGCCTTCAGACAGTACTGGACAGACTGCTGCCCGAAGCGGGAGGAAAAATCGACTATATACACGGCACGGAAGTTGTAGACAGGCTTTCGATGAACGAGGATACGATCGGCTTTATCCTGCCGGATATGGCGAAATCAGAGCTTTTCCCGACGGTCATCTGTGACGGAGCGCTCCCCAGAAAAACCTTTTCAATGGGTCACGCCGAGGATAAAAGATTTTATGTAGAAGCGAGAAAGATTGCCGAGTAGAGAGTGAGCAGTATGTCATATAACCAGAATTGAGGATATTACCGCAAGCATTCTTCTTTGCAACGACGAAGAGGTGTTTTCGCTGAGTGAGAGTCTTTCTGTCAAAGCATTGTTCGCATACCGTGAAAACGTGGGACGCAAAACTAAAAAGTTTTTTGAAAAGCTTACCCTCGACCAGCCTTCAAAAACCTTTTTGCCGTCACAGATCATCAGAATAAAAGATGAGGGTGCAGTTATTCCGGAAACCGAGGGACTGATGAATTATTGGGGAAGGAAAACTGTTTCGGAGATAATTACTATGCCTTTGACAAAACACCAGATCATTCATCTGAATGACTGCAAAAGTATTGTGGATAAATATCAGAAGCATACAAAAACCAAATGTTCATCACATTAATATAAAGGAGCAGATCAGCTATGATTATTTCAGAGGTTAAAAAAGAGCTTACGGAACATATCATTCCGTTCTGGGCAAATTTGAAGGACGAGGAAAACGGCGGCTTTTACGGATATATGAGCTATGATCTTGAGCTTGACAAAAAGGCCGATAAGGGAGTTATTCTTCACTCAAGAATATTGTGGTTCTTTTCAAGCTGCTATGCCGTTCTCAAGGACGAAAAATGCAGGGAGCTTGCAGATCATGCATTCGAGTATATAAAAAATCACTGTATCGATTACGATAACGGCGGAGTTTACTGGATGACAAGCTTTAAGGGCGAACCGTCGGATACTATGAAGCATACCTATAACATAGCCTTTGCAATTTATGCGCTTTCAGCTTATTACAACGCTGTCGGCGATAAATTCGCTCTTGACCTTGCCTATAAACTCTTTAGCGATATTGAAACAAATACTCTAGACGAATACGGCTACCGTGAAGCTTTTACAGTTGACTGGAAGCTTGTACCAAACGATGCTCTTTCGGAAAACGGCCTTATGGCAGATAAAACTATGAATGCGATTCTTCACCTGATCGAAGCTTACACCGAGCTTTATAAAGCTGACAGAAATGAAGAAGTTGCAAAGCGTCTTAAATTTCAGCTTTCTCAAATAAAGGATAAGGTTTTCGATTCTCAGACAAACGCCCTCAAGGTTTTCTTTAATGAAAAGCTGGAAGTGATCGGAGATATTCATTCCTACGGTCATGATATTGAAGCAACCTGGCTTATGGACCTTGCCTGCGATACGCTGGAGGACGAGGAGCTTAAAAAACAGTTTGCCGATATGGATCTGAATATCTCGAATAATATTCTTAATACAGCAATGGAGAACGGAGCTCTTAACAACGAGCGTGAAAACGATAAGATAGACAGAAAGCGAGTATGGTGGGTAGAAGCAGAGTCTGTCGTTGGTTTTATAAATGCATATCAGCACAGCGGCGATAAGAAATTCCTTGAAGCTGCAAAGTCGGTCTGGGAATACATAAAGTCGGATATTATCGACAAGCGTCCCGGCTCTGAATGGTACAGCGAGGTTTCCTTTGAGCATAAACCCCACGGCTTCAAGGAGATCGTAGGCCCGTGGAAATGTCCGTATCACAACGGAAGAATGTGCCTTGAGGTAATAAAGAGAGGTATAGACTTCTGATGAAAAGGTATTTATGCGAAGCTCATCTGCACACAAGCGAGGGGAGCGCCTGCGCTTCAATAGGCGGCTCACAGCAGGCAGAACGCTACAAGGCGCTGGGATACGATACTATATTTGTAACAGATTATTTTTTCAACGGTAACAGTGCAGTTGACCGCTCTCTTAAATGGAGCGATAAGGTCAGCGCTTATTGCAGAGGCTTTGAAAACGCACAAGCAAAAGGAAAAGAGATAGGACTTACCGTTCTTTTCGGAATTGAATACACCTATGGCGGCGCTGATTTTCTTACCTACGGAGTTGATAAGCAGTGGCTTCTTTCTCATCCCGAGCTTGAAGACAACGACTTTTTCAGATATGCTGAGCTTGTTCATGAAGCGGGAGGCTTTCTGGTTCATGCTCACCCATTTAGGCGTGCAAGCTATCTCCGTGAAATAAGGCTTGTTCCCGATCATACCGACGCTGTCGAAATAATCAACACCCACAGCGGCGACGAGCTTTCAAATAAAAGAGCGCAATGGTACGCAGAGCAGTTCGGTCTGCCTGTTACCGGCGGAACGGATAATCATTACTGTCCCGGCGGAGAATTCTGTGCGGTATGTACAAAAAACAAAATAGCCTGTGCACAAGACTATATCGGAGCTGTAAAAAACGTAGCGCTTACTCTGGAAAGGATCCAATTTGAAGCTGAAAAATACAGATAACCTGTAAAATAAATGATGAAAGGATAAATATAATGAAGATCAAAAAAACACTGGCGCTTATTCTCGGTACGGCGATTGCCGTTTCAGGCTTTGCTGCCTGCTCTGACAAGGACGGCGAAAAGGACTCCGAAAGCGGCACATCACAGACAGAGGAAACACCGAAGGAGATCCGTGACATAACCTCATGGAATCTTGTCAAGGAAATGAAGACCGGCTGGAACCTGGGAAATACCATGGACGCAACCGGCGGAAGCGGAGTTGACGCTGAAACCTCCTGGGGAAACAAGGAAACCTCAAAGGCGATGGTAGACCTGCTGAAATCAAGCGGCTTCAACGTACTGAGAGTACCCGTGTCCTGGGGCACTCACATGGACGACGAGTATAACGTTGACGAAGCTTGGATGACAAGAGTAAAGGAAATAGTAGATTACGGCATTGACAACGATATGTTTGTAATTCTTAACACGCACCATGAGGACTGGTATTTCCCGACCGAAGAAAACAAAGAGGAGGACATTAAGCAGCTCAAGGCTTTATGGACTCAGATAGCTGACGAATTTAAAAACTATGACGAACACCTTATTTTCGAGGGGTTAAATGAGCCTAGGCTCAGAAATACTCCCGGCGAATGGACAGGCGGCGATTCTGCTTCAAGGGCGATCGTCAACGAATACGCAAAGGCATTTTACGAAACCGTAAGAAACAGCGGCGGAAACAATCCGAAGCGTCATCTTATGATCACAGGCTACGCTGCGTCGTCCTCAAGAAACTGTCTTGAAGCAATAGATCTTTCCGGCTTTGACGATAAAGTAATTGTATCGGTACACGCATATCTTCCCTATTCCTTTGCGCTTGATACAAAGGGTACGGACGTATTCAATGCCGAAGCTGACGGTTCTTCTATCGACAATCTGTTCATAGACCTTAACGATTTATTCCTTAGCAAGAATATTCCTGTTATAGTCGGAGAATACGGTTCGGTAAACAAATACAATATTGAGGACAGAGTTGAGTGTGCAAAATACTATCTCAATACGGCAAAGAAGGCTGGCGTTCCCTGTATCTGGTGGGATAATGGTGCGACCGCAGGCGCAGGTGAAAACTTTGGACTGATGGACAGAAGTCTGCCTCCTGCATGGAACTTTCAGGAAATAATAGACGCTATAATGTCCGTCTACTCCGAGTCCTAGTCCTGGCGCGGACGGCGCAATTCGCGTGATCGCTCCTGACGTCGCTCGTTTGTAATAATGCGCAGTTTAACGCCGCGGTTATAATTT
>UQPZ01000021.1 GCA_900543145.1 uncultured Ruminococcus sp.
ATCAAGGTATATCCGAACTAATGGATCCCGGGTCTGAAAACATCAGCGAAGAGAAATCTTCTCTCCAAACCGAAACAGAAAATCAGACTTTTATCCCGAAGAAGATACCTGAAGATGTCATCCAAGCCGAAGAATACAAAAACTTGAAAAACGAAAGTCAGTCTGACACAGAAGGTATAACAGCGGTAAATGTCGAAAAGGAATATAAACCCAGAAAAAAGCGGCTTAATACCAAACCAATTCTGTCAATTGACGATAAACCCGCAGTTGAAACTGACGCAATCAAGGCACAGAACGATCTATTGGATCTCCTTGAATCAATGAAAACTGGAAAAATATTAACAGGCACAATACAAGGAATAGAACAACTGGATCAAAAAAAACCGAATTCCGTTGCAGTCACTTATCACGGCGACTTTAAGATAATCATTCCAGCCGAAGAAGCTGTAGAACCGCCTGAGGATTACCGCGGAAGAATGCATGATGATGTAATGCATTATAATCTTTCAAAAAGACTTGGAGCAGAAATTGATTATATCATAAAAGGCATAGATCCTGAAACCAGTCTGGCGGTTGCAAGCAGGCTGGACGCTATGAAAGCCCGAAGAAAGCAGTATTATTATAGTACTGACCGTGACGGCAATTACATTCTTTATGCCGGAATCTGTGCTGAGGCAAGAGTGGTTTCAGTTATACGCGCAGGTATCTTTGTTGATTTGTTCGGTGTGGAAACGTATATACCGCTGCGTGAACTGAGCTACCAAAGATGGATGGATGCGTCATTATACTATCAGCCCGGGCAAAGGGTCCTTGTCAAAATAATTGAGACGGATCGAAACGACCGTGAAAATATAAAAGTGAAAGCCTCGGTAAAACAAGCAGGAGAAAATCCTTATGAAAAGGCGCTGAAAAAATATTCTGTCGGAAACCGCTATGTAGGTACGGTCAGTATGGTTGATACCACAGGCGTTTTCGTCGCTCTCGACGGAAGTATCGACTGTCTTTGCAGTTACCCCAAACGCGGACGTCCTCCGAGAGGGTCACGAGTTACTGTTCGTATTTTGGGCATAAACAATGATTCAAATAGAATATGGGGAGCTATAACCCATATTTCAGCTGCAAGATAATAAAGGAGGGGGTTTTATGCAATACTGTGAACTCAGCTCCGCTGAAAAACTGCGCCGAAAAAAGATAGCTGACGATGCCCGAAAAATAATACTGTCAGTACTCACCGCTGATGATCAGGATGACACATCGCTGATTGCCGAATATCAGGGGTATTATATGCAGATATCATTTTCTGGGTTGCATCCGCTGATGATCATATGCCTGGCAAAGACTCTTCGTAGTCTGGGTACTGAAAATCAGATAAAAAAGATAAACGAGCTTAATTTGCACAGCATACTAGGAAGCCATACCATAAATGACGAGGTAGGCTGTTATTCCTACAGAGCGGCTTACTGGCTAGATTCCGAGTTGGATCCGGCCCGGTTTTTTGAGATACTTGACAGGTATGTCGATGAAGCCGACAGAGGTTATTATAAATTAACATGCTAAAGGTGTTGCATTTCTCGGTTTTTAGTAGTATAATGGTAAAAACAGGACTGGAGGAATGCATTATGAAAAAGTCGGCAGTAATTATCACACTCAGCTTAGCAATGATATTTTCTTCATGCTCAAAGAAAAAAGAACCGGTTTCTGAAATAAGTTCGGAATCAGGTTCTGCGTATGTTACAAGCGCTGATACGTCAAGCTCAACTTTAAGCAGGACTTCAGCAGTTACCGGTTCTGTATCCTTGAGTACAACTAATTCAGTTATTTCCAAAGCCGGTACCAAGAAAACGGCATCTTCTGCCAAAACCGCAAAGACAGTGAAATCCTCAAAGAACTTAGAAACAGCAAATAACAGCGGTACAGAGCAAGATCGCACTGAACAGGATAATAACCCTCAGGATAATAACGATTATCGTAATGAAGAAAATAACGGACAAACTCAGCAGCAGAATCAGAATACTACAGTAACTTCACCTGCAACTAAGACTGAGAAGCCGAAAACTACAACGCCGAAAACCGAAAAATCAAAACCGAAACCGAAGCCGACAGAGGCACCAAAGCCTGCGCCAGAAACATCTACGATCAAAAAGTTTGATGTAAACAGCTATGTAAATAATGCTATTGCCTATGGTCAAAGCATTGGTTTAATACTGGATTCATCAGCAACAGCTTGTTGGGATACTCCTATATATGCAGATGCTAATTGTATTTATATTGAACGTGATTTAAAAGATACATTGGAGTTTTATGTGAATTCAGGATTTAATTATTTTACCATATGGACAGAATCATTAGGCAGCAATTCCTATAATATTTATATAGGATACGCTTAAATAACACAATAATATTAAAAGAACTCATCATTTAGGTGGGTTCTTTCTTTTTATGGAGGTAAAATCATATGAAAACAGGAAAAAGAATCTTATCCTTGCTTTTTACTCTTATAATAACTTTAGTAAACTTTTCAGGATTAATTTCTTCAGTATCAGCAGAATCTCAGAAGATGACGGTTTACATAATTGATCTGCCGAGAGGATCGGATCCGTCTGACAGAAGTTCATGGGGACATCCAGCTTTAAATTTTATGGGAGGCTGGTCTGTTAATGAACAATCTGATTTTTATTCAGTACATTGTCAGGATACATTTGATGGTAGAGTCGCTTACTGCATTGAACCCGGTTTCCATGTTGAATCAGGTGACAGTTACACCGGTTTTAACGAAAGTTTCTGGGATAATTATCCGTCGAATCTGAATCAAACTATTAATCCGAGATATATAAAATTATATATTGGTCGTATTATGCAATACGGATGGCAAGGAAACGGAAATACAGACTGGAATTCAGCAAATCACTCTGATGCCAAAGAAATTTCAAGTTATATTGCTTCTCAGCTCTTAATATGGGAGACTGTTGTTGGAGAAAGAGATGAAAATTTCAATAAAATAGACGCAACAAAGTATGGAAAAAATAACGTTAAAGAATATATAAAAAAGAGTCATCCACTTTTTGATTCTATTTTTAAGGAATATTCAGATATAGAAAATAAAGTACAGAATCATACAAAACTTCCTAGCTTTTTTAGAAAATCTATTGGAACAGCTGAAATATATGAATTGAAATGGAATGGCAGCAATTATTCTGTCACTCTTACAGATACAAACGGAGTTCTGGGAAACTATAAGCTTTCAAGCAATTCCAAAGACATTAAACTTTCTATTGACGGTAATAAATTAACTATCAGCTGTACGGAAGCTCCAAAGGATATAATAAATATAACGGCTGAAAAAAACAATGGTAAGAGAAAAGGTATAGTCGTATGGTCTGACGGACATATAAAGGAAGGTCTACAAAATTTAGCTACTTATGGAGCAGAAGTTTCAGATCCTGTAAGCGGATACCTTAAACTAGAAGTTAAAACAGGTAATCTACATTTGATAAAAACATCTGAAGATGGAATAGTTGGAGGTATTACTTTTAAAATCAGCGGCAATGGTTATACTGCTTCTAAGACCACTAATTCTAAGGGAATAATTGATGCAACCGATCTTGAACCCGGAGAATATACCATAACCGAACAATCAATTGATAAATACAGACCTCAGTCATCTAAAAAGGTTACGATAGTAAGTGGTCAGACCGCATCTGTAAGTTTTGAAAACACTCTGAAAAAAGGAAGAATAGCGCTCATTAAGCATACCGGAAACGGAGAAACTGGAATTCAGAAGCCTGAATTCGGAGCAGAATTTGATATATACATAAAATCATCCGGCTCATATGATAATGCCGACAAAACTCAGCGGAATCATCTTATATGCGATGATAATGGATATGCTCAAAGCAAGGAGCTTCCATACGGAACTTATATCGTAAGTCAGGTAGGAGGCTGGGACGGAACTGAATTTATAGATGATTTCGAGGTGTTTATATCAAAGGATAACCAGACCTACAGATACATACTTAACAACGCGTCTTTCCGTTCATATCTGAAAATTATTAAAACTGACGCTGAAACCGGTAAAACCATACCGTATGCCGGCGCCGGATTTCAATTGTTCGGACCAGACGGAAATAAGATCACTCAGAGCTTTACCTATCCTGAGATCACCGAGGTCGATACATTTTATACAAACAGCGAAGGCTACCTTATCACTCCGGAACAGCTTGAGTACGGAACAGGTTACTATCTTGTAGAGGTCTGCGCTCCTTATGGATATGTACTTGACACAGAACCGGTATATTTTGATATAACGGAAGAAAATTCTTCTGTTGAAGGAGATATAACTGTTACAGCAGTAAAAAAATCAGATAAGGCTCAGAAAGGCGTTATACGGATCACAAAAACCGGTGAAATATTCTCTTCAGTAACTGAAAATGAAGATGTCTACCAGCCGGTATACACTGTTAGCGGACTTGAAGGTGCAGAATTTGATATTATTGCTAAGGAGGACATATATACACCAGACGGAACTCTCAGATATACCGCCGGAGAGACAGCAGATAAAATAATAACTGATAAGTCCGGCGCTGCAGCAAGCAAAGAACTCTATTTAGGTAAATATGAAGTAAAAGAAATTAAAGCTCCTGATGGAATGATACTTAGCAAAGAAACCTACGACGCTGAACTTTCCTACGCAGGCCAGGAGGTTGAAATTACAGAATTTAAAACTGAAATCTACAACGAACGCCAGAAAGCCGAGATCCTAATAAATAAGGCGCTTGAACAGGACGAAAGCTTTGGCATCGGTATGAACGGAGAAATAAACTCTGTTGTTTTCGGACTGTATGCCGGTGAAGTTATCACAGCTGCAGACGGTTCTGTTATACCTTCAGATGGTTTGCTGGAAATTGCAGCTGTAACTGAAAACGGTTCAATGAAGTTTGCCACAGAACTTCCCTTCGGAAACTTTTATCTTAAAGAGCTGGCCACAGACGAGCACTACGTTATATCTGATGAAAAATATGAGTTTTCTTTTGAGTACGGCGGTCAGGATAACGCTGTTATTGAAATTAAAGCAAATGAAGGAAATGTGATCATAAACAATTTGAAGCGAGGCAGAATTAACGGATCAAAGGTCGATGAAAGTGAAAATACTCTAAGCGGTGCATTGATTGGTCTGTTTGCTCCAGACTGTACTGACTTTACGGAAAATAACGCTGTAATGATTGACGAATCCGGAGAAGACGGCAGTTTTTCATTTACTGACATCCCCTTCGGCAAATGGATAATAAAAGAAATAGCTCAGCCTGAAGGCTATATTCTCAGCAGTGAAAGCTATCCGGTATTTGTTCAGGATAATGCAGAGGTAATCGAAATCAAAATTATAAACAAGCAGATACGAGGTAACCTGCGTCTTGTAAAGACAGACGCCGACTTATCTGATATAAAGCTGTCAGGAGCTGTTTTTGAAGTATATTCAGACATTAACGGTGATAAAAGGTTTGATAAATCTGATAAACTGCTCGGCGTTATGGAGGAAACCTCTGAAGGAATTTATGAAATGAAAGATATCGCTTACGGCGGAGTTTTTGTTAAAGAAAAATCTGCTCCTGACGGGTATACAGCAGATGATAATGCCTACTATGTTTTCATAGATACTGACGGGAAAACCTATGAGGTGAAAAACAAAGACGGAGACGGCTTTGCCAACACGGTTATGAAAGGATCTCTTAAAATTGTTAAGACTACTTCAGACGGAAAAAAAGAAGGCTTTGCGTTCAGAGTCACAGGTCCGAATGGGTATGACGAAACCTTTACTACTGACGCCAACGGAGAAATTCTGATAGAGAATCTTCGTATAGGCGAATATATAGTGACAGAGCTTAAAAATGATGTAAGCTCAAGCTATAAAATAGCTGGTCCTGTTACAGTTGAAATCATTCCGGATGAAACACTGCTGATTAACGTACACAACGATAAAATAACCGTTGAAGGTCCCCCTAAAACCGGAGATGAAAGAAATATGAAACCGGCAGTATTTATACTGGCTATCAGTTCATTAGCTCTCATGTCGTCACTTTTAATAAGGAAAAATGGAAAAAGAAAAAAAGTTTCTAAAAACACGGAGGTCATATAATATGAAAACATGGAAAGCCTCGTCTGCACTGATACTTTCTTTTCTTGCCGCAGGTTTTATCATTTCAGGCTCAGCCGCGTCAGCGTCCTTATCAGCTTATGATAAGGACGGAACGGACGGTACCGAGCTTCAGGTTTCGGAAGCGGAGAATCTAGAAATAAGGCTTGGGAAAGAATGGGCAGGAACTTCATTTGAACTGAAAACAGATTACGGAACATATCCCGGAACAATTACGGCTGATGTTAACGGAGTTTTACATATGGATATAGGCGGTTGCAGCGATTATATCCTGACGCACCTCGAAGATACGACTGAGAGTTTTACTTCCGATGATGGGATCGTTTCATCTGAGTACGTGCAGTCTGTAAAAATGGATGATAAAAAACCATCCTCAGGCATACCTTCATTCCACATCGTAATATTCGTAATCGGTATGCTCCTTTCAGTCGGAGGACTGATTTTTATAAAGAAACGGAAAAACTCAGTATATGATAACGAAGAAGATGATGAAATTTAACTCTATACTGAGATAAAAAACAAATAATATTCCCTATAGGAATATAAATGCAAATTATAGCATTAATATTCCTTTAAGGCTTGACAATCAAATGTAAATATGATATACTATATATGTAACAATAACTTGCGTTCAGGCTTTCGGTACGCCGTGCATGGACGACCGTTACGGATTTGCGCATTGAGCGATCCATAACAGCGCAGGAAATTGAATTACAGGCCGGATACCGCTGTATACAAAACTTTGCAGAGTGAGACTTCAAAGTTTATGTAAACGCGTATATCCGGTCATTTTATTTTCTTGGAGGTTTTGTTATGAAAAAGAAAAAGAGAAAGGGATTTAATGCAAGTCAGATGCGCTGTCCATATTGCGGAAGCACTGTTGTTTACAGAAGCGCTGATGGAATATATCACGATAATTCCAATCAGACTATGCTTTATGTATGTTCCCGGTATCCGGAATGCGACGCTTATGTACGAGCACATGCCGGTACTAACATCCCTGTCGGCACCATGGCGGACGGCAGGCTGAGAGCGCTCCGAATAAATGCTCACCGTTACTTTGATCAAATGTATAAAAAAGGTTTAATGAGCAAGCAGGAAGCATATCTTTGGCTTGCTGACCTTATAGGGGCACCGCTTTCCGAAGCTCACATAGGTCATCTTGGAGATTATTAC
>UQPZ01000022.1 GCA_900543145.1 uncultured Ruminococcus sp.
TTTTTCTGCCCCTACTGCGTAACAAAGGGCATGAAAAAAGCGGCGTTCCTGTTCTCCCATGTAGAGAGTAAGAAACGCCGCTTCTGCGTCGTATTCAGTTTTTAGTACAATACCCTGCTTGTCCGTCGCTCGAAAAACCTTGATTTTCCAGTGTTTTCAAAAGTATCGTTATCTAACGTCAGCTTTTGACAGACCGAGCTTTAAGCGTATGATGTCAGATGTACAAAACGGAATAGTAAATATGGTAGTAGTCAAGGACTTATCAAGATTAGGGCGAAACTATATTGAGGTGGGCAAGTACATTGAGGACGTATTTCCTGAAAAGGGAATTCGGTTCGTGGCAATAGGCGACGATGTAGACAGTGAGAGAGAAAATCTTGACCTTGACTTAATGCTGCCGCTGAAAAACATCTTTAATCAGTATTATCCCGCAGACTGTTCAAGAAAAACACGTCAGGCATTTATAACGAAAGCTAAAAGGGGAGAGTTTATCGGCTCGCAGGCGCCGTATGGATACAGGAAAACTTCTGAGGATAAGCACGTCTTGGAAATAGACGAGGAAACAGCCCCGACAGTTAGATGGATATTTGAAATGGCGGCTTATCATGGATACGGCTATAACAGAATTGCCCGTACCCTGAGCGAACGGAAGGTCATAACTCCGGCCGCGCTTCAGGCGAAAAGAAGCGGACGAAGCTATGACAAGGATCCGTATGAGTGGAATTTAGCTACCATTGTAAAAATGGCGGAGAACCGTACCTATCTCGGACATCTGACAAGCGGAAAAAGGCGCAAGGCTTCGTTTAAAAGTAAGCGTGAGATAAAGCAGAGCGAGGATAAGTGGATAGTGAATGAAAATATGCATGAGCCGCTTATATCCGAACAGCTTTGGAACGACGCGCATAAATGTTTTGAAAGCCGCAAACGCACAAGCAAATCAGGGTTCGTCAATATATTTGCGGGACTGCTGAAATGCGATAAATGCGGGTACGCTTTGGGAATTGCAAACGCAAGCAACAGAGATAACTATTACTGCTGTAATACATATAAGAAAAAAGGCAAAGAAAAATGTTCCATACATTATATAAAGTATGAGGATCTGTACAATGCAGTTTTGGCTGATATAAAGGAGCTTCTTTGTATAGTACAAAAGGACAGAGAAGCGTTTGTTCAAAGCGTAAAGGAAAAGCTCGGAAGTGCGGAAGCAGATAATACGGACTGCATACACAGAGAAATTCAAGCGATTAAATTACGGATTAAAGAGCTTGACGCCAAATTTGAACGGCTTTACGATGACAGGCTGGACGGTTTGTTATCGGACAAGAGGTTCAGAGAATTATCCTCTAAATGTGAAACGGAACAGGAAAAGCTGACGGAACGATTATCTGAGCTTAACGAAAAAGTCAAATGTCAAACTGAAAAAGAAGTTAATGCTGAACAGTTTGCAGGACTGATAAGCCAATACGATACGGTTGATAAGCTGGACAAGGAAATTCTGAACCGTCTGATTGATAAGATTGTTGTCAGCGACAAGGTAAAAAAAGAAAACGGCTATTTTCAGAAAATAGTCGTTTACTACAAGTTCCTCGGAAATATGGACTGAGATGTTTCACTAATAAAACCATCAGGGTCGCTGGTTCGAGTCCAACTTGGGGAGCCATATTGGATATATCCGAACTCTCACGGGGGTTCGGATTTATTTGTTTTTTATATATTTATTATATTAAATATGCACAATAGCATGGATATTATTTCTATAAAAATGTAGAAAATGCGTTTATAGTATTGATTTTTACTTTCAGATGATGTATAATATTATAATTAAATATAAAATTATTTAAAAAGATTGCAGCAATGAGTGCCGCCGTTTTGATAACGGCTTCTATTTCTGCTGTAAGTGTGAATGCAGTTGTACTTGATAAATCGTTTGATCAATCAAATTCATATCTTCATTCTATACAGACTTACAGCTATGATTCGTTAACAAATGCAACCAGCGCTACTAATATGACCATATGCCGAAAGGACAACTATACGGCTATTCTTTCATACGCTGAAATAAGGAATGCTTTGGGCAGCATATACAGCAATAAAACTGATTTCAGACCGGAGGCTGATAACGGATCATTTTTAAGGGTAACCGCACAAAAGAATATATACTATGAGGGTCTTTATGCTCGTTACTGGTCATATGTTCAAGATGAAAATGGAAATAATAAGGGCGAGGTTGACATAACAAGAAAAATAGTATTTTAATTTCTGTCCGGCTGAGAGGCAGGATATTAATTTTGCCTCTCAGAATATTTTACAGGAGATAATATATGCTTTTAAGAATACTGCGGAATTTATTTAAAGACAATAAGCTCCTTTTGTTATTTATGGTTATGACTTCGGTATTGACCGCTGTAATAGGCTGCTTTATTTACGGCGTTTATGAAAACTATCGTAATAACCTCTTAATAGGAGAATCTAAGACAACCACCGTTAAAATTGAAGCGAACGAATGGAGCGGATGGATGACTTCAAGAACCGATTTGCTTACATTTAATACCAAAGAAGAGGAGCTGAATGATTTGTTTCGGTATAATAATTTCAGCTCTATAACTAAAGGAGATATTTCAAAAGTCTTGAAAGAAATCCCGGAGTCAATGTACGAAGAAATCGAATGGATTTACTGTTCCGGAACATTTGAAAACGATCTTTTTGGGCTTGCGCCCTTTGATTTCATTTTTAAACTGACCGATAAAGGTATTGTAAATGTTATGGAAAATCCATCTGAATATGATCTGACTGACGAGGAATATATTAATGGAGAAAAACATATTGTTGTTTCTGACGATTTTCTTAACGATACAAAAACAATATTTACAGGAACTTTATCTTATGACAGTAATGAGGCAAGAACCTTGACCGGTATAGGCGATAAGGTAAGCATATGCGGAACTGAGTATACTGTTTCAAATACTATACCCAGTGGTGTAAGAAGTGTTTTTTATTCTATTCCCTTTACTTCTCTTCCGGACAAAACTATACTTAATGCTGTTGTCAGTATTCAATTCATACGTCCTGTTACATACAATCAGTTTGTTACTATTGATAATATAGTAAACAGCACAATGGCGGATCACGGTCATGTTGTGGATATGGATCTTTCGGCAATAACCGATTTTGCATATTACAGAACAATAATATTTATTACCGCAGCAGTCGCTCTTCTGTTTGCTGTAAACCTTGCAGTTTTATATAAATACATAATTGAATGCAACAAAAAGCGAATAACGGTTTTTCGGCTGTGCGGAAGTACTAGAGGAAGATGCATAGCGCTGTTTCTTGGTCAGGCTGTAACAGTTATCTCGCCGGGATTTATTTTGTCGCTTTACGCATTTCATAAATTGCTGTACCCGAAAATGGTGGAGATATTTCCCAATTCAATAAACTGCCTTAATTTCAATAGATATGTATGTATTTTTGCAGGATATATTGCGGTTTCGGCAATAGTATTGTTTGTCATGCTGATAAGAAATATAAGCAGAAAGCTTAACTTTACGGAGGCAAACATATGAATTTTTCGTTTAAACTTACCAAAAGTACTCGTATTCTAAACATTTTGATCGCAATTCAGCTTGCTGTGGTTTTTGCGCTGATTATTATAATGCTGTCAGCGTTAAAGGATAGAACAGTTTATTATTCGCAGTTTGAAGAAGCGCTTTCTCAGAACGGTATCTGCATAATGCCTAATATAGGTAAGGATGATCTTAAATATGATGAGGATATATTAATGGATTTTGATAAAGCAACTGCTGTAACCGGCGGCAAGGCAAATCTTGTTATTATGGATTCTGACGATGGTTCTGACAAAAGCGGATATATAAACTATTACAGCCAAGAAATAATGAAAGAACTGCCTCCGTATCTTAAAGAGGGAAAGCTTCCAGACGCTGATAGTGAAATTCCTCAGTGTGTGGTTTGTGATAATTTCGGATATAAAACAGGAGACATAGTTGAGCTTAAAGATTGGGACGGAGTATCCTTTAAAATACAGATATCCGGTATTATGTCAGACTATCAGTATATTTATGGTACAGGCGGACCTGATTTATATAACTACACAGGTGATTTTCGGAACTTTTATTATCAACTAAATTCAGCTATGCGCAGTCATCCGCTGTTTATTTCTACAGATAAAATAATGGATAAGGTAGGTTCAAAGGGCTGCTACAATTTTTACAGTTTAATTATAGTAAATTTCCCCGAGGGAGCTTATTCGAAAATTGAGATAGAGAATATGACCTCTGAGCTTGGCTATAGATATTATTATGATACCGATTATATTTATGAAAAAAGCGAACAATACGTGAATCAGGAGCTGTATACACTTTTCCCTATAGCGCTCAGCATATTGATAATTACCATATTTACTGCAATTATAACTACCGTAGTTACTACAACACAGAATCTAAGAAGCTATGCAGTACTTTATTTGTGTGGTGCCACATGGAAAAGATGTTCTGTAATTAATTTTATTAACTATATAATAGTTGTAATTTTCACCATTTTTGCTGACGCCTTATTTTTTATTATCGGAAAATACACGTTCCTGAAACAGACCGTAATAACCATAAGTGTGGAATACATCGGCATTTGTGCAATAATTCTTGCTCTGTTCCTGTTGCTATCAATTATAATTCCTTTATTGGTTGTAAGAAATAAGCAGCCCAGAGATGTACTTAAAACTGAGTTTAGAAATTGATCGGAGAAACAAGATGATAAAATTAAACAACATCACAAAAATTTACAACCCTAAGAAATCCAACGAATTTGAAGCGCTGCACGATGTTTCATGTGAGATAGATGACGGCGAGCTTGTTGCGGTTATCGGTAAATCAGGAGCCGGAAAGT
>UQPZ01000023.1 GCA_900543145.1 uncultured Ruminococcus sp.
GACTGGTACAGCTTTGGCAGGAATATCAGCAGGCCTCGCTTTCAGTAAAAAGAATAGGAGATATTTTCAATACTGCACCGGAACCGATACTCAATACCAATCAAACGTCAATTCCGAAAATCAATGGTAAAATCGTGTTTGATAAGGTGCATTTCAGATACAATCCGCAGGGCGGAGAGGTCATCAAGGGTATGAGCTTTGAAATAGCGCCTGACACCATTGTAGGAGTTGTAGGCAGAAGTGGTTCAGGAAAAAGCACCATATCAAAGCTGATTCAAAGACTTTACATACCCGAAGGCGGCAAGATTTCTGTGGACGGCATGGATATTTCTCTTGTAAATCCTGCAATGCTCAGAAAGCAGATCGGAGTAGTATTGCAAGAAAACTTTATGTTTAACGGAACTGTTGCAGAAAATATTTCAATTCACTGCCCTACTGCTTCAATGGAGCAGATAATACATTCTGCAAAAATAGCAGGCGCTCATGATTTTATCCTTGAACTGCCAAACGGCTATGAAACGATAATCGGCGAAAAGGGCATGGGACTTTCCGGCGGACAAAAACAGCGTGTTGCAATAGCACGAGCAATACTTAACAATCCAAGAATACTCATATTTGACGAGGCTACGTCAGCTCTTGACTATGAATCGGAAAGCATCATACAGAATAACCTTAAGGAAATATGCAAAGGCAGAACAGTTTTAATTATTGCCCACAGACTTTCAACGTTAAAGGACGCGCAGAAAATAATGGTGATTGATAAGGGCAGTCTTGTGGAATATGATACCCATGAAAGGCTTATGAAAGAAAAAGGACTGTATTATCATCTTTACAATCAGCAGAAAAGAGGCGATATTGATGGATAACAGGCTGACAGAATACATATTGAAGCACAGCAGAAAAAAGGATAAGGAATTAAAGTATGACTTTATGCCGTCCTTGCTTGAAATCATAGAAAGACCTGCGCACAAGGCGGGAACTGTAATTATTCTCGGCGTGTTTACCCTTTTAATCGCCGCTGTAATCTGGGCTTGCATTTCAAAAATAGATGTTGTTATCACCTCAAGCGGAAGCGTTCAGCCGTCAGGAAATGTAAATGTAGTGCAGTCGTTTTCGGGAGGAACAGTGAAGTCAATAAACGCTGTCGAAGGAGAATATGTGAAAAAGGGAGACGTTCTGATAGAACTTGATACGGAGTCTCTTGAAATCGACGAAAAACAACTTAATACACAGAAGGAAATTCTTGAAGCACAGCAGAAAATATATACAAAGATTAAAAACGACGATGATATCTCAAAGGTGAAAACTGAAGATTATGAAGCTGAGCTTAAACCGTATATTCAGTCAATTCTGGACGCAGATACAAGCTATAAAAATACTCTTGACAGTCTTAAGAAGGATAAGGAAAACGCCGATTTAAATCATCAGATTGCACAGTTGCAGCTTGAGGAATACGAAGAAAGCGGAACAAGCCGTCAGGCTGAAATGCAGGAACTAATAGTAAAGCAGAACGAGCTTGCGCTGAAACAGGCTGAAACAAAAATAAAAGATACAAAAACCCAGTACAGCGCACAGATCAACGCAAAGCTTTCGGAGATAAGCGGTCAGCTTGACGAAATAGAAACCAACCTTGAAAAATACAGACTTTCTAAGGATTATCAGTATATAACAGCGCCTATAAGCGGCTATGTAAACAGCGTGAATGTGAACACTGTCGGCGCGGCGGTGACAAACGCACAGGAGCTTGTGACGATCGTACCGAAGGACGCACCGCTTGAAATGGTATGCTATGTGAAGAATATGGATATTGCCGACATAGAAATCGGAATGGAAGCAGAAATCAAGCTGGAAGCGTATCCGTATAACAAGTATGGAACGGTGAAGGGAAAGGTGAAATATATCAGTCCGAGCGCCTTTGTCAGCGAGCAGACGGGCAGCGTTTATCTTGTAAAGCTTGAAATTACAGATGAAAATAATGAGATAGATCTGATTTCAGGTCTTTCCGGAGCAGTGGAAATAAAGACGGATAAGAGGACTGTTATGGATTACTTCTTAGAACCTATTAAAAAAGGTTTTGGGGAGGCTCTGAAGGAAAAATAATAGGCTTACACAGTAAGGCGCTTCATGATGAAGCCTCCGCTTTATATAATTTAAATTTTATACAACAATAGAAAAGCATTTTGATGCTGAATTGCAGAAATAGCTAAAATAAATTAGATAAAATTGGTAATATTGTCTATTTACAAAATTACGCTGAAATGATAAAATATATATGTTCTCTTTATATGTCTACTAATTGAAATACCGCTTGTTTCTATACAAGCGGTATTTCTTTACATTAAAATAATTCCCCCTTGAAAAACCCAGCCCGTTGATA